>PABI01000067.1 GCA_002699125.1 Anaerolineaceae bacterium
TATTCAATGACGCATGATTTAGATATTCTGGTTGCCTTTCATTTGTTTGGGCAACCTGTACAAACTTAGGTGTCCGGTAGAGAAACGAAAAATTCATTTTGAATTTTTATCAAACGTAATCTGAAATAATTTATCCTTTTTTTATGCTTATAATATAAACCGTTAACATCTTGTTAACCGTTTGATAACAAATCGAACCAGTTTTAGACAACAAGCAAACTTAACTATTTAAGTCACAAAACAAAATCAATTTCATTTGCAGTCAGGCCCGAAATTGGAAGTCAGGAGGCCAGGGTCGTTTGGGCTGCTTCATAGGCAGGGGTAACTGTACCATACGTGAGCTCCACGCGGTGCAGTATTTGTATTTGTGGAGAAAAAAGTTATGGAGACTGTCCACTATGGTCGCAAAACGTTCTCTATCACCAGAGGAACGGCCGTACTCAAAAGTACCGAAATAACGGAAAAACCGCTGCGCCATGAGGATGAACAAGCTTTTACCCAACGCCTGGTGCACAAATATGGTCATCTACAAGGAACCGTTGAAATTGTTATTCGCGACGGCCGTCCCAATTACGCTGTCCTCAAGTTTCCAGAAATCTGCAAGTAACCGTTGTCCCTAAACAATATGCTCAAGAGCAGTCAAGCTCTGTTTTATTTGTTCAGGATTGGAAGATAAGAGATGCAAGAAGTTCCTGTAAGACAATTAGAAAACATTCAGTGGCTACAGCGGGAACCCCTCTCTGACGGCATTAGCCGGATTACCCGATATTATTTTTTCAAGCGTGTGTTTGACGTCACGGTCACACTGTGGGCGCTCATTTTGCTCTTGCCGTCGATGCTAATCGTTGCCCTTCTCATCAGGCTAGACAGTCCAGGGCCAGCGATCTTTAAGCAGGAACGGGTTGGCGCGGTGCGGAAAATGAGGAACGGCCGTATCGTTTGGGTCATCCGCACCTTCTCCTTTTATAAATTTCGTACCATGCGCACAGACATCGATGCCAAGCTCCATCAACAATATATGGAAGCTTACATTTCGGGCGATGAGTCTAAAATGTCTGAGCTGCAACCCGACACCAAAAGCGCCAAGTCATACAAATTAAACGGCGATCCACGTATTACGCGCATGGGTAAACTGCTGCGCCGGCTAAGCCTGGATGAATTGCCGCAGCTTTGGAACATTATCAAAGGGGATATGAGCCTGGTAGGACCGCGCCCGCCCATTCCTTATGAAGTAGAAAAATACGAGAACCGCCATCTTGGCCGTTTGGCAGCATTGCCGGGTCTGACGGGATTGTGGCAGGTAAGCGGCCGTTGTGAAACCACCTTTGAAGAGATGGTGCAGCTCGATCTGGAATATATCGAAAAGCAGTCCATCTGGCTTGACATCAAGATTCTCCTAAGAACCGTACCGGCTGTCATTACTGCAAAAGGAGCAGGATAACATGAACAAGCTAAAAATTGGCGTTATTGGATGTGGATATTGGGGACCAAATCTGATCAGGAACTTCATAGAAATCCCTACAGCGACGATGGAAGCGGTAGCCGATTTAGATGAACAGCGCTTGACCCATATACGTACCTGTTACCCGCAAATTCCGCACATTACCCGCGATCATCGCGATCTATTTGAATTGGGTCTGGATGCTGTGGTCATTAGCACGCCGCCACAAACCCACTTTGCACTGGCAAAGGAATGTCTGCAACACGGCTTGCACGTGCTGGTGGAGAAACCGCTAACCACAACCAGCGAAGACGCGCGCAAGCTTATCAAACTGGCCAAAAAGCAGAACCGCCTGCTGATGGTGGGGCATACCTTCGAGTACAACCCGGCTGTACACGCCTTAAAAGAGATGATTGTTAGTGGAGAGCTAGGCGATATTCATTACATTGACGCTGTTCGCGCCAGTCTGGGTCTGTTTCATCCCACGCTAAACGTTATTTGGGATCTGGCGCCTCACGATATTTCCATCCTGATTCACCTCTTGGGTCAAAAACCGACCAGCGTGAGTACCCAAGGTGTGGCCTATATTCAGAAAGATGTGGAGGACATCGCCTACATGACCTTGATGTTCCCCAACAATGTCCTGTCCCACATTCGGTTGAGCTGGCTGGACCCCTGCAAGACACGGCGCATCACGGTGATTGGCAGTAAAAAAATGGCGGTCTACGACGATGTGGAAAGCCACGAAAAGATAAAGGTGTATGACAAGCGCGTTAAGGCGATTCGTCGTACCGATACTTATGGCGAATTTCAGTTTGCCTACCATTACGGCAGCGTCGTTAGCCCGTACATCCACCTGCAAGAGCCGCTGCGCGTAGAGTGCCAGCATTTTCTGGATTGCATTCTTCATGACGAGACGCCTTTGACAAATGGGCAAAACGGTTTGCGGGTTGTGGAGATTATCGAAGCGGCGCAGCAATCTCTGAAAAATCAGGGCGAGCAGGTGGCAATTGCTGATGGCGGCCTGGTTACGCTTAAGAAAAATGGACATCGGGAACTTGTAAACGGCCGTCCGCCCGTCACCGTCAATAACAAAAAGTCTGAATTTATCAATCAAGCAACGCAATAAGCAGCAGCGGGTATAAAAAATGAAAGTACCTTTTGTAGATCTCCAACATGAATATCAGGGTATTAAAGATGAAATTGATGTGGCCATTGCCGGGGTACTGAACCGCTCGGATTATGTTCTGGGCAAGCCGGTACGTGACTTTGAGCCAGCCTTTGCCGATTACTGCGAGGCGGCTCATGCTGTGGGGGTTGACTCGGGTTACTCAGCGCTGGAGCTGATTTTACGGGCTTACGGCATTGGGCCGGGCGACGAAGTTATCACCGCCGCAAACACCTTTATTGCCACCGCCCTGGCAATCTCCAACTGCGGCGCACGCCCGGTTCTGGTGGATGTTGATCCGGCAACGTATAACCTGGACCCAACTTTGCTGGAAAGCGCCATCACCCCGGCCACGCGGGCCATTATGCCAGTTCACCTTTATGGTCAGCCGGCGGATATGGACGCTATTCTCGCCATTGCCCAAAAACACGGCCTGCGCGTGATCGAAGATGCCTGCCAGGCACACGGCGCACGGTACAAAGGTCGGCGTGCCGGCAGCCTGGGGGATGCTGCTGCCTTTAGTTTTTATCCGAGCAAGAACCTGGGTGCTTATGGAGACGGGGGCATGGTGGTGACCAATGATACGGCCGTTGCCGAGCAGGTCCGAATCTTGCGCAATGTGGGTCAGTCGGCCAAATATCAGCATCAGGTCAAGGGGTTTAACCATCGGCTGGATTCTATGCAAGCGGCCGTGCTTTGCGTGAAGCTGCCTTATTTAGATGCCGGCAATGCGTGGCGTCGGGAAGCGGCCGATCGCTATAACGAGCTTCTGGATGATACGGCCGTCACCATACCCGCTGCCGCCGACTGGGCAGAACACGTCTACCATCTTTACATCATCCAGGTAGACAACCGGGAACAGCTGCAAGCACACCTGACCGAGGCCGGGATTGCCACCGGCATCCATTACCCAATCCCTATCCACCTTCAGCCCGCCTATGCTGATTTAGGCCATAAACCAGGTGACTTCCCAGTTACAGAACAACTGGCTCAGCGTATCCTGTCCTTGCCTATGTACCCCGGTATTACGCCAGAAGCCATCGACTACACTGCCCGGACAATCAACAACTTTATCGCCGAATAAATTTTGAACGCAGCATAAACTTCAAGACTCATTGCTCTTCGCTCGTTCAAAGAAAACAGGAATAACAAGATGATTCATGCTATTTCAAGAAAAACTATTATTGGATTGATTTTCATCCTTGTTGCTTCCTTGTTGTTTGTTTTTCCAACGGGCAGTCATTTGACGTCAGCTCAGCCCACTGTTACCGCGCCGCGTGTGATACGCACCTTTGATAATGATGATTTGGGATTAATAAATCCGGCTGGTCTTGTTTTTTCCACCAGGAGTAATCTTTTTCACGTCATCGAAGCGGATAATTTGCGTCCGCCACTTACTGAGAACAGCGATATCGTCAGGATAGCGCCCTATGCCGAAAGAATGGGGACAGATCGTCTAGCCACCACGATTCAAAACCCAACAAATGTGGCTTTTGATGATTATCGTCGTCGGATGCTTATCCTCAAGTCTGCGCCCGATGTCTTGGTTACGATAGAGGAAAATGCCGAAGGCAATTTGAATCCAAGCACGTTGCTGCAGCAGGATATTAGCCATTTTGGGCTTCAAGACCCGCAAGGGGTAACCGTCGATCCAGACAATGGCCGTCTATTTGTGCTGGATGCTGTCGGACCGCAACTTATTCGGATAGAACCAGACAGTGAAGGCAATTTCGCGAATGGGGTGGTTACCCGAGTGGATTTACAGCCAACCGGCTTAATCGCGCCTCAGGGCATTGCCTACAACCCCAATAACAACAGCCTGTTTGTGTTAGAGCCGCAAGCACAGCAGTTGGTGGAGCTGACAACAACCGGCCAGCACCTGAGCACTCGCACTTTTGTGGATTTTACGCTTAACGGGAAGCAAAGCATGTCTTTTGCCCCAACCAGTGACGTGACAGACGATCCGGCGAACCTGAGCTTGTTTATTGTCAGTCATGATGGTGAATTAGTCGACAGCCCGTCGGGAAACGGCCGTACCACCGGTCAACTGGTCGAAATCTCTTTGTTGCCCCAACTCGATCTGGTGCCGGGTATCCCTGTAGATTCGGTCACGCTGCAAAATTTAACACAAACATCCGGCTTTTCGCCGCCAAGCCCTGATCCATCAGGGATAGCCTATCTTTCTGGTTCCAATTCGTTGATTATCAGCGACGGGGAGGTCAACGAAATGCCACCCTACTTTACCGGCGACAATCTGTTTGAATCCAGTCTGCCCGGAAATTTACTAAACACCTATACCACCGTGGATTTCTCCAATGAACCTACAGGCATTGCGTTCAATCCAGCCAATAACTTCATTTACATCACTGATGATACCGGCGATCGGGGTGTTTTTGAGCTGAATCCGGGTTCAGATGGTTTGTACAACACTGTTGATGACGTCATTACCTACTTCGACACCGGTTCATCTTCCGACCCGGAAGGCATTGCGTACGGGCAGGGCCGCTTATACGTTTCAGATGGTGAAAACGGCGAGCTGTATACGATCAATCTGGGGACAAATGGTGTGCTTGACCCCAATGACACGTTGACCCAGTTTGACACTTCTGTCTTTGGCATTGAAGATCCGGAAGGCGTTGAATATGATCCTGATAACGGTCACCTCTATCTGCTCTCCAGCAATGACGAAGCTATTGCCGAAATTGAAACGAATGGGACCCTATTACGCTATCTGGATATCACACCGCTTAACTCAATTAAGGCAGCCGGCCTGGCCTACGCACCGGCCAGCGGTAACCTGTCGCAGCGGAATCTTTATATTGTGGATCGGGCCGTTGATAACGGGGCTGATCCAAACGAAAATGATGGGCGGCTCTATGAAATCGCCTACACACATTTAAGTTCAGGTAACCCAACAGCAACCATTCCCCCAACGGTGACACCACCAGGGCCAAGCCCAACGCCATCGGCTACGGGTACCAACACGCCAATTCCCACGCCTTCCAATACGCCAGGGCCTGGGGATGCTACGCTAGAGGTGCGGGTTGCGGCCGTTTCCGATGATGCCGAAGAGGGAACCGGTGGTGCTATGACCTTATCTGGGGATCTGGACCTGGCCCAGGAAAACATCGGGATGCGCTTTACAGCGCTTTCCATTCCAGCCGGGGCCACCATTACCAATGCCTACCTCGTGATGACCCCGGAAGACACGAACACAGACGCTGCTTCTGTCACGATTGTGGGTGAAGACAGCAACGATGCCGTGACGTTTACCACTACCAGCGGCAATATTACCGGACGGCCGTTTACCACCGCATCCGTTAACTGGACCCTCTCCGCCTGGACGGCCGGGCAGGTGGTTCAGTCACCCAATATCACGGGCATTATCCAGGAAATCGTTAATCGCCCAGGCTGGAGCAGTGGCAATGATCTGGTTATCATCCTCACCACTGGCACCGGTGAGCGAGACGCCGTCTCTTTTGACATAGACAGTGGTGCGGCACCATTGCTGCATGTAGATTACAGCTTTGGCGCAACAGCCACCAACACACCAATCCCAACAAACACCCCCACGAATACGGCGACGGCAACCAATACACCAATCGGGCCGACGGCAACCAATACCGCCACCGGCACAGCAACCAACACCCCGGTTCCCGGCACGCCCACAAACACGCCGACTGCTACAAATACAGCCACAGCCAGTGCAACGGCCACGGCATCGCCCACGCCAGATGGCAGCGGCGGCACCTTTACCTTTACGGCCGTTGCCGATGCGGCCGTGCTGGCTAATCGTCCCGGCAATAACTTTGGCAGTTCTTCTACTCTGGCCGTAGATGGTTCACCAATCATCAACAGCTATCTGCGTTTTAATGTGCAGGGCGTTACCGGCAGCATCAACAGCGTGACGCTGCGCATTTGGGCCAATTCAGCCAATACCACCGGCATTGACGCAGCTGGCGTGACCGACAACAGCTGGGGAGAAACCACCATCACTTACAACAATGCGCCGGCCGCTGGTTCTACTCTGGGCAGCTCTGGCGTAATTAACAGTGGGACTTGGGTCGAGATGGACGTGACGGGCTTCATTAGCGGGAATGGCCTGGCCAGCTTCATGATTCGCACCGCAGACAGCAATCGAATTAACTTCGACAGCCGCGAGGCCGCCAACGTGCCGGAACTGATCATCGTTAGCAGCGGTGGACCGCCACCAGCGACAGCCACACCATCGGCAACGGCCGTTCCTACCAATTCACCCACGCCTGGCCCGTCACCTACGCCAACGGCGACGTCCATTGCCCCTACAGCAACCGCGACGGCTACCGCGTCACCGACACCAGAACCAGGCGCGGGCGAAACAATCTATCTCAGTGGCGTGAACGCTGGCACAGCGGGTAGTGTCGCCTTTGATGACGAAGACGTGCTGACCCTGGATACGGACACAGGCACCTGGGCTCTTTACTTCGACGGCTCTGACCTGGGCATCTCGCTCAATAATCTGGACGCCTTCTACCAAATGGCCGATGGCAGCTTGCTTATGAGTTTTATCCGTAACCAAACCATCGGCTCCCTGGCCAACGTCGATGATTCCGATATTGTGCGCTTCATTCCCACATCCCTGGGTGACACCACAGCCGGCACGTTTGAGATGTATCTAGACGGTTCAGATGTGGACCTAAACTCAGGCGGTGAAGATATAGACGCGATTGGCTTTACGCCAGACGGCCGTCTTCTCATTAGCACCCTGGGTACCTACAGTGCCGGCATCACCGGCGCGGGCAACGATTTACTGGTGCTCGATGGCGGCGTCTTTGGTGACAACACCAGCGGCACTTGGGCGCTCTACTTTGATGGCGAAGATGTGGAGCTTACTGACAGCACAGAAAATATCAGCGGCGTCTGGGTTGCGGCCAATGGCGACATTTATCTGGCTACCTCCGGTGCCTTCACGGTCACCGGGGCATCCGGCGATGGTGCAGACATCTTCATCTGTACGCCAGGCTCACTGGGCAGCAACACCAGTTGTACCTACAGTTTTTATTGGGATGGCTCAGCTTCTGGCATGGGCACCCCCATAGATGGTTTTTTCATCGAGCCGTAAGCACACGTTTGTCACCCCGCCTTTGCGGGAATGACACCTAACCTGATTCTTTTCCTATAAGTTCAAATCGAGGCAGCAGACAATTATGGAACTCAAAATCTATCTCCAAATTATTCAGAAGTATTGGTGGCTCATCCTGGGGGCTTTTGTTCTCACCCTGATTCCTACCTACCTTTTTGTTAATAGCCAACCCTGGATTTACGAAACAGAGGCGACCTTTGTCATCCGCCCCCGTTCTGGCTTGGCTGCCAACGATGACGAGATTGTCGATGCCCTGGATACGATCAGCCGGCGGGTTGAAATTAACACAACCTTTGCCGAGGTTTCCAGCAGCAGCTGGATTAAGCAGCAGGCCATTGAAAGATTGGCATTATCGCCCGAAGATCAGCAAGGCTTAAAAGTTAATGGCAGAGTTGTTGCTGGAACCAACATTTTAGAGATCAGCGTCCAGGGGCCAGACCCTGAAATTGTGCAAACTTTTGCCAATGCTGTCAGTCGGGAAACGCTCACCTACGTCAGCAATCTCTACGATGTTTTTGAACTGGAACCACTGGATGCTGCCGACCTGCCTACCGCTCCCGTTAGTCCGAATAAGGCGCTTAATCTGGCCTTGGGTGGGGGCCTGGGCTTGCTGCTAGGAATTGGCCTCGTTTTCTTTGTGGAATATTTGCAGGAGCCGGTTCAAGTGGATTCCCGTATCAACGTGATCGATTTAGAAACTGGTGCCTATAATCAATCTTATTTCATGCTGCGCTTGCGGCAGGAATTGAGCCGGTCCAGGCATAATAACTACTCCTTCTCCCTGGCCCTGATCAAAGTTTACCATCGTGGCCTGATGCACAATACGGAGCAGTTTGTCCCGGCCACTTCGGCATTTCGGCTTATCCTTAACAGCCTGGAGCCTAATTTGCGCGAAGAAGATATTGTGGCGCATTTAGGACAGAACACGTTTGCTCTGCTGCTGCCGCACATGCCCGGTGATGCAACGCAAGATTTATTAACCTTTTTGCGCACCCAGATTGGGCTGGTGAAACCAGAACAAATTGGTGAAGGTCAGGCAGCCGCTATTTACTGCTCAATTGGATTTGTGGTCTATCGTCAGCAAGAGACGGCGAGTGAATTGTTGGCTCAGGCAGCCCAGGCGCTGGCCGAGGCGGACACGGCCGTTTACGGTAAAGTCCACCAGTTAATGCCAACCGCTGCGCAGCTCCCCCACGCCAACGGCCATTCACCCGTCGGCAAACTTTCCCCGGAAGCTGGCAGGTGAAATTGTGACAGAACAATCAGACAAGAAACCCACCTTTGAACGAAACATGCTCCAGACCGCCAAAGGCGGGGGATTTTTGGCTGCGGGCAGCCTGTTTGAGTTTGGCATCCGGTTTGTTGTTGCCTTTTTGCTGGCGCGTGTGTTAGGTGCGGCCGAATACGGCATGTACAACCTGGCCATCAGTGCGGCCGTCATCGTTGCCAGCCTCTCTGCCCTGGGTATGGACGACGGCATGATCCGCTACATTGCCATGATGGTGGGCCAGCGGGATGAAAAAGGGGTGTGGGGCACCCTGCAGATTGGCTTTGGCGTTGGCGTGGTAATGAGCCTTCTAACCGGCGTTGGCCTTTACCTTTTGGCTGAACCAGTTGGCCTGCGCATCTTCCACGAGCCGGATCTGGTGCCGCTGCTGCGCATATTTAGCTTCATCATTCCGCCGCTGACCTTGAGCAATATCCTGGTTGGAGCAGCCCGTGGCTTCAAGCGCATGGATTATTCAGCGCTGGCCGAAAACGTGATCCAGTTTGTCATCCGGCTCGTTTTGATTGGCATTCTGGCACTGCTGGGCCTGAACGTGTTTATGGCCTCCATCGTCTTTGGCCTGTCTGAGCTGGCAGCCACGCTCGCGCTCATCTATCTGCTGCACAAACAATTCTCGTTCAAGCGCCCCATCCGCGAAGCGCGCCGCGACACGCGGGAAATCTTTGCCTTTGCCCTGCCGTTTTGGCTGTCCGGGCTGCTTTCTAAATTTCGTAAAAACATCCAGGCAGTTTTGTTGGGCACGCTTAATACTGTTGCTGGGGTTGGCGTGTTTGCCATCGTCAGCAGCATCAATCTGGTGGGGCGTATCAGCTACCAGTCGATCATTGCCTCGGTAAAACCGTTTCTGGCGGAGCTGTATTCCCAAGGGAACATCAAGCAGATGGGCCAACTTTACCAGACGACAACGCGCTGGACGCTGATGACCAACCTACCAATTTTTCTCATCATGGTGCTGTTTCCTGAGCAGCTTCTGATCATTTTCGGCGAGAGCTTTGTGGTGGGTGCCTCGGCGCTGGCTATTCTGGCTTATGCCGAGCTGGCTAACGCGGGCACCGGCATTTGCGGCTCCATCATCGACATGACCGGCTATACCAAGTTGAAGCTGGTCAATTCAGTGGTGTGGGTGCTGCTGCTGTCGGTGACCAACGTGCTGTTGATTCCGCCGTGGGGTGTGGTGGGTGCGGCCGTTGCCACCCTGATTTCCACCACAGCCATCAATTTGCTGCGCGTTGCTGAAGTCTGGTTTTTGCTCAGGCTCCAGCCCTACAATCGCACCTTCCTCAAACCAGTTGCTGCGGGCGTGGGCACTTATTTAGCCGCCCGCCTGTTGGCGCAATGGTTTTCGGCTGATGCCACGCTGATTCATGCCATCCTGCATATGGTGTTTGTGCTGATTGTGTATGCCGGACTCGTTTTCTTGCTGCGGTTGACTCCGGAAGACAAAACCGTGCTGCTGCGGATGAACGATCGGGCAGTCGTTTTATGGGCGAGAGGACGGGCCAGGTTAAACGGCCGTCTCCCAGCCCAATCGGGATAAGGATATTTTCATGGAACAAGGACCCATCTACATTGGTGGCTTAGACCGCTGTGGCAAAACAACGATGCGCGCCTTTTTGGTGTCACATCCCAACATTGCCATTCCGGCCGTTGGCTCCAACATGTGGACCTATTTTTATGGCCAATATGGCGATCTGGCCCAGCCGAACAATTTCGAGCGCTGCCTGACCGCGCTGCTGCATTACAAACATGTCCGCTTTTTACAGCCAGACCCCGAGCGCATCCGCCAGGAATTTTGGCAAGGTGAACCAACCTACGCTCGTCTGTTTGCCTTATTCCTCATCCATTTTGCCGAGCGTGAGGGCAAGCCGCGCTGGGGTGCCCAAACCGGCCTCATCGAGCGCTACGCGCCGCAGCTTTTTGCCGCTTATCCTGGCCTGAAAATCATCCACATGCTGCGCGATCCGCGCGACCGGTATGAAGCGTCTTTGGCCCGTTGGCCAGAGGGTAAAGGCCGGGCCGGTGGGGCAGTGGCTCGCTGGCTTTACTCCACGCGTTTGGCGGAGCAGCACGTACGGAATTATCCGGGGCAGTACAAGATTGTTCGGTTTGAGTCGATGGTTTCCCAGCCAGAAGATACGCTGCGCGATGTGTGCGCCTTTTTAGGCGAGACCTTCATGCCAGAGATGCTGCGCATGGATGGGGCGCTGCGGCAGCGGGACCGGCTGCTGAAAGATACAGAATTGACACTGGGAGAATGCCCGGTTTCGCCAAAGTATATTGGCGGATTTCGCGGCAAAGTTCCCTTACGAGAGATTGCTTTCATGCAGCTGCACGCCGGGCGCAAAATGCGAGCGTACGGCTACGATTCAGATCCACTCTATTTTTCGGGGAAGGATTGGCTGAAATTTATCTTGGGCACCTGGCCAAACCAGGTCGTTCGTCTGGGGGCCTGGCTCACTGTGGAAATGCTTCAGCAGCATTTTCCGGGCTGGGTAGGGCGCACGCCGGGTCAGCGCATGATTATCGAGGAACCGTATCAGCCGGTAAACCAACTGGAGACGACGTAAATGATGGAGCAAGAGCCCATTTACATTGGCGGATTGGCACATTCGGGTAAAACGCTGCTGCGCCGGATACTTTCAGCCCAGCCCACCCTGGTGATCTCCCGTAAAACTAAAATGTGGGATCGTTTTTATAACCAGTTTGGCGATTTGCGCCGCCCGCAAAACTTTGAACGCTGTTTGGCAGCGATGCTGAAAAACAAGCAGGTGCAATCTCTGGCTCCGGACGAAGCGCGGCTTCGCGCGGAGTTTTGGCAAGGAATGCCTAGCTATGCCCGGTTGTTTGCTTTGTTTCAGGCGCATCATGCCGAACGGCTGGGCAAAACGCGCTGGGGCGTGCAGCTGGGCTTTGCTGAACGGCTGGCCGACCCTATTTTTGCCGCGTTTCCTCAGGCCAAAATGATTCATATGATTCGCGACCCGCGTGACAGGAATACGGCCGTTAAATCCATCACCCAACACCGGCTGGGCAAAACCGGCTGGTCCACCGCTTGCTGGCTCTACTCTGTTGGTCTGGCCTGGCGTAACCAGAAAAGATATTCCGACAATTATTTGGTGGTCCGGTATGAATCGCTTATCGCCCAGCCGGAAGAGACGCTGCGCCAGATTTGCGACTTTTTAGGCGAGCCGTTTGTGCCCGAGATGTTGGCGGTAATGGGGGAGGAAGATACGGCCGTTTCCCCCGCTGCACCATCGCTCACCAAGCAAGAAATCGCTTTTACCCAATCGGTTGCCCGACGCTACATGCTGGCCTTTGGCTACCATCCGCTGAAGCCACAACTTTCGCTGCGCGATTGGCTGCAATTTTACCTGGTCGATTGGCCTGCCAACTGGGTCGTCCTGGCCTATTGGTCCGTTTTCAAAGCGCGATCCATCGGCAAATACGTGAGGAGCTAGTCTTTATGGAACGTGGACCCATCTTCATTGCCGGTTTGGAACGGAGCGGCACCAGCTTGATTTATGCCCTGTTGGCTTCTCACCCGCGCATCGCCATGACGCGCCGTACCAACCTGTGGACCTACTTCTACAACCAGTACGGTGATCTGAGCCGGCCGGAAAATTTTGAACGCTGCCTGAGCATGATGATGCGCTACAAGCGGCTGGTGGTGCTGGAGCCAGACGCCGACAGGCTGCGCGAAGATTTTTGGCAGGGAGAACCGACATACGGCCGTCTCTTTGCCCTCCTTGAAGAACAGGTAGCACAACGCAAAGGCAAACCGCGCTGGGGCGACAAATCGCTCAATACCGAGCGTTACGCTGAGCCTATTTTTGCTGCTTACCCCGGAGCCCGCATTCTGCACATGATTCGCGACCCGCGCGACCGCTACGCCTCCGTTTTGGCTCGTTGGAAGAGCCGCCGCGGCGGTGTGGGGGCCGGCACGGCCATGTGGCTCTCCTCCGTCAGCCTGGCCGAGGCAAACCGTAGATGCTTTCCGTCGCAGTACAAAATCATCCGCTACGAAACGTTGGCTACCAAACCAGAAGAAACCCTGCGCGAGATTTGTGCCTTTATCGACGAAGAATATGCGCCAGAAATGTTGACCATGCGTGGGGCTAAAACGTTTCGTGAACAGGGCAGCAACAGCTCGTATGGGCAGCGCCAACCGGGCGTGATTTCTACGAATTCAATCGGCCGTTTTCGTCAGGTGTTATCGGCCAACCAGATTGCCTTTATCCAAAACCAGGCTGGGGAGGAGATGTTGGCCTATGATTATGAATTGGATGTGGTGGAACGGCCGTTCAGCCAGCGCCTCCGTTTTTCACTGCTTGATTGGCCATTGAACCTGGCCCTGTTAACTGCCTGGCGCGTGCGCTACCGCATCAGGCAGCAAACAAAAACACCGCTGCCCGCCTACCGCATCGTCGCTGAACCAAACGCGTCGTGACTTTGTAGTTACCTTATAAGAGAAACTATGTCTATTGCCGGCTCAATCTTTAACCATCAACAAAAAAGTAGAAAGTTGACCAGACAGCAGCTTCTGTTTCTCAGCTTGTTTGGGCTGGGGCTGTGCGTCGTTGTTGCCTATCTGGTTGTGGCCGACCTGTGGCCCTTTGCCGTGGCCATCGTGCTTGCCCTGCCTGTTTTTGTGCTGCTGCACCGTTACCCGCTTGCCGGTTTGTTCGTCTGGTTACTGTTGGCGCAATTTCTGGTCGTCACTGACAGCAGCATGCTCCGCAGGATGTATTGGCTCATTCATCGCGCCTTGCCCCCAATCACCATTGGCATCATTTTGTTGAGCCACATGCTGCACATTCACAAGCGCAAGCTGCCCAAACTTGGCGGAGCCGAACTGCTCATGGCCGGATATCTGGTTGTTACCCAACTTTCTGTCATTTACTTGAGCGATGACGTGTCGGCCAACGCAATCTACATTTATGATCGCATCTTTGTGCCGATGTGCCTCTACTTGCTCATCCGCCTGATGCATCCGACCGAGCAAGACTTGCGACGGCTCATCCCGTTTTTGATCTTGGTTCTGCTTGCCCAGTCGGTCATTGGCATTCTCTCCTGGTCTGCGCCGCAGATGCTGCCTGGTGCCTGGCTGGATCGGGCCGGTTCGCGCACCACCGGCTCGCTGCAATCTTACAGCGTATTTACTGTCGTCGTTGTTACTTGTGGCTTGCTAATTTTGCAAAGCGCCCTGAACCATGACATGGGCAAAACAAGGCGGCGGCTTCAGTACCTTTTATTTGGTCTGGCATGCTTCATGATCTTTTTCTCCTTTTCTCGGGGCAGTTGGCTGGCGGGGCTGGTTGTCTTAATAGGACTGGCCGCTTTATATCGACGGTTTATTATCCGGTTTGCCCTTGTTACGATCCCTGTCGTTGCTATTTTGCTTAGCGCCGGAGCGCTTGGCGCTTATGCGGATTGGGCCAGCCAGCGGTTTTATTCGGAACAGTCAGAAGAAGCAGCATTAAGCCGGCTGCCCATCTACTATGCCTCTTACCGCATGTTTGAAGAGAAGCCGGTAGTGGGCTGGGGCTATGGTAATTTTGACCGCTTTGACCGCCTCTTCCAGGAGCGGGTAGGCGATCTGGTCAATCCGGTGAAGGACCATGCCTCGCACAATTTGTACCTGACCATTCTGGCCGAGCAGGGAATTGTGGGTATTTTCTTTTATTTGGCACCGATGTTTTGGTGGCTGGTGCTGTCGGTAAGGGCGTATTCTAAGCTGCCTGCAGAAGGTTTCTGGAGCCGCAAATTATTGGTCATTTTCTGGCTGCTGCTCCTTTTTCACTTCATCGTCAACAATTTTTCTAACATGCGGGTGGTTTATGGCCTGGGCTTGTGGTGGATCACGTTGGGTTTTATTGGCGTGATGGTTTCGCGCAGCCTTTCGGCGGAGGCAAACCAACCGGAGGTGCGCCAATGACCACTGCTTTGGAACGGCTGTGGGTTAGCTGGCTCAATTCGGACCGTTGGCGTGCCTTTGCCAAAGAAGGTCCCGGGGCCAGGGTGCTGCGGAGCCCCGTCTACCGCAAACTGGGTACAGTCCGGCGGTATGCCCTGACGGCGTATAAAACCTACCGCCAGCCTGCTCTTTTTCAAGAGGTGAAGTCGTTTTGTATGTTCATCGGCCAGGTAAAGAGCGGCGGTACGCTGCTAGGCTCGCTGTTGGATGCTCATCCCAACGTGGTGCTGGCCGACGAAATTGATGCATTGCGCTATGTTTCTGCCGGGTTCAAGCGGGACCAGATTTTTCACCTGCTGCTGCGGGGGGCAAAGCGCGAGGCGCTGCGCGGGCGGATTACGGCGCGTCGCCTGACACCGTATTCTTTGGCGGTGCCCGATCAATGGCAGGGACGCCACAAAAAGATCAAGGTCATTGGCGACAGCAAGGCAGGGCCATCGACCCGGCAGTTTGGGCAGGAGCCGCAGCTTTTGGACCAGTTGCGGACGACGATGGCTTCGGTTGATTTGCGGATCATCCAGGTTGTGCGCAATCCGTACGATCCCATCAGCGCCATGATGGTGCGCGGCGGGCGCAGTTTTGAGAATGCCATTGACCATTATTTTGACTACTGCCACACGTTGGTCAAACTGCGCAAGCGTTTGCCTGATGCGTGCCTGACGGCCGTTCGCTACGAAGCTTTTGTGCAGCAGCCCCGGCAAACGCTGGCTGATTTGTGCCAGTTTGTAGGAATTGAGGCCCATGACGCCTATCTGGAAGCGTGCAGCGACATTGTGAAACCAACGCCCGACCAGTACCGGCAGATGGTGGATTGGACGCCTCACTGGATTGGCGTGGTCCGTGACAGAATCGATCAGTTTGATTTTTTGGCGGGCTATACCTATGAGAATTGATGCCATGACACCTTGTACCTATGAAAAAATACAGGCATTGGAAGCGGTAACCCGGCTGTTTTTTGCTCTGAATGAGGCGGGGGTGCGATATTGCCACTGGAAGAGTAATGTGCGGCTGGATGAGGCGTTAAACGGCCGTACCGATCTCGATCTCCTGGTGGACCCGCAGGATGGCCCGCTGTTCCGCCAAATTCTACGCGAACATCAGGTGAAGTCGCTGCTGGCCGCACCCGGTAAGCATTATCCCGGCATTGAAAATCATTTGGGGTACGATGCCGCCAGCGGCAAGCTGTTCCATCTGCACGTTCATTACCAGCTCGTTTTGGGCGAGCAGTACGTCAAAAATTATCATCTGCCCATCGAGGAAGAGATTTTTTCCTCCGTTTGTTTGCCTCAGGGCGTGTTGGTGCCGCCCCCTGCTGTTGAGCTGGTCATTCTTTGCTTGCGGGCACTGCTCAAATATCGGGATCGGGACGTGGTGAAAGATGTTTTTTCCATCCGTTCGCCTGGGCTGCCGGGACACATTCGCGAGGAAATTGAGTGGCTGTGGCAGCACACAACGCCCGAGGAAGTTGCAGAAGCGGTGCAGCAGCTCAACCTCGTTTCTGAAGAGACGGTTTTTGCCTTTTTGCAGGTGGTTCTAGCGGAAACCAGAGATGGTTGGCAAATGTTATGGCTGCGGTCCCAGGTACGGCGGGCGTTACGGCCGTATCAACGCCATCCTCGCCTGTGGGCCTCGCTGCTTTATTTCCGCGAACTGTGGCGGCAGCGCCAAAGCCGCCCGCGGCGCAAAATGACATTATGTGCCGGTGGCCGCACGCTGGCCCTCATTGGCGCCGACGGCGCGGGCAAATCGACGATGTGCCAGCTTATTACCGATTGGCTGAGCTGGAAGCTGGACGTGCAGCTGTATTACTTGGGCAGCAAGCAGCCGTCACGGCGCAGTGAGCTGCTTTACCTGCTTTTCCGAGCGATGCGGCGCGGCCAGCGTACCGTGGCCGGCTGGCTGGGGCAGGGCAGTTGGCTATCACAATGGCTGGGGCAGCTGCGCCGGATTGTGCGCTACAGCCACCATCTTTCTATTGGCCGGGACCGACTGCGCCGTTACCGGGAGAGTCGAGCGAAAGCGCAAACGACCGTTGTTATTTATGACCGGTATCCACTGGCAGCACTGCTGGATGGCCCCAAAATTTACCTGAACGGCCACGCCAACCGGGTCGGACGACTCTTTGCTGCTGCTGAACAGGGCATTTATCGCCAGATTAGCCCGCCGCGCCATTATCTGCTGCTTAACGTCAGCCCGGAGATCTCTTTGCAGCGCAAGCCGGACCATGATCCAACGGCCGTCACCGCCAAAGCCCAATTTCTTACCCGGTTTGCTGCTGAAATGGAAGGTGGCGACGAGCAAGTAAACCTGTTAACCATCAATGCCGATCTGCCGTTTGAAGAAGTTGAACGCCAATTGAAAACGGCCGTCTGGCAGGTACTGTAATTATGATCATTGAGTTTATTGGAGCGCCCGGTGCGGGTAAAACGACGCTTTTACCGGCGGTGGCTCACTTTTTTGAATCACGCGGCTGCCGCGCCTACACGGTGGTCGGAGCGGCCCGACCCTTTGCCTGCCGCACGATTGCCGGCAAGCTGGTGCAGTGGCTGGCTCCGGCGGTGTTAAAACGACCGTTACTTTGGCGCGTTTTTTACCTGCACAGCGTCGGGCACCGGCTGAGCTTTATAGCGCAGCGTCCCGGCCTGGTGAGACAGATGCTGGCCAGCCAACGTGGCCGACCCGCCGCTGCCGACACGCAGCAGCGGCAGGTGCTTCCTTGGCTGTTTCGCCACATGGGTTACCACAAATTCCTGCACCACCATGCCCGCCATGATGAGGTGCTCCTGTTTGACGAGGGCTTCAGCCACCGCGTGGTGCAGCTTTTCACGTCCAGCGCTGAAAAACCGGACTCGACCCAGATTGCCGCCTACATTAATCGGCTGCCGCCGCCGGATTTGCTTATTCATGTGCAGGCGTCAGCGGCCGTTTGCGAACGGCGCATTTATGAACGCGGCTTGTGGCAGCGGGCCCAGCACAAAGAACCGGCCGAGATTGCCCAATTTGTGTGCCATGCCCATGAGGCGGTTGAGCTGGCCGTGGCCCATGCCCGGCATAAGCAGTGGCAGGTCCTGCAAGTGGCGAATGACGGCGTGGATTTAACGGCCGTTCAAACAAATCTGCATCAACAGTTGGCCCAAATCTCGCTGGGAAGGCAGCCGGTGTGGGAGGTGCAAACGGCCGCATGAGTGAATTTGCCCTGACGCCGCCACGCATCTGGTCCATTCCGCGACCCAGCCGGATTAAACAAGCCATCCAGGCGCGCTTCTTCGTGCCCCCAATTGAAGCTGACTCCGTGGCCGAGATTTTGCACGCCTTTGGCCAGACGCTGGCCCAGCCGCCGCAGAATTTGCCTCTTGGCGGACGAAACAGTAGCCTGGTGCTGCACACTTCCGGCGGCAAAAAAGTGCTCAAGCGATACCGTTCCCCCTGGCCTGCCGCCACGATGGCTTACGAACATTCGATTCTTGACCAGCTGGCCGCCTGCGGCTTTCCCGCTCCGCGCTTGAACACCACGCCGAATGGGGAGACGTTGGTACAGCGCAACGGCCGTACCTATGCTCTCTTCGATTTTGTGGAAGGCATCAACGTTTCTGCCACCTTTTTGACCCGGCGGCAGCGTCAGCAGCTAATCGCACAGGCTGGGGCCACATTGGCCCGCCTGCATCACCAACTCTCTGGATTTTCACCGGCTGGCGAGCATCACCTGGGTTACCAATCGTACAGCGGCGGGCGGCGGCGCGATCTGGCGTGGCACCTGCGCCAGCTGGCCGAACTGCCGGAAAAAACGCGCGATCTACCTGACCCGGCGGCGCAATGGCTGTGCCAAAAAAGCGATGAACTGGCCGAAAAATTGACTGAACTGGCCGATGTTTTGGAAACGGCCGCACTGTCCCGGCTCATCATTCATGGTGATTACGGCCTGCACAACCTGCTCTTCCACCGCGATGGCACGGCCACAGTGCACGATTTTGAACTGGCCCGGTTGGAGTGGCGGCTGATTGATCTGATTACCGTACTCTCCCGCCTTGGTGACGCTGAACGCCGCACGTTTATGGCCGCCTACGCCGCCGAATTTCCGCTGACGGCCAGCGAGTGGGAACTGCTGCCCCAGGTCTGGCAATATTACCGGCTGCGCGGCGCGGTGCAGTATTGGCACAACCATTTTGTGATGCACGGCCGCAACCGCCTCAGCGCTGCCCAACAACGCATTCAGGAAGCTGACTGGGCGCTGCAAAATCCGTCTAAGCTGTGGCAGCTCAAAGCCGCCGCCGACCAGACGCCGCGGGTGATGATGGTGGTCCGGCTCTTTTATCCCTGGGTTGGCGGCACCGAGCGGCAGGCCCACAAGCTGGCCCGCAAGCTGCTCGACAAACAAGTAGCTGTCGAGCTGGTCACCGGCTGGTGGTTCCGCGGCTCGCCGGCTCATGAAACGTTGGACGGCATTCCGGTGCAGCGCAACTTTACCTTGTGGGAGTTCCTGGGCATCAAGGGGCTGCGTAAATTTGGCGGCTATCTGTACATCCTCACGTTGCTGTGGCACTTGTGGCGGCGGCGGGACGACCACGATGTGATTCATGTTCACGGTTTGAACTACCACACGTTTACGGCCGTTCTCGCCGGACGCCTGTTAAACAAAAAGGTGATCAGCAAGCTGGCCAACAGCGGCCACGCCAGCGACATCAACAAGATGCGCGAAGATCGGCAGTTGGCGCTGGCCCGCTTTATGCTGCCCACGGCGTTAAAGTGTGACCGGTTTGTGGCGCTGAATGAGAAGGTGGTGGATGAGTTAACGGCCGTTCACATCCCCAACTCCCGCATCATCGAACTGCCCAACGGAGTAGAAACCGACGCCATTCCCGCCAAAACCAGCTACGACTTGCATACACCTGCCCGCCTCATTTTTGTCGGGCGGCTGCACCCACAAAAAGGAATCGACACGCTGCTGCACGCCATGCGGCAGTTGACTGAACGTCACGACGTTTGCCTGCACCTGTTAGGCGACGGGCCGCTCAAAGAAGAATTAATGGATTTGGTCGAAGAATTAGGCATTACCCATTTGGTGAAATTTCACGGCCAAACCGACGATGTGCTGGCCCACCTACAAGAAGCCGACCTATTTGTGCTGCCCTCCCGCGCGGAGGGCCTTTCTAACGCCCTGCTGGAAGCGATGAGCTGTAGCCTGCCGGTGGTTGTGTCGGCCATTCCCGGCAATGTAGACGTAATTGAACACAATCAAAACGGCTTGCGCTTCACAGTCGATGATCCCGACTCTTTGGCCCAAACCCTGGCTTCCTTGCTGACCAACGCCAACCAGCGTCGGCAGCTGGGCCGGCAGGCGCGCCAAACGGTTGAGCGTCACTACAGCCTGAGCGCCGTCGCCGATCAATACATCGACCTTTACCGGGATTTAATATCGTGAATTATCCGCAGATTACACAGATTACGCAGATTTTTTTCTCTGCGCTAAATCTTTTAAGGGAGTTTGATGATGAGTGAACCGAAACCAGTTTTTGTCAGCGGCACCAATCGCAGCGGCACCACGTTAATGTATGCCTTGCTGGCCACGCACCCTAACCTGTCGATGGTGCGGCGCAGCGATATGTGGCGCTACTTTTACGGCCAGTTTGGCGATTTGAGCCAGCCGGAAAATTTTGAGCGCTGCCTGAAAGCGATGCTCTCCTACAAGCGAATCGTTAACCTGAAACCAGACCCGGAACGCATTCGTCAGGAGTTTGGGCAGGGAGAGGCGAGTTACGGCCGTCTCTTCGCCCTCATCCACCAACACAATGCCGAACGGGAGGGGAAAACGCGCTGGGGCGACAAATCGCTGCACACGGAAGAGTATGCCGACCAGATTTTCAGCGAATTTCCCCAGGCCAGACTGATTCACATCATTCGCGACCCGCGAGACCGGTACGCTTCGGTATTGAAACGGCTGAACGCCACCAGCCGCCGAATTGGCGTAGACACCGTGAAATGGCTGGCCTCAGCGCGCATCGCCCGGCAGGCGGCAGAGCGGTATCCCAACTGCGTGCTCATCGTGCGCTACGAAACGCTGGCCCGGCAGCCGGAGGAAACGCTGCGCCAGGTGTGCGACTTCATCGGCGAACCATACACGCCGGAGATGCTGACAATGACCGGCGCGCCCCGCTACCACAAAAAGGGGGCCAATACTGCGTTTGAAAAGGTGAAGCCCGGCGTCATCTCTACCCGCTCGATTGGCCGCTTCCGCGATGTGATTTCCTCGTGGGAGATTGCCTTTATCCAGACCTTTTGCCGCCGGATGATGGCTGAATTTGAATATGAACTCGAACCAACCCGCCTGTCGGTTAACGAGCGGCTGGCTTATCTGGCTGCTCTGCCGCCGGGTCTGGCACGCATGGTCCGCTGGCTGGTGTGGGACAAAGTCAGCGAGCTAAAAGGCAGGCCGCTGCGCGAACATCGCATCGTCGATGACTACTATGAGGTTGGTTCAATCTCCGAGATTGAACCAATCTAATTCAGGAGAATTGTGTTGTTGAAAATTCGGTGGCTGGTGGTAACGGCCGTTCTCGGCCTTATCCTCATCACAAGCACCAGCAGTACCCCGACGCAGGCATTGTCAGCTCCGTTCCCACCAGCGGTGGTGGGTGACGCGGAGATGATGCTCATTGGGCGCGGGCTGCCCACGGGGACTGCCTTTGCCCCGGACGGGCAGACGCTGGCCGTGGCCACCAACATTGGCGTCTGGCTGTATCCGCTGGATGCGCTGGATGCAGGCCACTTCGGCACGCTCAGTGCAGGCAGTTTCTTACGCCATACGGTTCCCGTCAGCCAAATTAACTGGTTGGTTGACGGCCAACGGCTGACTTCCGTCACGGCCGACAACCAGATGCACATCTGGGACACGACCACCGGGCAGCTTTTGCAAACTGAGGAGGCAGCGGTAGAGACGGTAACGAGAGCCAATGATGAACAATCGCCAGACGGCCGTTTGCAAGCCACCATTAGCGAAGATGAGCAGACAATTGTTGTTGCGGACGCGAACAGCGGGCAAATCCAACAAACCCTAACCGGCCACACGGACACAATCACCAGCTTTGCCTGGTCGCCCGACGGCCAACAACTGGCCACCACCGCCGATGATGACACGGTGCGCCTGTGGCGCATGACTGATGGCCAACTGCTGCATACGTTTGGACAACATTATTTTGAAAACGTACGCACGGTGGATTGGTCGCCAAACGGCCACTTCGGCAAGCTCAACACGGTTGAGCCACTCAGTGAAGGCAGTTTCCTTTTGGGTGGCCTGGGCGATGACCGGCTGCGCATCTGGACGATTGACGGGCAATTGGTGCAAACGCTGGTGGGCCACACCGATGATGTAACCGACGGCCGTTGGTCGCCCGATGGCCGCCAGATCGCTTCCAGCGCCGATGACGGCACGGTTCGCTTGTGGGATGCTGCCACTGGCAACCTTTTGCGCACGCTGGAGGGTACGGGCCAGTCTATCACAAGCGTAAGTTGGTCGCCGGACGGCCGTTTCCTGGCCGCCGGAGTCAACGAGGGTCAGTTCTTCATTTTCGACAAGAACAGTCCCATCCTGGTTTGGGAGGCCGCCAGCGGTGCACTTTTGCATACGCTCACCGGCCACAAAGCTGCTGTACGCAGTGTGGTTTGGTCAGCGGACGGCCGTTTCCTGGCTTCCGGTTCCGATGACAACACAGTGCGTATCTGGGATGCAGCCGGGAAGTTACTGCGTACCTTCAGAGGGCATACGGCGGCGGTGCGCAGCGTGGCCTGGTCGCCGGACGGCCGTTTTCTAGCGTCTGGTTCGGCAGATAACACGGTGCGCATCTGGGATGCTGCTGAGGGCAAGCTGCTGTTCGCCCTGCGCGGACACACAGATTTGGTGCGCGGGGTAAGCTGGTCGCCGGACGGCCGTTTCCTGGCCTCTGGCTCGGATGATTTCACAACAATCATTTGGGACGCCGGCAGTGGACAGCCGTGGCGCACGTTGGTTGGACATACAGATTACGTGCGCGGGGTAGATTGGTCGGCAGACGGCCACTTCGGCGAGCTCAGTGCAGGCTATTTCCTGGCCACCAGTTCCGACGACAACACCGTCCGCATCTGGCAAATCGAATGAACAGGACGCAGATTACCATGATCTTCCTGATAACCACTTCACGATCAGGGTGATCGGGTAAATCAGCGTTCTATTATTAATCACGTGGAGAAAGTATATGAGCCAAAGAAATGTCAAAATCATCGCAACATTAGGTCCGTCCACTTCTACGGAGAGCGACCTGCGCAAAATAGCCGACAAAGGCGTGGATTTTGTGCGCATCAATATGTCCCACTCCAGCCTGGAAGACCTGGAACGCTTCATTAAGATGTCTAAAAAAGTGGGCATTCCCTTCATTATCGATACTGAAGGATCACAGGTGCGCACCGGCGATTTGGAGCAGGATCTCATTCAGTTTGACGAAAATGACGCGATCATTTTGCGGGCAGACCCCATTGTCGGCAACCGGCGCGAGCTGTGCCTGCGGCCGCCGTCGGTGTTTGGTCAACTGGAAGAAGGGGATCTGATCCACGTGGACTTTGATACGCTCATCCTGCGCGTTACCGATGTATCGCAAGCTGGAGAAGGTAAAGTCGCTACCAAGGCGATCACCGGCGGCTACATTGGCAAAAATAAGGCGGTGGTGATTGATCCGGTGCTGGAAAAGCGGTTTGATTTGCCGGCGCTGTCCGAAAAGGATTTTCAGTCGATTGCCCTGGGTTTGCAGGAGGGGATTGAGTATCTGGCGGTGTCGTTCGTGCGGTCGGGAACGGCCGTAGATGAAGCCCGTCGCGCTGCCCAAAACAAGATGAAAATCATCTCCAAAATTGAGTGCGTTGATGCCCTGGAGCAAGCTGACGAAATCATTGAGAAGTCTGACTTCATCCTCATTGACCGGGGCGATTTGAGTAAAGAGATTCCTATCGAGAAAATCCCGTTCACGCAAAAAATACTCATCGACAAGGCCAAGCGGCACGACACCGGCGTGTTTGTGGCCACCAACTTACTGGAAACGATGGTGGAAAAGCGCAAACCGACCCGCGCCGAAGTGCATGATGTGATCACCACGATTGTCGATGGGGCGGTGGGACTGACGCTTTCGGCGGAAACTGCTATCGGCAAACACCCTATGGAATGCATCAACATGCTCAACAAGCTAATTGAGCACGCCGAGCTGACGGTGAACGGTTACCAGCTCAAGCGGCATCAAAACGGCTTCATCAAAGCCCTGGAAGCGTCTGATTATCTGCTGGATTTCAACATTTCCTCGTCGCTGGTTGCGCCACATGGCGGTCGGCTGGTGAGCCGCGTGTGCAAGCAGCCGCCGAGCGAAGCGGCGCTGGCAGCGATGCCCAAAGTGCGGCTGGACGTCAACAAGCAGATGGAGGTCGAGCAAATCGCCTTTGGCACCTACAGTCCGCTGGAAGGATTTATGGGGCAGGCAGACTTTCACGCGGTTTTGGCCGGGATGCGGCTGGCCAACGGCACCGTCTGGCCCATTCCCATTGTGCTGGACGTGGGCCGGGAGACGGCCGCACAGCTCACCATTGGCGAGCCGGTGGCGCTGATCGACGACCGGGACGAGGTGATGGCTCTGCTGTATTTGGAGGAGATGTATGAATTTGATGCGGCGGAAACGGCCGTAAAGCTCTACGGTACCATCCACAGCGACCACCCCGGCGTACGTATGATCCGGCAAATGAACCCCGTCTTGCTGGGCGGCAAAATCGACCTGATCCGGCGGCGTGACTCGGCTACCAAGGCGTATGAACTCACGCCCAAACAACTGCGCCGCCTGTTTGACGAGCGCGGCTGGTCCAGAGTGTTGGGCTTCCACACGCGCAACGTTATTCATCGCGGCCACGAGTACATCCAGATGCAGGCGATGGAACAGGAAAACTGTGATGGGCTGCTGGTCCATCCGGTGATTGGTCAGAAAAAACCGGGCGATTTTAACCCGCAATATATCATCCAGAGCTATGAGAAGATGCTGGAACGCTTTTATCCGCGCAACCGCGTCGTGTTTGCTACCTTCTCCACCTACTCTCGCTATGCCGGGCCGCGCGAGGCGCTGTTTACGGCCCTGTGCCGCCAAAATTTTGGCTGCAGCCACTTTGTGGTAGGCCGTGATCACACCGGCGTAGGTAACTTTTATGCGCCGGATGCCTCCCATCGTATCTTCGACCAGTTCCCGGAACTGGATATCAAGCCGGTCAAATTTGGCGAAGTTTTTTACTCACAGTCGCAGCGGCAGTACGTGCATATGACGAACGGTAGCCATGCGTCTGTTGCCAATGACAAATTAACGATTAGCGGATCAGAAGCCCGGCGCATGATTCAGGGTGGTCAAAGGCCACCGGGCTGGTTTATGCGTCCCGAAATTGCCAATATTCTCTTAGGAGCAGTCAAGAATGGCGAACAACTTTTTACCGAAGCATAGCCACTCCCGCCGAGGGATAAATCCCCCGGTTATGAGCAGGAAGCCCCACAGGGGCTTACAGCTCACTAGCCCGCCCGTTCACAGGTGGGCGGGATTAGGCTTCTTGTTGGCAACGGCAATGCTGCTTGTTTCCTGGTCCAACACACAAGGAATTCAACCTGCTGCGCCCGCCGGTGGTTGTGAATACTGGGTTGCCCCTGACGGCAGCAACGGCAATCCAGGGACTTTTGCCGAACCATGGGCCACGATGGAACATGCCGCGGAAAACGTGCCGGACAGCGGCTGCACTGTCTGGTTTAAAGATGGCACGTATGATGGCCGGAACAGCCTGGAAAGACGGTTTGCGACGACAACGACGTTTAAAGCGGTCAATCCTTATCTTGCCATTATGGAAAATAATGGGCTGGTGATTGAACTGGACGGCGTGCGCAACATGATTTTTGAGGGCTTTCGGCTGCGTCATACGGGTCCTGGCGCGACGGATTATGTGGTGATCATGGATCGTCGCGATGACGTCATCTGGTCTGAGTATGTGATCTTCCGTAACAACATTTTTCACGATTCTTACAACAACGACCTCTTCAAAATCCACAACGGATCGCGGTTTGTGACGGTGGAAAACAACGTTTTTTATAACCAGGGCGACTCGGACCAGCATATGGACGTGAACAGCGTCACCGATGTTGTGGTTCAGGACAACATCTTTTTTAACGATTTTGCCGGCAGCGGCCGTACCAACAACAGCAACACCAAACATTTCATCGTGGTAAAAGATAGCAACGAAGGTGCCGACGGGCTGGAGGGTGCCGAACGAATCACCATCCAGCGTAACATCTTCCTCAATTGGGAGGGCGAACCGGAAACGTTTGTGCAAATCGGCAACGATGGCAAGTCTTACCACGAGGCAGAAATGGTCCGGGTGATCAATAACTTGATGATTGGCAATTCCGACAACGTAGCCAATGCCGCTTTTGGTGTACGCGGGGCGAAAGATGTGACTTTTGCCAACAACACCATTGTCGGTGATTTGCCCAGCGAGGCGTATGCTTTTTGGATCAACATCACCGGGGCCAATCCACTGAACCAGAACATCGCCTTTTATAACAACATTTGGGCAGACCCCACAGGCACGATGGGGGCAAGCGGCTCCGGGGATGACAACGAGTTTGCCAGTGGCGATGCGGGCGTCACCAACAACCTGATCTTGGACAACAATCTGTACTGGAACGGTGGTGCAGCCATTCCTCCGGGTGATCCGATCAGCCCCACGGATGATGACCGACGTGTGGTAGCCGATCCTGAACTAAACACGGACCAGTCGGGGGTTATTTTGCCCCGTTGGGAAGGTACGCAGTTTGCCAGTGGCAATACCACCGTTCGGCAGGAGTTTGAGCGGCTGGTGGATTTATACGGCCGTCTCCCCAGCACCAGTCCCGCCATCGGCCAGGCAGACCCGGCGTTTGCCCCAATAGACGATATTCTCGGCAATTACCGTGGTGTGGTTGCCGACATGGGCGCGTTTGAATTTGGCACCATCACCCTGGACGAACGTCAATACCTGCCGCTGATTTTTAAAACGGCAGTCAGTGCGGGCACAAGCCAGGCCGCCTTGCCCGTGAGCAAAACGGAGAAGGCACCCGAAAATATATCATCCGCAGATTGCGCAGGCTTGCGGTGAGCTGCTCAACGATGTTGAGCGCAGCCGAATCGTTACGCAGATTCTCTCTCTTTTCTCTGCGCCCTCTGCGCTCTCCGCGGTTTGCTTCTAGAGGAGTACAACTTTGATGCGTGCAGCAACTGGTAAAAGCAGCACACACAACTTCAAACTAACTTACCTCATCGGCACCTATCCGCTGCTCACGACGACCTTCATTGATCGTGAGATCAGGCTGCTGCGGCAGCGGGGCGTGACGGTCCAGGTGGTGTCGATTCGTCGTCCGAAACGGCCGCTTTCACCGGAGCAGGAACTGTTGGCAACGGATGTGCTCTATTTGCTGCCTGTTTCGCCGGTTAAGTTGGTCGCTGCTTTTTTGTGGGCTGGGGTGTTACGGCCGTTCATCACCTGGCGCACCCTGTTCTACCTGCTCACCCGGCCTCATCCCGACTTCAAGGCGCGGCTCAAAACCATCCTGCACTTTGGTACCGGCGTGTACGCCGCCTTTTTGCAGCGTCAGCAGCCGGGGCACCACATTCACGCCCACTTTGTGGACCGGGCGGCCACGGCGGCCATCGTCATGAGCCGCCTGTTGAATCGGCCGTACAGCGTCACCGCCCACGCCAACGACATTTACGTCGATCCGGTTTTGCTGCCGGAAAAAATGGCGGAGGCTAAGTTTGTGGCGACCTGCACCCGGTACAATGAAACGCACCTGGCCAGGCTGAACGGCAACGGTATGGGCAAGAAGCTGCATTGCATTTATCACGGTTTGGACATCGATCAGTACCAGCCAGTGAAGGGAAAACGGCCGTCCACCACCCCGCTCCTACTTGCCGTCGGCCAGCTTAAAGAAAAAAAAGGGTTCGCCCATCTGCTCCGCGCCTGCCGCTTGCTGAAAGATCAGGCGTACGACTTCCAATGCCACATCGTGGGCGAGGGGCCGGACCGGCAGGCGCTCACCCACCAGATTCAGCAGCTTGGCTTGGGTGAAACGGTGGAACTGTGCGGCGCGCTGCCGCACCAGGGCGTCATCGATAAGTATCGCGCAGCGGACATTTTTGTGCTGCCCTGCATCACTGGCCAAGATGGCGACCGGGACGGTATCCCCAACGTGATTTTGGAGGCGATGGCCATGGAACTGCCCGTCGTGTCCACACGCCATTCCGGCATTCCCGAGGTGGTTGTGGATGGCGTGAACGGCCTGCTGGTGCCGCCGGCCGATGACACGGCGTTGGCGCGGGCATTGGCGAAGTTGCTGGATGATGAGAACGGCCGTTCCCAACTAGGCCAGCGCGGCCGCCAAACCGTTATCGAATCATTTTCTGTCGAGAAAAACGTAGAACGTTTATTAACACAATTTATGGATTAATTATGCTTGCTCAAACAGTTGAACAATTTTCCCCACTTAGTGAACGCGCTCTATTTTTGGTTTGGGGACCACCCAGCCACGGCCCGCGCAGCCAGGTTTTTGCTCGGAAGCTGGGCATTGACGCGCTGCACTTTGTCCATGCCACCAAACGACGTGGCCTGCTGGCGGCGCCCTTCAAATACAGCTACCAGGCAATCAAAACGCTCTGGCTGCTGTTTCGGGAGCGACCGAAGATCGTGTTTGTGCAGAGCCCACCCAGCTTTGCTGTCTTTTTTGTTTATTTGTACTGCCTGGTGATGAACGGCCGTTTTGTGGTAGACGCCCACAGTGATGCCATGCAGGCACCGTACTGGACCCGCCCCCAATGGTTGTACCGCTTTCTGGCCCGGCAAGCCGTCACCACCATCGTCACCAACGAGCATTTTCAGGCGCAAATCAACAGTTGGGGCGGCCACGCCTTTGTCTTGCGTGACATTCCCACCACGTTTACCAAAGCTGACGCTTACCATTTTGATGGTGACTTTAACGTGGTGGTCGTCAATACCTTTGCCGAGGACGAGCCGTTGGCCGAAGTGTTATCGGCGGCGGCTGAGCTCGAAGACGCACACTTTTACGTCACCGGCAAAAAGCGCAGCGACGGCCAGCCCATCCCCGGCCCGGTGCCGCCTAACGTGCACTTCACCGGCTTTCTGCCCAACGAAGAATATTATGCGATGCTGGACGGCTGCCAGGCGGTGATGTGCCTGACGACGCGCGACCACACGATGCAGCGTGGCGCCTGCGAGGCGCTCTCGTTGGGCAAACCGATCATTACGTCGGATTGGCCGCTGCTGCGCACCTACTTCAATAAGGGGACGGTGCATGTGGATAACACCACGGCAGGCATTGGCCAGGGTGTGCAGGAGATGATGGCGGCATACGGCCGTTACCAATCCGGCATCAAGCAGTTACAAACCGAACAGCAGCAGGAATGGCACAGCAAAATCACGCTGCTCACCGAATTAATCCAGCAATCATTGAACTGACTTTTGGCTGGAAAACTTATGGACTGGACGCATTACAAAGAATATCCGCAGATTACGCAGATTACACAGATTCTCTTTTTCTTTTCTCTGTGTTCTCCGCGCTCTCTGCGGTTTACTTTCGAGGAGAAATAGGATATGGCAAACATCAGCATTTTTGGCTTAGGCTACGTCGGGGCGGTTTCCGCGGCGGCACTGGCAGACAACGGCCACCGGGTTATCGGCGTGGACGTGAATCCGACGAAGGTGGAGATGATCAATGCCGGCCGCAGCCCCATCATCGAGGCTGGTTTGCCGGAATTGATGCAAAAGGGAGCGGAAGCCGGGCGGATTTGTGCCACGGTGGACAGCTACCAGGCCGTTTTCGACACCGACCTCTCCATCATTTGCGTGGGGACGCCCAGCCATGCCAACGGCAGCCTGAACCTGAGCTACGTGCAGCGCGTCTGCCAGCAAATTGGCGCGGCGTTAGCCGACAAATCGGCCTACCACGTGGTGATTGCCCGCAGCACCATGCTGCCCGGCAGCACCGAAGAGTTGGTCATCCCCATCCTGGAAGAGACATCGGGCAAACAGGCCGGGCGCGACTTTGGCGTCTGCTTCAACCCAGAATTTTTGCGCGAAGGCAGCTCAATCAAAGATTTTTACGATCCGCCGTTTACCGTGATTGGCAGCGACGACGAACGCGCCGCCGCTGTGGCCAGCGAGCTGTACGCTATGCTGGATGCCCCGCTGCTCACCGTGCCCCTTAAAACGGCCGAAATGGTCAAGTATGCCTGCAACGCCTTCCATGCACTCAAGGTCACCTTTGCCAACGAAATCGGCAATATTTGCAAGCAGCAGAATATCGACAGCCACCAGGTGATGGACATTTTTTGCCAGGACACCAAGCTCAACATTTCGCCTTACTATCTAAAGCCGGGCTTTGCTTTTGGCGGTTCCTGCTTACCCAAAGATTTACGGGCGCTACTCTACCATGCCCGCCAGCTAGACCAGGAACCACCAGTGCTGCAAGCTGTCTTGCGCAGCAACCGGCAGCAAGTCGACAAGGCGTACCAGCTAATCCGGCGCACGCGCCACAAGCGGGTCGGCGTTTTGGGCTTCAGCTTCAAGGCCGGCACCGACGACCTGCGCGAAAGCCCGATGGTAGAGCTGGTGGAGCGGCTCATCGGCAAAGGATACCAGCTGCGCGTCTATGATCGGAACGTCTCGTTGGCCAATCTGCAAGGGGCTAACCGGGCCTACATCGAGAAGGAAATTCCGCACATTGCCTCGCTGATGTGTGATTCCGTTGAGGATGTGCTGGCGGATTGTGAGGTGGTGGTGGTTGGCAACGGCGCGCCGGAGTTTCGCCAGGTGCTGGATCAGGTACGGCCGGAGCAAATCGTCATCGATCTTATCCGTATTAGCGACGAGACTGGCCATTTGAACGGACATTACAACGGCATCTGCTGGTAAGAATGAATATCCACAGATTTCGGAGATTATGCAGATTAGGTTTTCTAAAATCTGCGTAATCTGTGCAATCTGTGCAATCTGCGGATTATTTTCCGAGGAGGCAGGTTATGAGTGCTCAAAACAAGCCAAAACGACACTGCATGATTGTACATGCCTACTATCCGGTGGGGGAAACGCGCGTGCAGCGGGAGGCGCTGGCGCTGATCGATGCCGGATATGCGGTGGATGTAATTTGCCTGCGCGAGCCGGGCGAAGGGCCTAGAGTTGAAGAAGACGGCGTGCAGATTTATCGCCTGCCGGTGCGGCGACACAAAGGCTACGGTTTGTTCGTGCAGCTGCTGGAGTACCTGGTTTTCCTGATTCTGGCGTCGATGCGGGTGACCGTTTTGCATCTGCGCCAGCGGTACGGCACGGTGCAGATTCACAACCTGCCCGATTTTCTTATCTTTGCTGGTTTGGTGCCTAAGCTTACCGGAGCGCGGCTGATTTTGGATTTGCATGATCTAATGCCGGAATTTTTTGCTTCCAAGTTTGACAGCGGGATGGAGAGCCGGGCGGTGCGGTTGGTTATCTGGCAGGAGCGAATTTCGTGCCGGTTTGCCGATCACGTCATCACCGTGACGGAAAGCTGGCGGCAGACGCTGATCGCACGTGGCGTTCCCGCTTACAAAGTGAGCGTGGTGATGAACGTGGCCGATCCCCGTATTTTTAAGCGGAATGGGAAACGGCCGTCACCCAACGGCCACGGTTTCCATCTCATTTACCACGGGACGTTTGCTCACCGGTATGGGGTTGATTTGATTTTACGAGCGGTGGAACGGGTACGGCCGTCTCTGCCCAACATTCATGCCTCCCTGCTGGGCGGCGGTGAATATCGGGATGCGCTGGTGCAGCTGGCTGAGGAGCTCGATCTGGCAGACCACGTCGAAATCAGCCCGACGCTGCTGCCCGCCAATGAGCTGCCGCCGCTGCTGCAACAGGCCGATGCCGGCATCGTGCCCAATCGCAGCAACATCTTTACCGATGGCCTGCTGCCCACCAAGCTGATGGAGTACGTGGCCGTGGGCACGCCCGTCATCGCAGCCCGCACGCCCACCATCACCACTTACTTTGATGACCAGATGGTGCAGTTCTTTACACCAAACGACGTAGATGACCTGACGCGCTGCATTCTCGAACTCGGTCAGGACAAGGCCCGACGCGATGCATTGTCTCAAAACGCAGACAAATTCAACCAGCAGTACAGTTGGGAAAACGTAGCCGCGAATTATGTAGCGCTCATAGATCGACAAAATAAAGATTAGTCTCCATTTCCCCGGAAGCCGCATTCCTGTTGTTTGTGAATCTGGAAGTTTTCGGGGGGATTTTCTGGAAACGAGGTGAAAAAAATGGAAGAAATCATCGTGCTACCTAAACAATCAGATTCTTCTTTGAGCCAGTCTGACACATACCATACGCGGCTCTCTTCTGCTACGGAAGATGAGGCGTGGGACGCATTCTTGCGGCAAGCAGAAGCAGGTGATTTGTTGCAAAGCAGCAAATGGGCTGAGCTGAAGCAGGAAACAGGCTGGCAGGTAAGTAGATTGGTGGTTGAGCGAGACGGCCGTATCGTGGCCGGTGCTCAACTATTAGTACGTTCCCTGCCGTTTCCCCTGGGCAAAATAGCCTACGTACCGCGCGGCCCGGTATTGTCAGCCGATGAGCCAGAGCTGGTTCAGCTGGTTTTGAAAAAGCTGCAAACCATTGCCCGTGCCCAACGGTTACAACTGCTCATCGTGCAGCCACCGCAGCGCTACGAAGCGCTCGTTCAACATTTGCCATCCCATCGGTTTCACCCCACGCGGGTCAAAATAGCCCCGCGAAGTACGCTGCGGATTGATCTGCGGCCTGACGAGGACGAAATTTTGGGGCAGATGCGCAGCAGCACACGTGCCAATGTTCGTCGCAGTGCCCGCAAAGGGATTGTGGTACGGCAAGGCAGCGAAGCTGATCTGGGTATTTTTATGCAGCTGCATGCGGCTAGCAGCGAGCGGCAAGGCTTCTCCACCGCCTCAGAAGAATATTATGCACATATGTGGCGGCTTTTTGCTCCCTCTGGTCGGGGCGCGTTGCTCATTAGTGAATATGAAGGTAAACCCGTTTCAGCCATGTTGGCCGTGGGCTTTGGCAAAACTGTTTGGGCCAAGCGGTTTGGCTGGTCGGGTGAGCAGCCAAAGCGGTCGCCTAATGAAGGGTTGCTGTGGGCCGTAATGCAGTGGGCCAAATCCCAGGGATATCACTGGTTCGACCAGGACGGGGTGAAGTGGGAAGCGGCCGAAGCATTGGCTAATGATCAGCCTATTCCGGAATCGGTTAAAAAGTCGGCCAGCTATTTTAAAGTGGGGTTTGGCGGCCAGCCGATGCTCTTCCCCCAGGCGAATGTTTATATCTACAATCCTGTTTTGCGGTTTTGTTACACATCACTTTTCCCCAAACTGGCGCGCTGGCCCCTTACAAAAAAATTGATTACGCGGTTGAGATTGGGATGAAATGGAAAACGGCCGTAAACAATAAAACAATTAGCAACTGGAGCTCATAATGGAAATTGCATGCATCAACCCCGCCCAAGACCCAATTTGGCAGCAGCTGGTAAGCCAACAAGCCAGCACCGTTTTTCATTCACCAGCATGGATGCGCGTGTTGCAGGAGACATATCAGTTTGACATTGGTGCACATGTGCTGTTGGATGAGGCTGGCAACCCACGAGCGGGCATCCCCTTCTGCACGATTGATGACATGATGGATCCGCGCATGGCTTGCCTGCCATTTTCCGATTTTTGCGATCCGCTGGTAGCCAGCCTTGATGAGTGGCGTTGCCTGGCAGACCGCTTGCTGCAGAATGGCCAGCGCATCAGCCTGCGCTGTTTACACAACCAGGTGCCGTTAGAAGACAAACGATTCATGCTGGCGGGCCGGGCTAAATGGCACTGTGTAGATTTGCAGCGGGATGAAGAAGATATTTGGCAAGGGTTACATGGTTCGGCCCGTCGCGCCATTAAAAAGGCGCAGCGCAGTGGCGTCACCGTGCGAACTTCCCGGCAGAAGGAAGATTTACGGGCGTTTTTTGAGCTCCATTTGAGCGTTCGTAAGTATAAATACAAGCTGCTGGCCCAACCTTATCGCTTTTTTGAGAACATTTGGCAGCAGTTCATTGCGCCGGGTAAGGGGGCTCTGGTTCTGGCGGTGCACGAAGACACGGTCATTGGCGGCGTGCTATTTCTTGAATGGCAAAATGGACTCTACTACAAATTTAATGCCTCCAATCCAGACCATATTGCGCTGCGCCCTAATGATCTGGTTGTGTGGGAAGGCATACGTTTTGGGCAAAGCCAGGGACTTCACTTCCTGGATTTTGGGCTTAGTGATTGGGATCAGGAGGGGTTGTTACAGTACAAGCGCAAGTTTGCCACAGATGAGAAAACGATCTCAATGCTGCGCTACACGCCAGATGGCTCCCCTTCGGCCAAGGAGAAGCAGCTGCGCCAGCTTTTGCCCCAGCTTACTGACCTGTTTGTGGATGAATCGGTGCCTGACGGCGTCACCGAAAAAGCGGGTGACGTGCTGTATCAATTCTTTACGTGAGGGTGTAATAGATTACAAGCATCACGAAGCAGCAATCCCATTTGCTTTGCTTACGAGCAACGGTTCCGGCTGGCTAGATTTAGAGGGATTTTTCACTGCGCTGCGCTCCGTTCAAAATGACAATTGTAGCCCACCACGCTGGGTGAAACGCCAGTAGGAGGTGGAGATTGAAGAAAATTTTCAATCTCCACCTCCAATCTCCTCGTCTAGTCGCGTTTGAATTTTGAGTAGTCCGGCGCGGCGTAGCGAGTTTTGCCACCGTTGCTCACGTCCATCATTGCTTGCACCTTCATTTGTAGGCCAAACAGATTGATAAAGCCGACAGCGTCTTTCTGGTCGTACACATCCTCTTTGCCGAAGGTGGCAAAATCTTCACGGTACAGGCTCTTGTCACTGTGCCGCCCAATGACAATGGCGTTTCCCTTGTACAGCTTAAACTTCACCCAGCCTGTTATCGATTTTTGTGTGTCGCTGATGAATGCTTGCATCGATTCCCGCAGCGCGTGGAACCATTTGCCAAAGTAAACCAGTTCCGCATATTTTACGGCCAGCTCTTCCTTGAAATGGCTGGTGTCCCGGTCCAGGCAGAGGGATTCCATCTCCCGGTGGGCGGCGTACAAAATGGTGCCGCCGGGCGTCTCATAGACGCCGTGGGATTTCATCCCAACCAGCCGATTTTCCACCAGATCGACCCGGCCGATGCCGTGTTTGGCGCCCAGCTCGTTCAGCTTTTCAATAAGCGATGCCGGGGGAAGCTGCACATCGTTGACCGAAACCGGAATACCTTGCTCAAAATGTACCGTGACGATTTCTGGTTCATCCGGCGCGTTTTCCGGGGAGACGGTCCATTGGTACATGCTTTCTTCTGGCTCGTTGCTGGGGTCCTCCAAAATGCCGCCCTCGTGAGAAAGGTGCCACAGGTTGCTGTCTCGACTGTAGATAGATTTTTTGGTGTGGGTAACGGGCACATTGTGCTTTTTGGCATAGGCAATGGCATCTTCCCGGGAGCGAATGTCCCACTCGCGCCAGGGGGCAACCACTTTGAGTGTAGGGTTGAGTGCCTTGTAGGTCAGCTCGAAGCGGACCTGGTCGTTGCCCTTGCCGGTAGCGCCGTGGGCTACGGCGTCGGCCCCTTCGGCTTCGGCAATGGACACCTGCCATTTGGCGATGAGCGGCCGGGCGATGGAGGTGCCGAGCAGATACTGTCGCTCGTAGATTGCGCCGGATTGCAGCATGGGAAAGAGAAAATCTTTGGCAAATTCGTGGCGCAAATCTTCTACGTATACTTTGCTGGCACCGCTAGCCAGCGCTTTTTCTTCCAGCCCTTTCAGCTCATCTTCTCCCTGGCCAATGTTGGCACAGAAGCAGATGACTTCACAGCCATAATTTTCGCGCAGCCAGGGCACGATCACTGAGGTATCTAGGCCGCCTGAATAGGCGAGTACAGCTTTGTTTATTTTTGGTTTTGACATGGGTAAATCTCCTTGAAAAGGTTGTATGATGGGTAATTCGATGATTGGTTGATTTTGCTGATGGATGGGTTGTGGGGTGAGATGGAGGACAACGGCCGTTTCGTCACAGTGATGCAGCAAGGGGCAAACATGACAGTCGCGCCACACTTTTTCCGGAAAAAGCTCCCGGCTGCTGATGGTGAAGCCCATCTTTTGGAAAAAGGGAACGGCCCGAGTGAGGGCAAACAGCGTAGGCACCTGCTGGTGCTTGGCCTGGGCAATGATGGCTTTTACAATGCTGCGGCCCCAGCCTTGCCCTTTTACCTTGTCAGCCACGGCCAGCGAGCGTACTTCGGCCAGCGCTGCGCTGTAGTACAGCAGCGAGACGCAGGCCACCAGCTCTTCGTCGGCGTCGATGCCTACCAGCCAGTCCGGCAGCGTGTCGTGGATAGATTGAGCCGTGCGCGGCAGCACATCGCCGCGCCGCACGTGCTCGTTGAGCAAAGCGAGGATGTGGGGAATATCTTGTGGGTGAGCCGGTCGTATGTTCATATTTTTTTGCCACAGAGAGCACAGAGGAAATAGAGATTTTTCTCTTTATCCTCTGTGCTCTCTGTGGCTAACGCTTTTAATCGTCTTTGATTAGGCGTTTGCCCAGGCTGATGACGTCGTCGATGTGGTAACCGAGGTGGCCGTAGAATTGGATAACGGCCGTATTGCTCTTGCGTACCTGTAAATTGATCTTGGGGCAGCCGAGCGCAATCAGTTTGCTCTCTACGGCTTGCATGAGGGCGCGGCCGACACCCTGGCCCTGGCAGTCGGGTGCTACGGCCAGGTAATTGATCCAGCCGCGATGTCCTTCGTAACCGCCCATGACCGTGCCGGCGAGACGGCCGGTTAGCTCGGCGACTAAGAACAGCTCAGGACTGACCTGCATTTTGCGGACAATATCTTTGTGCGGATCGTTCCAGGGCACCGTGAGGCCGCACGCTTCCCAAATGGTGATAACAGCGTCGCTGTCTTCTAGGCAAAAGGGGCGGATTGTAGGTTGCATCATCTCTATTCCTTAAAATAGAATGCTGATTTCCCTGATCAACCTGTACGCAAAGCGGTCGCCGTGCGACATCAGGGAAATCAGGAAAATCAGCATCCTGTTAATGTCTTCACTTTGAGGAACCTTCTTCTAAACAAGTGGCGATGGTGGATACGGCCGTATCAATCTCGCCTTTACTTACAATCAGCGGCGGAGCCAGCCGCAGGACGTTGTCTCCAGCAGTGAGGATGAGGACGCCCTTATCTCTGGCCGCGGCCATGATGGGGGCCGCCGGTTGGTTGAGCGCCACGCCAAGCAGTAAACCCTGGCCGCGTACTTCTACAATCTGTTCTAGCTCCAGCGTTTGCAGCCGGTGCTTGAGATATTCCCCATTTTCTTGCACCGATTGCAGAAAGTTGAGCTGATTGACCTTATCAAACACGACGATGGCGGCGGCGCACACCAACGGCCCGGCAGCAAAGGTGCTGCCGTGGTCGCCCGGCTTGATCACGTCGGCGACTGCCTGGGTGACCAACGTGGCCCCAATGGGCAGCCCGCCAGCCAGTGGCTTGGCCAGCGTCATAATGTCGGGCGTGACGTTGAATTGGCGGTGTGCCCACAGCTGGCCGGTCCGCCCCAGGCCGCACTGCACCTCGTCGAAGATGAGCAGGGCGCTGTGGGCGTCGCAGGCGGCGCGCAAACCGTGCAAGAAGCCGGGCGTGGCCGGATTGACGCCGCCCTCGCCCTGGATTGGCTCCACGATGACGGCGCAGGTGTCGTTGTCGATGGCTTCGCGGGCGGCGGCCAAATCGTTGAAGGGTACGAAGGTGATGCCGGGGACCAGCGGGGCAAATGGCTCGCGGTACTGTTCTTTGTAAGTGGCCGAGAGGGAGCCCATCGTACGGCCGTGAAAGCCACCACTGAACGCAACAATATTGGTCTTACCGCTGTGCTGCGTTTTGCCAACTTTGCGGGCAAATTTAAGCGCGGCTTCGTTGGCCTCGGCGCCAGAGTTACAGAAAAAGACCCTGTCGGCAAAGGAGTTTTCGACCAGTTTTTGCGCCAGTTGGGCCTGTGGTGCGGTGTGGAACAGGTTGCTGACGTGGGTCAGTTTGGCGGCTTGTTGGGATACGGCCGTTACCCAATCCGGATCGCTGTGGCCCAGGGCGGTGACGGCAATGCCGGAGGTAAAATCGAGATATTTATTGCCGTCGCTGTCATACAAATACATTCCCTCGCCGTGACTAAAAACAATATCGGGCCGATTGTACGTGTGCAAAACGTAGCTGGCTTCTGCCTCAATGATCTCCTGTTTCTTCATAATTTTGCTCCTTCGATGGGACGCTGATTTTCCTGATCAGCCTGATCATGGAAATCAAGAAAATCAGCGTTCTATTTCTTCCCTCAATCCGTGATTGTTTGGGCTGTAAATAAGGTGCCACTGTTAGAAATGAGGCCAGCGAGGTTGACGATTTGGGTTTGCTGAACGCCCTGGGCAATCGTGGCCAGAGCGGCGCGAACTTTGGGCACCATGCCGTCGGTGATGATGCCGTCGTTGATGAGCGATTCGGTTTGGTCGGGGGTGAGGTGAGGTAGGATGCGGCCGTTTGCCAACACCCCCGGCACGTTAGACACAAACGTCAAACGATCCGCTTGCAGGGCCAGGGCCACGGCACTGGCGGCATCGTCGGCATTGACGTTATAGGTGTAGCCATCGAAGCCCAGCGAAATGGGCGAGAGCACCACGGTTAGCCCCAGGCTGGTAAGCTGGCGCAGCAGGTCGGTGCGCACCTGGCTGATTTCGCCGACGTAGCCGAGATCGGCCGTGGGATGCTGCTTCTTCAGGCAGCGCAAAATCCCACCATCCACACCACTGACGCCAATGGCGTCAACCCCAGCCGCCAACAGCGCCGTCACGATTTGCTTGTTGGTCTGCCCGCTTAGCGCCATCTGCACCACGCTGATCATCTCGCGGTCGGTGACGCGCAGGCCATCTACCTTGGTCGATTGCAGCCCCACTTTTTGCTGCAAGGCCACAATCGCCCGCCCGCCACCGTGCACAATGATGTGAGGCATGGCCTGTCCTGAGCGGCTCAACTTTGTTGAGCTTGTCGAAGCGGCCGTTCCCGCCACATATTCCGCCAAACCCGCCAAAAATCCGGGATCATCCAGTTCATTACCACCGATTTTTAATACTTGCATCTTACACCTCAGCCCCTAGAACAACCCTAACGTCTCTTCCAAGCCAAACACCACATTCATATTCTGCACCGCCTGTCCCGCCGCGCCCTTGACCAGATTGTCGATAGCTGAAGTGATGACGAGCGTATTTCCGGCCAGCGTCAGTCCGATGGCACACTTGTTGCTGTGGGTGACGTGGGCCAGGGTGGCCAGTTCGCCATCGGGCAGCAGACAGATAAAGGGTTCATCGCTGTACATGTTGGCGAAATACGGCCGTATCTCTTCCAAAGTGACTGGCTCAGAAAAGTTGACATAAATTGTAGACAAAATCCCTCGTTCCACCGGCAGCAGGTGTGGTGAAAAAATCAGTTCGGGCGCATCCTTACGGAACCAGCCCATCACTTGCTCAATTTCCGGCAAATGGCGGTGGCTGCGGCCGATTTTGTAAGGCGAAAAATTATTGTGTGTTTCCACAAAGTGGGTGTTCTGTTTGGGGGTGCGTCCCGCGCCGGAGATACCGGATTTGGAGTCGGCGATGATGGGGCCGGTGATGGGTAGACTGGAGGTGAGCAACGGCCGTAACGGCAGCAAAATGCTCGTGGGGTAACAGCCGGGCGTGGCGACCAATTTGGCTCCAGGCAGCTGCTCACGAGCAAACTCGGTCAGGCCATAAACAGCATCGGCCAGCAGTTGGGGTGCGGGATGGGTTTTGTCATACCAGCTGGCGTAGGTGTGGGCGTCTTTTAGGCGGAAGTCGGCGCTGAGGTCAATAACGGTTACCCTAGCGGCGAGGGCGGTAACGGCCGTTTCCGCCGCTGCTGCATGGGGCAAACATAAAAAAACCACATCCACCGCGTCTAGAGGAGCTTCTTCCCCCAAAATCAACGGCAGATGAGGTGCCTGTGGATACACATCTGACAGTGCCTGTCCCGTAAACGATTGTGACGTGGCAAAAGCCATATCCACCTGCGGATGCCGCTGCAAAATTTTCACCAATTCATATCCGGTATATCCCGTAGCCCCAAAAATCCCTGCTCTAATCATCACAATCTCCGTTTTAGGTGCGACGCACTTCTGAAGTGCGTCGCACCTTGGCAAAAAAAAACCGCCAGACTTTAGCTAAAGTCTGGCGGTTCAGGTTGCGCGTGTCTTTTTAATGCGACTCAGGCAAGCTCAAATTCCAGACTATGTGTCTGGCGACGGCGGCGAATAAAAAGAGGTGCTTGCGAGTCAATAAACGTTTTCATCGTGGCAGAAATTTAGCAGATAAATTGTGACTGTCAACCAAAATTTGAAAATTAGGTAATTTTGCCCAGATTTATCCTGGATTGTTGTACCATTTGCCCAAATATTATGAGAATGGAACCCATTGGTGCTGGTTGGGGTAGTGTAAGTAGAGATGTTTTGCTGAAAAAGGAGACAATCATGAAACGGTTGATTTTGTATGCACTGATTTTATTTATGTTGGGGATGACTGCTTGTACAGGAACTGGGTCGGAAACGGCCGTTGCCCAAACGGACGAAACAGTCGCAACCGCTACCGCAACGGCCTATCCGACGCCATATCCCGAAATGCCCGTACCGGACACCTGCCCCATCACCCAGCGACCAGAGCCACGCTTCATACCGCCAGAACCATACGCCGAATGGGCTCCAGGCGGCGGCTTTTGGTATGGCACCAATGAATTGTGGCTCGATTTACGGTCTGCGGGCACGTGGCATGGCTTGCCCAAATCTGATGCCGGGTATGGTAATAAAATAGCCTTGTGGAGCGAAAGTTACAGCCAGACAATGGAACAAAAACCGGAAATCAACCTTTCTGCCCGGCAGTTAGATGGTGAGGCAGTGGTTGAACCACACATACACGGCACCAATGCCTACCATCCAGACTACGGGCATTTCATGATGACTGGCATCGAACTGCCCACACTGGGATGCTGGGAAATTACGGCCGAATACAAGGAAGCCAGCTTGAGTTTTGTGGTGTGGGTGGCTCCCTAGATGACTACAACGAATTAGAGGAAACAGCGAGTGTTCTCAATTCGTTTGTTACTCAAATTCGCTGTAGTCACCATCATGGCTCTCTACCCTTCAGAGTTTTGAAACTCAATCGCATCCTCGGGGGCGACCGCAGGTAGGCTTTGCAGATAGACCCAGATGGCGTGCAGTTCCTCATCGGTTAGCTGGCCGATGGCCGTCCAGGGCATAAGGGATTGCGGAATGAAGGTGCCGTCCGGCACAGCCCCTTCACGCATGGCGATGAAGAACTCTTCTTCGGTCCAATCACCTAAGCTATAGGGCGTAATGTTGGGTGAGGCCACCCCAAGCCGTTCCAACAGCGGCACGCCGGCAAAATCATCCCCGTGGCAGCTCTTGCAGGGTAAAGCCAAATATTCGCCGTAAGCCAATGTGTCGCCGGGCTCAGGGCCAATGGGAATTTCCCGCACAGCTTCATGATCAATCATTTTAATGGCGGGCAGCCCTTGTGGATTGCTTAATACAAAATTCCAAAGCAGCGGGCCGAACCAGTTGTTTGGCGGGCCAGCTTCATCGGATGGGGGCAGCGTCTTCAAATATGCAATAATGTCACCGAGATCAGATTCATTTAGATCAACATAGAAGTTGGAAGGCATATAAATGAGTGCTTTACCATCTTGCCCCACGCCGTGACGAATAGCCCGAACATAATCTTCATCCGTATAGTTTTCCAGGCCATTTTCGCCGGGCGTCAGGTTAGACGGTCCAAAAAGACCGGTCAGAATTGGACGTTGTCTTCCAGCCCACACAATGCCGGAAAGGTCCTTACCGTGGCATTCCGTACAGCGTACGATCTCGACTAATATTTCCCCCCGATCAATGCTGGTTTGATCGGTCGGGATTTCCAAGGATGCCACATCAACCTCAATGGTTCGCCTTGCCTGGATTTGCCAATAAATGAAATAACCTAGCAGCCCAATGAGGGCGATACCCAAAATGCCCCCAAAGAGGATGCCCAGCCATTTAAGAGACTTGTTCATAACCTTCTTTTCTCCTTCCAAATTTGTTGTTGAATATGAATGTCACGTCCGCGAAAGCAGGAGTCCAGCGGTGTGGATTCCCGCCTTCGCGGGAATGACAAGCAAAGGTTGTAATCATTCGTGTTATTTGTCTATTTGTGCCATTCCTGATTTTGCTAAAGTGCCCAGCCTGGAACAGCCTCCGCTACGCCAAATATGCGTTTTTGGCGATCATGATTTGCTGCATCTGGTGGCTGCCTTCGATGATTTCCATCACTTTGGCGTCACGCAAGAAGCGCTGCACGGGATAGTCGCTGCTGCAGCCGTTGGCCCCGTGAATTTGCACGGCGTCTGTGGCCACCTCCATCGCTGTTTTGGAGGCAAAATATTTGGCGATGAGGATGTCATTGGTGGCGTTGGCCTGCTGGTTTTCTAGTGTGTAGCCAGCTTGCAGGCAGAGCAGACGAGCCGCCTTGACGTGGGTGATCATGTTGGTGACCATTTGTTGAATGAGCTGGAATTTGCGTAATGGCTCGCCGAACTGCTCGCGGACCTGCGTGTAATCCAAGCTGGCTTCCAGGCAGGCCTGGCCAATGCCCACGCTGCCCCAGGCCACCGAGTAGCGGCCAATGTCCAGGGCCGACATGGCTACGGCCATAATGCCAAAACCGACCCCGGCCAGCATGTTGTCGGCCGGGATACGGCAATCTTTCAATTCCAGCTCGGCGAGCATGGCCCCTTTGGTGCCAATCATGCCGCCAATGGGATGGATGGTGAGGCCGGGTGTCTCTTTTTCCACGAGCAGGGCGATGGCTTTGCCGTCCTGCCGGGCAAAGAGCAAAAAGAGATCGGCAATCTGGCCAAAGGTGATCCACTTTTTACGGCCGTTCACCACCAACACGTTGTTATCGGGAACGGCCGTTGTTTCAATATACCCTGCATTGCTGCCAATATTTGGCTCGCTAAGCGCAAACGCGCCGATCTTTTCCCCGCCGGCCAGCAGCGGCAGCCATTTTGCTTGCTGCTCTTTGCGCCCCCAGCGTTTCAGGGCAAACGTTACCATGCTGTGCACCGTCACCAGGCTGCGCGTGGAGGAGCAGGCATTACCCAGCTCTTCATTGAGCAGCCCAAAGGAGATCAAATCGAGCGGTTTGCCACCGTGCGCTTCAGGAACCAGTGCGCCTAAGAAGCCCATCCCGGCCATTTTTTGTACCAGTTCGCAGGGGAAGGCCTCGGTTTCATCAATTTGCCGGGCCAGGGGCGCCACCTCATTTTGGGCGAACTGGCGGTACAGTTGTTGGTTGTCTTGTTGTTCTGTTGTGTATTCGAAGTGCATTCAGTTACCTTATTATAAGTTTCTGGGACTTACGCAGCAGAGGACTGGCAGTCCTGAACGTGGCAGTTTTTGGCTGCTATGGTGAAGGACTGCCAGTCCTACCGTTCATGAGCGTAATTCTTATATCTTGAAGCTGACGGTTAAGCAGGTAGAGCACCGTGCTGATTAGTTTGGGCTGTAAATCGTAAAGAAAGAAATGGTCACCGGGAAAGGCAAACAGTTCCAACGCCTGCGTGCTTTGCTGCTGCCATTCCTTTAAATCTGCCTCGTTGGTTTTGTCATCGGCTACGCCATCAAGCACCGTGATGGGGCAGGGTAATGGCTCAGCTTCCTCGTGGGCATATGTTTCCACCAGCTGAAAATCGGCGCGAACGATGGGCAGCACAAGCTCGCGCAGTTCGGCATCTTGCAGCACCGCCTCCGGTGTGCCGTTTAGCCCTTCCAGGGCGGTAATAAAATCGCCCTCCGGCAAATGATGGATTTTGGGGTCGGCATAGGGGATCTGGGGCGCATTGTAGCCGGATACCAGCAGGCGCTGTGGCCAGGGTTGGCCGTCCTGCTGTAAACGGCGTACTAGCTCAAAGGCAAGCAAGGCCCCCATGCTATGTCCCCAAAAGATGAAGGGGGCATTCTCAAGGTACGGCCGTAACTCCCCAGCAAGCAGATCAATCACCGTGGACAGTTCATGATGCAGCGGCTCGCGCAGGCGTGTTTCCCGTCCAGGTAGCTGGATGGCGTAGCTGGTAATCTCTTGGGGCAAAACGTGGCTCCATTGATAGAAGGCCGATGCGCCGCCGCCGGCATGGGGGAAGAAGAAGAGGTTGAGACGGCCGTTTCCCCCACGGGAAAACGGCATCAGCCATGGTGTGTTGGGCGTTGTGGTGATCTTATCCTGTATCATTCTGTTTATCCTCTTATACTTGCTTTAGTCGGCAGCAGTTCAATTAGTAGTTCGGCAATGCGCTGAATGGTTTTTGGGTCTTGCAGCAGCGAGAAGTGCGTACCGGGTAATACTTCTACAGACCGCTTGCGCAGGTATTTCTTCCAGCCCAGCCACTTATTTCGCACCGATTTGGCGCTGGCTTTGGCGGTAATCAGATTAACCGGCAGCCTGTATTTTTGCGGTTGGTACGTTTGCATGGCGGCATAATTGGCCTGGAAAACGGCAAACTGATGCTGCAAATCCTGGAAGGTTAACCCGGCCGGTAAGTTGCCCGTGGCTTGAAGCTGCGGCCACAGATGGCGCAGCTGTGCGTCCAGACTGGCCTCGTCGGGCAGCAGCGTGGGCCGGACCGACGGCGTGAGGTAGCCGGTGTCCTGGGCAAACCATTGCAGGAGTGTGGTCTCGTTGGTTTCGGCGGCGCTGCTGCCGGGGGCAAAAGTGTCGATTAGCGTGAGAGACGCGGCGGGATTGCCCGCGGCCTCCAGCTGCTGGGCCATGGCCATGGCCACGACGCCACCCATCGACCAGCCTGCCAGGTGGTACGGCCGTCTAATATCGGCTTCATACAGGGCTTTAAGATAGGTGGCGGCCATAGTTTCGATGTCTGTCTGGGCCGGTGTATCCGGCAGTAAGCCGGCGGATTGCAGACCGTAGACCGGCTGTTCCCCTGGCAAACTGTTGACCAGTTTCAGGTAAGGCAGTACCTGGCCACTGCCGGGATGGATGAGAACCAGCGGTTCCTGCTCCGGATTGCCGGTGCGCAGCGGCACGAGGGGAGTCAGGGGCGATTCGGCCGTCGGATCGCTAATGAACTCAGCCAGGGCGGCAATGGTGCTTTCCTGGAAGAGACGGGGGAGGGGAATTTTTACGGCCGTTGCCTTGTGCATCGCCGCCACCAGACGCAGCGCCAGCAGCGAATGTCCACCCAACTCAAAGAAGTTGTCATGAATGCCAATTGGTGAAACACCAACCACTTCTTCCCAGATTTGCACCAGTTGCTTTTGCAATTCGGTTTCGGCGGCCACAAACGGCGTGGAGCGCACCACCTCTACCTTGTCGGGGATGGGCAAATCGCGCCGGTTGATTTTGCCGCTGGGCGTCAGTGGGAACTGCTCTAGCTGCATGAAGTGAGCTGGCACCATGTGGGCCGGCAGCCGTTCGCGCAGGGCCATGTGCAGCTCGTTGATTACATCATCTTCACTGGTTTTGATGTAGGCAATGAGCTGCTGTGGCCCTTCGTCCGGCTTGTACGCCTGCACCACCGCTTGCTGCACCGTTGGCTGCTCATTCAGCACCGTTTCAATCTCACCGAGCTCCACGCGATGCCCGCGAATCTTCACCTGAAAGTCATTGCGGCCCAGGTATTGAATGTTGCCATCGGGCAGGTAGCGGGCCAGGTCGCCGGTGCGGTAGACGGTAATGTCGCTGCGCGACCGCTTCGCGTACGGTGGTCGGTGGTCGGTATTCGGTGAGCGGTTTACCGATGACGGATTACCGTTTACCGATAACGGAATGAACCGCTCGGCGGTGAGTTCAGGCTGGTTAAAGTAGCCCAGCGCCAAATTGCGCCCGCCGATGTAAAGCTCGCCCGGCACGCCGATGGGGACCGGCTTCATGTTGCTGTCCAGTAGGTAGATTTGGGTGTTGTCAATTGGGGTGCCGATGGGCGGCAGGTCGGGCCACTGCTGTGGATCGGGGCCGAGTGTGTGTTGCGTGACCACATGGCTTTCGCTGGGACCATAATGGTTGTGGAAAGCGCAGTGCGGTAATTGGCTGAAAAATTCACGAATCGCAGGGGTCGAGAGCAACGCTTCCCCGGCAGTGATGACCTCTTGCAGCGTGTGCGGGTAGGATTGCTGCCATTGGGCCGCTTCGGCCAGGTTTTGCAGGGCGACAAAGGGCAGGAAGAGCCGCTCGATCTTGTGTTTTTGCAAATAAGCCAGCAGCCGTTCGCCATCGCGGCGCACGTCGTCGGCGATGAGCACCAGCGTGCCGCCATCCTGCCAGGTGGTGAACATCTCCTGGAAGTGAACGTCGAAGCTGAGCGAGGTGAATTGCAGCGTGCGTGCCGGTCGTTGGCGGTGGGTGGCCCGCTGCTGCCAGGCCAGCACGTTGTTTAAGGCCCGGTGCGGCAGGGTCACGCCCTTGGGCTGCCCGGTTGACCCAGAGGTGAAGATAATGTAAACGGGATGTTCGGGGTCGATAACGGCCGTTACCCTTTCCACACTATATCCAGTCAAATCCAGCTCATCGACATTGTGCCGTTCAGTTCCGATGTCATCTTGCGGAAGCGTAGAATGCGACAGCAGCAGCTTTACGTCTGCCTGCTGCATCATCACTTGCAGGCGGTCAGTGGGGTAGTTGGGATCGAGTGGTACATACCCGGCACCCGCTTTGAGCGTGGCCAGAACGGCCGTCACCATCGGCAACGAGCGCGGCAGCAAAAGCCCCACCCGGTCGCCGGGCTGTACGCCTTGCACCTGCAAGAAGTGGGCCAGTTGGTTGGCCTGCGCCTCTAGTTCGGCATAGGTGAGTTGGTCATTGCCAAACTCGGCGGCAACGGCCGTTGGTGTTTTGTCTGCCTGGGTCTCAAAGCGGTGGTGGATCAGTTGATGGGGATCGATGGGAACGGCCGTATCGTTCCAAGCCTCAATTTGCCGCTGCTCTTGCGGCGTCAGCAGATTCGCTTGCGCAATCGGTTGGTCCGGTGCAGACACCATTGCTGCCACCATTTGCTGGAAGTGCTCGGCCATGCGCTGGATGGTGCCGGGGTTGAAGAGATCGGTGTTGTATTCAAAAGAGGCGGTGAAGCCTGCGGCCGTTTCTTGCAGCTCCAGCAGCAAATCAAACTTGGCCGTTTGAGTGCCTTCGCCCAATTGGTTGATCTGGATGGGCAAATTGCCTGGCAGTTGCCCCGCATCCCCCTGGTTTTGCAGGACAAACATCACCTGAAACAGCGGGTGACGGCTGGGGTCGCGGTCGGGCAGCAGCGCCTGCACCAGATTTTCAAACGGAAATTCCTGGTGTGCCTGGGCGGCAATCATTGTGCTGCGGACCTGCTGCAGCAGGTCCTGCCAGGTCATCGTTTCTTCTAGTTGGGCGCGCAGGGCCACCGTGTTCAGGAAAAAGCCGATGATGTTTTTCAGGTCGGGATGATCCCGGTTAGCAATGGGCGTGCCTATCACGATGTCATCCTGATTTGAGTAGCGGTACAGCAGGCCATAAAACGCGGTGAGCAGGCTCATGAAAAGGGTGGCCCCGTTGGTTTGGGTCCACTGCTTCACCTGTTTGGCCATTTCTGGCGGCAGGGTGAATTCATGCAGATCGCCGTTGGCCGTTGGCGTTTGCGGACGTGGCTTGTCGGTGGGCAGGGCCAACGACGTAGGCGCGTGGGCCAGATGCTCGCGCCAGAAGGCGAGCTGTTTATCCAGCACCTCCGGCGTGAGCCGCGCCTGCTGCCACAGGGTGAAGTCGGCGTACTGCACGTCGCTGTCTGGCAGGGGGGGCAGCAGGCCGGTGGTTTGGTGCAGGTAGTGGGCCACCACTTCGCGCAGGAACAGGTTTGTCGACCAGGCATCGAAGGCGATGTGGTGGATGGTGAAGAGCAGCTGATGTCGCATTTTGTCCAGGCGCAAAATGTGAATGCGGTAGATGGGGCCGTTTTGCAGGTCGAAGGGTGTTTGGGCGCTTTGTTGGCGTAATTGCCGGGCCTGGGTTTCTTTTTCGGCTGCGGGCAGGTTGGCTAGATCGGTGATGGGGAGGGTTACGGCCGTATACGCCAAAACCTCCTGGGCCGGCATCTCATCGTTCGAGAGCGGGTAGCGCGTGCGCAAACTTTCGTGCCTTTGCAGCAGTTGATTGAAGCTGTATTCCAATGCTTCTAAATCCAACGGGCCTTCAATTTCCAGGTGAATCGGCACGTTGTAGCTGACGTTGGCTTGCGGATTCATCTCGCTGATGAACCAGAGGCGCCGCTGGGCAAAAGAGAGCGGCAGCGGGCCGTCATCGGTTCGTTTGGGAATTGGCTCCAGGTTGGCCAGATCGCTCACTTTTTCCAGTTCGTGCGCCAGCTCGGCAATGGTGGGGGCGTCGAACAGGAGGCGCAGCGGGAGCTCCTTGCCCATTTGCTGGCGTAAGGCGGTCATGAGCTGCACTGCCAAGAGCGAGTGGCCACCCAGCGAGAAGAAGTTGTCGTGGATGCCAATTTCCTCCATTTGCAGCAAGTTTTCCCACAGAGCCACCAGTCGTTTTTCCAGCGGCGTGCTGGGCGGTGCGTAGGCTGCTTCCCGGCTGATGGCTTCCAGGTTGGGCGCGGGTAGGGCGTTACGATCAATTTTGTCGTTGGGCGTACGTGGCATTTGCTCCAGCTGAATCCACACGGCCGGGACCATGTAGTTGGGCAAATCGTTGTGCAGCCCGTCACGCAGCGTCTGTTGGCTGGCGGCAGCATCTTGCTCAAGCTCGTAGTAAGCAACCAGCGTGATTTGCCCGTCGGCAGCGGTGTGGGGCATGACGACGCCGGCGGCGACGCCCGGTTGGGCCAGCAGCTTTGATTCAATCTCACCCAGCTCAATGCGGAAGCCGCGTACTTTTAATTGGAAGTCGGTACGGCCGTTAAACATCAGATTGCCGTCGGGCAGGTAATGAACCAGATCGCCGGTGCGGTACAGGCGGGCTTCGGGATCATCGGAGAACGGATTAGGCACAAAGTTTTCGGCCGTGAGGTCAGGACGATTCAGGTAGCCGTGGGCCAATCCCATGCCGCCGATGTACAGCTCGCCCGCTACCCCAATGGGCGCTGGCTGCATTTCCTCATCCAGCACGTAAAGCTCGGTGTTCAGCAAAGCTTTTCCCAGAGGGGCATTGCCCTGGCGACGGCTGTCGGCAGGGATGGAATAGGCGGTGACGCAGACGGTGGCTTCCGTGGGGCCATAGGCGTTGATAACGGCTGCCTGGGGTTGCCGCTTTTGAATGGCTACCAGGGTTTGCTCGGCCAGGGGTTCCACGCCGACCAGCAAGCGCCGCATGGCTGGATACGTTTTGCCTTCTTTAAGCCAAGCGGCAAATGGCTCCACCATGAACGGCGGCAGGTAAACGGAAGCGATTTGCTTCTTGGCCAGCCAGGTGAACAGGGCTGCCGCATCCATGCGCAGGTCGGCAGGTACAATGTGCAGCGCGCCGCCGCTAATGAGCGCAGCGAAGATTTCATACACGGCTACGTCAAAGTTGAGGCTGGTCCACAGGGAGCTGTTGGCCTGCGGCGGGAGCTCGCCCCATTGGTCAAAGGAGCGCAGCAGGTTGAAGACGCCGGTGTGGCCGCAGATCACGCCTTTGGGCGTGCCCGTCGAGCCGGAGGTATAGATGATATAGGCCCGGTCTGTTGGGGCGTAGGCCAGATTGAGATTGGTCGCGTCTTGCTGATCCAGTTGGGATTGGATGGCATTCCACTGCCAGACGGCACAATTGCCCGTGTCTAGATGATCCAAATTCGAATCAGTGAGGATGACGGGGGTGGCCGTGTCATCGAGCATGAACTGGAGGCGTTGGTCGGGATAGGCCGGATCAAACGGTACGCAGGCGGCGCGTGCTTTGTGGCAGGCGACAATGCCCAGGATGGCCGGCACGCTGGCGCTCATGTGGATGCCGACGGCATTGCCGGGCTGCACGCCCTGGTTAATGAGCAGGCGGGCTAATTGGTTGGCGCGCTGGTTAAGTTGGGCGTAGGTGAGGCTGGTGTGTTGGTCGGAAACGGCCGTAACTCCCGGCTGTCTTTTTGCCCATTCTTCAATCTGTTGTGACAAACTGATTTGCGGAATCGTTGGGTCAACTTTGCCCTGCCAATCATGCAGCAGTAGCTGTTTTTCAGTTGGTGGCAGGATGGATAGCTTAGTCACGGCCAAATCGGGCTGCTGCACGATTGAGTGAAGCAGCGTTTCAAAGTGCTTGTGCATCCGCTTAATGGTTTCCGGCCAGAAAAGATCGGTGCTGTATTCCCAGTGGCAAAGCAGGCCGTTATTGGTTTCTGTCACCATGAGGGTGAGGTCATATTTAGCTGTTTTGCTGTCGGCCGTCAGCGGCGTGAGCGACAGATCGTTTAGATTGAGTTGGGGCAGTGAGGTGTCATTGTTTTGCAGGGCAAAAGAGACCTGGAAGATGGGCGAATGGCTGGTGTCTCGCTCCGGCTGAAGCAGATTCACCACTTGCTCAAAGGGAATGTCCTGATGGTTGTAGGCGTCCAGCGCCGTTTGCCGCATTTTGTCCAGCAGGGTGGAGAAGGTTTCGTCCTCACTGATTTGGGTGCGCAAGGGCAGCATATTGACAAAAAAGCCGATGATATTTTCGATTTCGGGGTGGTTGCGGTTGGCAATGGGCGTGCCGACAACGATGTCGTTTTGCTGCGAGTAGCGCATGAGCAGGATGTTGTAGGCGGCCATGAGCGTCATGAACCGCGTGCTTTTGTGCGATTGGCCGAACCGGGTCAGGGCAGATGTTAGCTCTTTGGGCAGCAGCTGGCTGTAGAGATCGCCGCGGGTGCTTTGCATCTTGGGGCGCGGCATGTTGGTGGGCAGGCTGAGCACCGCCGGCGCGCCAGCCAGGTGATTTTGCCAGAAGGCGAGCTGTTCCTCCAGCACGTCGCCTGGCAGCCAGGTTTGCTGCCAGGCGGCAAAATCGGCATACTGCACGCGCAGCTCGGGCAGGTCCAGGGGGAATCCTTTGGCCTGGGAAACATAGAGGCTGACAAATTCGCGCACAAAAATGCCCATCGACCAGCCGTCGGTGATGATGTGGTGCATGACAACCACGAGAATATGCTCAGTTTCTGACAGGCAGAGATGCGCCAGCCGGACGAGCGGGCCGGTGCTGAGGTTAAACGGCCGTCCCGCTTCCTCCCGTATCCAATCTTCAACTTTTTCTTCCTGGACCTCCTCCGGCAGGGTTGAGAAGTCTACCTGCTCGATGGGCAGATGCGTGTCGTTGGCGATATGCTGGTATGGTTGGCCATCTTCGCCGTAGTGGAAGGTCGTGCGCAGGGAACTGTGGCGCTGGTAAAGGGTGTTTACGGCCGTTTGCAACGCGGTGTTGTCTAAACGGCCGTCTATCTTAAAGGCCAGCGGAATGTTGAAGGTCGCTTTGTTGGGAGCCAGCTCGTCCATTACCAGCAGGCGGCGTTGGGCAAAAGAAAGTGGCGGCTGCCGGCCGTCGGGCAGTTGGGGGATAAATTGTTTGTGGATCGCTTTGTCCGGCTTGTGCTCTGGCGATTGCTCGATCAGGCCGGCAATTTGGGCAACTGTGCTTTGTTCAAACAGTTCGCGCAGGGGCAGCTTCAGGTTGAACTGCTTCTGGATGCGCGAGACAAGCTGCGTCGCCAGCAGCGAATGGCCGCCCAGCTCAAAAAAGTTGTCGTAGATGCTCACCCGGTCCACCTTGAGCAGCGTTTGCCAGATGTCTACCAGTTGGGCTTCGATCTGGTTGCGAGGTGGAATGTAAACGGCCGTTGTCTCTCGTTCACCCGTGGGCGTAGGCAGCGCTTTGCGGTCTACCTTGCCGTTGGGTGTTAGCGGAAATGCCTCCACCGGCATGAAGATGTGGGGGATCATGTAGGCGGGCAATGTTTCCTGGAGGAAGGCGCGTAATTCGGCCGTTGTGGCGGCGTCATCACTGGCCTTTTCTTCGGCATAAATGAGATAGGCCACTAACTGTTGTTCAAAAGGATGCACCACAACCTGGGCCACGTCCGGATGCTGCCGCAGGCGGCTCTCGATTTCACCCAGCTCCACGCGGAAGCCGCGCACCTTCACCTGATGATCAGAACGGCCCAGGAAGTTGACAGCCCCATCAGGCCGGAAGCTGGCGAGGTCGCCGGTGCGGTAAACGGTATTCGGTAATCGGTGATCGGTGATCGGTGATCGGTTTACCGAATACGGATTACCGATTACGGATAACGGAATGAACCGCTCGTCGGTGAGTTCGGGCTGGTTAAGGTAACCACGGGCTACACCTACGCCGCCGATGTACAGCTCACCGGTGACGCCAATGGGTACTTGCTGAAGATTGTCGTCCAAAATGTAGAGCTGGGTGTTGGCCAACGGCCGTCCAATCGGAATGGATTGCTGCGGATCAAGCTCTGCGGCCAGGACGGGATGGATGGTGGAGTACGTCGTCGTTTCTGAGGGGGCGTACATGTTCCACAGCTTTTCGCCGCGTTGTAAAAGCTGCTGAGCCAGAGCCACCGACAGCGCCTCGCCGCCGGTAATCATTTTCAGGCCGGGCTGCCCCTGCCAATCGGCGTTGAGCAGCATTTGCCAGGTGGCCGGGGTGGCCTGCAGGTAGGTGATATTTTCTCTTTGCAGCAGGTCAATGAGTTGCTGCGGATCGGTGACGGCCGTTTGCGGGGCAATGACAATTTGGGCACCGGCCAGCAGCGGCAGGTACAGTTCTACGGTGGCGATGTCAAAGGAGAGCGTGGTGATGGCCAGCAGCTTGTCGTCGGGATCGATGCCGGGCTGGTCGGCCATGCTGGTGAGCAGGTTAACCAGGGAATTGTGGGTGATCTGCACCCCTTTGGGGCGGCCGGTGGAGCCGGAGGTGTAGATGATGTAGGCCAGGTTGTGGGGGGCGACGGCCGTTTCCGGCAGCTCAGTCGGCAAATCATCAATATTCGGCAGCAGTTCATCCAAACAAAGACGCTGTGCCTGGTGTTCGGGCAAACTGTTGGCAAGGCTCGTCTGGGTGAGCAGCAGCGGTGCCTGGGCATCGGCCAGCATAAACTGGATGCGCTGTGCGGGGAAAGCCGGGTCGATGGGTAAATAAGCACCGCCAGCTTTCAGGATACCCAACAAGGCGACGAGCAGGTGAGCATTACGTTCCAGCGCGACGGCGACAAACGTGTCCGGCTGGACGCCTAATGAGAGCAGATAGTGGGCCAACTGGTTGGATTTTGTTTCCAACTCGCGGTAGGTCAGGGCCGTTTGGCCATCAGAAATGGCGATACGGTCCGGTGTTTGATTGGCGTGTTGGTCGATGAGTTGGTGCAGGCAGAGGTGGCTGGGGAACGGCCGTTCCGTTTTGTTCCACTGCTGCATCAACGCCTTTTCTGTCGCGGTCAAAATTTCCAATTGCTGAATGGGCCGGTCCGGGTTGGCGGCAACTTGTGCCAGGAGCTGATTGAAATTGGCCGCTAGCCGGGCGATGGTGCTTTCGTCAAAGAGCGCCGTGCTGTATTCCCAATCAACGCGGAAACCGTTCACGGTTTCGGTGATGGCCAGGGTGAGATCATATTTGGCGGTGGTGCGGGGGGCATCCAGGGTTGACAGGGTCAGTTCCGGCAACGAGACGCGCTGGTTGGGGGTGTTTTGTAAAACAAAGGCTACCTGGAACAGCGGGGCATAGCTCATGTCCCGCGCTAAATGTTTTTCCTCAACCAGCTTCTCAAAGGGAATATCCTGGTGCGCATAGGCACCGAGCGTCGTGTCGCGCACCCGGCTGAGTAAGTCACGGAAAGTTGGATTGCCAGAGGTATCGGTGCGCAAAACCAGCATGTTGACGAAGAAACCGATCAAGCCTTCAATTTCCGTGCGATTGCGGTTGGCAATGGGCGAGCCGACCACGATATCGTCCTGATGGGTGTAGCGCGCCAGCAGCGTTTGGAAAGCAGCTAGCAGCACCATGAAAAGGGTGGCGTTTTCCGCCTGGGTCAACGCTTGCAGCGCCGGCATGATCTCTTTGGGGAATTCTGTATTGAGGAGCGCGCCCTGATACGATTGCACGGCCGGTCGCGGTCGGTCAGTGGGCAGGGATAAGACAGCCGGGGCACCTTGCAGCGTGTCCAGCCAGTAATCGAGCTGCTGCTGCAAGATATCGCCCTGTAACCATTGCCGCTGCCAGGCGGCAAAGTCGGTGTATTGGATGGGCAGCGGCGGTAGGGGAGACGGCCCTTTCGACTTGTCCAACTCCGTTGGGCCGCTCAGGGCAGGCTGTTCTTCCACAAAAGCGGTATAAAGCGCTGCCATCTCGCGGAACAAAACGCTCACCGACCAGCCGTCGGAGATAATGTGGTGCATGACGATGACCATGATGTGCTGTTCATCGCCCAGACGCAGTTGGGAAACGCGAATGAGCGGACCGGTGCTGAGGGAAAACGGCCGTTCCACTTCCGCATATATCCAGGCACGAGCTTTTTCTTCCCGTTCTTCCTGTGGCAACTCGGCAAAGTCCACCTTGTTGATTGGCAGATGGGTGGCCTCGGCGATGCGCTGGTAAGGTTGTTCATCTTCGCCATAGTAGAAGCTGGTGCGCAGCGAATCGTGGCGAGCGTACAGGGCGTCTACCGTTTTTTGTAGGGCGGCTTCATTTAAACAGCCGTCCAGCTTAAAAGCCAACGGGATGTTGTAAGTGGCTTGGTTTGGCTCCAGTTGATCCAGCAGCAGCAGCCGCTGTTGGGCAAACGACAGCGGGGCCGGCTTGTTCCCGTCACGTTGGGTGATCTGTTCTTCTTCGCTTGTGCCGGCCTTGCCGTTCTGCGCGCCATCGATCGCTTTGGCTATTTGGGCAATGCTGCTTTGCTCAAAAATATCGCGCAGCTGGAACTGCATGTTGAACTGCTTCTGGATGCGCGAAGCAAGCTGGGTAGCCAGCAGCGAATGCCCGCCGAGCTGGAAGAAGCTGTCATGCACGCTAATTTCAGTCACCTCCAGCAGCGACTGCCAGATGGCGTGCAGCCTGGTTTCGGTTGGCGTGCGCGGCGCGGTAAAGGGCAGGGTGCGCTCCAGCTCGTCCAGGTTGGGTGCCGGCAGGGCTTTGCGGTCGATTTTGTCGTTGGGGGTGCGCGGCATCTGCTCCAGCGGCACCCACACCGAGGGCACCATGTAGTTGGGCAGCGCCTGGCTTAGTGACTCGTGCAGCGTTTGCTGGTTGGGAGCGGGGTCGGCATCTACTTTGACGGTGAAGTAGGCCACCAGGGTGGTTTGGCCGTCGGCGGCGGTGTGGGGCATGACAACGGCCGTTTCCACCCCAGCCTGCGCCAGCAAATTGGCCTCAATCTCGCCCAGCTCCACGCGGAAACCGCGCACCTTCAGTTGGAAGTCGGTGCGGCCAATGAACATGATGTTGCCGTCGGGCAGGTAGCGGGCCAGATCGCCGGTGCGGTACAAACGTGAAGGGGTGACAAGGTGACGGCGTTCTGCGAACGCTGGTGACAAGGTGAGGGGGTGATCTGTCACCTTGTCACCTTGTCTCCTTGTCACCTTGTCAAAGGGGTTCTCAACGAACTTCTCGTTGGTTAGCTCCGGGCGGTTGAGGTAGCCGTGCGCCAGGCCAATGCCGCCCACGTACAGCTCGCCGGCCACGCCGATGGGCACCGGCTGCATGAATTCATCCAGCAGATAAACCTGGTAGTTGAGCATTGCCTGGCCGATGGGCGCGTTGCCAGGGCGCGTGCTGTCCGGCGGCACGCGGTAAATGGTGGAGACCACCGTTGCTTCGGTGGGACCGTAGGCGTTGAGCACTGTCAGTCCAGGTACCAAATCTTGAATACCCACAAGCGTTTGCTCTACCAGCGGCTCTACACCGACCATCAGCCGCAGCATGGCGCAAGAATTTTCGCCTTCTTGCAGCCACTTGTAGAACGGTTCCACCATAAACGGCGGCAGGTAGCTGTGCTGAATTCGGTTTTTGGCCAGCCAGGTAAACAGGGCCGGTGCGTCGGAGCGAATCTCCTGGGGCACAATGTGCAGCGAACCACCGGTGATGAAGGCGGGGAAGATTTCATAGACGGAGGCGTCGAAGTTGAGGCTGGTCCAAAGGGAGAAGATCGCCTGCGGCGGCAGCGCGCCCCATTGGTCAAAGGAGCGCTGCAAGTTGAAAACGCCCGTATGGCCGCAGACGACCCCCTTTGGCTTCCCGGTCGAGCCAGAGGTGTAAATAATGTAGGCTGGATCAGCGGGCGTATAGTCCAAATCCAGGTTGGTTGCTTCTTGTTCCGCCAATCGTGGCTGAATGTCTTGCCAGTGCCAGACGGTGCAGCTGCCGGTGTCCAGGTGATCCAGGCTGGAATCGGTGAGGACGACGGGTGCGGCCGTATCGTCAAGCATCAGTTGCAGGCGTTGGGTGGGATAGGTGGGATCAAACGGCACGTAAGCTGCCCGCGCCTTGTGGCAAGCCATGATGATGACAATCGCCGGGGTGCTAGCGGTCATGTGAATGCCGACCGTATCACCGGGCCGCACGCCCTGGTTGATGAGCAGGCGGGCCAGCTGGTTGGCGCGCTGATTGAGTTCTTTGTAGGTTAAGGTGAGGTGTGGGTCGGAAACGGCCGTTACCTCCGGCTGCTTTTCTACCCACAATTCAAACTGTTCATGTAAACAAATTTGGGGAATCGTGTCATCGACCTTGCCCTGCCATTCATGCAGGAGCAGCTGCTTTTCAGCTTCGGGCAAGATGTTGAGCTTTTTCACGTGCCGGGTTGGATCGTTCACGATGCTGTGCAGCAGCATTTCAAAATGAGTGTGCATCCGTTCGATAGTGTCAGCCAAGAAGAGATCGGTGCAATATTCCCAGCTGCACAGCAGACCATTGTTGGTTTCAATCACCACCAGGGTGAGATCATATTTGGCTGTGTTGCTGTCGGCCGGAAGCGGTGTGAGGCGGAGACCATCCAGCGATGGCAGTTCCATATTCTCATTGTTGCGCAGGGCAAACGTTACCTGGAAAACGGGTGAATAGCTGGTGTCGCGGTCCGGTTGCAGGCTGTTGACTACCTGCTCAAAGGGAATATTTTGGTGATTGTAGCCTTCCAGTGCCGCCTGGCGCACTTTGGACAACAGAGTGGTGAAGGTTTCTTCTTCGCCGATTTGGGTGCGCAGCGGCAGCATGTTAACAAAAAAGCCGATCAAGTTTTCGATGCCGGGCTGGTTGCGGTTGGCGATGGGCGTGCCGACGACCAGATCATCCTGCTGGCTGTAGCGGGCCAGCAGCAAATTGTAGGCGGCAAACAGCGTCATGAAGAGGGTACTGCTGTTGGCCTGGCTGAGTTCGGCCAGGGCTGGGGTGAGTTCAGCAGGCAGCAGCCGGTTGAAGGTACGGCCGTGTGTGCTTTGCATCTTGGGCCGGGGCAAATCTGTGGGCAGATTGAGCACGGCCGGTGCCCCGGTGAGATGATCCTTCCAGTAAACAAGCTGCTGCTCCAGCACTTCTCCCTGGAGCCATTTTTGCTGCCAGGCGGCAAAGTCGCCGTAATCAATGAGCAAATCGGGCAGATTGTCGGGCAGATTTTGCACCAGGGTACTGTAGAGCTGCAAAAATTCGCGCACGAAGATGTTCATCGACCAGCCATCGGTGATGATGTGGTGCATGACGATGACCAACACGTGCTGCGCTTCTGACAGGCGCAGGTGGGAGACGCGGATGAGTGGGCCGGTGCTGAGGTTAAACGGCCGTTGCACCTCCGCCTGCACCCATTGCCGGGCTTCATCTTCACGTTCTGCCTCAGGCACTTCGCTGAAATCAACCCGGTTGATGGGCAGGTGGGCAGCGTCGGCGATGTGCTGGTAGGGCTGCTCATCGTCGCCGTAGAAGAAGGTAGTGCGTAGGGAACTGTGGCGTGTGTAGAGCGTATCGAGTGCTTTTTGCAGGGCGGCTTCATCTAAACGGCCGTCCACCTGAAAAGCCATCGGCACGTTGTAGGTTGCCTTGTTGGGATCCAGATGGTCCAGCACCAGCAGCCGCCGCTGGGCAAACGAGAGCGGCAGCCGCTTGCCGGCTTCCTGCTTGGGAATGGCCTGCCGGCCGCTGCTGCTGTCGTCTGTCTTCTTTTTCTGCCATTTATTGAGCAGCGCCTGCTGCTTGGCCGACAAATTTTTACGCCGTTCGGCCAGGGCTGACCGTTTGGCGGCGCGAGCGTCGGCCTGCTGATCTTGCTGAGTTTCTTCCTGCTGCATGGTTTGCAACGCCTGATAATCGACCTGTCCCGCCGGCGTGAGCGGAATGCGGGGAACGGTCTGATAATGGGCCGGGATAAGCTGGCTGGGCAGCTGTGCCTGGGCAAACTGGTTGAATTGGTCGGCATCAAATGCGCCAGTGGGGACGATGTAGGCCGTGAGCAGGCGCTTTTCGCATGGATTCTGGTCGGGCAGGACAATGCATTTTTCTACGGCCGGATGCTGCTGCAGGACGGCGGCGATAGCTTCCGTTTGCACGTAGCGGCCGCGCGTAGTGGTGTGGGTGGGATGATAGTGGCGGAACTGGAGACGGCCGTCTGGCAGCCAGCACCAATTGTCGCCGGTCGATTGTTCAGTGATGTGCAGCGTGCCCAGAACACCGGCCGGTGTGGGTTGGGCCTGGGCATTGCGGAGGGTGATGGGGGGAACGGCCGTGCCGCTTAACCACGTTTCGGCCGTCTCAATTTTGCTTAAGACGGCAGGCAAAATGGAAACGCCGTTGAGGTGTCCATGGAGCCGCTGGCGACCGGTCCACTTTTGCCAATGGCTTTGCTCCATGTCGGCTTCGAGAGAAACGATGGTTTGGAGCTGGGGCAGGCGTTTGGGGTCCAGCGCGGCAATCAGTACAGCGGGTAAAATGGCAAAATCAATCTGCTGATTTTTGAGCAGATCGTAAATGGACGACAGCTTCGTGAGCTGGTCGCGGGGAGCCAGGTGCAGCGTGCCGCCGTTGATCAACGTGGCAAACATCTCATGGGTAGCCGGGTGGCTGGCAAACGGAGCAAACTGCAACACTTGATTGCCCATTTGGACAGGATAAATTTCGCTCAGGTGCAGCAAATCTGTGACGGAATAGCAGCCAAATGTCTGTAGGAGAATCCCACCCGCAGCGGGTGCCGGTAAATTGTCGCTGGCGGTGCTTTGTGCCGTTTCAATGGCTAATTTCGGATAGCCATTAATATCGTTGACCGGATTTGCCTCGCTGTGAAGCAGCAGTTTGGCCTGGCCTTCCTGCAAAGCAGCTTGGTGCCATGCTGCCGGATCATCTTCGTTGAGCGGCAAGTAAACAGCGCCGACTTTGAGCACGCCCAGTACGGCCGTAACTATTTGTGGCGTCGTGGCGGCGTAAATAGCTACCACATCATTGGCCTGAATATCGTGCGCAAGCAGCAGGTGGGCGATCTGGTTGCTTTGTTGGTGCAGCTGTTGGTAGGTGAGGCTGGATGCGGAGCTGGAGACGGCCGTTTTTGTACCAAATCGTTCTGCTATTTCGGTAAATTTTTCGATGAGCGTTTGTGGGGGAACGGCCGTTTGCTGTGCTGTCGCTTGCTGTTCCTTTTCTGCTTCGGTTCGGAAATCAATTTCGACAATAGGCCTATCTGGTTGCTGCATCAATTCCGCAAGTATATTGACATAATGCCGACTAAACAGCTCAATCCGCTCTGGCGTGAACAGGGCCGTGCGATATTCGACAAAGCCGTTGATCTGCTGGCCCTGTTTGGCCATCGACAGCATCAGGTCAAATTTGGCTGTGTTTGTCTCGAAAGAAACCGGTTCAATCTCAATGCCTGGAATTTGGGGGCGGCCTTCGACGGCCTGCACAGTGAAAAACGTCTGGAACAGCGGCGGCATATTCTCGCGTCGGGTGGTTTGCACGGCCTCGACAACCTTGTTAAAAGGCAAATCCTGATTATCCTGGCCGCCCAGAACCCGTTCCCACACCTGGCCGAGCAGCTGGCGGAAGGTCATGCCCGGCGTAAAGCTGGCATTCATGACGACGGTGTTGGTGAAAAAGCCAATCAATTTTTCCGTGTGGTTTTGGTGCCGGTTGGCAAAGGGCACGCCGACGTTGATCTCATCCTGCTGCGTGTAGCGATGCATTAGCGCCTGGTACGTGGCCAGCAGCAGCATAAAGAGGGTGACGCGCTCTTTTTGCATGAACTCGCTGGTTTGCTGCATCACCACGTCCGGCAGATGGAAGCTGAAGTTGGCTCCCTCGTCGTTGGGTTTATCGCTGCGTGGCTTGGCCGTCAGCAGCTGCAGCGGTTCGGGATCGGGAGCCAGGGTTTTCTTCCAGTAGGCTAACTGTTCCGCCTCGTGCTCGGCCAGCCATTTTTCTTGCCAGGCGGCGTAATCGCTGTATTGGATGGGCAGCTCGGGCAGCTGCGGCGTTTGGCCCGCCTGGTAAGCGCGGTAGAGGATAGTGATCTCTTCAATAATCAGCTCAATTGACCACAAATCCATGGCGATATGGTGCAGGACCAGCAGGAGCACCCAATGGTCTTCATCCAGGTGCAGCAGTTTAATACGAATGGGAATGTCATTGGTGAGATTGAACGGCCGTTGATCTTCCCGCGCAATCTGGTTGGTGATGGCCGTTTCCTGTTCGCGTTTCGGCAAGTGGCGCAAATCCAAAACGGGCACGGGGAGCTGGTCGATGGGTTGGACACGGCCGTACACATCCTCTTCTTCAAAATAGACCGTGCGCAGCACCTCGTGCCGGGCGACCATGTCGGTTAAGCTTTGCTGAAGCCAATCTACGTTAACTGGACCGCGCAGGCGGATGGCAATTGGCTCGTTGTAGGCCGGACTTTGCGGATCGAGCTTGTAGAAAAACCAGAGCCGCCGCTGGGCAGCCGAGAGCGTGTGTTTCTTTTCATCAACAGCAATGATAGCAGGCGCAGCTGTGGCATCCTGCTGGCTGGCCACCACAACGGCGGCCAGTTCGGCAATGGTTTCGTGCCGGAACAGATCACCAACCGACAGCCGCACGCCCAAAGCTGATTGAATGTCGGAAACAAGCTGCGTGGCCAGCAGAGAGTGCCCGCCCATGTCTAAAAATGAATCTTGAATGCCGACACGTTCCACAGAAAATAGCTTGGCCCACAATTCAGCCAGTTGTTCTTCTACAGAATTGCGCGGGGCGGCGTACGGCCGTTCTCGTTCTCTGGTTTCCTGCGGCGTGGGCAATGCTTTGCGGTCCACCTTGCCGTTGGGCGTGGCCGGCAGCTGCGGCAGCTGCATGAGGATGCCGGGCACCATGTAGCTGGGCAGCGTGCTTTTCAGCGCGGCACGAATCTGCTCCGTGTCCACCGTCTCGCCGGAGGCGGAGACGAAGTAGGCGACCAGCTGCCTATCGTTGTTCGCCGGATTGGTCCAGACGATGGCTACGGCCGTTTGCACCTCAGGCAGCTCTTCTAGCCGGCTTTCGATCTCGCCCAGCTCAATACGAAAACCGTGCAGCTTCACCTGATAATCGGTGCGGCCCAAATATTCAATGACGCCATCGTGCCGGTAGCGGGCCAGATCGCCGGTGCGGTAAACGGTGTTCGGTATTCGGTATTCGGTAATCGGTGGTCGGTTTACCGATAACGGATTACCGTTTACGGATAACGGGATAAATCGTTCGGCCGTGAGATTGGGGCGATTGAGGTAACCCTGGCTCAGGCCAGCACCGCCCAGATAGAGTTCGCCCACGGCACCGATGGGCAGCAGGCGCTGGTTCGCGTCCAAAATGTATGCCTGCATGTTGTGCACGGGACGGCCGATGGGCAAATCGTCACGATTAAGCTGGTCAAGTTCTTCAGGCAGGACGCGGTGGCCGGTGGCAAAGATGGTGGCTTCGGTGGGACCGTACAGGTTCCACAGCGCTTGGCCGCGGGCCAGCAGCTGCGTGGCCAGATGGCGCGTCAATGCTTCGCCGCAGCTAATCATTTTTAAGCTGGGCGTGCCGGACCAGCCGGCGGCCAGCAGCATTTGCCAGGTGACCGGCGTGCCCTGCAAAAAGGTGATGTCACCTTCGGCCAGACGGTCGCTGAGCAGGTGGCCATCCCGTATCATTTTTTCTGAAGCGATCACCACTTCGCCGCCAACCACCAGCGGCGAATACAGTTCATAGCCTAAAATATCGAAGGAGAGGGCGGTGATGGCCAGGAATTTGTCATCGGCGGTCATGCCCGGTTCTTGTAGCATGGAGGCCGTCAGGTTGACGATGTTGTTGTGACTGATGGGTACGCCCTTGGGCACGCCCGTGGAGCCGGAGGTATAGATAATGTAGGCGGTGGTCTCCGGTGGATAGTGGTAATCAGTCAGCGGTTCCCGGCTGGCGATCTCGGTCCATTGACTATCCAGCTTTATGAGGGGAAGGTGATCGTAAACAGGCAGGTTTTGCACCAGGTGGGATTCTGTTAGGAGCAGCGCGGTGCACGCATCTTCTAGCATAAACTTGATGCGTTCGGCAGGCGATTCGGCCGTTAGCGGCAGATAAGTACCGCCTGCTTTAAGGATGCCTAGCAACGTGACCAGAACGCGGACGGTGCGCTCTTGAGTAAAGGCGACGACCACTCCTGGCTTGACGCCTTGCTGCCGTAAATGAGCCGCAAGCTGCCCAGATTGGTAATCCAGTTCGGCGTAGGTCAGGCTGGTGTGGTTGGTGTCGGAAACGGCCGTTCTCTCCGGCGTTTTTGCGGCTTGTTGGGCAATCCATTCGTGCAGACACAAATCGTGGGGCACGTCCAGCGTCGTCTGGTTCCAGGTGTGCAGCAGCAGTTCCCGTTCCGCCAGGGGCATCATTTCTAAATCTGTTACCGAGCAGTCGGGGTTATCTGCGGCAGCGCGTAGCAGCGTGGCCAAATGGGTGGCAAACTGCTGAATGTGCGGCTCGGTAAACAGGTCAGCGCGGTAATGCCAGCAGCAGCGCCAGCTGTTTTCTTCTTGTTTGACCACCAGCGTTAAATCGTACAGCGCATTATACGCTGTCTCCGGTAGGTTGCCCGCGGCAAAAACGGCCTGGAAGAGCGGTGCATAGCTGCCGTCTTGGGCAGGCTGCAATTCGTTGATCAGGGCAGGCAGAGGCAATGCGTTGTTTTGGGCCTGTTGTTGGGCCTGGGCCAGCTGCTCGACCAGCTGAGCGAAGGTGGTGTCTGGCGTGATTTTGGCACGCAAGGGTAGGAGGTGGTTGGCAACGGCCGTACCCACCACTATATCATCTTGCTGGCTGTGACGGTGCAGCAGCAGGATGTAAGCTGCCAGCAAGTAGGTCTCATTCTGTACACTGTCAGCCGGTAAAGTGGTGTGATGAACGGCCGTTTGCGGTGTAGTGTCCGCTAGCCGCTGTTTGTCAATGGGCAGCGTCAACATCACCGGCGCGTTTTTCAACTGTTCCTGCCAATAATTTAGCTGTGTAGAATCAATTTGCATTCTTCTGTACCTTAATATCTTTCTCTGCGTTCTCCGCGTCTTTGCGGTGAAATATTAGAGCAGCAGATCAATTTCGTCGTCGTCAAGTGCTTCTACCATTTCCAGCATTTTTTCTTCTACCAGGATGGCCATATCTACCACGGTGGGATGCTCAAACAGGGTGCGCAGCGAAAGCTCTACCTCGAAGATGCTTTGGATGCGCGACGCCAGCTGGGTGATGAGCAACGAGTGCCCGCCAAGCTGGAAGAAGTTGTCGTAAAGCCCCACTTTTTCCACGCTGGTGAGCTGGGCAAACAGATCGGCAATGGTTTCTTCGATGGGTGTGCGCGGTGCTTCATACTGCGCGCCGTCCTGGGTTTGGAACGTGGGAGCGGGCAGGGCGCGATAATTGATTTTGCCGTTGCTGGTTTTGGGAAAGCTGTCTAGCGTTACAAAGGCAGCGGGAATCATGTAGGCGGGCAATAGCTGCCTCAGGTAGTTGGTCAATGCCTGCTGCTCTGGCGCAGTTCCGTTTTGGGGAATGAGATAGGCGACAATTTGCAGGTTGTTCTGGCTGTCTGGCTGGGTAGTAACGGCCGTATCCGCCACATCTTCGTGCTGGTTCAGCAATTGTTCCAACGTTTCTGGCTCAATGCGATGGCCGCGAATCTTGATCTGTCGATCGGTGCGGCCAACAAAGTGCAAGATGCCATCGTCCAAAAAGCGCACCCGGTCGCCGGTGCGGTACACTTTGCCGGCATCGGCAAAGGGATCGGGGATGAACTTTGCGGCCGTTTCCTCCGGTAAGCCCACGTAGCCGGAAGCCAGCTGTGGCCCGGCAATGAGCAGTTCACCCGGGACGCCCACCGGGGCCAACTGGTCATATTGATCCACTATGTAGACGCGCGCCGAGGGGATGGGTTTGCCGATGGGAGCCAGCTCCGCCCGCGACACAGCGTCGGGTCCGGCGACGGCGCAGCCGGTGGCCACGATGGTCGCTTCAGTGGGACCGTAGGTGTTTAGCAGCGTCACTTCGTTAGAAGCCACAGCACGCCACGTAGCCAGATGCTCCGGTGACGCTTTTTCGCCACCAATGATGATGAGGCGGATATTGGCGGGCAGCTGCAATGCGGGATTGCGCTGCATTTCGATGGTCATTGTGTGCCAGAAGGCCGTGGGCAAGTCCAGTACCGTGATCTGGTAGGTGTGGCAGAAGTTGAAGAACGCTTGAATGGAATTCAGGCTTTCTTCCGTGCGCAAGATGAGCGTGCTGCCGCTGAGGTGAGCGGTGCAGATTTCTTCCAGTGACGTATCGAAACCAATGGAGGCAAACTGCAAGATATTGTCGCTGGGGGAAAGCTGGAACTGGTTAACGGCCGTATGCATATACGTCTGCACCGCCTGGTGGGGCAAGCGTACCCCTTTAGGCTGTCCCGATGAGCCAGATGTGTAAAGGATGACGGCCGTTTCCGCCATTTCCACCGCCGCCAAAGCCGGTACATTGGCTAACTGCGGCTCGATCTCATCGATCAGCAGCACCGGCTGGGTCATTTGCGGCAGCGTTGTTTTTAAAGACGAATGGCTAATAATCGCCTCCAACTGGGCATTTTCGATCATAAATGCCAGGCGCTGCGGCGGATGTTTGGCATCAAGCGGCACGTAGGTGTTGCCGCTTTTCAGGATGGCCCAGAAGCCAACGGGGAAGTGGTAGGAGCGTTGGACGTGCAGGCCGATACGGCCGTTCTGAATCCCCAACCGCTGCAAATGAGCCGCCAACTGGCTGGACTTTTCATCCAGTTCGGCATAGGTGAGCGTGCCGTACGCCGGGTCAATCACCGCAGCGACGTGGGGCTGGTTGGCCACCTGGGCAGCAAAGTCGGTTACCAGCGAGCCCTGGCTGACCGGCGTTGGCCAGTTGTTCCACGTTTCCAGCAGCAGGGTACGCTCGTTGCTGGGCAAGATGGTGAGCTCGTCCATGCGCTGCTCCGGCCGGGCCACGATGTTTCGCACAATTTGCACCACGTGGGTGAGCATGCGTTTGATGGATACGGCCGTAAACAGCGTCGGATCATACGTAATTTGCAAAACCTCTTTTGGTTTCAAGTAGAAGTTCAGCGCATAGTTGGTCTTTTCCTGCACAAACAGCGGTCGGCTGTCGGTTGGTGGCGGGGGCATGTTGTCCGTGGCCGGATTGTTGTTGATAAACAGCGAATGGAACAGATTTCGTTCACGCGGAAAGCCGCCCCACTGCTGAATTTGCTCCAACGAGTTATGGGCGAATTGGGATTGGTCAACAAAGCGTTCATGGCTGTGCTTCAGCCAATCAATTACCGCTTCCTCTTTTTGGAACTGTAAGCGCACCGGCAAGACGTTGATGAACAGACCCACCATGCGGTCAAACTGGGGCAGCTCGGCGGGACGGCCGTGCACAACCGTGCCAAATAACACGTCATTCTCGCCGCTGTATCGGTTGAGCACAATGCCCCACACTGCCTGCATAAAGTTGTTGTAGGTGATTTTGTACTCATTCAAAAGCGTGTGCAGCCTATCCCATAGCTCCGCCGACAGCGTCACGCTTTGCTCGGCGTAATCCTCAACCGCGCCGTATATACCCTGGTTCATCTGCTCGGCAATGGGAATGGGCGTGGCCTCTTCAAAGTTGGCCAGGTATTCCTGCCAATATGTCTTTGCTTCGGATTCTTCCTGCTGGCGCAGCCAGGAGATGTATCTGTGATACGGTGTTGGGGTGGGCAGATTGGGTGCTTCGCCCCGTTTGAGGGCATCATAAATGGCGCGCACTTCCAGATGAATTACCACGTTCGACCAGCCATCCAGCAAGATGTGATGGTAATTCACCAGGACAAAGTGGCGATTTTCATCTACCTGGATAATGTACAGGCGCAGCAGCGGCGGCTTGGTTAGATCAAACCCTTTTTGCCGCTCCGTGGCCATCAGCTCTTGCAGATGGGATAACTGTCGCTCCTCGCTCTCGCTGCGCCAGTCAAGCACTGCCAGCGGGAAGGGCACATCACGAATGACCATTTGCAGCGGTTCTTCCACATCTTCCCAGAAGAACGCGGTGCGCAGCAAATCATGCCGTTTGATCATTTGCTGCCATGCTTGAGCGTACAAATCGATGTCCAAATCTTCCATTTCAAGCGCATTTTGCTCAACGTAGACACCTGTTTTGGGGGCGTACAGCGTGTGGAACAGAATGGCCCGCTGGGTTGGCGTGAGGGTGTACAGATCCTGAATGTTTTCGGGATGCTTGATGTATTCTTCGGCTGCCAGCGAGTCGGCCAGGACGTTAAAGTCTGGCGTGTCGTCCAGCGTTTGTGCCTGAAGCGGTTTTGCCGGCACGGCCGTTTGTTCATCTATCAATGCGGCCAATTCAGCCACCGTCTGGTTTTGGAACAGCTGGCTGGGCCGGTAAATAAGGCCAATTTCTTTGGCCTGAGCTATAAAGCGAATGGCGGAGATAGAGTCGCCACCCAGCTCAAAGAAGTTGTCATGCACGCCCACCTGGCTCAGGTTGAGCAGCTTTTTCCAAATGTTGGCAACCTGTTCTTCTTTTTCGTTGCGCGGGGCGGTGTATGTTTTGCTGCTGGTCAGTGCCGCACCATCAGGAGCGGGCAGCGCTTTGCGATCTACCTTGCCGTTGGGGGTGAGCGGATAGGCTTCCAGGAAGAGAAAGCGGTGGGGCACCATGTAGGCGGGCAAAGTTTCTTGCACATGGTTGCGCAGCACCGTGACGTCTGGCTCTTCTTCGCCTTTGGCGATGAGGTAGGCGATAAGTTGCTCACCCTGGGGATGGACCACCGCCTGGGCAATCTCAGAATGCTGCTGGAGGCTGTTTTCAATCTCACCCAGCTCAATGCGGAAGCCGCGTACTTTCACTTGATGATCGGAACGGCCGAGGAACTCAATCGAGCCGTCTTTGCGGTACCGGGCCAAATCGCCGGTGAAGTAAATGCGTTTATCCGGCTTGAAGGGATGCTGCGGGAACCGTTCGGCCGTCAGGTTTGCTCGGTGCAGGTAGCCGCGAGCCACCCCCTTGCCGCCGATGTACAGGTTGCCGGTCACGCCAATTGGCACCGGCTGGAGATGGTCATCCAGTACGTATACGTCTGTGTTGCCGATGGGCGTGCCAATGGAAACAACGCCGTCGGTCTGGCATTCTGCCTCGGTGACTTGCAGACAGGTTGACCAGACGGTGGTTTCGGTAGGGCCGTACATGTTCCAAACGGCCGTTCCCCGTCCCAACAACTCTTTCGCCAACGCCGCCGGCAGCGCTTCGCCGCCAGACAAAATCTTCAGATCCGGTTTGCCTTCCCAGCCGGCGGCCAGCATCATCTGCCAGGTAGCGGGCGTGGCCTGCATGATGGTCACCGGCTCGGATTCGAGCTGCTTCATGAGCAAGGAGACGTCTCGCGTAGTGGCCTGGTCGGCTAGCAGCACCCGCGCCCCGGTGATGAGCGGCAGGTACAGCTCCAGCGTGGCAATGTCAAACGAGAGCGTGGTCACGGCCAGCAGCGTGTCCTCAGCGCAGATGCCCGGTTTTTCCCGCATGGTGCACAGGAAGTTGGCCAGGTTGCCGTGGGTAATTTGCACGCCTTTGGGTTTGCCCGTCGAGCCGGAGGTGTAAATAACGTAAGCCAGATTTTCCAGCCGCGAGAAATCTTGAGCCAGTGGTTTGGCCGCCTCAATCTGCGCCCAATCTGAATCAATCAAAATGGGTTTGGCTTCATTTTTTGGCAGCGTCTCCACCAGTTCTGCATTGGTGATAAGCAGCGGGGCCTGGGCATGATCCAGCATGTACTGGATGCGCTGGTCGGGATAGTTTGGATCAATCGGCAGATAAGCGGCGCCCGCTTTCAAAATGCCCAGAATCGCCACGAGCATGGAGGTGTCGCGCGGCAAGGCCAGGCCGACGAGTGTGTCGGGTTGGATGTCGAACTGGCGTAGGTAAGCAGCCAGTTGGTCCGATTTGGCATCGAGCTGGGCATAGGTTAAGTTGCCGTCGCTGGCGGAGACGGCCGTCTTCTCCGGCGTCTTCTCTACTTGCTGCATAAATAATTGGGTGAGGGTGTGGGTGGGGAACGGCCGTTCCGTGGCATTCCACTCGGTCAACATCTGATGCTGCTCTTCGGCCGAGAACAACGGCAGTTCAGATACTATTTGATGCGGCCGTGTCAGCACATTTTCCAGCAAATAAACAAAGTGGGTCGCCAACCGTTCAATCGTCTCTTCGGCAAACAGATCGGTGCAATATTCCCAAAGTAGTCGATACCCACCATCTTTTGTGTCCAGAACGGTGAGCGTCAAGTCATATTTGGCCGTGGTGCCTTCGGCGGGAACCACACTCATTTTCACCTCGCCTAAATCAATCTCGTTGCGCGGCGTGTTTTGCAAGATAAACGCCACCTGGAAAACGGGCGAGTAGCTTGTGTCGCGGGGAATGCTGAGGGCATCGACCAGTTTTTCAAAAGGCACATCCTGGTGAGCATATCCGTCCAGAGCGTGTTGGCGCACCTGCGCCAGCAAATCATGGAAGTTATCTTCTGCGCCGATTTGGGCGCGCAGAACCAGCATGTTGACAAAGAAGCCAATCAGGTTCTCAACTTCGGTCCGGTTGCGGTTGGCAATGGGTGAGCCCACGACGATGTCGTTTTGCCCCGAGTAGCGGGCCAGCAGCAGTTGGTAGGTGGCCAGCAGCGTCATAAACGGGGTGGCGTTGGCCTGGCGGCTGAAATGAATGACGTGTTGGCTTAAATCGTGCGGCAGATCGTGCCGGTAGATCGCCCCACGGTAGCTTTGCATGGCAGGTCGGGGAAAATCGGTGGGCAGGTCTAACGTGGCGGGGGCACCGGCGAGCCGCTGCTGCCAGTAAGCGAGCTGCTCTGCCAGCACTTCCCCTTGCAGCCAGCTGCGCTGCCAGGCGGCAAAGTCGGGATATTGGACGGGCAGGGCCGGCAGCGGATTGGGCTGTTCGGCGCGTAGGGCATGGTACAGCGTTGCCAGTTCCTGCACCAAAATGTTCATCGACCAGCCGTCGGCAATGATGTGGTGGATGACGATGGCCAGCAGGTGATTATCCGGCTGGACTTGCAGCAGTTCAATGCGCAGGAGGGGCGGGATGGTGAGGTCAAACGGCCGTTTCACAATCTCTTTCAACGTTTCCGGTACGTCAGCTTCGGATACGGCCGTAACCGGAATCTCCAGCGGCACGTCATCGTGGACCACTTGAATTGGATCGCCGTCGGGATTGACGGCAAAGGTGGTGCGCAGCGAATCGTGTCGGGCTATAAGTTCATTAAACGCCGCTTGCAGCGTTTCCGTATCCAGCGTGCCTTCCAGCCGGATGACGGCCGGGATGTGATACGCTGTGAGATTGGGCTCGATCTGGTCCAAAACCCACAGGCGCTGCTGAGAAAAAGAAAGCGGCATGGCGTCGGCACTGTCCACCACTTGAATGCGCGGGGCGACCGGCGCGTCTTGCGCCTGGGTGACAACTTTGGCCAGGGCGGCAACGGTGCCGGCCTCAAACAGGGAGCGCAGGGGCAGCTCCACGCCCAGCGTCTGGCGCACGCGAGAAACCAACTGCGTCGCCAGCAGCGAATGGCCGCCCAGCTCAAAGAAGTTGTCCTCGATGCCCACACGCGGCACGTTCAGCAGATTTTCCCAAATGTTGACCAGCGCCTCTTCGATGGGCGTGCGCGGCGGCACGTAATTGTCGGTGCTGAGGGCAAACTTGGCCGGATCGGGCAGCGCTTTACGGTCTACCTTGCCGTTGGGCGTAAGCGGATACGCTTCCAGGAATAAGAAGCGATGCGGTACCATGTAGGCGGGCAGCGTCTCCTGTACATGGCTGCGCAGGGCCGTGACGTCCGGTTGTTCTTCGCCTTTAGCGATGAGGTAAGCAATAAGCTGTTCACCTTGGGGATGGACCACTGCCTGGGCAATCTCAGGATGCTGCTGCAAGCTGTTTTCAATCTCGCCCAGCTCAATGCGGAAGCCGCGCACTTTCACCTGATGGTCAGAGCGGCCGAGAAACTCAATGGAGCCATCCGAGCGGTAACGTGACAAGTCTCCAGTGAAGTAAATGCGTTCTTCAGGTTTGAACGGATGCTGTGGGAAGCGTTCGGCCGTAAGGTCAGGCCGGTGCAGGTAACCGCGGGCCACGCCCTTGCCGCCAATGTACAAATTGCCCGTGACGCCAATCGGCACCGGCTGGAGATGATCATCCAGGACGTACACGTCTGTGTTGCCAATAGGCGTGCCGATGGAAACAACGCCGTCGGTCTGGCATTCTTCTGCGGTGACCTGGAGGCAGGTTGACCAGACGGTGGTTTCGGTGGGGCCGTACATGTTCCAAACGGCCGTTCCCTTTTCCACAAGCTGTTGTGCCAGAGAAACCGGCAGCGCTTCGCCACCGGAAAGAATCTTCAAGCCCGCTTTACCTTCCCAGCCGGCCGCCAGCAGCATTTGCCAGGTGGCGGGTGTGGCCTGCATCATCGTCACCGGCTCAGATTCGAGCAGCTTCAGCAGCAGCAGCGCATCTTTGGTGGTGGCCTGGTCGGCCAGCAGCACCCGCGCCCCGGAAATGAGCGGCAGGTACAGCTCTAGCGTGGCAATGTCGAAGGACAAAGTTGTTACGGCCAGCAGCGTATCCTCAGCGCAGATGCCGGGTTTTTCCTGCATCGTGTGGAGGAAGTTGGCCAGGTTGCGGTGGGTGATTTGCACGCCTTTAGGTTTCCCGGTCGAGCCGGAGGTGTAGATGACGTAAGCTAGGTCGTTCAGCCGCGAAAAATCTTGAGCTAAAGCAGGCGCTGCTTCAATTTTGGACCAATCGGTGTCGATCAAAATGGTTTGCGCCTGGTGTTGCGGCAGGCTGCTTTCTAATTCAGAATTTGTGATGAGCAGCGGCGCTTGCGCATGTTCCAGCATGTACTGAATGCGCTGGTCGGGATAGGTGGGATCGATGGGTAAATAAGCCGCGCCCGCCTTCAAGATGCCCAAAATTGCCACCAGCATGGAAGTGTTCCGCGGCAGGGCTAGCCCAATGAGCGTATCTGGCTGGATATCGAACTGGCGCAGGTAAGCGGCGAGTTGGTCCGATTTGGCATCGAGTTGAGCGTAGGTTAAGTCGCCGTCGCTGTTGGTTACGGCCGTCTTCTCCGGCGTCTTCTCAGCTTGTTGTTTGAAAAGCTGCGTGAAGGTGTGGTGGGGGAACGGCCGTTCCGTGGCGTTCCACTCAACCAGCATTTTGCTTTTTTCTGCCCGCGAGAGCGGCGACAGTTGGGCAATAGGCGCATCCGGCTGCTGACCGATGTGGCGCATCAGCTGCTGGAAGTGGGTGACAAAGCGGGCCATTGTCTCGCTGCTAAACAGGTCTGTGTTGTACTCCAGATAGCCGCGCATGCCCTGTTTGTCATCGTCCCACATGGTGAGCGTAATATCGAAGAGGGAACTGGCCTTGTTGGGCTGCAAGGCGGTCAGCGTGACGCCGGGCAGTTCTACGCTCTGAAACGGTGCGTTTTGTAGGATGAACAGGTGTTGGAAGTAGGGCGTGCGGCTGGGATCGCGCGGTGGGTGCAGCTCTTCGACCAGTTTTTCAAACGGCACGTCCTGGTGGGCGAAGCCGTCCAACGTGGTCTGGCGGATTTGTTTGAGCAGGTCGCGGAAGCTGGCCTGCGGTTCAATCTGATTGCGCATAACCAGCGTGTTGATGAACAGGCCAATCGTGCTTTCCAACTGGTTGCGGTTGCGACCGGCCACCGGCGTGCCGACGCTGATGTCGGTCTGGCGGCTGTAGATGTGCAGCAGCACGTTGAACGCGCCCAGCAGCCCCATGAACAGCGTGGCGTTTTCGGCGTGGGTGATCTGGTGGAACTGGCTGGCAATGTCCGGGGCGATGGTGAAGTAGTGACGCGCGCCAGCGAAGGTTTGCACGTTAGGACGGGGGTGGTCGGTGGGCAGATCGACAACGGCCGTATCTGCCAATTGCTCACCCCAGTAGGCCAGCTGCTTTTCCAGCGTTTCGCCTTGTAGCCATTCGCGCTGCCAGGTGGCAAAATCGGCATACTGCACCGGCAGTTTGGCCAACGGCGACGGCTGGTTGGCCACTTTGGTCTGGTACAACGTCGCAATTTCACGAATGAGGATGCCAATCGACCAGCCATCGGAAATGATGTGGTGCATGGTGAGCAGGAGGATGTGGTCGTTTGTTTGCAGTTTCAGGAGTCTGGCGCGGAACAGCGGCGGCCCGTTGGCCAGATCAAACGTAGCCTGGGCTTCGGCGTCGGTTTGCTGCTGCACGGCCGTTTCCCGTTCATCACCCTGCAAATGGCTCAGATCCGTAATGGGCAGCGGTGCCATCATCTGCTGTTGGATTTGCTGCTGGGGACGGCCGTTTACGGCCACAATCCTGGTGCGCAAACTTTCGTGCCGGTCCACCACTGCTTGAATGCTGGCTTCCAGCGCTGGCAGGTTGAGGCTGCCTTGCAGGCGAACGGCCGTGCGCAGGTTGTAGGCGGCGTTGGCGCTGTCCAGTTGGTGCAAAAACCACAATCGTTCCTGGCCGAAAGAGAGAACGGCCGTTTTGTCCGCTTTCTTCGCCTTTTTCTCTTGCAGCAATTTTTGCAGCAGTGCCCGTTGTTCTTCTGCCGAAAGACCTTCTAGATTGGCAGCTAGTGTTTTGTCCATAATCCTGAGTTCCTAGTTGATAAGCTGAATTTAGTGACTACAACGAATTAGAGTCGAATTTTTCTACTGGCTTTCATTCGTTTATTACTAAAATTCGTTGTAGTCTCATTTTTAATTCCCTGGCTGCAAAACCAGTGTTGATTCCTGCACCGCATCCACTTCTGCTTCGGTGTAGCTCATGGGGAAGGGCAGGCCTTCCTGCCACAGCTTGACGACGTCCTCGCGGTGCGGGCTGAGCAGGTTCATGTTTTGCCCGGTGGAGCCGAGCATCACCGAGTTGCTATAGTCGCCCAGGTCGGTGATGTGGCGGGCGCTGGAGACAATCCACACTTTGAACGGATTGGCCCAGTCGTATGAGTTGGTGTAGACCGAGAAGTTGCCGCCGCGCATGGGATAGGTCTCCGAGTTGAAGAAGTTCTTCAGAACCGGAATCTGGTTAAATGGCTGGTGGGGGAAGGTGACAGAATGCAGGCGTCCCCAATCCCAGTTGGCGATATCGTCCCCTTGCAGGCGAGTGAGCCAGGCAACGCCTTCCTCAAAGCTTTGCTGAATGATGTCATCGCGTGTTTCAACTTCGGGCGTGTTCTTGTTGTCAAACCAGGGATGGTCCGGTTGAGCCAGCATGTCGATGAGCATGGGCATTTGCTGGGTGGCGTGGCGTACGTAATGGCCGCTGATATACAGTTGGGCCGTTTGATCCCCCAGTTCGTCAGCAATGATGTTTGCCAAAAATCGCTGCTGCCACGCTTCGTAAACAGACGTGCCCACGCCTTCAATGTCCGTATACAGGTCCCAGTTCAGCAGGGCGTCCAGGGCGGCTTCCTCCAATGGAGAGTTGGCCTCAATCACGTCCAGGTAGGGCATGACTTGCACCGCCTGCGGTGAGAAGGTGTCTTCCTGGATGAGATCCATGTCGGCCACCGAGAGGGGGGCGTACTCTTTCAGCAAATCTTCAATTTGTTGGGCGCGGTAGCCGGGCGTGTAGCCATCGCTGATGTAGTAGGGATACCCTTCCGGCTCGACGCGATGGTTGGCGGACAGCAGGAAGCCCTGTTCCGGGTTATAGGCGTGGGGCAGCTCGTCGTAGGGGATGTAGCCTTCCCACTCGTTGCCACTTTCCCAACCGGGTACGGGGAGACGGCCGTTGCCATTCGGCCGTAAAGGAATTTTGCCCACCGCCTGGTAGCCGATGTTGCCTTCACGGTCGGCGTAGAAGATGTTTTGTCCGGGGGTATCCCAGCCTTCCAGAGCCTCCTGGAACTCAGCCCAATTAGAAGCCATGTTCAGCTTGAGGATGGAGGTAAACAGCGTGCTGCCCTCGTGCTGCACCCAGCGCAAGGCCATCGGGTGGGCAAAGGATGGATTTTCCAGCACAAAGTTCATGATCGGACCGTGCTGGGTGACGTAAAAATCAATCGTCACCGGATCGCCGCCGCGTACTTCAATGGTTTGCTGGATGTGCTCGATATCCAACCACTCACCATCGTATTGGTACTGTGTGGGCTGGAACGGGTCATCCAGGCGCTCAATGTAATAATCCTGGGCGTCGGAGCCGAGATTGGTGATGCTCCAGCCAATATCGGCATTATGGCCGGTGATGATGCCGGGCACGCCGGGCAGGGTGAAGCCCACCACGTCAAAACGGCCTGCGTGCAGCCCTACGGCGTGCCAGATAGAAGGCATCGTCAGGCCAATGTGAATGTCGTTGGCGATGATGGGATCGCCTGATTCCGTCATCGAGCCATCGACGACCCAGCCGTTGCTGCCAATGCCAACCAGTGGGCTGCCATACACGTCATCTGCCTGGAGAAACGGCCGTAAATCAACCTGCTCAAAGCCGGAATAGGCGTCGGCCGCGCCTGCCGGGACGGTGATAGGGCTGTCTGGGGCGGTGTACGGATATAGCAGGTCCATGCCTTCTTCGCCTACGGCGGCAAATACCTGCATCCGAATCAGTTCCAGGCGGCGGTTGCTGCTGAGCTGGAGCGAGATGGCATTGCCCCAAACCAGGGAATCGATGGGCGTCCACGGTTCCGGCTTAAACCTCAAGATTTTGTATTCAATGGGCAAGGCATTTTTATGCTCTTCCAGGTAAGCGTTAATACCGTCGGTGTACGCCTGCAAAATTTCTTTGGAGTCGGGGTCCATTTGCTGCCAGATGAGTTCGGCCGTTTCGCGCATGAGCATGTTGCGGTTGAACGTGTCGATAAACACGGCCTGCTCACCAACAATCTCGGCCATACGGCCGCTTGGCGAACGGCGGAACACTTCCATTTGGAACATGCGATCTTGCGCCGTGGCAAATCCCTGGGCAAAGAACAAATCATGTTCATTCTCGGCGTAAATGTGCACCGTGCCCCACTCATCGCGTACCAACCGCACTTCATCGCTGATGCCGGGAAGCGCCAGCGTGCCATCTGTTTGCGGCAAAGCTCGCCGCAGCGAAATGTAGGTGTAGCCGGCCAGTGCCACAATGAGCATTATTAAAAATAGGCTGATGCCTAAAACCCACCTTCTACCGGATTTCATTTTTTCTCCTCTTGTTTCTGAATCAGTTGTTGTGGCCTCATTTTGAGGCTGCGTGTTAGTTGTGGTGCCGTCATCGTCACCTGCGTTTGTTTCCTCTTCTTCGTCCTGGATGGCATCGGGAATTTCGTCTTCAATCAGGCGCGTCCGGGGATGGGCGTAGACAAAAAACATGATGATGAGATTGATCAGCCCGGTCACAATCAGCAAGAAGCCAATGCCGCGTCCGCTGCCTACACCAATGATTTTCCCAACGCTGTTGGCCAAAATACCGTCCAGCTCCAGCATCGGTTGGAAAACATAGTCAGACAGCGGCCCAGCCAGGATTTGGCCCACCGGAAAAAACAGCGTGGCGGCAATGCGCACTGTGGCAAAAACGCGCCCCTGAATTTGCGTCGGCACCTTTTTTTGCCAGATGGTGATCAAAGAGGCATTGGCAATCTGCGAAAAGAACAAATAAAAAGCAGAGGCCAGCGCGATGAGCAGCGCGTTGGGCTGCAGCCCGCCCAGCAGCAGCAAAATGGCTCGCAAAAAACCAAAAATAATGAAGCCATGCATCAAGCGTTTGGGGCCGCCCCAGACACTCATCGTAATCGCGCCTAACAGGGCACCCACACCAGAAACGGCAAACACCCAGCCTAAGGTTTGGGCATCGGCAAAGCTCAAAACGATGGGGGCAATGAGAACGACAACCATCCCCTGCGTTAAGTTAATGACAACGGAGAGCAGCAAAAGATAGTAAAACCCGGCTCGTTCACGAATATATTGCCAGCCCAGTTTGGCATCCTCAATGTATGAGGTTTTTTTCTTTCCCTCGGTTTTTGTGGTTACTGCGCCTCGTGCCGGGTTGGGAATGCGAATGCCAAACAGGATGAGGACGGCAAACATAAACGTTGCCAGGTCAATTTGGGCAATGCCTTTCAGCCCAAGGGTGACAAGCAGTAAACCGGCTAGAAACGGGGCGACAATGCGGCTGGCGGCGGGGCCGATCTGCATCATGCCGTTGGCCCGGCCAAGCTTTTCTTTGGGCACCAGCAGGGCGACGGTGGCCTGGCTGGCCGGTTCCTGAATCGCGCCAAAGAGGGAAATAATGGCCACGGCGATGTAGATGTGCCACGTTTGCAGCATGTCGGCGTTGACAAGGAGCAAAATGCCCAGCGTGCTGGCCGCCGCGCCCATGTCGCTGAGGATCATTGTTTTGCGGCGGTCCCAGCGGTCAACCAACACCCCGGCAAAGGGGGAGATGAGCACACCGGGCAGGCCGTAGAAAAAGGTGATGAGGGCGAACTGGGTGACCGACGCCGTTTGCTCATAGGCCCAGACGCGCAGGGCAAAGCCCGTCAGCCCGGAGCCGATGATGGAGATCATTTGCCCAAACCAGAGCAGATTAAAAACGTTCTGCTTGTAGCTGGGCGTAAAAGTGGCGGGCGCTGTTGTCTCGCTCATGGCGTTATCCTTGCTCCTCTGCTTCTAGAAGTTGGCTTAACATGGCGGCCACGTCGTCGTCGGACAGCTCATCGACGTTGATGTCGGCTGCGGCCGTTTCCACCCCAGTTTGTTCAGTGAGGAACGGCCGTTTCCCATTCGGCGCTTTGTAGTTGTCCGGCAGTTCATAGCCAAACTGCTCTGCCAGCTTTTTGGTGCTGGGATCCAGGCGGCGCGGTAGGGTGACCTTACGCCATCTGTCGGCCAGCGTGGGGTCGATGCCCGTGTGCGTCAAAATATTGGGATCGCCAATGCCGCCCATCATGCGCTCGCGACGGCCGTCGTACGGTGTAATCAATGCCGGTTCGTAAGGTAGGTCCATCAGCTGGCATAAATCACGCATGGTTTTTTCCGGCTGCTGCACCAGATCTTCGTAGCGCACCAGGCGCTGTCGGGCCGGATCAACATCCTTGAGGAAAGTGGTAAGGTTGCGGTTAGCCGTGGCCCAAATCGTCTCGGCCACGATGTACGGGTCGGGATTGGGCTCGTCGAATAGACTGGAGCTGAACTGCTGGTCCAGCCGCACGCGCAAGAACGAGTCCATCATGGCGTAGGGATGGCGCACCAGATGCACGTAAATAGCATCCTCAAAGATTTGCTCGGCGCGGCGCAAGGTTTCCATGTCCATGGCATAAGGCGGGGTCTTGTCTACGAGGAGACGGCCGTCGGCCAGGGTTTGAATGCGGTTGTACACCTCCGGCACGGTATGGTTTTCAGCCACCAGGCGCTCGATTTCGGCCCAGCCTTCTTCTGGCTCCAGGTTGAGCAGCTCTACCAAAGCCCAGTGCAGTCCTTCGGCGGGCCAGGTAAAGTCCTGGCCAAAGCTCACGTTTTGCTGCCACTCCTGCATATCCTTGAAGAACAGCAGCGAAATCTCCGGCGGGCAGAAGATTTGTTTGTGCCCGGCCAGCATCACCCGGAACAGCGTAGAGCCGGCGCGTGGGCTGGAGAGGACAAACAGCATCCGCTTGTTTTTCCTGGCGGGCGGGGTGAACGCGGCGCGTTTGTAGGTGTCGGCCCGGTGTTCTTTGATGCTGTAGGCGGAGAGCAGCTTTTGCGTGGCGTAGGCGGGCAGGTTGGCCATGCGCTCCTGCTGCTGCCAGACGAATTGGGCCAGTTCCGGCAGCTTCGGCGTGCCTAGAATCTCGTGCGGATAAAATTGCACTTTCAGATCGCGCTTCAGGTTCCACATCAGGTCAACGGCCGCTAACTGCAAATCAAAGCCGGACAGATCGCCATCGACCGGAATTTCATCCGGTGACACATTCAACCCGTTGGCGATTTTTTGGCGCAGATAGTTTTCGACGAGGGACGGCCGTTCCACCGGAAATGCCTCTTTCAACTGCTCCAAAATCGGCTTGTCGGCCCCAGCGCCGCTGGCCAGCCCATCGGCAATGCCCTGAGCCACGCCGGCGGCGGTGGCGTCGGCAAAAAGCTGCTGCAGGGCCAACTCTACGCCAAACTCGTTGTGCAGCTGGTTGCGCAGCTGGGTGGCCAGCAGCGAGTGGCCGCCCAGGTCGAAAAAATTGTCGTTGACGCCGATTTTTTCAATGCCCAGCACCTGCTGCCAGATGAGGACCACGCGCTCTTCAATTTCATTGCGCGGAGCCACGTACTCAGTCCACAGGTTAGGACGGCCGTACAAATTTTTGTCCGGCGCGCTGGCTTTTTTCTGCCGCTCGGCAATGCGTTGGGGCAGGTTGGCGGTGGAGATGAGGAGGATGTCGTGAACGGCCGTGTCTACCGCTCGCTCCAACACAGCAAATCCTTCATGCCGATTCATGGCTAACTGGTTTAATTCGCCCAAGACTTGCATTCCCTCAGTTTCTTCAAAAGCCCACACGTCCCAATTCAGCGCCAGCCAGGGGAAGCTGCTGTCCCGGTTGAGGCGGCGCACCAGGGCATTGGCACTGTGGGCCGCGGCGGTGAAGGCGGCAAAGCCTACGCCGCCCAGCGCGGTGGATAAGGCGGAACTGACCACACAGAAATCCAGCGGCATGTCGGCAATGATTTCGGCCAGCACTTCCAGGCTGGTCTGCTTATTGCGGAAGAAGATGTCACTTTTGGCCGGTTTAATTTCGGCGATGGCCTGGAATGCCTGTTGTCCGGCGACGGTGGGTGAATGAATCACCGCGGTGAGCGGCCCAAGCGCTTCGACGCCTTGAGTGATTGCTTGTTTCAGTGCGACCTTGTCGGTTAGATTGACTTGCAACGCCACCACTTTGCTGCCCGCTGCTTCCAGTTCGGCAAGCTGGGCCGGGTCGGCCGTATGTTCATCAATCAGCAGCAGGTTGGCCGCCGTTTTCTCGGCCAGCGTGCGGGCGATGTCGTAGCCAATGTCGGACAGGCCGCCGGTGATGAGATAGGTGTTGTTGGATTGGAATACGGCCGTCCCACTCTCCGGCAGCGGCGCGGGCAGAACCGTCTGCACCCAGCGCTTGCGCCCACGCAAAGCGACTTGTGGCGTCAGGTTTTTAGCCACGCATTCTGCCAGGATTTGTTTGGTGGAATAATCCGCAGATTGCGCAGATTTACGCAGATTTTTTGTTGCTTCCCTCTGCGCCTCTGCGTCTCTGCGTTGGTTTTTATAGTCAGGAATGTCAATTGCCTGGGCGGTGACGTGGCTGTATTCCTGGGGAATGGTTTGGCTCAGGCCAAAGAGCGCGGCCTGGGCCGGCGGCAATGCTTCCAGGTCGTTAACGGCGCACGCTTCTTGCGTGACGATATGCAGCCGCACCGGTTCGGAAGTTGCGCCAACCGCTTTGGCAAGATTGGCCAGGGCGTAAAATGGCGTTTCCAACGTTAGTGACCACAAAAAGAGAATGTGCTGTGGCGGTGTGGAGAGGGCAGACAAAAGCTGGCTGTATTGTGCCTCATCCGCCGGATTGAGCGTGAATTGCGTGACGTCTTTTTGCTGCCAGGCGTCACCGGGCTGCACCAGCATTACTGGTTGTCCAGCGGCTTCCAATTGTTCAGCCAGCAGCGTTCCCAGTTCGCCGTTGTTGAAGATGAGCCAGGATGCGGCCGTTTCCGGCGGCGTGAAAGCAGGCAGGTTGGCCGTGCTTTGCCAGCTTGGCACGTAACCCCATTGGCCAATGTCGGCATTTTTGTGCAGCGGTTCGTTTTCTTGCGTGTCGGCCAGGCTCCTGGCTTCAATCCAGTACCGCTTGCGCTCAAACGGGTAGGTGGGCAGGATGATGCGGTGGCGGATTTCATCTTTGTGGACCGACTGCCAGGAAACGGCCGTGCCCGCCAACCACAATTCGCCTAATTTTTGCTGCAAGCCGGCAGCGGTCAACACTTCATCCTGGGATTTTGTGGCGATGTGGGGCACCTGCACTACATCTGCTGGCAGCTCCGTAGGCCACTGTCCCAAAGTCAGCAGTAAGCGGCCGGGCTGCTGCTGAATGCGCTCCAGCGCTGTGCTGATTTGCTCGGCGGCCTTTTTGTGTCCGCCGTCCAGTAAATGGTTCCAGTAGTGCAGCGTGTAATCTTGCGCACCCATCCAGTTGCCTGTGTGGGTAGAGAAGATGGGTAGGTCACCGGTTTGTGCGTGAACGTGATCGGCCTGCAATGCCAGCAGTTCACCCGCGGCGGCCAATCGTGCGCCGTCCGCCAGCGAGATGACGCTGGCCAGGACAGTGGCCGTAATTTCCCCGCTGCCCATGCCCAGCACCGATTCGGGCATGATGCCCCATTCCTCGTAGGTTTTAGCCAGAGCGTACTCCACGGCAAAGCTGGCGGCGATGGCTACCGGGCGCGGGGTGAGTGGTCCGGCTGCCTGAATGTCGTCCGGGTAAAGTAGGGTGCGTAAATCTTGGCCGAGATACGGCCGTAACAAAACTACGCAGGATTCCAGATGCTGCCGGAAAAGTGGACTCTCATCATAAAGTTGTCGTGCTGTGTTGATTTGCACGCCAGCACCGGTGCAAACAAACGTGAGTGCAGGCGGCATTTGTAATTGAACCGTGCTGCTGGCGTACGCTTTTTGCGCTAATTTTGTGGTCGCTTCTTCCACGCTGCTTGCTGCCAGCAGGCGGCGGTGAGCCATTGGCTGTCGTCCGACTTGCAAGGTGTAGGCGATGTCGGCAATGTTCAGTTCAGGATGCTGCTGCAAATGGGCCGTCAGTTGCTCCGTGGCGCTCTCCAGCGCCGCGGCTGTTTTAGCTGAAAGAACGAGCATCTGGGGCGCATCGCATTCGTCCGATGACGGTAGCTCGGGCGCCTCCTGCAAAATGGCATGGGCGTTGGTGCCGCCCAGGCCAAAGGAGCTGACGCCCGCCAATCGCGGCGTCTCTTCCGGCGTTTCCCAGGGCACCAGCGTGGCACTGGGGTAAACGGGCGCGTTGGCGAAGTCGATTTCTGGATTGGGCGTCTCGAAATTGAGCGAAGGGGGAATCTCTCGATTTTCCATGGCCAGGACGGTTTTGATGAGTCCGGCAATGCCCGCCGCGCCGGTGAGATGACCGACGTTGGTTTTGACGGAGCCGATGGGGCAAAAGCCGACGGCATCGGTGTAGGTACGGTACGCCTTGGTGATGGCCCGAATTTCGATGGGATCGCCCAGGCGCGTGCCGCTGCCGTGCCCTTCCACGTACTGAATTTCTTCCGGGTCCACGCCGGAAACGGAAAGCGCTTCGGTGATAACCGCCGCCTGGCCATCGACGCCAGGCGCGGGGAAACCCACCTTATCGGAGCCGTCATTGCTGACGGCCGTTCCCCGAATGAGCGCGTGAATATGATCGCCATCGGCCAGGGCATCTTCCAGCCGCTTGAGCACCACCACGCCCACGCCGCTGCTAAAGACGGTGCCCACCGCTTCGGCATCGTAGGTACGGGTACGGCCGTCCGGCGACAAAATCGAGCCATCAACATATTGGTACCCTTTGGGATGATCCACATGAACGGCCACGCCACCGGCCAGCGCCATATCGCACTCGTCGCCCAGCAGCGCCTGGCAGGCCAGGTGCACGGCCACCAGCGAGGTGGAGCAGGCGGTCTGCACGGTGAAACTGGGACCACGCAGATTAAATTTGTAGGAGACGCGCGTTGCCAGAAAGTCGGCCCCGTTGCCGATGTCAATCTGCCCCTGGTCAATGTGTTTGAGCAGCTGGGGATTGGTGGCCAGATTGTACACCAGATAGGAGCTGGTGGTGCTGCCGCCAAAGACGCCAATCAGCCCGTTGTACTGCGCCGGATCATAACCGGCGTGCTCCAGGGCGGTCCAGGCGCTCTCCAAATAGACGCGCTGCTGCGGGTCCATGATTTCGGCGTCGCGCGGATTGTAGCCGAAGAAGTCGGCGTCAAAACCGTCCATCTCATCCAGGGCCGAATTGACCTTGATGAAGGTGGGGTCTTGCAGCTGCTGCTCCGTGGCACCGGCTTCGCGGGCTTCTTCGTCGGTTAACGGCCGTATCGAATCCACCCTGTTGCGAATGTTTTGCCAAAACTCGTCTACGTTGGCCGCGCCGGGAAAACGCCCGGCCATGCCCACAATGGCGATTTCGGTGCCGTCAAATTGGTCTTCAAACGTTTCTTCACTCATATCTTTTCACTTTATTGGGCGAGGCAGATGGTGGCTCGCCTGTTTTGTTTGGCAGAGGTTTTACCCATCTGCCTCGCCCCTACATCTCACTTTTTACTTATTACTTTTCACTTTACGTTGTCTTCTGCGACGGTCGCGTCGCCGTTGGCCACGGTCAACCTGGTCGGTGTAGGTGTCATCTTCGACTTCGCCGTCGGCTGACTGCATTTGGGTGATTAGCTCGGTTAACTTGCTGACGGTGGGCTGTTCGTACAGGCTCACGGCGGAAATGTGTACCTGGAATGTTTCGTTGATGCGGTTGATGAGCTTGATGCCCACCAACGAGTTGCCGCCCAGTTCAAAGAAGTTGTCGTAAACGCCGACCTGCTCAATGTCTAACGTCTCCTGCCAGATGGCCACAATTTGCTGCTCGACTTTGTTGCGCGGGGCGACGTAATCCCATTCCTGGTCCCGGCTGACGGCCGGTTTTTCGGCCTGGGCCAGATTGTTGAGCATGTAGGCCAGGGTAAATTTGTCGCCGTCGGCGATGACGGCCGGCAGGTAGCGGGGCGACACCAAAATTTGCTGCGGCAGGTGGTGCAAAATGTATCGCAGCGTTTCCTGTCCTTCGGGGGGCAAAATGGCCTGGCTGCCTTGCTGCTGCCGCCACTGCTGGATAATTGCCGGCGCTTCCGTTTCGGCGGCCATGCCCACGTCGGCCCAATCGCCCCAATTGACGCTGATGACGGGATACGGCCGTTCCCCTTCAGCTTCATGGGCAAAGGCATCTAAAAAGGCATTGGCGGCGCAGTAATCGATCTGGCCAATGCCGCCGGATACGGCCGTTAGCGAGGAGAAGAGCAGCATGAAGTCCAGGCGTTTGTTGGCAAAGACGGCCGCCAGGTTGCGCGTGCCCTGAACTTTGGGCTGCAAAACAGCCTCGGCCGCCTCTCGGGTTTTGAGCTGAATCAGGCCGCCACCGGCCACACCGGCGGCATGAAATACGGCGTTGATCGCGCCAAATTTTGTTTCTGCCTGGGTTACGGCCGTTGCCAAACTCTCCTGGTCTGTGACATCTGCCTGGATGAGCAGCAGATCGGCCCCGGCGGCTTCCAGTGCCAGCAGTTTGTGAATGCGCTGGCTGGTTTTGTCTTCGGTTCCTTTGGCCACCAGCCATTCTTCCCATTCAGAGCGGTGTGGGAAGGCGGAGCGGTGCAGCAGCACCAGCCGGGCGCGTGCCTGTTTGCTGAGCATTTCGGCCGTGGCTAGAGCCAATCCGCCCAGGCCGCCGGTGATGAGCACCGTGGCTTGTGGTCGCAGACGCGGCACGGAAGCAGTGTCTCGGTTTAGCTGCGTGGGGGCATATTCAAGAATCCAACGACCCCGCCCGCGATAGGCAATGGTTTGAGCCGTCGAATCTGTCTGGTTGGTACCAAATTCGGCCAGCAACAATTGAACCGTCTCACTCCACAGCCAGGAATTGGGCGCGGGCAGCTGTACGTCGATCACTTGCGTGCTGAGCCAGTCAAATTCCTGGGGCAGCACTTTGGCCGGACCGCACAGCAGTCGTTTTTCGGCCATGATTGGTTCGGCATCGGTGATGGCGTAGAGGTGGTTGGCCACCAGATGGAGCTGAGTGGTTTCTTCGCTGCGCACTTTGTCCAGCGCCTGCGCCAGGTAAAGCAGACTGTAAAAGGCATTTTCCGTTTGGGTGATTTGGTCGTTGACATCTTGGGTCACATTCCACAAATGCACGATGTGCTCCGGCCATTTGCCGCCGGCGTGCAGTTCGCAGCAGAGCGTGTCGTAATCGGCTGCTTTTGTGGGATTGATGGTGAAGACGGTTTCGTCCAGCTGGGCAAACTGCTCTCCGGCCATGACGACAGTGACGTGTTGCTCATTGGTGCGCAGGAAGCCGTCCAGCCGGTCGCCCAGGCTCGCTTCATCAACGAAGAGCAGCCAGTTGGCCTTTTTATCCAGCAGATATTGTTGGGTCATCGTGGGCGGCAGGGTGTGCTGCCAGGTGGGCAGATAGAACCAGTCCGGCAGCGGTGCTTTTTTCTTGGTAGACAAATGGCGCGGCTGATTTTCGGCCGGTGGGTCCAGCCAGTAGCGCTGCCGTTCGAAGGGATAACCGGGCAGCGGCAGACGTCGCCGGTTTTGGTGCTGGTAGAGCTGCTCCCATTGCACAGGGCAGCCTGCCAGCCACAGTTGGCCGATGGTGGTTAACGGCCGTATCCGGTCAGCCTCATTTTGGCGGGGGTGGCGCAGCGTGGCGTAGGTGAGCTGCGCCGCGTTTTTGTCCAGCTGCTGCTTCACCACCGTCGCCAGGGCATTGCCCGGCCCCACTTCCAGGAAAATAGCGTCGCCCAGCGTGCGCAAGGTTTGGATGCCGGCGGCAAAGTTAACCGTGTGGCGCAGATGGCGCGCCCAGTAATTGGGATCGGTGGCCTGTTCGGCCGTCATCCAGTCGCCGGTTTCGTTAGAGATGAGCGGCGCGCTGGGCGGGTTCAGCTTCACGTTTTGCAGATGGGCGATGAAGGGTTCGAGGGCGGCATCCATCATCGGTGAGTGGAAGGCGTGGGAAGTGTGCAGGCGGCGGCCCTGAATGTCTTGCGCTTCCAGCTGCACGGCAAGCGCTTCGATGGCTTCATCCGGCCCGGAGACTACGCAGCTGTCCGGACTGTTGATGACGGCCACCGTGAGCGCCTCTGGCAGTAGATTTTCCACGTCGGCGGCGGGCCGGGAGACGGCCAACATGCTGCCAGGGGCCATCGCCTGCATCAGCTCGCCGCGTTTGGCGACGGTGTGCAGCGCGTCCTGCAAAGAAAAGATGCCAGCCAGGGTGGCGGCGACGTATTCGCCAATGCTGTGGCCAATCATGGCATCAGGTCCGAGACTCCACGACTGCCACAGTTTAGCCAGGGCATATTCGATGGTGAAGAGGGCGGGCTGGGTGACGGCCGTTTTTTGCAATTGTTCAGCGGCCCATTCTTCTTTGCCCGCTTCCGGGTAGATTAAGTCGCGCAGATCGAGGTGGAGGAACGGCCGTAAAGCCTCAGCACATTCAGCCACCGTCTCGCGGAATAATGGTTCTGTCTGGTACAGCGATTGGCCCATATTCACGTACTGCGATCCCTGCCCGGAGAACATGAAAATAAGCGGCCGTGTTTGCTCCGCCTGGGTGCGATTGATGATGCGCTCACGGTCCACGGCGCGCAGCGTAGCGGCGGCATCGGCCATGTCGCGGCAGACCACCATGCGGCGGTAGGTAAAGGTGCGGCGGCCGGTGTGCAGCGTGTAGGCGACGTCGGCCAGGTTGGCCTCGGGATGGGCTTCTAAATAATCGGCCAGATTTTGGGTCATGGTTTCCAGCGCTTCGGTGGATTTGGCGGAAAGCTGGAGCAGCTGCCACGGTTCAGCCGGGTCAGAGGGCGTCGGTTTGGGCGCTTCTTCCAAAATGATGTGGGCGTTGGTACCGCCGATGCCAAAGGAGCTAACACCGGCACGGCGCGGGGTACGGCCGTTTTGCCAGGGCACCAGCGTGTTGTTGATGGCAAACGGGGTCTGCGCCAGGTTTAGCTTGGGGTTGGGTTTGTCGAAATGGCAGGTGGGCGGAATCTGTTTGTGCTGCAAGCTGAGGATTGTTTTGATGAGCCCGGCGACGCCTGCGGCCGAATCCAGGTGTCCCACGTTGCTTTTCACCGAGCCGATGACCGTTTTTTGCTCGCCATTGCCCTTGAATAATTTGGCCAGCGCCGTAATTTCGATGGGATCGCCCAGTTCGGTGGCTGTGCCATGCGCCTCGATGTACTGGATGGTGTCGGGCGTTACGTTGGCGGCGGCCTGAGCTTTGGCAATCACATCCGCCTGGCCATTGATGCTGGGGGCGGTGTAACCGAGCTTGAGACTGCCGTCGTTGTTAACGGCCGTTCCCTTGATCACCGCCTGGATGTGGTCGTCGTCAGCCAGGGCATCGGCCAGCCGCTTAAGGACCACGACGCCGACGCCGGAGCCAAAGACCGTGCCCTGCCCGGCAGCGTCAAAGGGGCGGCAGTGGCCGTCTGGCGAAGCGATGCCGCTGGCCTGATAGACGTAACCGGCGCGCTGTGGCACCTCGATGGTCACGCCGCCGGCCAGGGCGATGTCACACTGGCCGTTCATTAAGCTTTCGCAGGCCAGGTGTGTGGCCACCAGCGAAGTGGAGCAGCCGGTTTGCACATCCAGGCTGGGTCCGGTGAGGTTCAGATGGTAAGAGGCGCGGGTGGCCAGGAAATCTTTGTCGTTGCCCAGCATGATGGCAAAGCTGTCGTCCGTGGGGTCCACGTCGGGATGGTTCAGCAGGTTGAAGAGCAAGTAGGTGCTCATGCCCATCCCGGCAAAAACGCCTATTTGGCCTTTGTATTGCTCGCTGCTGTAGCCGGCATTTTCCAGGGCGTGCCAGGCCACTTCTAAAAAGAGGCGCTGTTCCGGAGCCAGCAATTTGGCCTGGTTGGGCGCGTAGCCAAAGAAGGAGGCGGCAAAATGGTCGATGTCCGCCAGCAGCGGCGCGGCCCGCACAAAGTCGGGGTTGTTGCGCAGATGTTGGGGCACGCCAAGTTCGTCCAACGTTTCATCGTCCAGCACCTGGATGCTTTCGATGCCGTCACGCAGGTTTTGCCAGAATTGTTCCAGGTTAGATGCGCCAGGGAAACGGCCGTCGAGTCCAATAATGGCAATGTCGTCTTGTTGGCGAACGGCCGTTTGGCGAACCACAATTTCTTCCTCATCTTCCAGCAGCAGCTGGGTGACGCCGTGAATGGTCGGTTTCTCCAGGAACTGAACCAACGGAATCTCGCGCCCCAGCTCTTCTTGCAGCTGGCGCTGGGCCTGGACCAGCAGCAGCGAATGGCCACCCAAATCGAAGAAGTTGTCGTGGATACCGACTTCGGGTAGTCCCAAAACCTTTTGCCACACCTGAGCAATGCGCTGCTCCAGCTGGCTGCGCGGCAGGACGGCCGTTTTGTCGGCCACGTGCAAAGTTGGGGCGGGTAGGGCGCGGCGGTTGACCTTGCCGTTGGGCATCAGCGGGAAGGCGTCCAGCGGCACAAACAGGTTGGGCACCATGTAATCAGGCAAAACGGCTTGCAGCTGCGTGCGAATCTCAGCAATGTCGATTTGCTGGCCATCCTGCGGCACTAAATAAGCCAGCAGCCGCTTGTCGTCGGCATTGACCGTGTGCAGCGTGACCAGCGCTTCGCGCACGCTGGGCAGGGCAGTAAGCTGGTTTTCGATTTCGCCCAGCTCAATGCGGAAGCCGCGCAGCTTAATTTGGTGGTCCACCCGACCCAGGAACTGGATGTTGCCATCGGGCAGGTAGCGGACGAGATCGCCGGTTTTGTAAAGTTTCCCCCCCTTCTCCCCAGTGGGGGGGACTAAGGGGGGGAAGGGATCAACAATAAACTTCTCTTCCGTCAGCTCGGGCCGGTTCCAGTAGCCGCGAGCCACGCCCACGCCGCCGATGTGCAGCTCGCCGGCCACGCCTTGGGGCACGGGCTGCAAATGTTTGTCCAAAATATAGAGCTGGATGTTGGCAATGGGACGGCCGATGGGCACCAGTTGACGTGGATCATCACGCAAACATTGCCAGTAGCTTACGTCGATGGCGGCTTCAGTGGGGCCGTATAAGTTGTGCAGCTCGCAATTTGGCAATTGGTCGAAAAAGCGCTGGGTCAGGTCGTAGGGCAGCGCTTCGCCGCTGCAAATGACGCGCCGTAAGGAGGTGCAGCGGTCCACGTTTGGCTCAGTAAGAAAGATTTGCAGCATGGAGGGCACAAAGTGCATCGTGGTGATTTGGGCCTCCTGAATGAGCTGCACCAGATAGGTGCTGTCCAGGTGGCCGCCCGGTTTGGCCATCACCAGTTTGGCCCCGGTGATGAGCGGCCAGAAAAATTCCCAAACGGAGACGTCGAAGCTGAACGGCGTTTTTTGCAAAATGTAGTCGTCAGCGGTGAGCCGGTAAGCGTCCTGCATCCACAGCAGGCGGTTGACGATGCCGCGATGGCTGTTCATCGCTCCTTTGGGCTTACCGGTGGAGCCGGAGGTGTAGATGGTGTAGGCTAGATGGTCGGGGGTGAGGGGGACGTCTGGGTTGGTTTGGGGGTGGTGGGCGATTTGGTTCCAGTCGGTGTCCACACTGAGAATTGTGAATTGTGAATTGCTGTCAGCCACCAGATGGTGCTGCGTGAGGAGGATTGAGACCTGGGAGTCTTCGAGCATAAATTGCAGGCGCTCGGCGGGGTAGGTGGGATCAATGGGGACGTAGGCCCCGCCGGATTTGAGGATGCCCATTAGGGCGATAACCATTTCCAGGCTGCGCTCCAGGCAGACGCCGACCATCATGTCGGGCTGAATGCCTTGGTCGATGAGGTAGTGGGCGAGCTGGTTGGCTTTTTGGTTGAGTTGGTGATAGGTGAGGGTTTGTTCGGCATAGGTGAGCGCGGGGGCGTCGGGGGTCTGGGTAACTTGGTCTTCAAACATCTGGTGCAGACATCGGGTGAGATCGTAGGGAACGGCCGTATCATTAACGGTATAAAGCAGCGTATGTTTCTGTTCGTCGGTGAGTAGGGGGAGGTGAGAAACGGCCGTGTCCGGCTGCGCCACAATCGAGGCCAGCAAGGTGTTGAAATGACCGGCCATTTGTTCGATAGAGGTGCTGTTGAACAGGTCCGTGTTGAATTCCCAGGTGGCCAGCCAGTCGCCGTTGATCTCGGCCATGGCCAGCGTGAGGTCAAACTGAGAAGCTTGTTGGGTAAGTGCCAGTGGTGTGAAACGCAGCGCACCCAGCTCAATTTCGTCACCCGCCTGGCCCAGCGCCAGTGCCGTCAGGCCGGGATGCACGGTGTGGGCTTTTTGCCAGACAAACATATTTTGAAAGACTGGCGAATGGGCTACGTCGCGAGCCAATCCCAAAGTTTCCACCAGGGCCGGGAACGGGTATGCTTGATGAGCAAACGCGCCAACGACCGTTTCCTTTACCTGCTGGAGCAGGTTACGGAAGCTCATAGAGCCATCTTCCAACTGCGTGCGGACCACAACCGGATTAACAAAGTAGCCCTGCATGTTTTGCAATTCGCGCTGTTCGCGCCCGGCGGTGGGTGTGCCGGTAAGGACTTCATTTTGACCACTAAAGCGAGCCAGCAGGAGCTGGTAAGCGGCCAAAAAAGTCATGAAGGGGGTGCAGCCCATTTCCCAGCCTATGGCCATCATTTGCTCGCCTAATTCTGCTGGAATCTGGCTGCGAACAGTGCGCCCGGCGTAAGTCTGGCGGGTGGGCCGCGGTTTGTCGGTGGGCATATTGAGCGGCGGCAGTTCGCCATGCAGCTGCTCTTTCCAGTAGGTGCGTAGTTTTGTACCCGTTTCGCTGGCTAACTGCTGGTTTTTCCAGGTGACGTAATCGCTGTATTGGTGGGTGATAGGGGACAATTCGGCCGTTTTATTCTGCACCAGCGCGGTGTAAATCTGGGCAAATTCTTCCACCAGGTTCACCAGTGACCAGAAGTCGGTGATGATGTGGTGGGCGACGATGAGCAGGTCGAATTTTTTTTCAGTGAGCTGGTAGAGGCGCACGCGCAGCAGGTTTTGGTTCAGGGCAAACGGCTTGTTGGCTGCGGCTTGCAGCTCTGCCTGATGGGCGGCCTTGGGATGTTGTCCGTTGTTGCTAAAGAGGAAATCAACCGTGCCGCCGGCGGCAATTTGCTGGATGGGCTGGCTGTCTTTCAGGTGGAAGGTGGTGCGCAAAATGGGATGGCGGGTTACCAATCGGTTCATGGCCTGCTGGGCGAGTTCGGGGTTAATGCGGCCGTTCAGCCGCAGCGCCCGGGCAATGTTATAAACTGGGCTCTCCGGGGCAAGCTGGCACAAATACCAGATGGCCCGCTGTCCGTGCGAGAGCGGGAAGCGCTGCGGTGGATTTTCGGCGGCAGGCACGGTTTGAATTTGATTGTCAGCCGCCAGATAGGCGACCAATTGCTCGCTTAATTGCTGGATAGTGGGGCTTTCTAACAGATCAGCAATGGGCAGTTCGATTTGGAGGGCGTCTTCCACGGCCGTTTTCAGTTCAATTGCCTTTAACGAGTCGAGGCCGTAGCTGGCTAACGGCCGTTCTGGTTTAATTTGTTCCACTGGTTGGCGCAGCAGAGAAGCCACCTGGTGCTGCAAGTAATTTGCGACAGCTTTTGCCTGCTCGGTTCCGGTAGGCAAAGCTAGGATCTTTTCGGCAGAAATCTCAGGCAGTGGCATCGTTGTTGAGGCTGCGGCCGTTTGAAATTCCGGGACATCCTCGCCGATGATCTTGATATCGCCTGCCAGGTACAGGTCGCGGGTTTTGCCGCGTTGGATTTTGCCGCTGGACGTTTTGGGGATGGCGCGCGGCTGCACCAGAATAACGCCGTAGAGTTGGAGATCATGCTCCTCAGCGATGGCCTGGCGCAAAATGGGGGCCGCTTCGGCGATGTCTGTGCGGCGGTGGCTGCGCTTGACTTCGTGGACCAGGAACAGTTTTTCTTCGCCGTCAACCTCGATGGTGAAAGCTGCGCCAGCGTCTGGCGCCAGCGCTTCATGGCTGGCCTGGGCCGTCTTTTCGATGTCCTGCGGGTAATGGTTACGGCCGCGAATGATGAGCAGCTCTTTCAGGCGGCCGGTAACGTACAGCTGGCCGTCCTGCAAAAAGCCGAGGTCGCCGCTGCGCATGTAGCGCGTGTTGTCTTCGGGCAGCGTGGCGTGGAAAGTCTGGTTGGTAGCGTCGGGATTTTGCCAATAGCCTTGAGCGACGCTGTTGCCGCTGATCCAGATTTCGCCAATTTCGCCATCGGCGCAAGGCGTGTGGGTGTGCGGATTAACAATGCGGATGGCTTGTTCATCCAGCAGCAAGGTGCCGCTGCTGACAAGCAGACGGCCGTCACTCTCATCGTCGGTTGGTTGGGCCAGGTTTTGTTCGAGGGCGGTGGTTTGGAAACGGCCGTAAACCGGCTCACTGCTGCGGTCACTGCCGGTCACAATCAAGGTGGCTTCGGCCAGCCCGTAGCAGGGATAAAAAGATGACAGCTTAAAGCCGTTAGGAGCAAACGTTTCGGCAAAGGTAGTTAGCGTTTCGTGGCGAATTGGCTCGGCCCCGTTGTAAGCCAGCGTCCAGCGGCTTAAATCGAGACCGGCTTGCTGCTCCGGTGAGATGTTGTCGAGGCAAAGCTGGTAGGCAAAGTTGGGCGCACCGCTGATTGTGGCCTGGTATTTAGAGATGGCATCCAGCCAGCGGATGGGCTTTTGCAAAAAGGCAAAGGGGGACATGAGCACGGTCCAGCCGTGACAATAAATCGGCTGTAAGATGCCGCCAATCAGACCCATGTCGTGATACGGCGGCAGCCAGCTCACGCCCTGGCTGCGCTCGCTCAGCTCAAATCCTTTGTAGATGAGGGCCAGGTTGCTGAGCAGGTTGTGATGCGACAGCATCACCCCTTTGGGCTCGCCGGTGGAGCCGGAGGTGTACTGCAAAAAGGCGACGTTTTGCGGCGAAATGTCGGGCGTTTGCCAGGCTTCCGGATCGTTGCTGAGGGTGTCGACGGCAATCCAGTGCATGGTGGACAGGTCCGGCATATGGTCGATGCGGGATTGGCGATCCTGGTAGGTGTCGTTGTCGGTGAGCACAACTTTAGCCTGGGCATCGTCCATGATGGCTTGCAGGCGGGCATCGTGCCGGTTGCGGCGCGGCGGGTAGGAAGGCACGGCAATCCAGCCGGCGTAGAGGCAGCCAAAAAAGGCGGCGATGTAATCCAGTCCGGGTGGGTAAAGGAGCAACGCCCGGTCGCCCACCTGACCCTGTTCTTGCAGAAGCAGGGCAATCTGGCGGGCGCGCTGGTCGAGTTGGGCGTAGGTTAACGGCCGTTCATCCGTTTCACCATCGGCCAGGAAAGTGTATAAAAGTTTGTCCGGGCTGTCATTGGCTCGACAGCGCAACATATCCACCAGGGTGGCAAATGAGTGGGGTTTGGATTGTGCCATAAATTTGTCCGTTACCATTGATACGTGACGCGTGACCGGATCAAATCACGTTGCACGTATCAAATAATGTGAATCTCCACGTAGTCGGGGAAAGGTTGGATCTCTTGCAGCGAATTTTCAAAAATGACCAGGTTGTCTTCGTTTGCGATTTCGGTGAAGCCGCCAAATTTGTAAGTGATGTACATGAGGCGGTTACGGCCGTTAGGAATAAAGTGGGCTCGCAGCGATACCCCAGCCGCTTTGGCCAGGTTCATGATGTGGGTCATCATGATGGTGCCCACGCCGCGCGACATCACCCGGCAGGACATCAACAGCAGCTTCACCGTCCAGAAGGCTGGCTCTTTTTCCACCAGGGCCAGGCCGATGGTGCCGTAGGTGCCGTAGCGATCATTCAGGCTGGAAACAAACAGTAGGTGATCGTCGGATTGGCGCAGTTGGTTAAGTTCCTCATAGGAATAGGTGTAGCCGGTGGTGTTGAGCTGGTTGGTGCGCATCGTCAGTTCTTCGGCCCGCTGCAAATCTTCTTCGCCAGCTTTTTTGATGGTGAACACCATGTCCAGATTGGTCAAAAACGCTTCATTGTTGTCGGCAAAGTTCTCTTCGGCCTGTTTGCGCTGGATATCGCTCTGGTACATTTTGCGGCGCAGCTTCGATTCCGGCGTAATAAAACGCGGCATCAGGCGCGGATGGTCCAGCATTTCGTCCAGCTCAAGGGCGTCGAAACAAAGCACTTCGGGGTGGGTGAACTGCACTTCTTCACGCTCAAAGGGTTGGTCATCGACAAAGGCCAGCGTGTCGATACCGATGTTGAGGTCGGCGGCAATTTGCTCAATAGATTGCGACTTGGGATTCCAGTTGATTTGTGGATAGATGAAATATTCATCGATGCCAAACGCTTTTAGCTGCACCATAGCCGGTTCATATTCATTGCGGCTGGCAATGGCGTTGAGAATGCCGCGCTCATCCAGCGTTTTGATGATGTGGACAACTTCCGGGCGCAGTTTCAGCGTGTCGCTTTCCAGCAAAACACCTTCCCAGACGGTGTTGTCTAAATCCCACACCACGCATTTGAGCGCGTTTACCTTTTTTGCTTCGGCAATGGCCATCTCGCGATGGGTCTGATCGAGCATCATTAAACTCTCCCTGAACGATTGTTTAGGTAGCTTGAATTTTGATTCCCGCCTGCGCGGGAATGACAGTTGAAAGATTTAAGTTGTCGGTACGTTTTTGGCCATGATGAGGCTGGTCATGGCATTGATTGTGCGGAAGTTGTCGAGCAGGAGCTCTTCATTGGCCAGGGTGACCCCCATTTGTTGCTCCACAAAAAGGACAATCTGCATGGCAAAGAGGGATGTAACGAAGCCTAGAGAAAAAATATCTTCGTCGTCTTGCAGATCGTAATCTTTGAAATATTTGGCCAAAAAGGTGCGGATTTGTTGCTTAATTTCTGTTTCCATGGGGTACTTCCTCCAGGGTTTTAATTGGTTTGATGGGGTTTATTAAATTAATAGGCATAAAATCCAGCGCCGCTTTTACGGCCGTACAATCCCGCATCCACCATTTTTCGCAGTAGGGGACAGGGGCGATACTTACTGTCGGCGAAGCTTTCGTGCAGCACTTCGATTGAGTAAAGGATGGTGTCCAGGCCGATGAGATCGGCCGTTTCCAACGGACCCATCTTGTGACCAAAACATTTCTTGAAAATTTGATCGACATCTTCGGCGTTGGAAACGCCTTCGTGAAGCAGAAAAGCAGCCTCGTTGATGGTGAGCATGAGCACCCGGTTGGAGACAAAGCCGGGCGAATCGTTGACCACGATGCAATCTTTGTTCATGCCGGCCAGGAACTGTTGGGCAATGTCCAGGGCTGAATCGCTGGTGTGGTAACCACGGATGACTTCAACTGTCGGCTTCATGGGAACCGGGTTCATGAAGTGCATGCCCACAATGCGGTCCGGGCGGGTGGTGACGGAGCCGATGCGGGTGATAGAGATGCAGGAGGTGTTGGCCGCAAAAACCGTTTTGGGCGGGCAGATGGCATCGAGCTGCGGATAAATTTCTTTTTTGATCTGCCATTTTTCTGTGCTGTTTTCCACAACAAAATCAACATCTTGCAGCTGTTGATAATCGGTTGTGAAATTGATTTGGGAGATGAGTTCATCTGGGGTTTTGTCAGATTCTTTGGGGGTATTAAACAAACGGCTTAGGCGTATGTTTTGATAAATTTGGTCCTTTGCCTGGGCCAAAATATCGTCTTGAATGTCGATGAGTACAACGTCATGCTGCGTTTGTGCCAGGGCTTGAGCCACACCAATACCCATGACACCCGCGCCAATGACGCCGATCCGTTTCAGTATCAAATTGATTTACTCCTTATACGCTTAATTTTTTATGGTCGATCTGGCCAATAGGTGCTCAGGCTACGGCCGTTTCTTGCTCAACCATTATTTGCTTATCTGCTGTTACCACGGCGATGCAAACGGTTTTGCCGCCTTTTTGCGCCACGATCTTTTTGCTGCATGGCTTGGTGGGAGGAGGCGTTGTCTTGAGGAGATGTAAACTGCAACGGGGGCTCCAGTTTTGCCGGGTCCAGGTCTGACCCATTAGACAAAACTGTTTCCCACTGTAAATTAACGCCAGAAAGCCATAATTTGCGGATCGTTGTCAATAAAAACCAATGATCATCCTGCTGATCATAAGAGTAGCGTAAGGTGGGATAGATTAAAGCGTACTGCTCCGGCTTGCATTGCGGATGCTGCTTGGCAAAAGCGCCCAATGATTGTCCGGGGCCAACTTCAATCAGATGATAATTTTGCGCCTGGCCCAACAAATTACGCAGCATGGAAAAATATTGCACAGGTTGGCACATGTGCCTGGCCCAATAGGTGGGATCTGTGGCTTGTTTGGCCGTCATCCATTCGCCTGTCACGTTAGACAGATACGGTATTTGGGGAGCTGCATAGGTGATGGTTTGGGCAAGTTTTGTTAATTCGGCGACCGCACCCTGCATCATGTGGGAATGAAAGGCGTGGGTGGTGTCAAGTAGACGACAGGCCACCTGCTGGTTTTGTAATTTTTGCTGTACAGACTGAATGGCGTCGGCTTCTCCAGCTAAAATCGTCAGGGCATCGCCGTTGTGCGCAGAGAGGGAGACTTGTTCGCTCAAGTAAGGAGCTACCTCATCCTGAGAGAGCGGGACGGCCAGCATTTTGCCTGGAGGCAGTGCCTGGATCAGTTGGGCGCGTCGGGCAACAAGGGTGAGGGCATCTTTTAAGGTGAGGACGCCGGCCAGCGTCGCTGCTACATATTCGCCCAGGCTGTAGCCAATGAGACCATCTGGTTCAATGCCCCACTGCTGCAACAGTCGCGCCAGGGCGTATTCAATGCTAAAGACGAGAGGGTGGGCAACGGCCGTTTCCTGCAATTTCGCTTCTTGTTCATTGTCCGTGCTGGGACTGGACTTGCGTCCGAGCATGGCAGCCAGGTCAAACCCGGCGGCGGGAGCGGCTTCAGAAGCAGGTTCTGTTGGCGGTGGGTATAAAAGCTCTGTTAAGGATTGGTTGAGATACGGCCGTAACGCTGCATCACATTCGTCAACAATCTCCCGAAAAGTGGGAATTGTTTCATATAGGCCACGCCCCATCTGCAAATAATGATCGCCAATGCCGGGGAACATAAAAATAGTGCGTGGCGTTTGGACGGCCGCGTTTTTTATCTCATCGGCTGCTAACTGGTGGGCAAGTTCTTCGGTGTTGTTGATCAATGCTGCCTGGCGAAAGACGTTCCCTGTTTCTTCCTGGCCCAAATGCGCGGCGATTTCACCCAACGAGACGTGGGGGTATTGTTGTATATACCGCGTCAAAACGATCGATTTTTGTTGAAGTTCAGTTGTAGAAGTGCCCGTTAATGGCAATAAATACCATTTAGGCCGTTGCAGTGATTGATGAGGACTATGCATATAAATTGAACAGAAATTTGCAATTCATGCAGTATTTTTGTTAAAGCAGGCAAGGTTTTGAAACAAATAAAACCTGGCTGGCCTGCTTTTGCTCGGGTAAATCACAATTTCATAATTCTTTGTGATTTACATAATAGGACAAAATTTAAGCTGTTTTTGGGCATAGTAGCACAGACAGCAAAAATAACTCTATAAAAGAGCTATAAAACAGCTGCAAATGACCTTGCAAACCACCTATTGAAATAGTAACGACTTAAGAGTTTCTTATTGGCTTTCCCACCGAGTCCGAAGGTGTGAAGAGTGTGCATCTGTCGGACAAAGCCAAATAACTGTAACCTGGAAGTAGTACCCAAGCTAAGCCCGCGTAAGTATACGGTTGTGAGCAAACAATGCAAATCGAATTTTATAACGAGAGGGGCAATGCTGTTTTGGCCAATGCCTAATTTTGCATAAAGGGGTTGAGGTAGAAGGAGAGGTAGTTGAGAGGCTTGTTGGAGCCGGCGGTGATAACGGCCGTTTCTGCCTCCGGTGCAGCTAAAACGACATCGTATAGATCGATTTCATGTTGGGCGGTGCTTGTTTGGAAACGGCCGTTGCCATCCACGAAGTACAAAAAGAGGTCTTCGCCTGGTTGGGGCAGTTCAATAGTTGCTGTGCCGCCTGCGGGCAGAATGCTGCTGGTGAGCCGGGCCGACACGTGTGCATCGGTGGCGCCATTTGGCCCAATGATATCCCGCACGGTGGCATCGCCGACACTGCGGGTAGTCATGCTGCTGAGTTTGGTTTGTTCGTAGTGTGGCGGTAGGCCCATGTGCTGCACATCGGCTACAAACCAGATTTGAATGACGCGGGTGAATTCATCCGTCTGGTTCAATTCCTGGTGTTGGATGAAATTGCCGGAAAACATGCGCTGCACTTCCCCGGCGGTAATGGCTCCTTTGCCGCCGGTCGTATCTTCGTGATACAGCTCACCATCAATGACGTAGGTGAAAATCTCCAGCCCGCGATGGGGATGCCAGCGGAAGCCGTTGTGTGGCGCAATCTGGGTCATGTGCGCCGTGAGCATGCCGCTCAGCCGCTGCAACGGGCTGAATCCACCCACGGCAAAGTGGGAGGTCAGCCAATGGACCGGGTTGATCAGCGGAAACGTGTTTGCCTTGTAAAATTGCAGGTTGCTGTTGATCTCCAGATTGTTGATGACGCTGTTAAACATGGAACTCATGCGGTTTGCACCTTGAGCAGCAGATTGTTTTTTGAAGGGTCTTGTAAGGCAAGACCATCCTCTGTGTGCTCGTAAGAGACATTGTTTGCTTTTAATTTTTCTTCAACGGCCGTTAGCGCTTCCTGGGATGGTAGAAGAATTTGGAAGTAGCGCAGTCCGGCGGAACCGTTTGGGGGTGGCGGTGCACCCTGGCCTGCCCAGGTGTTGAGGCCAATGTGGTGATGGTAGCCACCGGCGGAAATAAAGCCGGCGCTGGGTCCATAGCGCATGATGCGCTCAAAGCCCAAAATATCGCAGTAAAACCCTTCGGCTTCATCTACATCGCGAATGTGCAGGTGGATGTGGCCCATTTTGGTGCCGTCGTGCAATCCATGCCATTCGCGCGATTGGCCGTTAAGTTCGCCGATCAGGCTTTGCAGGTCCAGGGGGAGCGTGTTCATTTGCAGACGGCCGTTTTGCACCGGCCACTCTTCCCGCTGACGATCCCGGTAAATCTCGATCCCATTGCCATCCGGATCCGACAAATAGATTGCCTCGCTAACGCTGTGGTCGGAAAAACCGCCCAGCGGCGTTTCGGTATCGACCAGGTTTTTGAATGTTCTGGCCAGCTCCAGCCGGCTGGGAACCAATAAGGCAAAATGGTACAGGCCAGTCTTGCCGCGTGGCAAGGTTGCGCCGGGCTTTTCGACCAGTTCAAGGAGCGGCCGTTCGGCCGTACCCAAGACCGCCACATTGTCGTCCCGACTAAGCAGCTTCAGGCCAATGTTGTGCGTGTAATAGGGCAGGGAGCGATCAAAATCCGCTACGGTTAACGAAACTAAACCGATTTGTGTCTTTGGGTGTATTGCTTCCATTACTTTCAATCTTACTGTTTTCCTTGGTGCATGAAAAGCAAAAAGTGATAAGTGAAAAATTTGCTCAGCCGCTTTTCACTTATCACTTTTCACTATGCTATTTGCACTTATGCTGGTTCAGTCTGCGCCTGTTTCACTAACTCCAGCTCAATTTCCATATTGATTTTATCGCCGACGAGAACGCCGCCGGTTTCCAATGCCTGGTTCCAGTTCAAGCCCCACTCTTTACGGTTGAGGCTGCCCGTGGCAGAAAAGCCAGCGCTTACGGTGCCCCAGGGGCTTTTGGCAATGCCCGCATATTCCACATCCAGCACCACTTCTTTAGTGATGTCTTTGATGGTGAGTTGGCCGTAGAGACGGCCGTTATTCTCATTAATCTGCTCAACCCGGGTACTGACAAACTTCATGGTAGGATAGTTTTCTACGTCGAAAAAGTCCGGGGATTTTAGATGTCCATCCCGTTGCTCGTCGCGAGTGTTGATGCTGGTTAAATCGACTTCTACGTTGACGGTGGTGTTGGTCGGATTTTCCTCATCAAAGTTGACGGTGCCGCTGAAATTTTCAAAACTGCCGCGCACCTTAGAAATCATCATGTGACGTGCCGTAAAATTAATATGGGAGTGTGAGGAATCAATTTGCCAAGACATTGTTGTATAATCTCCTTGTGTTTTTGTGTTGGTTAGATGTTTTTCTTCCTGATATGTGGACTCGGGTCCGTATATGTGGTAGGATATTATCGGACTCGGGTCCGCTTGTCAAGTGTTTAAGCAAAATTTGATGAAATCCTGGCCTTTTGGACAGGGTTTAGACGCAAAGATTGGTGTGTGTTTAGCAGTCTGTTTACAAAAACGGTAAAATAGCGTTTACTGTAGGAAGAAAACTTGAAGCGGCGTACACACCTGACTGTTAGGAAAACAAAATGAATCAGCCAGAAAACGATACAATTACTCTGGGCACAATTGATGAAGTTGGTTCGACCTGTCGCCAGGAGCGGCGAGATGCAGCGGCAAATCGGGCGCGCATTTTACAAACGGCCGAAAAACTGTTTGCCGAGCATGGCGTGGCCAACGTGAATATGGCCGATATTGCTCAAGCGGCCGAAGTGGGCAAGGGGACGCTCTATCGTCGCTTTACCAATAAGGCAGAGCTTTGTTTGGCCTTGATGGATACGCAGATGGTTGAGTTCCAGAATGGAATTTTGTCGCGGCTGCAGCAAATGTCGGCGCAAAACATGCCCAAGATGGACCAGCTGGATCAGTTCATTGACGCCCTCATCTACTTTACTGATGCCCATGCACCGTTGCTGTGTGAAGTCCAGCGTGCCGGACTGCTGCAAGACCATGATCCTGACGGGTTGGAACTGCCTCACTTTTGGCAGTATATGACAGTGAACGGACTGCTGCGTGCGGCCGTTCTCAACGGTGAGCTCTCAGATACGCTGGATATTGATTATTTAGCAGATGCCATTTTGGCACCGCTTAAAGCGGATATCTTTTATTATCAGCGAGAGGTACGCGGCTTTTCGCTGGAGCGCATCAGTGCAGGCCTGCGCCTGCTGCTGGCTGGCTTGCGCCATTGCGATGGGGCTGCCTAAGTTTGACTGCCTGAATGGCCCCCAACTTTTCCTCTGAACCGAAGCGTAGTTTGAAGATGGGTGAGAAACGGCCGTTTCTCACCTTGTTACTGTTTGCCAGTTTCCTTTCTTTGCTTGTAGCTGGCCGGCCGACAACGGCCGTTCGTGCCATCCCCGCAGACGTTACCGATTATCGTGTTGCCGCCGCCATCCCCAGCAGTCAGCCTGCTTACGGCGTCAATTTCATCAGTTGGGCCAAAGGACTCACTCCCGTTAGCCAAACGCGCTACGACAACGGCAAAGCGACCGGGGCCACCTGGAATCGCTGGCCGCTCTACTGGTACGACATCGAGCAGTCAGACAATAATTTCAACTGGACCAACCAGGACGTCGCCATCGAAAATGATCTGGCACAGGGCTTCCGGCTGGATGCTATTTTGTTGGGAACGCCGTCGTTTTACACCACCGGCGCGAAACAAACCCCGCCGTTGCCGCGCCCGGTGCCGGGACGGCCGTTGAGCATTGATGCGGTGCAGGCAGCCACGCCGCAGGGACTCTACCAACCGGTTTTTATTGATGGCACGGATATTTTAGGGACGGGCAAGCAGGTTAATCCGGCAAATCGGTGGGCGCGGTTTGTATTTACGGCCGTTTCCCGTTACAAACCGGGTGGCTTTCTAGCCCAGCAAAACAACTGGCCTGCCGGACAGGGCGTCACCCATTGGGAAATGTGGAACGAACCCGACCTTAGCTCGTTTTGGGATGGCACTACTGTCGATTATGCCCGCCTGCTCAAAGTAGGTTATCTGGCCGCTAAGCTGGCCGATCCCAACGCCAAGATTATTTTTGGCGGGTTGGCCAATGAAAGCAGTAAACTCGGCTTTTACAACGACGTAATGACCATTTACGATGCCGACGCCAATGCGTCCGCGTACAGCTACTATCATGACATTTTTGCCACGCATAACTATTTGTACGCCTGGCGCTCCTGGTACCATGTATGGCGTGCCAGCAACACGCTTGCGGCACGTAACCTGGAAAAACCGATCTGGCTCAATGAATCCGGCGTACCGGTGTGGGACGATTATCCCGGCCCGGTTTGCGAACCCACCAGCCCGTTCCGCGCCTCGATGAGCGAGCAGGCTGACTTCATCATTCAGAGCGCCTTTTATGCCACCTATGCCGGGGCCGACAATATCTTTTTCTTCCAACTTTACGATGATTGCGGCAATCAGCCCGGCGGCACGAACTTTACGCCGGTCACCAGCTGTACCGGGGACCCGCTGTTGGATCCCGGAGGGGATGCGTTTGGCCTGTTTCGCAACGTGAGCAATTCGGCGGTGTCTGGCTGTTACTGGGAGCATCCCAACGGCGGTACGCCCCGGCCTGGCTTTACGGCGTTCCAACTGCTCACCACCTACTTCACCGATGTGGAACCACTGTGGCAGCTGCGGCCTGGCGGCAGCGACCCAGCCAATGGCCCAGAGGAATGGATTGCTTTTTATCAGCCGGAGACACAATCGCGCATTTTGGCGCTGTGGGCACGCTTTGGCAGTGCGCAAACGGCCGTAGTCCCCACCACCAATGCCAACGGTACCGCCCAGCTCATCTGGCCCGACGGCACGCTACAAACGGTGACGGCCGTAAACGGCGAATTCACCATCACGCTGCCCGGCGCAACAAACCAGAACGCCATCTGGGACCCGACGCTGTATCCTATTGGCGGTCGTCCGGCCATTTTGATCGAGCAAGACACGCTGCCGCCTACGGTCTCCATCAGCGGCCCGGTAACGGCCACGACAGAAATCAACCTGGGCTGGAACGGCAGCGATGACGGCAGCGGCATGGCAGCGTATGATGTCTTGGTCTCGGTGGATGGGGGGATGTTTAACGAATGGTTGGTGGGGGAAACGGCCGTTTCTGCCATTTATCCATCCGAGGAGGGCCACCGTTATCAATTTATGGTCGTGGGGCATGACAAAGCCGGTAACCAGGCCAGCAGCAGTCCACTTACTGTAATAACCTTTGAACTACCGGAGATGGTTTATTTACCTGTAGTTACCCGTTAAAAAAGGATTTTGTATGAGACGACGTAAGCGTAATATCGTGTATTCCACCGCCGACGATGATTTTGAGGTAAAGAAACCGGAAAGGCGAACGGCCGTACCCAAATCGCTTCCCCCTGCCGAGCAAACCATTTGCATTCAGCGTGAGAAAAAAGGGCGGGGTGGCAAACAGGTGACCGTACTGCGCGATTTTCAGCTAACGGAAAAAGATTTAGCCAAGTTGGGCAAGCAGCTTAAAAAAGCATGTGGCAGCGGCGGCACGGTCAAAGAAGACGGCGTTATCGAGATTCAAGGGGATCACCGGGATAAAATCGCCGAACTGCTGCAGAAACAAGGTTACACCACTAAATTTGTGGGGGGCTAATTAATTGGGTGTGGGCGTATGGTGTGGTGTATCCAACGCCCAATCGCCGCCATATGTCGCGGACGGCAGTGAAACCTCTGCGGATAAACTGGCTTCTTCCTCGGTAAAGGGCAGCGTCAAACAAAATAGTGCGCCACCCATGTCGCTTTCGCTTACCGTCAGGTTGCCGCTATGAGCTTCCGCCACCATTTTGCAAAAAGTAAGCCCTAGCCCCGCCCCGCGACGTTCCCCACCTTCAACTTGGGCAAACTTCTCAAAAATGCGCTCACGCTCATGCAGCGGTACGCCCGGTCCACTGTCTGCCACGGTGATAAACAAAAGATTTTCCTGACGGGTGATGTTTACTTTTACTCGGCCACCTTCCGGAGTGAACTTCAGCGCATTGCTGAGCAAATTGGCAAATACGCGCGAGATTAGCCCTTTATCCACCCGAACTTGAGGCAAATTTGGCTCGTAGCTAAATTTTAACTTCTGCTTGTTGGTGCTGGCCAAAATTTTGCTTTCATCAATTTGGGCTTGCAGCAATGAGGCTGTGTTGGTGATGCTTTTTTGCAGGGCCAACGCACCGGCCTCTAGCCGTTCGACGTCCAGCAAATCGCTGATCATGTGCAGAATTTCCTCACCGGATTTTTCCAGATTGACCAGCAGGCGTTTTTGCGTTTCCGTTAAAGTCCCCAGATTTTCTTTGCCCAGCAGATTCATGCCGCTCAAGATAACGGTGAGGGGACTTTTAAGATCATGCACAATGAGCTGCGTTAGTTCGCTGCGCAGGTGTTGCTCGCGCCGCAGCGCGTCATTCCGCTCGTTAATGAGCTGATTTAAATAGAAGACAACCACATAGAGCACAATAAAACTCAAAGTCCCCTGGGCAATGCTCAGGGGAATGAGGGAGGTGCGATTGACACCGCTGCCGGTGCTAAGCCAGCGGAAACCGATCTCTACGCTGGCAAGAGAGAGTCCCGCAATGAGGATGCTGCCCAAAGCGAAAAAGTAGCGAGAAAGCTGCACATCCCGCGAGGTTTGGAAACTGTTGAGGATGGCAGAAAGAGCCACAATAAGGGCGGCAATCACCAGTGGATGGTACATGAGCCAGCTTAGCTGGCCGGCCACGCCTAACACCAGAGTAAGTTGGGCTTCGGCTAACAGCAAAAAAACAACAGCCAGCCGGGCATTGATCATTCGGTTGCCATACCAATTTAATATCCTTGCTCGCCAGGCTGTCCAAATAAGCAGGAAAATAGAAACGATACCCAGTACATTTGGCAAAATGGGATCGAGCTGGAGCCAGGTGTTGAGGATTTCTGGATAAACAAAGGCCAAAATACCAAAGGCAACGAGCAGCAATAGCCCACCCAGCCAAAAAAGCCGTCGATATTTGACGATAAATGCCTCGGTTGACTCGGACCAATCCATGGCGGAAGCGGCAAAAAAGAGTCCGCTTATTGGCAAACTTAACCGAATTGACCAGATAAATGCGGGATTGGAAGCACCTTGAATCAAAATATTTGGCGTGGTCAGGCTGCTAAACAGGAAGAGCACGGAGAGGGCAATAAATCCGATGGTCAGGAAAATGGAGCGGACAGTGGTTTTTTCACCCAGGGCGCTGTTGGCAAACAGGGCGGCAATCAGGGCAATGAAGCTGGCAAACGCCCCAAAATAGTATTGGATGAGGCGTGTGTACCATGATAGACTCCAGGCATGAATATCAAGCGCAGGTACAAGCCGGAGCAAGGTAAAGATTGCCAGTGGAATAGCGAGGGAAACGGCCGTACCTGGCCTGCGCTTTAAGTGGGAAACAAATTCAGACATATGTGTCTATTTTACGGGCTTCACTGTCTATCTGGCTTACGGCTTGGTGAAGGGGCCGTGAAAATGTAGTACTGGAGTTTGCTATGAATCCAATCATGCGAGAGATTCCTTACACGTTTGACACCGAGCGTTTGACCATTCGTGGCCCTTTGCCGGGGGATGGGGTGGCGGTGCGAACGGCCGTTGTCGAATCCCAGGCGGAGCTTAAACCGTGGATGCCCTGGGCAGTGAATGTAGCCAGTGAGCAAGATTACGAAATTCGCGTGCGCGAAGGCCAGATCAAATATCTGGCGCGCGAAGATTTTTGGCTGCTTCTCTTCCTGAAGGGCAGCGATACGCTTATTGGGTGCAGCGGTTTGCATGATGCTAATTGGCAGGTGCCCAGCTTTGAAATCGGCTATTGGCTGCACACGGATCACACCGGCAATGGGTATATCACCGAAGCCGTAAACGGTATTTGCCAATTTGCTTTTACTCACTTTGGAGCGCAGCGCCTGCTCATCCGGTGTGATTCGGAAAATGAGCGGAGTGCGGCCGTTGCCCGGCGCTGTGGTTTTAACTTTGAAGGCACCCATTGGCACGATTCCCGCGACCACATCACCAATGAGCTTGCCAGCACCCATTACTTTTCTAAATTGGCTTTATGATGAAAGTTGCGACCCCTAATGCGGCTGTTATAATCCGCCAGTTGCATGAATAACTATCAATGAGCGGTACCCGGCAGCAAAGTGGGCACCATGAAAACGAAGTAGGCAAAACACAATTATGGAAGGAAAAGATTATGTGTGGCTAATCGTCATTTTGGCGATAGCGGGATGGGCTGTTTGGGTGGTACAGAATCCAGATTTGCCTATCCGGCAGGGGCTGGATTTGCAAGGAGGGCTGCAAGTTTTACTAATAGCAGATCTGCCTGAAGATCGTGAGATTGAACCGGCCCAACTAGATACCTCGCGCCAGATTATTGAGCAGCGCGTGAATGCTTTAGGCGTGGCTGAGCCACTGGTGCAAACCGAAGGCAGTCGGCGCATTTTGGTGGAGCTGCCCGGCATTGATAATCCTGAGGAAGCCGTCGCCTTGATTCAGGAAACGGCGCTCCTGGAATTTGTCGATACCGGCACGGTTCCCCTGACTGAAGGCACCTGCATTCGCACTAGCTTAAATGAAGGCCCCTCCCGCTGTGAATTTGGGCAAGATGGCAATCTGATTACCACATCCGCCCCCACGTACGAGACGGTGATGACCGGTGCAGCGATTCAGTCGGCTGAATCGGTTGCCACGGAATTTGGTCAATATTACGTGGAGTTTACGCTGCGGGCCGAGGAGCGGGATCTATTTGCCAACTACACGCGGGAACATCAGGGCCAGTTTTTAACGATTGTCCTGGACAAGCAAGTCATCTCCAGTCCGCAGATTAGTGCGGTGATTGAAGGGCAAGGCACGATAACCGGTGATTTTACGCTGGAAGAAGCGCAAAGGTTGGCGCTTCAGCTGCGTTTTGGCAGCCTGCCCATTCCGCTGGTGATTGACAGCACGCGCCAGATTGGGGCGACGCTGGGCGAGCTTTCGGTGGAGGCCAGCGTGCGCGCCGGCACGATTGGCGTGGCGGTCGTTTTGCTGTTTATGCTGGTTTATTATCGCCTGCCGGGGCTGCTGGCCGATCTGGCATTGGTTTTGTATGCGGCCGTAAATGTCGCCGTGTTTATGGCCATTCCGGTAACGCTAACGCTTCCGGCCATCACCGGTTTTTTGCTTTCGACGGGGATGGCGGTGGACGCCAATATTTTGGTGTTTGAGCGGATGAAGGAGGAACTGCGTGCCGGCAGTACATTGCGTGAAGCGATTCTCACAGGTTTTGACCGGGCCTGGACCTCAATTCGAGATTCCAACGTGGCCACGCTGGTGATTTGCCTGGTGCTGTGGACGTTTGGCCGCAGCTTTGGTGCCAGTGCCGTGCAGGGTTTTGCCTTGACGCTGGCCATTGGGGTGATGATTAGCATGTTTACGGCCGTCATCGTCACCAGAACCTTTGTCCGTCTAATCTTGGGCCAACTGGCCAATCGCCTGGATCGCAGCAGCTGGCTGCTCGGCGTTTAACATTCATCAGGTGTGTGATGTTTCTTTTTAATCTAGTCGAAAGACGAAAAAGCTATTTTATATTCTCCAGCATCATCATTGGGCTGGGCATTTTGGCCATGATTTACTCCTTCATCAGCACGGGGTCGCCGTTTTTGCTCGGCGTCGATTTTCGCGGTGGGGCCCGGTTTGAAGTGCAGTTTACTGAGCCGGTGACGGAAACGGCCGTTGAAGAAGTCTTTGTCGATGCCGGCATAACCAATCCCAGCATCATCGCCCTGCGCGGCGAAAATTTGCAAAATGCGTGGCAAATCCGCACGGAAACCCTCAGCCCTGAGGAAGCGCAGGCGATTGAAGATGCGCTGAACGACATCGCCCCGCTGGTGCCGGACAGTACGCAAGTGGAAAGCGTCAGTGGTACGGTGGCCGGGGAAGTGACCAATGCGGCGTTTATTGCCGTCATTGTGGCCGGGCTGATCATTCTGGTGTACATCATGGTGGTGTTCCGCCAGGTGCCCAATCCGTTCCGCTATGGGGCGTGTGCCGTAGCGGCGATGGTCCACGATCTGTTTGTCATTTTTGGTGTGGCCGCGCTGACCGGCATGTTTTTGGGTTGGGAAGTGGATGCGCTCTTTTTAACGGCCGTTCTCACCGTCGCTGGTTTTTCACTGCAAGACACCATTGTGGTGTTCGACCGTATTCGGGAAAACATTAGCAAACGGCCGTTAGAAAAGTACGAACAGGTGGTAAATCGGTCCATTCTGGAGACGGTACACCGTTCCCTGGCAACGCAGCTCAACGCCATGTTTATCATGGTCGCCATTCTGCTGTTTGGTGGCGCTTCAATTAAACCGTTTATTGCGATTCTTTTTGTGGGTTTGCTTAGCGGAACGTACAGCTCTATTTTTACGGCCGTTCCCCTGCTGGTAGCCTGGGAAAAGAACGAACTTCCCTTTTTGAAAGCATAAACCTGTGCGTAACTTTTGGTTCATACTTCTTATTTTAATTGCCGGCTTGCTGGCTGCCTGTGCTGATGATCCGGCTGAGCAAACGTCCCTGACGGAGCTGCCGGTACCCACGTCTCCCGTCATTCCGGCAACGTTTACCCCGGCACCGCGCAGCAGCCGGATTGACAACGTACCTGTGGTCACCGTCACGCAAGCGCCGCTCCCGGCAACCAGTACGCCCATCCCCTTTGGGGCAAACGTGGTGGAAGTGCGGCTCACCACACCCAGCCTGGGCTACGATCGCCGCTTGCAGGGTGGGGTCAGCAGCCGAATCATTTTGGTGGATGAGAGCAACGGCTTTTCGTTGCAGCGCGACAATCAGGCCAGCGTGCTGCTCGATTTGCAGCAGGCCTTGCCGGAACTGGTGTTAGAACCTGTGCCTGAAGGATGCGACACCTGTGTGCAGATTGCCTACAATCTGCCTTTTTCCGGCGTCGAGGGGGAAGGCTGGCTGCGCGATCCTGTTCTGTTAGCCAGCCTGGAGAATTATTTTACGACTACGCTGGGACCTCACTTCCCTACCGGTTCATTGATTGGGCTGCGCCGCAGCGCCTCGCCGTACGCCCCGGCGCATTCGTTGGCTGTGATGCCAGACGGCCGTTTATTCCGCTGGCTGGCAAATGAAGGGGAGGTGGCTCCGGTGAGCACAGCCGCCCCAGCACTTTTGGCGGCTTACGAACAGCTCGATCCGCAGGCGTTGGCCCAGCAATATACTGCCCCTTGCCCCGGTTTGCCGCTGGAATCTCTGCTTTTGGCAGGCCGCGACGATGAGCGCTTGATTTCATTGTTCTGCCCGGAATTTGCCGTTTCGGTTGAGTTGCAGCCGCTTTACGTGGCGCTGGATGCGGCCTTGAATGAGCTCTTGGCCGGCAGTGAATCGGTTTTGCCGCGCCCGCCCGTGGCTTTTCCCCTGGATGCCGTTTTGGATTATCAGCGGATAGATGGTGCCCAGATTACGATTTTTATGGATGATACGGCCGTTGCCACAAACGGCAGCACCGAGCCAATCACCACCACCCTTAGCAGCAGCCAGGTCGTCAGCCTGACTACCAACTTGTTGGCCAGCGGCAGCCTGCGCACGGGGCTGAACACCTTTTTGACGGCGGAAGATGACACATCGGCCACGTCCACGCCAAATGCGCCTCGTTCAGTGGTGCTGGTTCGTGGACCGGCCGGCGTGTACGATGCCCAATGGTTTAATACTGCCAATGTAGAAGTTTTGGCGGAGTTGAATGCACTGCTGAACCAGATGTTATCGCTGGATACGGCCGTGCCGGAAATAACACCAGACCCTTCAGCCGAAGCCACCGTCACAGCGACGGTTGAGGCTTCTTCTTCTCCTGCGCCCACCGACGAATAATTGGAGCCAAGCAGTATGCGCGCTTTTTATTGCGAAGACGGCCGTGTCTCATTACGCACAGATTACCCTATGCCTGAACCAGAGGCGGATGAAGCATTGGTCCGTGTGACCCTGGCCGGTATCTGCTCTACCGATCTGGAAATCGTCCGCGGGTATGTGCCAGACTTTTCTGGCGTGTTGGGCCACGAGTTTGTGGGTGTTGTTGAAGCCGCTGCCGATGAGAGCTGGGTGGGGCAGCGGGTGGTGAGCAACATCAATATTGGCTGCCAGACGTGTGAAATTTGCCAGAGCCGTGGCCCGGAGCATTGTGCAAACCGGCGCGTCTTGGGCATTCACGATCGGGATGGGGTGTTTGCCGATTACGTTGCCATTCCTATACGGAGTTTATATCGGGTGCCGGACAGCGTGCGCGATGAGGAAGCAATCTTTACCGAACCTTTGGCGGCGGCGCTGCGGATTCGGGAGCAGGTAAGAGTCCGGCCAACAGCAAAAACGGCCGTTATTGGCCCGGGTCGTTTGGGTTTGTTGGTGGCGCAGGTTCTAAGCCGGACCAATGTGGATATTACGGTGATGGGCCGCAGTCAGCGCTCTTTGGAGTTGCCGGCTGCCTGGGGAATGAAAACCGGCTTTTCCGTTGATTATGCGGACAATCAGTTTGACTTTGTTGTGGAAGTTACCGGCAATGCGACTGGTTTTGCCGAGGCGCTGCGTTTATTACGGCCGTTAGGCACGCTGGTGCTCAAAAGCACCTTTGCCGGAGACAGTCAGATTGATGTCACCAAAATTGTGGTGGAAGAAATTACGGTGGTTGGCTCCCGCTGTGGCCCCTTTGATCTGGCTGTATCGCTGTTGGAAGAAGGCAGCATCCAGACCGCGCCGCTCATCAAGGATGAATATTCATTGGACGATGCACTGGTTGCCTTTGATAAAGCTGCGGAGCCGGGCGTGTTGAAAGTGTTGATACGGCCGTAATCCCCATCCGCCTCCCTCAAAGTTCAATTGCCTCAGAGACCCCTTGACGAAGTAGTGCAACTGGTTAAAATTAGAACATATGAGCGATCAATGGATTCGAGCGAGTGAAATTGGAGATTATTTATATTGCCGGCGCAGCTGGTGGTTAAAGCGCAGCCGGGGTATCGCCTCGCAAAATGTGCGAGAGCTGGCCCGCGGCAGCCAGCATCACCAGCAGCATGGCCAGTTGGTGCAGCAGTCGGTTTGGCTGCGCCGGGCGGCGTATGCCCTTATTTTTGTGGTTGTGGCCCTGGTAACGTATTCGTTGGTAGGTGGTTAAAGAAAATGATCTGGGGTGGCTACGCGTTGGGGATAGGATTTGTGCTTTTAGCACTGGCGCTGCTGCTGTGGTGGCGCAGCGGCGTGCTGGCGGAGCAAACCGGGCTGCCAGACGGCCGTATCCTCTACACCGATGCCGGCAGCGCCTGGATCACAAACGATGAAGCGCTGTATGATCCCCATTTGCGCCTGGTGGGCAAGCCAGACTATTTAGTTGAAGAAAGCAACGGCATGATTGTGCCGGTTGAAATTAAGTCAGGCAAGGCACCGGCAGAGCCGTGGGAGAGCCATTTGTATCAGCTGGCAGCGTATTGTTGGTTGGTGGAGCGGGAATATGGGATACGGCCGTCTCACGGCATTATCCAGTACAAGGATCGCGCCTTTGCTGTCGATTATACCGACGAGCTGCGCGAAGATTTTCTAGACCTGCTCACCGAAATGCGTGAAGATATGTTTGAAGTTGAGCTTGATCGCGACCACAACGATTGGCACCGCTGTGCCCGCTGTGGCGTAGCCTCCGCCTGCACTCAGCGATTAGGTTAGATAAGGAGTTATCATGCAAAAAACGTATAAACCTGAAGGATATGCTTCCGTGTCAGCGTACATTGTGGCAGATGGCGCACAACAGCTGATCGATTTTCTGGCGGCAACGTTTGATGCCAAAGTGACGCGCCGTTTTGATAACGAAGATGGCACCATCATGCATGGTGAAGTGCAAATTGACGATACCGTTGTGATGTTAACGGATGGCAGCGAAGGATTTCCCTCGTTTCCCATCTGGCTGCACGTTTATGTGCCAGATGTGGATGCTACCTATCAGAAGGCATTGGCGGCGGGCGGTGTTTCTGTGCAAGAGCCGACTAAAAAGGATGATCTAGATCGGCGGGCGGGTGTGAAAGACCCAACGGGCAATACATGGTGGATGGCAACCCAGGTGGCGTAAACGGCCGTCGTTTAGGAATTCGAAACGAAAGCTTTTTAACCATCACCTGTCATTCTCGCGAAAGCGGGAATCCATACACATGCCGAATTATCCAATTGCAATCCTGCCCAACTTATGGAGCCAAAATTTCCCAAAAGTTAGCTTGCAATCAACAAACTACAAAATCCCCTTGATGTCGCTATAATAGACGCCATTCACAAACCATTTCGCTAGAAGACCCAGCGTTGGTATCATGCCAATCTCCCGCAGGTTTACCTTTTGCCTTACTGTTGGGAGCCGCCCGCGAGAGGTTTTCTGCACAGGAGGCAAAGTTTGACCACAATACAACGCGCCAAAGGCATGCAGGATGTTCTGCCTGAAGAGCGGCGCTTTTGGGATTTAATTATTGACAAGGCGACTGAGTTGGCCCACCTGTATGGTTTCCAGCGCATTGATTTGCCTATTCTGGAATATACGGAACTTTACCAGCGCGGCGTAGGTGAGGGCTCTGACTTTTTTGTGCAGAAAGAAATGTACACCTTGGAAGAGTCTGACGACGTCACCATTACCATGCGGCCGGAATTTACTGCTGGCTTTATGCGCGCCTACATCCAAAATGGGATGAGCAGCTGGCCGCAGCCGGTGAAGCTGTACACCATCGGTCCGGCATTCCGGCGCGAACGGCAGCAGGCCGGACGCTACCGTCAGCACAGCCAGTTCAACTGTGAAATCCTGGGCGAAACTGACCCCGCCGCCGATGTAGAAGTGATGCTGCTGGCCATGAATCTGTATCGCGAACTGGGCTTCCAGGGGCTAACCTTTCAATTAAACAGCACAGGCTGTCCGGTATGTAAACCGGCCTATATTGAAAAACTCACTGCTTACCTGGAACAGCACATGGACAAACTGGCCGATATCGACAAGGAGCGCATCCAGCGCAATCCGCTGCGGGTGTTGGACAGCAAAGAGCCGGGCATGGATGAACTGCTGGCCGATGCGCCCCACATCGTCGATCATCTCTGCGACGATTGTGAAACACACTTTGCCGATTTGCGCGGCTTGCTCGATGCCCTGGACCAAAGTTACAGTATTAATTTCCGGCTGGTGCGTGGCATTGATTATTACACCAAGACGGTGTTTGAGGTTTGGGCTGAAGGCATTGGGGCACAAGCGGCCGTTTGCGGCGGCGGACGGTATGATGGGCTGGCCGAAGACATTGGTGGTCCACCAACGCCCGGCGTGGGCTTTGGCAGCGGCATCGAGCGCATTGTGTTGAGCATGCAGGAGGCGGGCTTGGAACCGCCTGCACCAGAGCAGCCCACCGTGTTGGTCGCTCATTTTGGCGGGACCACGAAGGAAGCGGCCGTTCAGCTTGCATTCAAACTAAGGGCGGCGGGCATTGGTACCCGATTGGCCTTTGCCCGCGATCGGCGCAGCATGAAGAGCCAGATGCGCGAAGCCAACAAGCACGATGTGCAAACAGTGCTCATTTTGGGCGATTCTGAGCTGGAGCAGCAGTCGGTGATGGTACGGCCGTTAGACGGCGGCGATCAAACCCTGGTCCAGATTTCAGAAGTGATCGCCTACCTGCAAAATTAAATGAACCGCATTGGCATTCTCTACCACCCGAAGGTTGCAGAATCGCAGCCACTGGCCGATAAAATTGAAGCTTGGCTGGGTCAGCAGCAGTTTGGAACCTGGCAAGCTTCTTCATACGACGATGCGCGATTGGGCCAGATGGTCGGTGGCAGCGATTTATTGGTGGTGCTCGGTGGGGATGGTTCCTTACTGCGGGCGGCTAGCTTTTCCTCAAAATGTGATGTCCCTATTTTTGGGATCAACCTGGGGCGTGTGGGCTTTTTAAGCGAGGCGCAGCCAGATAATTGGCCGGAAAAATTGGAGCGTGTGTTAACCGGAGAATGTTGGGTAGAGAATCGGTTGATGCTCTCGGCACGGATTCGGCGGAACGGCCGTATTCACCACAACTTCTCCGTGCTCAACGATGTGGTGGTGGGGCGGGGGCGTCAGGCACGGGTGGTGCGCTTTCAGCTGCACGTCGATGGCGATCACGTCACTGACTACACGGCCGATGCGCTTATTGTGGCCACGCCCACTGGTTCTACAGCTTATTCCATGGCCGCCGGTGGCCCTTTGCTGCCGCCGCAGCTGCCTAATTTTGTGGTGGTGCCGGTAGCCCCGCATCTTACATTTGATCGCGCCATTATTTTTCATGAGCAGGCGGAAATAGCCATCACGGTCCACATGGATCATCAAGCTTACCTGACACCTGACGGCACCGACGGCATTTTGCTGGAAGATGAAGACGTGGTGCTGGTTACCAAAGCAGAGGACAGCTGCAAATTTGCCCGTGTTGAAAGTTCCGGCTATTTTTACCGGCGTCTGATGGGGCGGTTGGGTTATTCTCGATAGGAAAAGTGTTATGGATGTACAAGACCCCCGATTACGATCTTTGCTGCGGCAGGCCAACAAAGTGGCCGATGCCGGCAAGCGGGCGGCGGCGGAGCAGCTATATCGGCAGCTGTTGGAAGAAGGGCCTGAGGTGGCCGAGGCGTGGTATGGTTTGGGGCAGGTTGTAAACGATGTTGCCGAGCAAAAGGCAGCCTACCAGAGGGCGCTGGCGTTGAAGCCGGATTATGCGGCGGCAGCTCGCTCGCTGGCGGAACTGCGTGGCGAGCCGGTGCCTGAGTGGGCTGAAGCGGCCGAAATGGATGAGGAAGAAGACGAGCCTGAAGAGGAAACGGCCGTTCCCCAACCGGAGCCAGAAACGCCTGTGCATACGGCCGTTCCCGCCGCAGAAGTTGAAGAGTATGAGCTGGTCTGCTACCGGCATCCCAAACGGCCGACCTCGCTGCGCTGCTACAACTGCAACAAGCCCATTTGCAGCAGCTGCGCCATCAAAACCCCGGTAGGCTACAGCTGCCCCGACTGTATTCGCGAAAAAGAAGATATTTTCTTCAACGCCAGGCCAATCGATTACATCATTGCCCCAGCCATTGGCCTGGTTTTGAGCCTGGTAGCCGGTTATCTGGTGTCTCGCTTTTCATTGGGAGGCGGCTTTTTTACCTACATCATCATGTTTTTTGTAGGCGGTATTGTCGGACGGTTTATTGGCCAGCTGAGCAAGCAGGCAATTGGCCGCCGCCGCGGGCGATATCTGCCGCAGGTGATGGTGCTGATGCTAATTTTGGGAACGGCCGTCTGGCTGATGCCCTATATTTTACTTGGCGGTTTTGGCTCGCTTATTCTCTTCCTTGGCCCTGGCATATTTCTATTCGTTGCTGGCGGTGCACTTTACTCTTATATGAAATAGACGAGTGACCCTCACAAATTTGCTCACTCGCAAACGAAACATATGCTAACAGAAATTTACATTCGTAATTTTGCCATTATTGATGAGCTGCGCATGCAGTTTCACAATGGGTTTAACGTGCTAACAGGTGAAACGGGTGCCGGTAAGTCAATCATTTTGGACGCCGTCACGCTTATGTTGGGTGGTCGAGCCGATACCACTTTTGTGCGCTCCGGAGCCAACGAAGCATATGTGGAAGCGACTTTCGCACTCTCCGAGTCGCTGAAAAAAATTATCGCTCCTATTTTGGAGGCGGAAGGCTTGGATGAGGAGCACGAAGATGAGGTGCTGCTCTCCCGCGAGCTGCGGCTGAACGGCCGTAACATTTGCCGGGTGAACGGCCGTACCGTTAACCTCTCCGTTTTGCGCGATGTGGCCGAGCCGCTGGTGGACATTCACGGGCAGGGGGAACATCTTTCCCTACTGCAGCCGCGCTCCCATTTGCCGCTGCTCGATTCTTATGCCGGGGTGCAGGCCGAACGGGCGGCGTTGGGCAAAGAAATTGCCGCCCTGCAAGAAATCCAGCATGAGCTGGCCGAACTGCGCCAGAATGAACGCATCCTGGCCCAGCGCGCCGACATGCTGCGCTTCCAAATCGAAGAAATTGATGCCGCGCGCCTGGACGAGGGCGAGGAAGAAGAGCTGCGCGCCGAGCGAACTCGGCTGGCCAATTCTGAACAGCTGATGCTCTCGGCCTCCGAGGCAGTTAACCTGCTCACCGGCATGGATGACGACTCTCAGGCCGTGGCCGACATGCTGGGGCAGGCCGAGCGGTCGCTCATTCAGCTCGCCCGCTACGACGAGACCAAAGGCTCGCTGTTGGAGCGGCTGCAAGGGCTCATCTACCAGCTCAGCGAAGTTTCATCGGAGCTGCAAAGCTACCTGGATGAGGTGGAATACAATCCCAAGCGGCTCGATTTTGTAGAAGAACGGCTGGAGCTGATTAACCAGCTCAAGCGCAAATATGGCGAAAATATCGGCACCATTTTGGCGCTGCGCGACCGCGCCAAAGCCGAGCTGGCCCGCATCGACAACAGCGAGGTGCGCACGACTGAGCTGGTTCAGGCAGAAGAAACATATTTACGCCGCTGTGGTGAGATGGCGCTGGCCCTCTCCAAGAAGCGCAAGGCGGCGGCGGAGAAGTTAGCAACGGCCGTTGTCACCCAGCTCGCCGATTTGCAGATGGATGGGGCCAAGTTCGAGGTGCAGTTTGAGACCGTGCCGCAGGCAGACGGCCTGTACGTAGAAGGTGAGCGCCTGGCCTTTGACAAAACCGGCTTCGACCAGGCAGAATTCCTCATTTCCACCAATCCCGGCGAACCGTTGAAGCCAATGGTTAAAGTTGCCAGCGGCGGCGAAACGGCCCGGCTCATGCTGGCCCTCAAAACAGCGCTGGCCCAGGTAGACAAAACGCCCACCCTCATTTTCGACGAAATCGATCAAGGCATCGGTGGCCGTGTGGGCGACGTGGTGGGACGCAAGCTGTGGGGCCTTACGGCCGTTGCCGACCATCAAGTCATCGTTGTTACCCATTTGCCCCAATTGGCAGGCTATGGCGACACGCATTTTCACGTGAGCAAGGCCCAGGCCGATGGCGGCCGTATTACGACTCGTATCAAGACGTTGGAAGGGGACGGCCGTATTCAGGAACTGGCCGCCATGTTGGGCACCCAGGGCGAACACGCCGTCGGTGGGGCGGAATCCATTTTGGCCGTGGCGAACGGAACGAAAACGGCCGTGGGCAAGAAAACTATTCGGTAATTGTGTTTTCGCTATGGCCGGCGTCCTCGCCGTGCCACTTGCTTGCCAATTTACTTAATTCCTGGCCTCAAGGCCCGTATCGTTGGCCTGCTGAAGCTGCAATAACTACTTAATCTCCTATATATTGCAATTAAAGAACTGTTCTTCTAAATCTTGCCCATACAGTAGGCAAGATTTAGCATTTTTGTTTATCCATCTACTTGACAAGCGGAAAGCGTTTGTTTTATACTTGTGCGAACGTTCGCCCGAACGTTCGCATTGAGTGAAGGAAGAAGCAATCTGATGACGAGAATCACCCTGAAAGACGTAGCTGCCCGCGCTGGTGTTAGCTACCAGACAGTTTCCAAGGTCCTCAACAAACAGGCCTCTGTGACGGCCGAAACCGAAGAGCGCATTTGGGAGGCCATTCGTGAGCTGGGCTACCGGCCCAACGTCAGCGCCCGCAATTTGCGCACCCAGTCGAGCAACCTCATTGGCTATGGCTGGCAGCGCAGTGAAAACGACGCCCCACGTCCAATCCTGGATCAGTTTCTTTACAGCGCCATCCAGTGTGCCGAAGACGAGGGATACCACATGCTGGCTTTCCTCAGTGGGGAAGACAATGAGAGTACGCTGGGTCTCTACCGGGACATTTATGCCCGGCGGCAGGTGGAAGGGTTTATTTTGGCCGACACCAATGAAGATGATCCGCGTATTGCGATGCTCATCAATGAAGGGATACCCTTTGCCAGCTTTGGCCGTACCAGTGACGATTGGAACTTTTGCTGGGCGGATGTAGACGGCCGTTCCGGCATGCGCCAGATTGTGACGCACCTGCAAGCGCGCGGGCATGAAAAAATTGCCCTCATTACCTGGCCGGAGGGCTCACGAGCCGGTGGCGAGCGGGAGAGCGGCTATTTTGAACAGATGGCGCAGGCCGGTCTGCCCATTGCCGCTGAGTGGGTGCGGCGCGGCGAGCACGCGGTTAATCAAGGGTATCAGTTGATGAACGGATTATTGGGCTTACCGGAGCGCGATCGACCAACGGCCGTTGCTTGCGTCAGCGATGAACTGGCCATTGGAGCCATGAATGCAGCCCTGGCCCAGGGACTGGTTGTGGGCCAGGACATGGCCGTGACCGGCTACGACAATGTGCCCATGTCTGAATTTCTGTTCCCTCCGCTTACCACGGTGAAGCAGCCAATCCAAGAAGCAGGCAAGGCTGTTATTGATCTATTGCTGCGGCAAATTAACGGTGATCCCATTCCGCAGAAAAACATTTTGCTTGAACCAGAACTAATTATCCGCCAATCCAGTTAATTTTTAGGAAGGTGTCATGCCCCAGCTCAAAGCCGTCATTTTTGATCTGGACGGTGTCCTAACCGACACTGCTGAATATCACTACCTCGCCTGGAAGCGCCTGGCCGATGAAGAGAGTCTGCCTTTCAGCCGTGCCGATAACGAAAAATTGCGCGGTGTCTCCCGCCGCGAGTCGCTCCTGCTCATTTTGGGCGAGAAGCAGGTTAAAGAACAAAAGCTGCAAGAAATGATGCAGCGTAAAAATGCGGTTTATCGCCAGATGCTGGAGAAGGTGTCGCCCGGTGACTTGCTGCCGGGTGCAGCATCGCTGCTAAATACTCTGGATGATGCTGGCATCCCTTATGCCCTGGCTTCAGCCAGCAAAAATGCGCCTGATGTGATACACCGTTTGGGGATTGCCAATCGATTTACCGCTACTGCCGATGGCAGCAGCGTGCCGCGGCAGAAGCCGGCCCCGGACCTGTTTCGTTACGCGGCGGCCCAACTGGGCATTCCGCCGGCTAACTGCCTGGTTGTGGAGGATGCAGAGGCTGGTGTAGCGGCAGCTCTTGCCGCGGGCATGGCCGTGCTGGCCATTGGTCCTGAGGCGCGTTTTGCCAGGTTGGTAGGCGCTCATGATCGCGTTTCGAACCGCGCGGACTTGCAAGGCCTGACCGTGGCTACATTGGAGGCCATTGCCAGAGATGATGAAACCTGGGTGGTGCGACAGCCGCACTTTACGGCCGATTCTCAGCACCATATGGAAACCATTTTTACAATTGGTAACGGCGCTTTTGCCACGCGTGGCAGCCTGGAAGAGCATTATCCTGGCGACCATGCGCTTACGTTGGCCCACGGCATTTTCGACGACATGCCTGTCTCTTTTACTGAATTGGTCAATCTGCCGGAGTGGCTGGATATCGAACTGCTTGTGGATGGTCACCGTTTTTGCCTGGATCAAGGCAAAGTTCAGCAGTTTCGGCGCACGCTGAACCTGAAGCAGGCTATTCTGCGGCGTGATTTACGCTGGGAAGCGCCTAACGGCATTTGTCTTGATCTCAGCTTTGAGCGGTTTATCAGCTACAGCCAGACACAGCTGGCCGGGCTGCGGGTTTTGGTAACGGCCGTAAACCAACCCTGCACGGTTCAACTCTATACCGGTATCAATAGCCACGTGGCTAACGGTGATTTGCTGCACTGGGAGCAGTTGGATCAGGGAGAGGAAGCGGATGGGGTGGTGTGGTGGAACGGCCGTACCCGCCATACGCAAATTGAACTAGGTATGGCTGCTGCTCTGTCCACCTCAGTCGGTAATTTCATCACTTGCCAAAACTGTCCCGGACATCCACGCCTTGCCGTGACACACCAGCTTGAACCAGCCCAAACCTTGCAAATTGATAAAGTTGTCGCCGTCACCAACAGCCGGGAACGGGTAGCCGATGCGGCCGACGTTGTGCCTCGCGCCCTAGCCGCCTGCCGCGCTGGAGAGTACGAAACGCTGCGCCGCGCTCATCAGAACGCGTGGCAGCAGGTCTGGCAAGATTGTGATGTGATCATCGAAGGAGATGATGAAGCCCAACTGGCGACACGCTTTAATCTTTTCCAGCTTCTTGTGGCGGCTCCGCAGCACGACGACCGCGTGAGCATTGGCGCTAAAACGCTGAGCGGCCTGGGCTATCGCGGCCACGTCTTTTGGGATACCGAAATCTTCATCTTGCCGTTTTTCATTTTTACCCAGCCTTCGTTAGCCAAAAACATGCTCATGTATCGCTACCACACGTTGGCCGGTGCGCGGCAAAAAGCGGCCCAGAATGGCTATGACGGTGCCCAATACGCCTGGGAAAGCGCCCTCACCGGCGAAGAGGTAACCCCCACCTGGGTACCCAATTTAACGGATCGTAGGCAGCTTGTGCGCATTTGGACCGGTGACATTCAAATTCACATCTCGGCTGACATTGCCTACGCTATCATGCAATATTGGAGCGTTACCGGCGATGATGAGTTTATGCGTGATTATGGCGCGGAAATGATTCTGGACACGGCCCGGTTTTGGGCCAGCCGGGCCGAGCGGGAGGTGACGGGAAATGGCCACCAATACGCCTTCCGCAATGTCATCGGGCCGGATGAATACCATGACCATGTGGATAACAACAGCTACACCAACTATGTGGCCCGCTGGCATCTGCAAACAGCTTTGGAAGTTGTTGACTGGTTAGAACAGAATTATCCAGATGAGGCGGAGGAGCTAACTATAGAGTTGCAGCTGACTGAGGCGGATTACGGCCGTTGGCAAGACATCATCGACAATATTGTCTTCAACTACGACGAAACGTCTGGCCTCATTGAGCAGTTTGAAGGCTTTTTTGAGCTGGAGGAAGTGTCACCAGAATTTATCGCCCAGGCCGATAAATCCCTTCAAATTATTTTTGGCATTGATGGAGCGAACGAACGTCAGATCTTGAAACAGGCTGACGTTATCATGTTGCTTTGCCTTTTTCGCGACAGGTTTGACCAAAAAACGTGGCAAAAAAATTGGGGAACCTACATGCCCAAGACCGACCACGTTTACGGTTCATCCCTTGGACCAAGTTTTCATGCCTGGGCCGCCTGCGAAATGGAACTGCCAGAAGAAGCGTATGAACACTTTATGCTGGCCGCCCGAGCCGATTTGCGTAACCCGCGCGGCAATGCCGGCGATGGTATCCATGCCGCTTCTGCCGGTGGCGTCTGGCAGGCCCTGGCTTTTGGCTTTGCCGGATTGCGCTTAACGGAAGATGGTTACACGCTGAATCCGCGCCTGCCATCACACTGGCGGCGATTATCGTTTGACTTTTACCTACGAGGAAAAAAACACACAGTTGATATTCATAACGATCAAAGTTTGGCAAGGAGGTGAGGCCTATTTTTAGTGGTAAGCATTTGACTGACACAATGAAAAAGATTGTCTTAAACACCTTTTGTAAAAGAGGAGAAAACAAAAAATGTTAAAGAAATTGACGCTATTTATGAGCCTGCTCCTTGTTCTCAGCCTGGCAATTGCAGCCTGCGGCGGTGAGACGTCTGATGCGGAACCAGAGGCACCTTTGTCTGAAGAGGCACAGCAAGATGTTGCTGAAGCCGAAGAAGACGTTACGGAAGAAGAAATGGAAGAAGTGGCCGGCGAAGAAGCAATGTCCGGCGATGTGGTTGAACTACAGTTAATGGGTTGGGCCAGCTCCGATGCCGAAAATACCCGCCTGCAAGCTGTGGTAGACAGCTTCAATGATTCCCAAGAAAACATTCACGTGAATCTGAATCTGGTGCCTGATTATGACACCAAATTACAAACAAGTCTGGCAGGTGGCAGCCCACCAGACGTGTTTTATGTAGACAGCTTCAAGTTACCAGACCTGGTAGCGGCAGGGGCAATAGAGCCAGCGGAACAACAATTGGAGAATGCCGATGACTTCTACAGCAGCCTGCGAGATGCATTTACCATTGATGGCACTTTTTACTGTCCACCTAAGGATTTTAGCACGCTGGCGCTTCAATACAACACCGATTTGTTTGACGCCGCCGGTTTAGACTATCCCACGGCCGATTGGACCTGGGAAGATCTGCGCAGTGCCGCCGAACAGCTTTCTAATCCTGACGAAGGGATTTATGGCATGGTTATCAATCCAGACTTTGCCCGCTGGATCGCCTTCCTTTACCAGGCGGATGGCAGCGTCACCAACGAAGATTTCACCGAAATGACGATCAATAGTCCTGAAGCGCTTGAGGCACTTGAGTTCTACATCGGGATGGTGGATGACGGTCTGGCTAACCAACCGTCAGAGCTGGACAGCGGCTGGAATGGTGAAGCATTTGGCAAGGGCCGTGCTGCCATGTCTATGGAAGGCAACTGGATCATATCGTTCCTGGCCGATCAATTCCCCGATTTGAACTATGGCGTAACGCAGCTGCCGGCCGGCCCAGGTGGTGAAGCCACAATGGCTTTTACCGTGTGTTACGCGGTGCCGACAGGCATTGATGCAGAACAGCAGGCAGCGGCTTTTGAGCTGGTTAACTTCCTTACTGGTTCTGACGGCATGAAGCAGTGGACCGATCTGGGCCTGGCCATGCCCACGCGTGAAAGTTTGCGCGAAGGCTGGTTAGCCCAGTTCCCGGAATTGCAGCCATTTTTAGATGGTGCGGAATATGCTCATCCGTGGCAGTTCCGTCCGGGCTTTCAAGATGTGCTAGACACGATTAATGATGGCTTGCAGCAGGCTTTTGCCGGCACTGCTCTGCCGGAGACCGTATTGGAAAATGCGCAGGAGGTTGGTGAAGAGGTTTTGGCTCGCTAGCCAATGTAGGAAAGGAAATGAGAACGTGCCCTCCCGGCGGTGTGAAGCTGCCGGGAGGGTGGTAGGAGGTTCATTATGGCGACGGGAATTAAGGAGCAGGATCGGCAGGATGCAGTGGCTGGCTGGCTATTTATGTCGCCGGCACTGATCATCTTTTTTATCTTTTTGTTTATTCCTATTGTTTTTGCCGTCTATTTTAGCTTTACAGATTGGAATGGGATTAGCCCGCCAGGGGAGGCGAACCTGGTGGGGTTTGAGAATTACCGGGTGGTTCTTTTTGAGGATGGCATTCGGCAGTCCGATTTTTTTAAGGCGCTGAAAAATACGACTTATTTTGCTCTGGGTGTGGTACCGGCGCAGACGATTTTGGCGTTGGTGTTGGCTGTGGTGGTCAACCAACAATTGTTGAGGTTCAAGAACTTTTTCCGAACGGCGTATTACTTTCCTTCAATTACGTCATCTGTAGCGATTAGCCTGATTTTTTTGTTTCTTTACCAGAAAAGTGGGCTCATAAACAATATTTTGAGTTCCCTGACATTTGGTAATTGGGAACCATTGGCCTGGATGTCTGATCCCCGTGGAGTTTTTCATATCATCCTGGAGAGCGTGGGAATTACTTTACGCGACGGTCCTGAATTTTTGCGCAGCGAGGTGCTGGGCCTGACGGTATGGGATTGGGTCAGTGGCCCAAGCGTGGCTTTGGCGGCGATTATGATCATGAATACGTGGACCACCATTGGCACGATGATGATCATTTTTTTGGCGGCGCTCCAGGACATTCCGGGGCAGGTGTATGAAGCGGCGCAAATTGATGGTGCGACGGCGTGGCCGACCTTTGCCAGAATTACGGTGCCGCTGTTACGGCCGTCTATCTTCTTTGTCGTTACGTTAGGTTTGATTGGCACTTACCAAGTGTTTGACCAAATATTTGTCATGAGCAGCGGGGGTCCGGCTAAAACGACGTTGACCATGGCCTGGATGGTATACCGCAACGGTTTTCGCAACAGCGAAATGGGGTTGGGGGCGGCGATTGCCATCCTGTTGTTCATCATCATCTTCAGCCTGACGTTGATTCAGCGCCGCATTACCGGCAGCGAAGCCGCTAGTTAAAGGAGAGTTTGTATGACAACGGCCGTTTCCAAAACCAACACAGTCACGGCAAAAGAAAGCGTAAGCGTATGGCAGACGGTGCGCCTTGTGCTTTCCTATGGCGTGCTGTTCTTGCTGGCCCTTTCATTTTTCTATCCATTTCTGTTGGCCATTGGCACCAGCTTTAAACCATTGCCGGAAATTGCCCAGGACCCGGTGAGCTTGATTCCTCAGACATTTTCGTTGGAAGGCTACCAACGAATGCAGGGGTTAAATGTCGGGCGCTGGATGTTTAACAGTGCGTTTGTGTCTGTTGCCATAACCCTGGGCAACGTGATTTTTGCCAGCATGGCCGGCTACGCCCTGGCACGGATTAAGTTTCCGGGTCGAAACGCCCTCTTCCTCTCCATTCTGGGCACCATGATGATTCCCGGTATTGTGCTGCTTATTCCCATGTTTATTGTGCTGAAGCAGTTTGGCTTTATCGATTCGTATGCCGGTTTAATTATTCCCAAGCTGGCTACCGCCTTTGGCGTGTTTTTGATGAAGCAGTTCTTTGAATCAATTCCGGGCGAGATTGAAGAAGCGGCCCGCATTGACGGTGCCAGCCGCTTGCAGATGTTTTTCCGCGTGGTGCTGCCGATGGCCCGCCCGGCACTGGTGGCTCTGGTGATCTTCAGCTTCCAGGGTGCCTGGAATGATTTTATGTTCCCCTTGATTGTGATCAGCGTGAACCAGGATTTATACACGCTGCCGCTGGGTTTGGCTGTTTTGCGCGGCGGTATGGGTGAGAATTTGCAGTGGAACGCAATTCTAGCTGGTTCATTGGTAACCACGCTGCCGATGGCGCTGCTGTTTGTCTTCTTTCAGAGATACTTTATCGAAGGAATTAGTTACAGTGGCCTCAAGGGATAAGCGAAGCTGAGCGATTATGATCAAGCCATTTCGTGTTTTCAAACGAGCCTTTAAGCTGTGGTGGGATGAATGGTTTCTTCTCACTGTGCTGCACATTGGCTGGTTTCTGGCGCAGTTCCTGATCGTGACGGGGCCGCCGGCAACGGCCGTTCTCTATGCCATGGTCCGTCGCAGTATAGATGGTGATTATTGGGATCATCGGGAGGTGTGGGAGGCGCTGCGCCGGTTGTTTTGGCCAGCCTGGCGCTGGGCAGGCTTGAATCTTCTGGTTGGTGGTGTGGTGCTCTTTAACTTGTTGGTATTTCAAGACAACGCCGGGGGAATGTGGCCAATACTGCGGGTAGTCTGGAGCGTTGCGCTGGTGCTGTGGGCAAGTCTCAATCTTTTTTATTGGCCGTTTTGGCTGGCCCAAGCGGACAAGTCGATGCGAACAACCTATGCCAACTGCGGCCGTTTCCTATTGTTGAATGTGTGGCAGGCGCCGCTGCTCATTTTAGCTTGCCTGGTTCTGGCGGTTGTGAGCGTGTTAACCACGTTGCCGTTTACGCTGGCGCTGTTTGTCTGGCTAGCGCTGCTGGCCGAAACGGCCGTGCGGCAGTCACTTTCTACCATGTCGCCCGAACCGGGCTAAGGCGTTTGTTACAGCTTCTCCAGAATTACTTTCTTCATGCCTTGTTCTAACAAGCCGGGGAGGAGATGCCCGGCTAAACCCATAAGTTTGTTTTGTCCGCCCGGGATCAGGCGTGACCTGTCTGCCTGCTCTGCGCGGAAGATGGCGGCGGCGAGGGCTTCGGGCGGCATACGGCCGTCTTCGCGGCTGTTGTCAGGGCTGTAGCGGCGGGCGTGGGCGGTGCGCGTGGGGCCAGGGAAAACGGTGAGGCTGTGGCCGCTGCGCCATGCGGCCTGCAAGCTCCGGGCATAGTTGGCCAAACCATCCTTGCTGGCTGCATACACTGCCGCGCCGGGGTAGCTGGCAAAATAAGATAGTGACGACAAAAAGACAAAGCTGGCGTTTGATGTTAGCCAGTTGTGCTGAAACAGGTCCGCTGTGAGCCAGAGGGGCGCGTGCAAGTTTAACTTCAGCACGGCCAACTGCGGTGCCAATGGAATTGTCTCAAATCGCCCCACAGCACTGATGCCGGCATTGTGAATGACGCAGTTGAACGGTGCAAAATCGGCCAGCTGGGGCAAGATGGTTTCCAACGTGTTATGATGGCTCAGATCCCCCGAAATAAAACGGGCTTTGCCGCCGATTGCCGCGATTTGGGCCTGGGTTTCGGCTGCTTTGGCGGTATCAATATCAATGCCAACGATGCGGAAGCCTGCTTGCGCATAGCGCAGCGCAAGCGCCCGGCCAATGCCATCGGCGGCACCGGTGATGAGACAGGCGGGGGTGGTACGCTGCTGGGTCGGATCACTGCTGAGTTGGGGAGTTTGTTTTTGCACGAAGGGATCAAGCAGGAAACGGCCGTTCCGCCCCGCACCACTCAACAATTTGTTCCCCAGGCCGATGGTGGTGGACGGCCGTTTGCCGGCAATCGCCTTCATGATTTGGCTGGCAACTTTTTCCGCTGAGGGGAACTTTTCCCAATCTAGTTGTTGCCGCGTCAGGCCAATTTTTTTATGCATCCCGGTGCGCGTTGCCCCCGGGCGGATGGTCTGCACCGTGATTTTGCCCTGCCACTCCACGCGCAGGCTGCGGGCAAACCCTTCTAATGCTGCCTTGCTCGCTCCATACACGGCATATTCCGGAGTGGGAACGGCCGTGGCTACCGAACTGATAAACACAACTTGTCCCTGCCCATGATTAAGCCAGGGGAAAAGCCGGTGCGTCAGCCGAATTGGGCTGTGTAGATTCACGGTCAGCAGCTCATCAATTTGGTCCAGCGGTTGCTCCACGAGAGAGCCGAAGTAGCCGGTTCCGGCATTGTGGATGAGCAAATCGATCTGGTTAATCTGCTGCTGTTGCAGCCAGCTCGCAATTTTGTCGGTAGCATCTGGTTCGGAGAGGTCTGCCTGGCAGTACGTTTCCGGGGTAAAAAGAGGATCTGTATGTTGGGCAAACGGCCGTCGCCCGACCAGGATGAGGCGATGATGTTTGGCATAGTATTGACGTGCTAACGCCAGACCAATGCCGTCGGTGGCTCCGGTGATGAGAATCGTCGCCAATTGCTGCTCCTTACGTGGGAAAACCTCCCGCAGGTTTTGTCTTGAATGAAGCTGTTGAACGGAGCCTGCGGGAGGTTAAAGTTTAGAGGAATTTACTCATTTTCCATCTCGGGTTCTGGCGGAACGCTGATGATCGTTTCACCCTGCAAATAGTCGATGGCGGCTTGGAGCTGGGTATCCTCGAACTCGCCATTTTCGGCCGTTTCGGGCAGGGGAATGTAGTAATCGGGTGTCAGGCCAACTTCGTTGATGGAGCCATTGTCCGGCGTGAGCCATTCGGCAATCGTCACGCGCACGCCGCCGTTGTTGGAGAGAGTATGCCAGGTTTGCACGGTGCCTTTGCCAAACGAGACCTGGCCAATAATGGTGCCCCGGTCGCGATCTTGAATCGCCCCGGCCAGCACTTCTGAGGCGCTGGCACTGCCCTCGTCTACGAGCACAACCAGGGGAATATCTTCAGCCAACCCTTCGTCGCTGGCTTCAAACGGCCGTTCCTCTCCATTGCCAAATCGCTCCACCAAAACCAATCCTTCTTCCAGGAACTGGTCGGCAATCTCCACCGTGGTGTCCAGCGCCCCGCCGGGATTGCGCCGCAAATCCAAAATCATGCCGGACGGATTTTCGGCCATGAGCTCAGGTAAGAGATCGGCTAATTCTTCGTCGGTTGTGTTGCCGAAGCGGCTCAAGCGCACGTAGGCAATGCCTTCTTCTAAGATTTCGCCGCGCACCGTGGCCAGCTTAATGACATCCCGCACAATGTCGATGTTGAGCAGTTCGCCATCCCGCTCAACGACCAGGCTGACGGTTGTGCCTGCCGGGCCGCGGACCAATGCGGCGGCCTCGGCAACGTCCATACCGGTGAGCTCTACGCCATCGGCCTGGCGTAAAATGTCGCCGGGCTGAATGCCCGCGGCTGCCGCAGGTGAGCCATCAATGGGGGAGACGACGGTGATGTTGCCCTCCACATCTTCTACTTCGGCACCGATGCCCTGAAATTCACCGGCCATTGATTCTTGCGCCGCCGACTGGTCTTCTGGGGACAGGTAGCGGGTGTGTGGATCGTCCAGGGTGGCCAACATGCCGTCGATGGCCCCTTCGATCAGGGCCACATCGTCAACTGGCTGGCGCAGATAGCGTTCATGGACCAAATCCCACACTTCCCAAAAGGGGGTGAATTGTTCGTTACTGGGGTTGGAAACGGCCGTTCCCGCAAAAACTTGCAAGGGAGCAGCAGGCGATTGGGCCAAAACGTAGCCCCCCAAAAAAGAAAAAACGATTAATAAGGCTACGGTGAGACCGGTGAAAAAACGAGAAATCATAAAATTACTCCGTGAAAGATAGTTGGTTCCACTTTTAATTATACGGGCATTTGTTAAAAATCTGTTGACGTAGGTTTAACAGAGACTAAACGCTTTGCAAGCGTAAATTGCTCGGTTGGTTGGCACCCGGCTGTTTGATACAATATGCACATGTCAACCCAGCGGATTCGCACCATCTATACTATCTCACTGGTCATTTTGGATGCCTTTTTGGTGGCGGTTGCTTTTGTGTTGGCGTATCAGCTGCGGGTGATGGTCGATTGGCCGGAGCCGTTGGCGAATTCAGTGCCGCTGTCAGCGTACACTGGCCTGCTGGTTGTGCAGGTCATTTCAATTGTGGTGGCGCTCTTTTTCTACCGCCAATACTACATCCCCCGTGCCGTTTCCCGTGTGGACCAGTTTTATTATGTGTTTGCGGCCGTTTCCATTGGCACCCTGGTTTCTGTGGCCATGGCCACTTTCTTGTTCAAAAGTGACAAAGTCATTCTAGATTATCCGCGGGCAATGATTATTTATGCCTGGGTACTCACAATTGTGCTGTTGGTCATTGGCCGGGTGGCGCACCAAATACTGCGCTCTGTGCTGCGCAATCGGGGATGGGGCAAGGATCGCGTGATTGTGGTGGGCACGGGTGACATGGCCCAGGTTGTTGTACAACGTATCTTGCGCTCGCCATATTTGGGCTACGAACTGCTTGGAGTGGTTAACGGGGCACAGGGTGTCACGGAGATTGCCGGCGTGCCAGTGTTGGGAACGCCAGAAGATTTGCCAACACTCATTGAAGAGCTTGGCCTGGATGAAGTGATCATCGCCATGCCGGAAAAGGGCCACCGGGAAACGGTTCGCGTCATTTCATACTGTGAACGTGGCCGCGTTTCCATCAAAATATTCCCCGATGTTTTCCAATTTGTAACCTCACAGGCCAGCATTGATGAGTTGGGCGGCCTGCCGCTGCTTTCGGTGCGAGATTATGCGCTGCGTGGTTATTTACTCATCTTTAAACGGCTCATGGATGTGTTAGGAGCCGCTATTGGCCTGGTGTTTTTGTCCCCGCTCATGATGCTGATTGCTGTAGCTATCAAGTTTGAATCACCTGGTCCGGTCTTTTTTGTGCAGGAACGGATGGGTCTGGACGCCAAGCCGTTTCGCATGATTAAGTTTCGCTCCATGCGCCGTGACGCCGAACGTCACGGTCCTGGCTGGACCACAGACAACGATCCCCGTCAGACGCGGTTGGGCACGTTTATCCGCAAAATTGAAGCGGATGAACTGCCGAATCTGATCAATGTACTGTTGGGCGAGATGAGTTTGGTGGGGCCGCGCCCGGAGCAGGCACATTACGTGGAGCAGTTCCGGCAGACGGTGCCGCGTTACATGGATAGGCATCAAGAAAAAGGTGGCATGACCGGCTGGGCGCAGGTCAATGGCCTGCGTGGCGACACGTCTATTGCCGAGCGGACCAAGTACGATTTGTGGTACATGGAAAATTGGTCTATTTTGCTAGACATCAAGATTATTTTACGCACGATGTGGCAAATTGTTGAGCGCAAAAGCCGGAAGCAGCCGCTGCCAGAATCCTTGCAAGAGATACGGCCGTCTGACAACACCTCTCTTTCCTCTCAAGATTAATTCCTCTCTGAAAATTGTCTGATCTAACATTGTTCTTATTTGACGCTTGTTTGTCAGCATGTTATGATATTTTAAGTACCCTATTAGCACTCTTGTTTGGAGAGTGCTAATCACATAATTCAGCCAATAATGAGACTAGGATTTGCACTGTGCAACACTAGTCTCATTGTCTGTTCGTCAAGCGCAAAATGTTTGAAAATTTAACCGAGCGACAAGAAAAAATATTAGGCCTAGTTGTGCGTAATTATATTGAAACAGGTCAGCCTGTTGGCTCCAAAACGCTGGTGGACCAGTATGATTTGGACGTCAGCTCGGCCACGGTTCGTAACGAGCTGGCTGCCCTTGATGAAATGGGTTATCTAGAGCAGTTGCATACTTCAGCTGGACGTATCCCCACGGAAGTAGGGTATCGTTATTTTGTGCAAAAATTGTTAGGTGAGTTTCGTCTGCCGGTGCATGAGGAGCAGATGATTCGCCATCAGTTCCATCAGGCACGTTTAGATTTAGATCAATGGATGCGCCTGGCGGCCGCCATTTTGGCCCGCACCTCTCTGGGTGCCAGTTTTGTCACCGCCCCCCGCCCACGTTCAAACCGATTTAAGCATTTGCAGCTTATCTCCACCCAAGGACGGCTCGTGCTGATGATTTTGGTGCTGTACGGTGGGGAAGTAAAGCAGCAGATGTTGACATTGGCGGAGCCAATTTCCCAGGCGCGATTGAGCGCCGTGGCCGACCGCATGAACGCTGTTTTGGTTGACACCAACTATGAGGAAGCCGTGGCTCGTTTGGGACATCTGGACGATTTAGAATCAGACGTGGCCAAGCTCACGCTGGACATTTTGCATCGTTCCGACAGCCGTACGATTACCGATATTTACCGAGATGGCTTGATGAACATTGTGGATGATGCCGGGACGCGCCAGGCGGTGCGTGTTTTAGAAGAACGCACGCTGTTGGCCAACGTTTTGGCTGAAACACAAACTTCTCAGGGTGGGGTGCAGGTGGTTATTGGTGGCGAGGGCCGTTGGGAAGAACTCAAAGAGTGTTCCATCATTTTGTCCCGTTATGGTGTAGCTGACCAATTTAGCGGCACAGTGGCTGTTATCGGACCAACGCGGATGTCGTACGGCCGTAACGTCGCCGCTGTACAATATGTGGCTAACCTGATGAGTGGCTTTGTCTACGATTACTATTTGGAAGATCCAGAGCGAAAAGAATCTGCATAAAGAGGTAAAGATCCGTGAGTGAAGAAAAAATAGCTGAAGAGATTCAGGATAATGTACCAGAGCCGGAAGCAGCAGCTAACGGTCAGGAAGCGGTGGAAGCTCCAGAATCTGAATCGGCTGAACCTCCTACAATTGAAGAACAGCTGGCGGCCGCTCAGGCCGAAGCTGAAGATTATAAAGATCGCTGGCTGCGCAGCCAGGCAGAGTTTGCCAATGCTCGCAAGCGAATGGAAAAGCAGCGGTTGGACACTTATACCAATGCGACCGTCAATGTGATGGATAAACTGCTGCCCATCGTGGATGATTTTGAGCGGGCCATGGAGAATCTGCCTGCGGAGATCAGCGAAAGTAGCTGGCTTGAAGGCATTCAGCTGGTTCAGCGCAAGCTGCTGGCAACGCTGGAAAATTTCAACGTGGCCCCAATCGAGGCATTGGGTGAGCCGTTTGACCCAAATTTGCATGAAGCGATTACTCAGGAACCCACGGATGAGTTTGAGAGTGGGGCGGTGTGTCGTGTCTTGCAAACGGGTTATAAAATTGGTGATCGTGTGATACGGCCGTCTCTCGTTGTCGTAGCCGCGTAAAACAAAACAAGGAATAATAAGAAATGGGCAAAATAATTGGAATCGATTTAGGAACTACAAACTCTGTGGCGGCTGTGATGGAAGGCGGCGAACCGGTTGTCATTTCTAGTGCAGAAGGCGGCCGTACCTTCCCCTCCATCGTCGCTATCAACACCAAAACAAGCGAACGCCTCGTGGGGCAGGTGGCCAAGCGCCAGGCAGTTGTGAACCCCTTAAATACGGTTTTCTCCGTGAAGCGGTTCATGGGCCGTAAATATGATGATCCGGTAGTGCAGAAAGCGCTCAAATACGTGCCGTATGAGGTGCGTAAGGCGCCCAATGGTGACGTGCGCGTGGTCATGAACGAACGCGAATACTCTCCGCCGGAAGTCTCCGCCATGATTTTGCAAAAAATAAAGGCTGATGCCGAAGCGTATTTGGGCCAGCCGGTGTCTCAGGCCGTTATTACTGTGCCGGCTTACTTCAACGACAGTCAGCGCCAGGCGACCAAAGATGCGGGCAAGATTGCCGGACTGGAAGTGCTGCGTATCGTTAACGAGCCAACCGCATCTTCCCTGGCTTATGGCCTCGGCAACAAAGATGACGAGCTGATTGCCGTATACGATTTGGGTGGCGGCACCTTTGATATTTCCATTTTGGAAGTGGGCGACGGCGTGTTTGAAGTGAAATCGACCAACGGCGATACGTTCCTGGGCGGTGACGATTTTGACCAGAAAATCATCGACTGGGCAGCCGAGCAGTTCAAGATGGATCAAGGCATCGACCTGCGGGACGATCGTCAGGCATTGCAGCGTCTGCGTGAAGCGGCCGAAAAGGCCAAGATTGAGCTGTCCACCACGATGCAGACCGAGCTGAATCTGCCCTACATCACGGCCGATGCGTCTGGACCCAAGCATCTCAATTTGACCCTTTCCCGGGCCAAGTTTGAGCAGCTAACCGATGAACTGGTGAAGCGCTCCATCGAGCCATGTCGCCAGGCGTTGAAAGATGCCGGTGTTTCCAAAAGCGATATTACACAAATTGTACTAGTTGGCGGGATGACCCGCGTGCCGTCCATTCAAGAGGCCGTGCGCCAATTCTTTGGAAAAGAGCCACATAAAGGCGTGAATCCCGATGAAGTTGTGGGCATTGGTGCAGCCATTCAGGCCGGCGTTTTGGGCGGTGATGTGAAAGATGTGCTGCTGCTGGATGTGACGCCTCTGACTTTGAGCATCGAGACGCTGGGTGGCGTGGCGACACCATTAATTGAGCGCAATACGACAATTCCCACCAAGAAAAGCCAGGTGTTCTCCACCGCGTCTGACAGCCAGACACAGGTTGAGATTCACGTGACCCAGGGCGAGCGGCAGATGGCGGCTGACAACAAGAGCTTGGGCAAGTTTATTCTGGATGGGATTCCCCCGGCACCGCGCGGTGTGCCTCAGATTGAAGTCACGTTTGACATTAACGCTGATGGCATTTTGAACGTAACGGCCGCAGACAAAGCCACCGGCAAACAGCAGGCGATGCAGATCATTCCCTCCAGTGGCTTGTCCGATACAGAAATTGAAAAGATGGTACAGGATGCAGAATCCCATGCGGCAGAGGATGAGGAGCGTCGCGCCCAGGTTGAGGCACGCAACAAGGCGGATTCGGCCGTTTACAGTGCTGAGAAGTTCTTGGCTGACAATGGCGAACAAATTCCCGAAGCATCAAAAGCGGCGATTCAAAGCCAGGTCGATGCTGTGAAAGAGATTTTGCAGGGTGATGGCGATGCGGCTGCGTTGGAAACGGCCGTTACCAATCTGCAAAACGTGCTCAATGAAGCCGGTGCCGCCATGTACCAGCAGCAAGGCCAGCCGGGCACCGATGGTCCTTCCGCCAACGGCGGCCCTGAGGGCGATGCTGAGGGCGACGAAGATGTTATTGAAGGTGAATTTAGCGACGCATAAATCAATGGTTTCTTCAGATCTTGTCTGATGGGTGAAACGTGAAGTGTGACTAGACAAATCACGCTTCACGTTTTACGAATTTACCAGCCACCGAAAATCTGAAGAGCCATTTTTGAATAATTTACAGGAACAGGTATGGCCACACAACGAGATTTTTATGACGTGCTGGGTCTTTCGCGTAATGCATCTAAGGATGAAGTTAAAAAAGCTTACCGGAAACTGGCCCGTCAATATCATCCCGACGTCAACAAAGAAAACGGTGCGGAAGAAAAATTTAAAGAAGTGCAGCGCGCTTATGAGGTGCTGTCGGATGAACGTAAGCGGAATGCTTACGATACGTATGGTCATGCCGGTGTTGAAAATGGTGCGGGTGGTTTTGGTGGCTTTGAAGGTGCTGGCTTTGGCAATATCAGCGACATCTTTGAAGAGTTATTTAACGCCGGATTTGGCGGCGGCCGCAGGCGACGGCGCGGCCCCCGGCGTGGCATGGACCTGCGGGCTGATTTAAGCATTACTTTTGAAGAAGCCGTTTTTGGGGTAGAAAAAGAAATAGAAGTTCGTCGGCCAGAGGTGTGCTCAACCTGCCACGGCAGCGGAGCCAAGCCAGGCAGCAGTCCCATTGCCTGTACCACCTGTAATGGGTCCGGTGAAGTACGACGTGTACAGCAATCAATCCTTGGCTCATTTGTAAACGTAACAACCTGTTCAACTTGCCAGGGCAGCGGTGAGCTGATTCCTGAACCCTGCCCAACCTGTAACGGCCAGAAACAGACTATGGAGGTCCGTTCTTTGACGGTGAAAGTACCGCCTGGGGTTGACAGCGATACACAAATTCGGCTTACGGGCGAAGGTGGTCCTGGGCAAGACGGTGGCCCGGCCGGCAATCTGTTTGTGGTGATTGACGTGCAGCCGCATGAGTTTTTCAAACGGCGAGGTGAAGATATTTACCTCGATTTGCACATTAACGTGGCCCAGGCGGCGCTGGGTGACAGCATCATGGTGCCAACGTTGGATGGGGACGAACCGCTGGACATTCCAGCTGGAACGCAGCCAGGTAAAGTTATTCGTTTACGCGGTAAGGGCGTGCCTCGCTTAGATCGTTCGGGCCGAGGCGTGCCAATGGGCCGAGGTGATCAGCATGTGTTGATTCAGGTTGCGATTCCTAAGAAGCTGACCGATGAGCAAATGGAGATGTTTCAGGAACTGTCGCGGACATTGGGCAAGGAAGTTGTCCCTCGTGGCGAACGCGGCATTTGGGACCAATTGCGCAATGCGTTTGGATTGTAAATGAGCTACTGGTTGGAAGTTAGCATTCTGACCGATGGGGAAGGGGCCGAGGCCGTGGCGGAAGTGCTACGGCCGTTTGCCTACAACGACGGCGTGGTGCTGGAGCAGCTGGGTGATGAAAATAATCCGGCGCACGATGCTTTGGAAACGGCCGTTACCGTCAAAATATATATCCCCGAAGCAGAAGACACACCCCAGCTGCGTCAACGGCTAGAAGAAATCCTCTATCACATGGGTCGATTATACCCGATTCCACCACCCACATTCCGCAAATTAGAAGATGAAGATTGGGCCAACGCCTGGAAAGCGCATTATCATCCATTTCGCATAGGCAACAAGGTTTGGATACAGCCGAGCTGGGTTGAAAGTGGTAACGTGGCCGACGATGGCGACTTTGCCCGGCCGGATGATGTGGTGCTTGTGCTGGATCCCGGCATGGCTTTTGGCACCGGTCTGCATCCAACGACGCAGATGTGCCTGCAAGCTTTGGAACAGGTGGTGCAGTCGGGTGATTCAGTTTTGGATGTGGGCACTGGCTCTGGCATTTTAGCGATTGCCGCGGTGAAATTGGGGGCAGGGCAAGTGCGGGCTTTTGATACGGATAAGCTGGCGGTGCAAACCACGAAGGACAATGCCGCCCAAAATAACATTGAGACGATTGAAATTCATCAGGGCGTTTTAGCCGATGTGCCCTTGTCGAGTTGGAACATTGTGGTTGTCAATATTTTGGCGCATGTGATTGTATCGCTGTTGGACAATGATCGACTGCTGGCGTATGTAGCACCGGGCGGCAAGCTGATTTTGAGTGGAATTATTGAAGAACAGTTGGGAACGGTGGAAACGGCCGTAACCAAGGCTGGCGGCCAAATCATAGAAAAAATCCAGGTACGTGATTGGGTCTGCCTGATTGTTTCTCCCCAAACCAAAAACGCCCCAGCATAGCTGAGGCTGAGGCGTTCCTTATTTAATTTTTGATAATAACTGGAAAAATTGTGTAAAAGCGGAAACGCTTTCAAACTTGGGTTGTACAAAAGTCCGCTTTTACCTAAGCAAATCACGGCAAAGCCCTTGGCTTATTTTATTGAATTCTTGGTGATTTGCTCAACGTGCCCGATTGCGGTGATACCGGTAGGTGATCCGCCCTCGTTCTAGATCGTACGGGGTCATTTCTACCCGCACACGGTCGCCCAACAAAATGCGGATGTAATATTTGCGCATTCTGCCAGAAAGATAAGCCAGCACTTTGTGGCCATTATCTAACTCGACCGTAAATTGCGTATTTGGGAGCAGTTCGGTGACTGTCCCTTCAACTTCCAGTTTTTCGTCCTTAGCCATAAAAATCCTTCTCTTGTTAAATCCGCTGGGGATTCAACAAAACTTGGGTGTTAACAACAATTCTGTTAACTTTCTTCTTCTGTTCCCTCTTCTTCATCTTCGTCTTCAGTATCGGAGTCTGATTCGGCCGTTTCAGCTTCTTCTTCGCTGCTTTCTTCAACAGCCTCTTCAACTTCAGTTTCGCCTGTGTCTGAATCCGCTTCCGCTTCGTCTGTTTCTGATTCTTCAGCTGATGTTTCCACTTCTTCCACTTCTTCTACTTCATCTTCAGCGGTAACGGCCGTTTCTTCAACAGTCTCGTCACTTGTTTCTTCTAACGTAGGTTCAGCTTCATCAGTGACGGCCGTTTCGTCATCATCCTCGTCACTTTTTTCTTCAACAGATGCTTCTGTTTCTTCTGCAGCAGTTTCATCGGCAACGGCCGTTTCTTCAACATCTTCATCAATTTCTTCAGCTTCTTCTTCGGCTTGTGCCTCTTCGGCCGCTTTTGCTTCGGCTTCAGCTTCACGCAATGCCATCCACTCAATTTGCTCGTGAGCATTAACAGCCCGCAAGCTCAAACCAATGCGCTGACGATCAGGATCAATACTGACGATACGCAGCAAATGTGTTTCGCCTTCGTTCACAACTTCGCGCGGATTATCGACCTGGTTACGGGAAAGCTGTGACACATGGAGCAACCCTTCTACGCCGGGCTCAATCTCAGCAAATGCCCCATAATCAACAATGCGGGTAATTTTGCCTTCAACCAACTGGTTTTGGTCATAACGTTTATCGACACTATCCCAGGGATTTTCCAGCAGCCGTTTGCGGCTCAAGCTGATGCGTTGTGACTCAACGTTGATGTTCAGCACATACACTTCAATCTCGTCGCCAACTTTTACAACCTCACGAGGATGGTCAATACGGTACCAGGCCAATTCGGAAATATGAACGAGACCATCAGCCCCACCCAAATCGACAAAAATGCCGAAATCCCGCAGGCCACTGACACGGCCGGTCACAATATCGCCCTCATTCAGATCTTGTAGAAGCTCCTGCTTGCGCTTGTCTTCCCATTCTTTTTGGGCATCTCGCTGTGAGAAAACCAAACGACGGCGACGACGATCTACTTCAATGACCTTAACCGGTATTTGCTGCCCACGTAGTTTGGCCAACTTTTGCTGCCGTTGACGATCATTTAACCCACGGGATAACTCGCTGAGATGTGAAGCAGGGACAAAGCCACGTAAACGGCCGAATGGAATAATTGCGCCACCTTTGTTGTAGCCAATTACTTCCCCTTCGACGATGTCGCCGCTTTCCAGCAATGCTTCGGCATCGATCCAATCTTGATTCAGCTGTGCCAGATGAATGGAGACATATAAACTGTCTGGTGCATCTGTGTTCGTGACGTAAATAGAAATCTCGTCATTTACCTGGAGTGCTTCACGTTCTTCTGATTCCAGCTTGCTTAGATCGGAGGAAGGTACTAAACCATCACGCTTTAAACCCAAATCGACAATGACACCCTGTGGCGTAATGGCCACGATAATGCCCTTACGAATGTCACCAACTTGAGGTTCTTCGTAATCATGCTGGTCTAGCAGTTCTTCCATAAAATTTGTTTCTTCATTGCTCATACGAGTTCAGTCTCTTAAAAAGGTTTAGAATTAGGATAGGGTCATTATAAACAAAAAATCGACCTATGCGCAATTTTTTGTTAGGCATAGGCCGAGCAAGATTCTTCTCTATCAAATTGTCGTTTACGACGCGTTATTCATGGCTTTTTCTGCCACACACAGGGTAGCAGAGCCCTTGACGAAATACGTACAGGTGAGTCATCACACTTGTGTCCTTTTTTGACTCAATACGCACTCTACAGAATGTGCAATTGTAAAGCGACCTAATTTAAGAAAACTCAGCCAATATACCCAGACTTCGGATTATATCGGTTCGACCAGGGGTTGTCAATTTAGTGACCGGCGGGTGACAATAAAAATTTGCTGAGTCCAATTGGCTTTGGCGTCAATGTTGGTAAGATTAAGTTGTGAGAAAAATCACGAAAAATTTCAGAGGCTAAAATGACCGTTCTTGAAGCAATCGATATTACAAAACAATACAACATGGGCGAAGTCACCGTTTCCGCATTGCAGGATGTTTCGTTTTCTGTAGCCAAGGGTGAATTTGTGGCGGTGATGGGGCCGTCTGGTTCGGGCAAAAGTACGCTGTTGCACCTGTTGGGTGGGCTCGATGAGCCGTCCTCAGGTGAGATTGCCCTGGCGGGACATGCCATTACGCATCTTTCTGATGATGAGGTAACGGTGGTACGGCGGCGCAAAGTTGGCTTTATCTTTCAGTTTTACAATTTGGTACCAACGCTGACGGCCGCAGAAAATGTGGGCTTGCCTTTGCTAATCGATGGGCAGCGGATTGAGAAGCACAAAGAGAAAATTGATGAGCTGCTGGGAATGGTGGGGTTGTCCGAGCGCAGCGACCATAAACCGGATCAGCTAAGTGGCGGGCAGCAGCAGCGGGTGGCCATTGCTCGTGCCTTTGTCAATGACCCGGAGATTGTGCTGGCGGATGAGCCCACCGGCAATCTTGATTCACAGTCGGGGACGGCAATTCTGGAGCTGCTACGCCGCTCGGCCGAAGCGCTGTCGCAGACGATCGTGATGGTGACCCATGATCCACGGGCAGCCAGCTATGCCGACCGCGTGGTCTTTTTGAAGGACGGCCGTATCGAACAAAACCTGGCCATCGACGCCAAATCGGGGGCAAGTGAAGATATTCGCAACATCATGCGCGTGATGCGGGAGTTGGAGCTGTAGACAAAACCTTATGTTTCAAATTGGACCCATTCAACTAAGCCTTCCCTGGCTGATGGTGCTGCGCAATTTGCGGGCGCGCTGGGTGCGCACCGTGCTGACAGCCGCCGGCATTGTCGTCGGCGTGGCGGCGATGGTGGCTGTCAATGCCACCAACAACAGCACGCTCAACTCCATCAACCGCTTTTTTGACGAGGCGGCGGGGCAGAGCGACCTGGTGGTGGAAACGGCCGCTGCCGGTGAGCGTTTCGACGAAGCAGCCTTGTCTACCGTGCGCCGCTTTCCCGGCGTGGTGGCTGCCGCCCCCGGCATTGTCGGCGTCACCATTCCGGCAGACGAGGCTGAAGGCTGGGAAGAGCAGTACGGTGCCGGTGGGAACCTGGTGCCAGGCACTAACTTTTGGCTGATGGGGCGGGATTTGGCCGCAGATGAAGCGATTCATGCGTATAACTTGGTAGACGGCCGTTTGCTCAACCCCGGTGAAACCGCCTACAACATGATGCTGGTAGAGACCTACGCCGAGGAAAAAGGAATCGAAGTCGGTGAAGATTTTGCCATCCTTACGCCCGCCAGTGGCGAAGTTGAGCTGCGCGTCGTGGGGCTGATTGCCAAAGAGGAGATCGGCATCAGCAATGAGGGGGTGATTGGGATTACGGCCGTTCCCGCCGTGCAAGAGCTGTTTGGTGCATCGAGCGAAATTGACCAGATTGAGCTCATCGTAGACGAGACGATCAGCAGCAGCACGGCCGAATTGGACCAGTTTCGCGAAGAGCTGGTTACGCGGTTGGGACCGGAATTCACTGTAAAGCGACCAGCCTCGCGCGGCGAACTGGTAACCGACAGCCTGTCTAGCTACCAGCAGGGGCTCAACTTTTTTAGCGTGGTCAGCCTGTTTGTTGGTTCCTTCCTCATTTACAACGCCTTTGCCATGACGGTGGTGGAACGCACCCGCGAAATTGGGATGCTGCGCGCGGTGGGCACCACGCAGCGGCAAATCATCAAGATTGTGCTGACCGAAGCGCTGCTGCTGGGGGTGGTTGGCTCGGTGGCCGGCGTGGGATTTGGTTTGTTGCTGGCACGTGGGTTGGTCATTTCAATGGGCAACTTTGCCGGACAGACGATTAACGAAGTGAGCTCGACGCCGCAAAGTATGCTCACCTCGGTGCTGGTGGGGGTAGTGGTGACGCTGGTGGCGGCAACGGTGCCGGCGTTGCAGGCGGCGCGCATTTCGCCGCTGCAGGCGCTGCGCGTGCAGGGCAACACTGATGAGCGGCGCTGGCTGACCATGGGGCTGAAGTTCGGTCCGCTGACGGTGGTGGCCTCGATTTTGGTGCTGTATTATGTGCCATTTCGTCAGTCCGTGGCCTTTTACATTGGCAGCGGCACCATTTTTATTTTGCTGCTGGGGGCGACGCTGTGCATTCCGGTGTTTGCCAATAGTTTGGAACGGGTGATACGGCCGTTAACCCTGTTCATCTTTGGCAACGAGGGGCGGCTGGGCAGCAGCAACATCAATCGGGCGCGCGGGCGCACGGCGCTGACCGTGGCAGCATTGATGGTGGGCATCAGCATGGTGGTGGGCATCAATGGATTGACTAACAGCTTTGAGCAGGACATTGAGCAGTGGATGGACAGCGCCCTGGGCGGTGATCTGTTTGTGCGCTCGCCGCTGCCAATGCAGCCGGATTTGGAGGCGCGCTTGTTGGCTTTGCCGGAGGTAACGGCCGTAACCGCTACCCGCATCGTTGCGTCCCGCCTGTTAACTACGGCCGGCGACGATGAGTTTGCCCTGTTTGTTGGCGTTGACCCGGAGACATACGAGACTGTGCGTGATTTACGTATTCAGGAAGGTCTGGACGTGCCGGAGCTGATGGAGCGACTGGCTGAGGGTGGTGCGGTTTACGTAGGGGCCGATATCGCCAACAAATTTGATTTGGACGTGGGCGAAATAGTTACGATGGAAACGCGGCGGGGACGGCGCCAGTTTGAGATTGTGGCCATCGTCATGGATTTTGGCGCGGGCGAAACACCCTCGGTCACCGGCTCGATGGCCGATTTGCAGCGCTACTTTGGTGTAAATGACATCAGCAGTTTTTCGGTGAAATTGGTGGAAGGGGCGGCGTTAACGGCCGTTTCCAACACCATCGAAAACCAGCTGGGGCGGGGCAAAAATTTGTCGGTGGAGGGCAAGGAAGCGTTTGAAGAGAAGATTCGCTCCTTAAGTGCCGAAGCGTTCAGCCTGTTTGACGTGTTGGGCTTGATTGGTTTGGTTGTGGCCGCGCTGGGCGTGATTAACACGATGCTAATGAACGTGCTGGAGCGCACCCGCGAGCTGGGCGGCCTGCGCAGCCTGGGGATGAGCCGCCGGCAGGTGCGACGCATGATTCTGGCCGAAGCTACCGCCATGGGCTTTATCGGCGCGATTTTTGGCGTGGGTTTTGGCGCGGTGCTTTCCGATGTATTTATCATTGGCCTGCGCTCGATTGGTGGCTTTGTCCTGACTTCACAGGTGCCGGTGGTGCCGATGATTTACAGCTTTTTCCTGGCTTACCTGGTAGCGCTGTTGGCGGCGTGGTATCCGGCTATACGCGCCAGTCAGGTAAATATTATTGCCGCCATTAAAAACGAATAGCTAGAAGGACTGGCAGTCCTTGGTTTCATTAGCCGAAAACAGCGCTGTCTAGGACTGCCAGTCCTGGGTAACGATGAAAATATTGGAATAATGAACGATTAAGCCGTTTCCAGCCCTAGAACAGCTTCTTCTTCACTAATTTTATCTTCATTCTCTTCTTCAGAGATTGCATCCGGCAGCTCTGTTTCTATATTGCGGATGTGCGGATTGGCGAAGGCGAAGGCGCTGGCAATCCAGAGCACCACGGCCGAAATAAGGAACAAAGCACCGATGCCGCGTCCTGGTCCGGTTCCTACAAGATTGCCCACCCAACTGGCGGCCAAAGCACCACCTTCACGCAGAAGTGGCTCAAATACCTGGTCAGCAAGCGGTCCGGCCAACAAGAAGGCCAGAGGCATCATCGAGCGTGATATCATGGTGCGAATAGAGAAGACACGGCCCTGAACGTCCGGCTCAACTTTGCTTTGGAAGACGGCCTGGCTGATGCCGGAGCCAAACGGCACGCTGAACATCAGGACAAACATGCCAATGGCGATGAACAAGACTGAGGATTTTAGCCCGGCAATGAAGAGCCCGGCTGCGGCCAACACAATGAAGCCAAACACGGCCAAAATGCGTCGCTGTGGCCCACCCCAGGCGCTGATGGCAATGCTGCCCACGAGCATGCCCAGTCCACCAACCGTTTGTGCGGTTCCCAGGCCGGCGGCTGACCCAAAAGATAAGATCATGGGTCCTAGTAAAACGGCCGAAAAATTCAAAAAGAAGTTTACCAGCGCAAAATAAATCAACAGGCCCAACAGGCCGCGCCGGGCGCGCAAATAATGACAGCCAAAGGCGGCTTCGCGCCATAATGTCTCTTTTGGTTGATCGGCCTGGCTTTGGCTGGCGCTTTTGGGTTGGGGAATGTGAACCAGCAGCAGGGCACCCACGGCAAAAAAGAAGGTGATGAAATCAATAAGGACAATGCCGCGCAGTCCAATCGCCACAAACAAAATACCTGCCAACAAGGGTGCGATGAGCATTTGCAGCGCCTGGCCCATTTGCATGAGCCCGTTGGCCCGGGTCAGGTCCTTTTTGGGCACCAACATGGTGATGGACGCCGTGTAAGCCGGTTCCTGGAATGCGGCCAGAACGGAGTTGAGGGCGGCCACCAGATAAATGTGCCAGACGTCTAACTGGCCCATCGTGAGCAGCAGCAGAGCGGCCATCGTAACTACGGCGCTGCCGACGTCGGCAGCTATCATCACCTTGCGCCGATTCCAGCGATCAACGAGGGCGCCAGCAAACGGAGACAAAAGGACTTGAGGAATATTGCCAAACATGACGGTGAGGGCAAATGGGGTGGCCTGCCCGGTTTGCTGGTAAATCCAGACGGCCAGACCAAACCCAGTAAGCCCTGAACCAATAATTGAGATGAGCTGGCCGATCCAAATAATAAAAAAGGTGCGCATGGATTTTGTTGAACTTTGTGCAGCCATTTGGTTTACTCCATATTTCTGTAGAGACAGATTTATTCTTTGTCGTCGGGGTAATACATTGAGGGATAAAAGGCGATGGTGAAGGCGTAGTTTTGGGCGGGTGCGGCCATTTTTTCAGCAGCGGTATCCTGTACAAACTCTTGTAGCAACGCTTGCAGCCGCTCCATAAACTCATCGGCCCGATCTTCAGCAATGTAGCCAGACTGCCGTGTAAGCATGAAGCGACGTTCCTGCTCTGAACTGCCCTGGTCCAGCGCAAACAGGCGCGCTTGCAGGCTGCGCTGAATGTCATCACGGGTAGTGTCCAGGATGTTATTTAGCATAGTGTGGACTGTGTCTTGACCGGCTGCGGTGTGAAAGGTGAGCAGGGATTCGTCCAGTTCAAATGCATGAGCCACGGTGCGATAATATTTTTCTTGCATGTTGGCCACCATGCGCGTTTCTACCACCACGATAAAGCCGGCATTTTCCAACATGTTGACGTGGTAATACAGTTTGCTCGGTGCCAGGCCCAGCTTGTCGGCAGCTTGTTTGACGGTGGCGGATTGGTGGGTGAGGATTTCGATAATTTGGGTGCGCAGCGGATCGGCGATGACCTTGAGCGCGTCCAAATCTTCAATGATTAATTTATCTTTGGGTTGAAACTGTTCCATCGATCAACTATCCTTTTTCGATAGGTATAATTTCATCATTAAAATTATTTTTAACGATGGAGAACAGTTTAGCATGAGTGATTGCTTCTGTCAATCAGCAAAAAGGTTGAGAATGAGAGGGGCTTGGGGGATGTTAAACGGCCGTTACCACATTCCTTAATTCCCCAATCCCTTCCACAATTGAAGTCACCACATCGCCGGGTTGTAAAAACTCGGGTGGGGTGCGGGCAAAGCCAACGCCGTCCGGCGTGCCGGTGGCAAAGATGTCGCCCGGCAGCAGCGTCATGCCGCGCGAGAGGTAAGCGATAGTGGCGGGAATGTCAAAAATCATGTGGCGCGTATTGCTGGACTGTTTTTCTACATCATTCACCAGGCAGCGAATGTTGAGATCGTGCGGATTGGGCACCTCGTCTTTGGTGACAAGCCAGGGGCCGATGGGGCAGCTCCCGTCCAGACTTTTACCCTTGAAATATTGTTTGCCCTGCCGCTGCAAATCGCGGGCGCTGATGTCGTTGAGCACCGTGTAGCCAAAAACGTGCTCCATTGCCTGCTCAACCGGAATGTTTTTGCCTTGCTGGCCGATGATGACGGCCAACTCAACTTCCCAATCAATTTTGTCGGACACTTGTGGATCGAAAGGGATGGGATCGGTGGGGCCGGAAACGGCCGTTGTCGCCTTGGTAAACACAATCGGCAGCTCGGGCAAAGCGACCGCCTGCCCTTGCGCCACCAGCGATTCATGCGCATGTTCGGCATAGTTCAGCCCCAGACACATCACGTTGCGCCGGGGCAAAAGCGGCGCATGAAGCTTCACACCTGCCAGCGGAATGCCCGTCACCTTGGCGGCGTGCTGCTGAACAATGGCCAGGCCATCGGCACTGAGGGCAATGACCGTTTGCATGGATGGGGCGATGGCTGACAGATCGTAAACGTGGTTTTCTTGGACGAGGCCGACCTGCGGGGAACGGCCGTTGACTTCATAGCGCACAAATTTCACGACAAACTCCTAAGGTTGGAGGTGCGTCGCACTTTCACAAACAGTTTTGTTGTAACAAATCGATCTAAAAGTGCGACGCACCATTGTGGTAAAGTTTAAGTTTCTGGGGCAATTACGGTCCAGGTGTGGCCACATGCCTGGCAATGGTATTTCGTCTCCATGGTGAGCTTCACGTCCAGCTTCATGCCATAGCCGATAGTATGGTCTTGCTTCAGTTCTTTGAGCTGCTTTTCCACAACCCGAATCCGTGAACTATCGCATTCCGGGCAGCTAAACTTTAGTCGTTCACGGCGCAGATAGCCAACAAAAATAGCGACGAGGATAACGGCCGTAACAGGCAGAATAATTTCCATCAGAGAATTGTGCTCTCAGATTGGTCCAATTTACACAATTGGACCAATCTTTCCTAGCGACGACCAATCCGCTTGCCGATGTCACGGCCTACCCAGATCTCTTCTTTGAAGGCGGGGTCACTGGCGGAAGCCACAAAATAAGTGACCCCCTGCACAGTCGGCCGTTTTTGCAGCTCGCGCCAGAAGTCCAGGTATTGCTGCGCTTTTTTGTAGACAGGCGTGCCCGCTTTATTGTTGCTGGCTTCTGTCACCCAAATGGGCTTAAAGCGGAAGCGGCTGATGTAATCATCCAGCACGCTCAGCGCGGTTTCCATTGGGTAGACATTGGACCAATAGATATGCACGCCCAGTCCGTCGGCTGCTTCTACCGCAGCACGGCTGGCTTCGATAAACTGTATATGATCTTGCTTGATGCCGGAAACGGCCGCTCCCGGTGACAAACCGGGGTAGATAAATTTACGACCGGGCAGCGCCTGCCGATAAAGGCGCAAAACCTCTACCCACCATTGGGCAAAACTGGCCCCATCGTGCCAGGCACCGGTTAATCCTTCTGGTACCAGATTTGGCTCATTGTGCAGCTCGATGACCACATCTTTGCCGGAGCCGATCATCTCCAGCGTGCGCCGCACGTCGTTGATGGTGTCATTCAAGAATTGACCGGGGCTGATGTTGCGCACGCCACCCGGCGTGCGGAAATCGAGGAATGCGCGCACCACCCAACGTGCATTGGGATGAGCTTTGGCTAGTTTTTGCACGGCCGTCGGTTCGTGAAACGACAAAACTTTGATCATCCCCGGACGCATGTCGGCAAACTCATCAATTTCGGCTTGCGAAATGCCAGGGTCCGCTGAGGCGTGCAGCCCAATGCTGGCATGGCCCAAAAGCGGTGGCTCGGGGTCCAAAACCTCATCCGGCGTTTTAATCGTATCAACAACAGAAACTGGTCCAGTGACTGTTTCTTGCAAGACATCGTCATCCACACGTACGGGCGTGTACTCGCCTTGCGCTGCGCCGGTAACAATCATGCTGGCGTTGCCTGGTACAAAGCCTACTTTTTCAGCATCGCGCCTCGGTGCTTTGCGCAGATTGATGCCGTATTGCCCGGCTGTGGCCATGCCGCCTGCCACGGAAATTGCCGCTGTAAAAGCCCAACCAGGTGTGGTGTCTGCCGTAGGCTGGGGCGGTGCAGTGGGGGTTGTTGTATCGTCAGGGAACGGTGTGGGCTGCGTGACGGAGGGCAAATTGGCGGGGATGTTACGCAGGCTGCTGCGCGGAACATAAACTGGTGTGTACTCCCCGCTGGATTGTCCGGCAACCGTACCGGTGCCATTTTCTACAAACAGTCCCAGCTTGCTGCCCCCGCGCACCGGTGCGGCGCGTAAATTTGTTCCAAAACGGCCGGAAGTGGCTTTACGGCCGTCTATCGTCAGATTTTGTGTGTAAGCCCAACCCAAAATGGCATCTGCGGGTGGAGGCGTGGTTGGTTCAGGCTGTGGTGTAACGGGTGGGGCAACCTCATCTGGAATATTGACCGGACCAGAAAAATCTACGCGGCGAACGCTGACCGGTGTGTACTCGCCCTGGGTAGAACCGGTTACGGTAACTGTGCTGCCTCCCTTCACCAAACCCATATTTGTGGCTGTTCGATTGGGTTTTGCCCGTAAGTTAATGCCGTACTCTCCCACAACAGCCTGGTTGCCGCTGCGTGTAATATAGCTGCTAAAGGCCCAGCCATTCACCACATTTTCTGTGGGAGCGGGCGGTGGGGCGGGCGTCGGCGGTTCTGGCGCCGGCACATTGCTTAAAGAGGCGTTGGCCACTTTTACCGGGGTGTACTGCCCTCTTGGGGCGCCGGGCACGATCACGATGGTGCCCCCGGGAACCAGGTCAATCTTTTCACCCACCACGCTGGGTGTTTTACGCAAATTGATGCCGCCACTGTTAACCTGGGCCAAATCGCCAGCCACGATAATGCCATCCGTGTAAGCCCAACCATCTGTATAAGGTCCAGCCGGGCGCTGCCAGCCAAGCAACGGCAGCAAAAACGGTGTAGGATCATAGATGTTAAAGGGCCATTTGGTGCCGCTGTTATCGGTATAGCTGCTGTTAACGCGCTTGAGGGTCAGGTGCAAATGCGAGCCAAAGCTGTTACCAGTATTGTCGGCCAGGCCAAGCTGATCACCTGCCTTTACTGGTTGGCCGACCTGCACCGTGGCTTGTTGCAGGTGAGCATAAATTGTTTGCCAACCATCCACATGGTCTACACGGACGTGAATGCCATAATTGTGGTTGTTGGCTTGGTGGTTAACAACACGTACAGTGCCCGGCGCGACGGCAAATATCTTGCTGCCGGTAGGGGCCATTAAATCCAGCCCCTCATGGCCAGGCAAGCCAAACTGGGCGTAGTTATGGGGATTTTGCCCGAAGTATTGGTTAATTTGGCGGAACTCGGTGGGCCAAACCTCGAATTTGAAATCATTCATAGGACACTCCTTGTTTTGGCTGGATTGGCAAAGGATGCGTTTACAAATCGGGGGTAACGCATCCGCGAGGTTTGCTTTTTCTAAAAAATAGGCAAACTTAAAGCGGTAATGCAAATATAATCCAGATTGTACCCATTTGTAAAGGATTGGCTATTGTCGATCAGAGGGGAGAGAAGAGGAACGGCCGTATTCAGGCAACAACACGAAAGTGTTAACGAATGCGGCGCTGCCAATACTCTTTCGGGGTGAGTTCGGTCAGCTCAGCGCTGGCCATGATGAAGTCGAGCAGGAGGCGGTTGAACTTGGCTTTTTCTTGCAGCATGGGGAAATGATGGCACAAATCCAGCTCCACATAGAAGCGTTCATTTACTGATTGTTGCAGATAGCTGTGTTCGCCGTTGGGTGGCAGTACCAAACTATCCTGACTGCCATACACCATCAGCAAGGGGCGATTTAAGTTGGTAATATTGGAAATAAGGTCCAGGTTACTGAACGACTCGATAGATTTTGAGACGGCAACGGGATCTATCTTACGAATTTCACTATCGATTTCGGTAAAACTTTCAGCGCGCCCTAAAACGCGGCTAGCCATGGATTCTGCATCAGCACCCTGCAACCGGTTTGTAATGTAGTCACCTGTAATTGGCAGCGAGATGGTGGCCACTTTTTCAACATTGACTGGAAATTGAGCCGTATAGTTTAAGGCCACAATCGCGCCCAATCCGTGCCCAACCAAAATAACTGGCCGCGCAACCCCCAACTTGTCTATGAACTGATTCACCATATTCACGTAGGCGGATAACGAATATGTTTCAGGTGATTTACTGGAATCGCCAAAGCCCCAGAGATCAAAGGCAAAGGTACGGTAATGGGCCGAGAGAGCCTGCATCGAGGGCCACCAATAGCGCCAGGAGCCAACCCAACCGTGAATAAAGATCAACGGCTGACCGCGCCCTAGTACCTCATAATGAATTAGTTGGCTGTCTATGGTGGTGATGCTCATTTTTTAGCCAGTTTCTGCCTTGTTCAATACTTTATTGATTGTGTTTACCAATGTATCTGGGGCAAACGGTTTTAAAATGTAATCCGCTGCGCCAGCGTTAAGACCAGTTTGTATTTCTTGCTCTTGCCCTTTGGCAGACAAGAAGATGATGGGAATATTTTTAGTTGAGTCCATTTCTTTTAGACGGCGGCAGGCTTCGTAGCCTGTCATACGGGGCATGCGAACGTCCATCAGAATTAGATCAAAAGATTGGGCTTGTGCCTTTTCAACTGCCAAAGAACCATCTTCGACACTGACCACGTCGAATCCGCTGAATTGCAGTGTGAGAACCACTAATTCACGAATGTCTTGATCGTCTTCGGCTATCAGAATTTTTGTCATAATGTCTCTTTCTATACAAGCATCAGCCTGGGTCGCTATCTTCGATAACAACCGGCAGGTTAAAGGTAAAGGTGCTACCTCTGCCCAGCTCGCTTTCTACCTTCAGTCGCCCACCGTGCATTTCGATGAGGCTGCGCACAATGGCCAGACCTAGCCCGGTGCCGGGTACACGCTGCACTTCAGAATCCTCAGCACGGTAGAAGCGGTCAAAGATTTTTTCTTGATTTTCCTTGGATATGCCAATTCCTGTGTCTCTCACGCTGATGTGCACATAGCTGTGGGTGGCTTTAGCCATAATGGTCACCTGCCCATCATCTGGCGTGTAGTTGAGCGCATTATCCAGCAGGTTGGTGAGAACCTGGGTGATGCGGGCATGGTCGGCATTGACTAGCGGTAAGGATGGGGCGATCTCAGTTGTGACGTTAAGTGAGCGCGCTTCATGTTGAATACGGCCGTGTAAATGTCCATCTACAACCTGGGCGATAATTTGGGGTACGTCTAACGGCCGTAAATCCAACCCCGTCTTGCCCGTTTCAATGCGCGAGATGTCCAGCAGATCATTTACCAGCATGTGCAGCCGGTCGGCATTGTTTTTAATGACTTGCAAATACCGCAGTTGCGGATCAGTCATCGTACCAGCAGCACCCATTAGCATCAAATCGGCATACCCCTTGATCGAGGTCATCGGTGTGCGCAGCTCATGAGAAACGGTGGAAACAAACTCGCTCTTCAGCTTATCAACTTCCACTTCCTTGGTAATGTCACGGAAGATTGATACCGTGCCATAAAACTGATTGTCAGATAAAACCGGCGACAGATGCACACTGACGAATTTATCTTCAATAACCAGCTGGTCGGCCAGGTAGGTCCACTGCTCAATGCGGTCAGCGTTGTGGGCCCAATCATTGATGGTGTGAATCCACGATTCGCCGAAGTGACCGTACAAGCCTAATAATTCGTTAATTGATTTGCCCAACAGTTGCTTACGCGGAATGTCCAAAATATTGCAGGCGGGCAAATTGGCAATATCGACTTTGTTTTGGTTATCGGCAACAATCACCCCGTCGGCGATACTTTCCAAAATGGCTTCCAAATTGGCCTTTTGGATAATTTCTGTGCGCAGCATACCGCCAAGCTGTTCTGCCTGCTCAAAAATGAGCTTATACAAGCTGGCATTATTGATAGCATGGGCTACCTGGATGGCTGCTGCCTCAACCAGGTCAAGCTGTTGATCCGTGAAGGCATTGTCTTCATGATGGAACATCATCAAGACACCGATAACTTCCTCGTTAAGGATCAGCGGCACGCCTAAAACGGAGCGGTGTTTCAGGCTGGTTTCACGCTCCAGCCAGCGTGGATCATTGTGCGTATCGTGCACAATAACGGCCGAACGGTTTTCAACCATCCAACCAGCGAGCCCTTCATTGCGCATCATGCCGCTGGGAATGCCACCGGGGGGGATTTGCCGTTCGCTGCCGATGGCTGCCCGGAAAATAAATTCGCCGGACTCCTGGTCGATAAGCAAGATGACCCCTTCGTTTGCATCGACGACGCCGTCTACCAGTTGCAAAGCCTGGCTAAGCACGTGATCTTGATCCAGGCTGGCCGAGAGCTCGGTGGTAATGCGCAGCAAAATCTTGACGCGGTTACTTTCATCGTTGAGTGCCTGGGTGCGTTCTGCCACGCGATGATCCAGCGTTTCGTTAAACTCGCGCAGTTCCTCAAACAGATTGGCGTTTTGCAGGGCAATGGCGACCTGAACGCCAAAAGAGGTGGCCCAACTGACATCCTTGTCGTTGAAGCGGTTGGGGTTTTGTGTATCTACCAGCACCAGAATGCCGGTGAGATCGCTTTCGCGCAGCAATGGTACGCCAAGTACCGCCTGGATAGCTTCTGGATTGGGCAGCCGAATTTCAACGCGATCTTCTTGAGCAATCTGGTTGAGGTAGGTTGGTTCACCAGATTGGGCAAGCTGAGTGACAAAGCTGGCCTGATCAGTTGTGGCGATGGTTGAGCCGACAAAGCTGTCGGCACCATGTCCGGCGGCGGCGCTGCCGACAAAATGATCGGCTTCGTGCTGCCAGATGTAGGCCCCATCGACGTTAAAAATGCGCCGGCCTTCGCTGCAAATAAGGTTGAGGACCGTTTCGCGGTCCAGGCTGGAGTTTAATGCCAGGCTGACATTGCCCATAGCCCCGTAGAAACGTTCTCGTTCGTAAGTGTCCTCGAAGATGAGGGCAATTTCCAGGGCGGTGGCTGCCTGGTTTACCAGGGCAGCGAGCAATTTGGTTTCGTGCTGAATGGTGTTGGGCGAACGGCCGTTCCCACTTAGCAAATGAATAAAGCCGTATGTTTCCCCGGTTAAAACAATGGGAACAAGTGTGCAAAGTTCATCGTCAGCGTTTGCCCAGGTTGGCCGTGGCAATGGCGATGCCGTTTCTTGATCCAGTTGAATATTTTGCGGCTGCTGGGATTGAAGTAAGTTTGTTAATACAGCCGATGTGGGAATGGTGAGGCGGGTGCCTGTGGCGGAAACGGCCGTACCCTTATCCCGGGCCACATCCTTCAATATTTGCAGTTGGCCCTGGGCCGGCAGCCATTGGTAAATGGTGCAGCCTGCCGCAGCAATGGCTTCAATTGCCTGCTTGGCCAGTGTCGTTAAGATTGATTCTTTGTCCAGCGTGCTGGAGAGTGCATTGCTGCTGTTTAGCAGCAGTTCAAATTCTCGATTACGGTTGACCGTTTCTTGGAAGAGATGGGTGTTTTCAATAATGGAGGCGGCAAATTGGGCATACAGCTCAATGGTTTGCACGGCCATAGCGGTGGGGCGACGGCCGTTTACCGGTTGATCCAGGCTAATGAGGCCAATGCGCTCTTGCTGCTGATTGTAAAGCGGCACGCAAAGTAAATCGTTGGGATGCCAGGTGTCGCCATTCTTCTGAACGGCCGTGTAATCTGGCAACACCATGCCGTCCATGTGTTGCTTGGCCCAGGTGCTGTTGCCTGGTACAAAATAGCAGCTGCCCTGGCGGAATTTTTGCAGCGCTTTATCCTCAAATAAGGTCAGCCATGCTTGTGGCGGCACAGGATTACTGCGCAAAAAGGTCTCTTCTGTCTGGGAAATCCCAGCGGTGATCAGAAGTGTGGGGCTGAATGTCTCATCACGCAAACTGAGCACAACGCGGTTCCAGCCTGTTTTTTGCAGCCCATTCACCAGCAGTGTGAGCTGTTCCTTTAGGTCCGTTTCGTTGCTGACATGGGTGAGGGCGGTAAGCTGTTGCAGCGCTTCAGCTGAATTGGCTAAGTCGTTTAGATGGGGCTGGCGGGAAACCACGATCTGAATCAGATCTTTATCGTTGAGTTCCAGGGCATGGCTGTGCAGGTTAAGAGGACGGCCGTTTTCGGCCGTAACAATGCATTCAAAGGGTGGTGTCAAGCAGTCTTGCCAGCTGTTGGGGTGAGAAAACAGGCGATCCGTAACTTGCAACGATGAAACATCCGGTGCTAGATCAAGCAAAGCACCTGCTGCTTCATTCAAGTATAGAATCGTACCGTCTGGCTCAGCTATGAGAACGCCTTCGTGAAGGCTGTCAAACAAACTCCAAATCATAGCCGAGGTTAATTCTTTTTCCATGATAAGTGTCAAACCCCAGCTGCTACTTCTGCACCATTACACAATTGCAAAAGGCTGCCATAAAAGTCAGCCACTAACGAAGTGGCCAGATTATTGTTGGGCTTGTTTATCTCTATCCAATCGACGCAGCTCTGCGGCCGTTTCGGTAATTTCGCGAATATCTGAAAAACGCTGTGTCTTATCTGACACAGTGCCAATGGAGAGCTTCATGAGCGGCACCAGATGGCCGTCTGGCTGCATAATGCCTCCCTGTTCACGATCAATAAAGCTGTAATGGGAGAGAATACCTTCTTCAAACCGCTGGCGCAGTTCATCGACGACGGCCGATACGTTGTCTGCCTTGGTGACCAACACAAATGTGTTGCTGGTCGCATGACCAATAAAATCGTCCAAGGTTCCTAGTTCATCATCAACTTCATTGAGCAGCAGGGTGGTAAACCGCAGCACTTCATCCCGCGCCAGGAAACCATATTCGTCGCTAAAAGGCTCGATATGGTCGATCCCAATTTGCAGATAGGTCCAGTCGCTGGTGCGCATCAGGTTGCGTAGCTGGTCCTCAATGAGGCGGCTGCTGGGCAAACCCGTGATGGGATCTGTCATGTTGTGCCGTTTGTAAGTATTGATGGCCGTCCGCACGCGTAATTTTAGCTCTTCAATATCAAAGGGCTTGGTGATGTAATCATCAGCCCCCAGCTCCAGCCCGGCAATGCGGTCGCTCCGCTCATCTTTCTGGGTCAGGAAGATGATGGGAATGTGGCTGGTGCGAGTGGTGGTTCGCATCACCTTGCACACCTCATACCCATTCATGTCGGGCAGCATGATGTCCAACACAATCAGGTCGGGTAGCTTTTTGCGACACAGCTCCAGGGCATCATTACCCCGAGCGGCAACATCGACATGGTAGCCTTGCCCCGTGAAGAAAATGCGCAGCATGTTGGATATATCAAAGTCGTCTTCTACGATTAAAATACGGCCGTTGCTCATGAGCTTGTTCCTTGGCAGATCAAATATTGACAGAGTCCACAATTGCGTGGGTTTTTGGATTTATATACGGAACGGCAATGGCAGCGTTTGCTTCCGTTTCAGCAGCGGCTTGCACAAACGCTATTTGCGAGCTCGTTACGGCGCGTTCGAAACTTCTGAAGCCGCCGAGCTTAAACCCATGCCGTGTGGCGATTGTATCAATTGTCTGAACTTGCGACAATTTTATGTCTTTACCAAGCGTGAAAGATACGTAATTTCCATCCAGGGCCAACGCCATTGTTTCTGCCATGCAGGCGTAGGCCATTTTGGGCGGAAAGCCAAAATCAAAATTAAAGTTTACTGGTCCAGGGACTTCAACCATGCCCCCTTCAATCACCAAAACGTCTGGCCGCTGTTCGGCCACCTGCTTAGAGACATCACGCGGGCGGGAAACGTCACAAACCACTGCCCCGCGCCGCAAATGTTGTGGCTCAATGATAGTGTCTACGGCGCTGGTGACGGTGATGATGAAGTGGGCCTGGGCCAACTGGTTCATATCGGCTGTGACGATGACATTTTGGCAGCCTTGTTGGCGCACGGCCGTCGCTACTTCTTGCAGTCTTTCGGTTCGACGGCCAATCAAAACCATGCGACCACTGTCGGTTGCCAGCAGTTGGGCACAGATGGAGCCAATCGCTCCGGTAGCGCCCACGACGGCTACAGTTGAAGAAGCCAGCGGCCGTTTTAGCAAAACGGCCGCTTCCTGAATTGCCTGTGCGGCTTGGGCCACTGTATAGCTGTCGCCTGTGGTGACGGGAATATTTAAATGTTTGGCAACCGTTAGGCCACCATCCCCGACTACAGCCGTAAATGCCCCCAGCCCCAGGATGCGTGCCCCCAGTTTTTCGGCTAATTTACCCGTTTGAATAATTTTGCGGTAGACCAGCGGGGTAGGCAGACGCAGCATCATGTTTGGCGTGAGGGGACAGGCAATAAACCAACCTTTGAGGGAACGGCCGTTTGCCGCCGACTTTATGCCTTCAATTTCAGAAACCAGGACGGGGGGATAAAAAATAGAGAGAAATTCAATCAACCAGGCAGGGAGCTTTCCCAGCGCGGGATATTTACGAGCCACATCTCGCTTGGGGTTTAGAGGATGAATGATAAAAGCAAAACTGTCCTGCATAATACCTTGAGTGTAGCCAGGATGAATTTATGTTCAATGGTAATTCTGTCCCTTACAGCGCTACTTATTGCTCAACCTTATTTGCTGATTTGGGTTAAAAAGAGCCTACTTCGCCTTTTCTGGGATACAGTCGCGGATAATGATACTTCTCTTTGTGGGGATGGTGATCACTTTGCTCGTAGGTGAAGTTCTTTGTGATGAATTGCCTATCGTCAGATGCCAGGAGAACGACGTCAGATTCAATGGTGCGGGCGGCATAAATGATGGACCCGGAACTAATGCGGCAGTGATGGCCCACGCAGCCCCCCAGGATGAGCAGATTGGTCGCTTCTAATTTGCCTTCGTGGTTCATTGTTTTCAGCGGCCCGCCCAAAATATTAAAATCGGTAAATGTGTTGCCGGCACCGATGAAGGAGTCGCGGCCGATGACACAAAGCTGA
>PABI01000068.1 GCA_002699125.1 Anaerolineaceae bacterium
AATTCTCGCAAGCGGGGCAAAGCTCTTTTACCTTCGCTGGTTGAGATTCTGGTAGCTCCTTGAATCCCATATTGAGCCTTCAGCGAAGGTGGTGGTTTCCCCGACCTGATCAAGGGGCGCATTGAATACGGCCAAACAAAAACAGCCACGACGGAGGTGCTGGGAATTGATTACTGGTGCTTCATGGCCGCCAGCGGCGACAACGTCTCAGTTTCTGTTGCGCCCACCGGCAGCGATGGTGATCTGGTGATTGGTTTATTCGGTCCGCCCGATTTTGATTCAATCGGGGGCGTCTTTCAGGATGCCGAAATTTTGGACGTGGATCTGGAAGTGGGTGGCATGTACATCATTGGCGTTCTGGATTTTGAAGTAGGAACACCAGAATATGCGCTGACGCTTACCAAAAATTGAGGTACCAAAAAAGGCTGGCCCATATGAGCCAGCCTCTAAATTCTCTGTGTTCTCTGTGGCAAAAAAATCAGGCGGAACGGCCGTTCAAGTATTGCTTCAACCACTGCCCCGTATACGACGTTTCCACTTGCGCCACCTCTTCCGGTGAGCCGGCGGCCACGATCTCCCCGCCGCGATGGCCGCCTTCCGGCCCCATATCGATCAAATAATCGGCCACCTTAATAATGTCCAGATTGTGCTCGATGATAATGACCGTGTTGCCCTTATCCACCAGCTTGTTCAGCGCCACAATCAGCTTGGCCACGTCGTGTGAATGCAGCCCCACCGAAGGCTCGTCCAAAATATACATCGTGCGGCCCGTGGCAATTTTGCTCAATTCCCGGCTTAGCTTGATGCGCTGCGCCTCGCCGCCGCTTAGCGTAGGGGCGGGCTGGCCCAGCTTGATGTAACCCAGACCCACATCTTGCAAAGTTTTTAGCTTGCGTTTGATCGTGGGCACGTTGGTGAAAAATTCCAGGGCATCATCCACGCTCAAATCCAGCACGTCGGCGATGTTTAGCTCTTTGTAGCGTACTTGCAGCGTTTCCCGATTGTAGCGAGCCCCGTGGCACACGTCGCACGGCACGTAAATGTCCGGCAAAAACTGCATCTCGATTTTGTTTTGCCCCTGGCCACCGCACGCCTCGCAGCGACCGCCCTTCACGTTAAAGCTAAAACGGCCCGGCTTGTAGCCGCGTACCTTGCTCTCCGGCAGGCTGGCAAACAGGTCGCGGATGGGGTTAAACAGGTTGGTGTATGTGGCCGGATTAGAGCGCGGCGTACGGCCGATTGGACTCTGGTCAATCTCAATCACCTTGTCCAGATAATCCAGCCCCTCAATATCGTCATGCTTGCCCGGCACCGTTTTGGATTTGTAAAAATGTTGGCTCAGCTTCTTGCTCAAAATCTCGATGAGGAACGAGCTTTTGCCGCTGCCGCTGACGCCGGTGATGCAGATAAACTTGCCCAGCGGAATGCAGATGTCCAGCGCCTTTAAGTTGTTTTCCCGCGCGCCGCGAATCATCAGCGTTTCGCCCGTGCCTTTGCGCCGCTTCTTGGGGATGGGAATGCCCTGTCGTCCGCTCAGATAGGCCCCCGTTAGCGATTTTTCATGGGCAGCGATAAAGTCTGGCGATCCTTCAGCGACCACTTCGCCACCGCGCGTGCCGGCGCCCGGCCCCAGGTCAATGACCCAGTCAGCGGCGCGCATCGTGTCTTCGTCGTGCTCCACCACCAGGACGGTGTTGCCCAGGTCGCGCATCCCTTGCAGCGTGTGGATGAGGCGGGCGTTGTCTCGCTGGTGCAGGCCGATGCTTGGTTCGTCCAGCACGTACAGCACGCCCATGAGCTGGCTGCCAATCTGCGTGGCCAGCCGGATGCGCTGGGCTTCGCCGCCGCTCAGGGTACCGGCGGTACGGTCCAGCGTCAGATAATCCAGCCCCACGTTTACCATAAACGTCACCCGGTCGCCAATCTCTTTGAGAATCGGTTTGGCAATCATCGCCTGGCGGTCGGTGAGGGGCGTGTTTTTCTCGTCGCGCAGCTTGTCTACCCAGGGCACGATATTGAGGACGGGCATCTTTACCACCTCGGTGATGGTCGTGCCGTTGATGTCCACCGCGCGAGCCACTGGCTGCAAACGGGAGCCGCCACATTCGGGACAGGGCATGTCTACCATGTAATCTTCCAGCTTGTCGCGCACGTAATCGGAGGTAGATTCGTTGTAGCGCCGCCACAGGTTGGGCACGACGCCTTCATAGTTGGTGAGGTAGCGGCGCGGATCGCCCTGCCGATTTTTGTAAGTAACCACCACCTGCTCGCTGCCGCTGCCTTGCAGCAGGATGTGCATTTGCGCTTCGGTCAATTCGCGGACGGGTACGTCGGTGGGGATTTCGAAATGTACGGCCGTTGCCTTCAACAATTGCCAATAATAGCCGGCCTTGTCCTCCGTGGGCCAGCCGGCAATCGCCCCATCTTCGAGACTCAGCGACTTGTTGGGCACCACCATATCGGGATCAATCATCTTGGTTGTGCCTAATCCCTGGCAGGCGGGGCAGGCACCGTGCGGGCTGTTGAAGCTGAAGGTACGCGGCTCAATTTCCGGGATGCTAGTGCCGTCATAGGGGCAGTAAAGGTGTTCCGAATACAGATTGTCTACCGGATTATCGGGATCGGTCACATCGTTGATGATGACCAGGCCGCTGCCCAGCCGCAGTGCCGTTTCCAGGGAGTCGGTCAGACGAGATTTGGCCGCCTGAGCGTCTTCGCTCTCGTCGTGGGGATCGTGCCGCACCACCAACCGGTCTACCACAGCTTCGATGGTATGATTTTTGTAGCGGTCCAGCTCAATCTCGTCGTCCACGGAGCGGACTTCGCCGTTCACCCGCACCCGGACAAAACCGGCTTTACGCACGTCGTCGAAGATGGCCTGATGGTGGCCTTTGCGATCGCGGATCAGCGGGGCCAGAATCTGGATGCGGCTGTTTTGCGGCATGTGCAGGATTGAGTCCACAATTTGTTCGGCTGATTGCGGCCGTACCGGACGGCCGCATTCCGGGCAGTGGGGCACGCCAACGCGGGCAAACAGCAGACGCAGGTAGTCGTAAATCTCTGTCACGGTGCCCACGGTCGAGCGCGGATTGTGGCTGACCCCTTTCTGGTCGATGGAAACGGCCGGGCTGAGCCCCTCAATCTGGTCCACGTCCGGCTTTTCCATCTGCCCCAAAAATTGGCGGGCATAGGCCGACAGAGACTCGACATAACGTCGCTGACCCTCGGCGAAGATAGTGTCGAACGCCAGCGACGATTTGCCGGAGCCAGACAGCCCGGTGATGACCACCAGCTTGTCGCGAGGAATCTCGACATCGATATTTTTCAAATTATGGGCACGCGCACCGCGCACGATGATTTTGTCCAGAGACATCTGTTCTTCCGTTTGGCAAGTCTGCCGGGCGTTCTCCGGCAGAAAATGCCACAAATGATGAACGGTAAATTGAGAGTTTAAAGCAATCTACAATTCTATCATGCCGGAAAACCAGCGACCATTAATGTTTTGTTATCGTTGAGGGTGCTACGGAAAACCTCCCGCAGGTTCTGTCCAACACCAACCTCTTGGATGAAACCTGCGGGAGGTTGGCTCGTGCAGAGGTGTTTTGCAAACGGAGAACCAGTTAATCAAACAAGTATTGCTGAATATCATCTGGCAGGCTTTTTGCGTCACGGAGATAGTCCATAACAAACTCGGTATAGGCCCCTTTTGCCGGAAACCAGGTTTTCACAAATTCATGATCGACAAGCGTGCCGGGTCTCTCACCAATCCATTCCAGGTAGTTAGAATACGGCCATTCCTCCAATCGCGTAGCCAAACCTGCCTTAACAGGATTGGCATGGATGTAGCGGCACAGATGAATCAAATATTCATCACGATCAACTGGTTTATGCTTGAAGCGGCCCTCAAAAAGCGTGCCTGAACGATTTTTCTGGTGATTTACAGCTTGCACATAGCCATTGAACAATACGTTGATAAATTTAGAGACGGGAAAATGACCATCTTGCCGCAGCAAAAAGTGGTAATGGTTGGGCATCAGGCAGTAAGCGATAAACGCGATTTGATATTGGAGGGCATATTTTTTGATAAGCCGCAGGCAGTAAAGATAGTTTTCTGAGCTAAAAAAGAGAGGGCTGCGATTCGCACCGCGATTGTAGATGTGGTAGTAGCTGCCTTGACTGAAAGAACGTCTGGGCACGATTGCTTCCTTTTGTGGTTGAACTGGCTAAACCTCTCGCAGGCCTGTTTCTGGAGTTTGGTATTAGATGGAGCCTGCGGGAGGTTGGGTTGCGACATTGTATAAAGAGGTGGCCGAATTAGCAATTTAAGGGAGCTTGCCACGAACTAAAATTGCAGAAGATTCTACATCATGTTCTACCTTTTTCTATATCGTTTGTATAGGCCTTTCTTCTTTGTCGTCTCTATTCTTGAGGGTTGATGAATATTTAAACGGATGGAGAGCGTTACATGGAATTATTGGATTTGGTGATTTTAGACAACAGTGTGCGGACGTGGTTGGTAGCGTTATTGGTGGCGGTGGGAACGGCCGTAACCATTCAACTCGCCAAAAGAATATTGCTGCGCCGCTTCCAATCCCTGTCCCAAAAAACGGAAAACAATCTGGATGATGTGGCTATTCTGGTTGTGGAAAAGATTAACAATGCCATCGTCGTTCTGCTCTCGCTGTATGCTGGCCTTTTGGCGTTGACCATTTCGGAAACTGTCATGGAATGGATCAGCGCCGCAGCCTTCACCTTGCTGCTAATTCAGGTGGGCATCTGGGGGGATGCACTGGTTCAGTTTTGGCTGACAAGCGAAAAGCGCGAAGCGATCGAAGAGTTTGAAAATGCGGAACGCGCCACGACTATCAACGCCGTTGGCTTTGTGGTGCGGCTGGTGCTGTATTCCATTTTGCTGCTGCTGGCGCTGGATAATATTCCCGGTGTCGAGATTACTGCGCTCATCACTGGGTTGGGCATTGGTGGCGTGGCTGTAGCCCTGGCGGTGCAAAACATTCTCGGCGATCTGTTTGCCTCGCTGTCAATTTCACTGGACAAGCCATTTGTTATTGGCGACTTCATTGTGGTAGGCGATTACAAAGGAACGGTGCAGCAGATTGGGCTGAAGACAACGCGCTTGCGCAGCATACATGGTGAAAAGCTCATTTTCGCCAACAGCGATTTGCTGAACAGCCGCATTCAAAATTACCAGGACATGCAGGAAAGGCGCGTTACCTTTCAGATTGGCGTCACGTACGACACGCCGCCGGAAAAGGTGCGGCAAGTGCCACAGATAGCGACCGAAATTATTGAGTCGCTGGAGCAGACGCGCTTTGACCGGGCCCATTTTTTCCGGTTTGGCAATTTCTCGTTGGATTTTGAAATTGTGTATTACGTGCTGTCCCCCGATTACAACATTTATATGGACATCCAGCAGCAGATCAACCTGTCATTGATGGAGCAGTTTGACGAGGCCGGCATCGAGTTTGCTTTCCCCACCCAAACCTTGCACGTGGCCGGCGCGCCCGACCGCAGTGCGGTGCGCACCGCACTGGTTGAGATGGGAAACGGCCGTGCCCAACAACCAGAATCAGCAGCCTAAAATCTCCCATAACACTCGTTCCCCGCTCTGCGTGGAATGAAAGAGAGGGACGCTCCAGCGTCCCCTTAGTAGCGCAGAGCGCTACACATGGCATTCCCACGCGGAGCGTAGGAACGAGCCGGAGGTCAGGTGGTTTTTGTTACTTTATTCAGGCCGCGCGGTGCTTCCGTGTTGTATCCCTTAACGCGGGTGAGATGGTAGGCAAAAAGCTGCGCCGGAATGATGCCGACTAGCGGCGAGAGCCATTCTGGCAAATCGGCTGGCAGGGAAATGGGTGAATTTGCCAGCGCCAGCGTAGGCTCATCATTGCTGATAATCAGCAGCTCGGCCTGCTTCTCCTCGGCCAATTTTTGCAGCAAATTGCGCATGTCGGCCAGGACGGCACCGGTGGGGGCCACGGCCATGACGGGGAAGCCGCGCTCTACAATGGCGATGGGGCCGTGCCGAAAATCGGCGGAAGAGTACGGTTCGGCCACAACGTAAGTTAGCTCCTTGAGCTTGAGCGACCATTCGAAGGCGGTGGCATAGTTGTAGCCCCGCCCCAGGACCACGCACTGTTTCATGTAGCGGTAGCGCTGCGCCAGTTGGCCGATTTTTTCATCGTGGGCCAGCACGACCGTTCCCCATTCCCCCAACCTTTCAATCGCTGCAAATCGATCTTGTGCCTGGCTCCAGGCCGCCGAAAGCATGGCGATGGCCAGCAATTGGCTGGTGTACGTTTTGGTGGCAGCCACGGCCGTTTCCACCCCGGCATGAATATTGATGACAAAATCGGCCGTTTGCGCCAGCGGCGAATCCGGCTCATTGGTGATGGCCAGCGTAGGCTGCCCCTGCTTTTTGCCTTCGGCGACCACGTTGACAATGTCGGGCGACTGCCCCGACTGCGAAATGCCGATCACCAGTGCGCCGCGCAGCCGAGGCGGCTGCTGGTACAGGCTAAACAGCGATGGCGTGGCCAGCGTCACCGGCAGCCGGTTCAGCGCCCCCCATAAATAGCTGGCATACCGCGCTGCATTGTCCGACGTGCCTCGCGCGGCGATGAAGGCGTGATGAATATTGTCCAGCGGCACCGCCTGCGCGATGTTACGGACGACATCAAGATTTTGACTGTAACTGTTTTGCCAAACGGCCGTTTGTTCAAGAATCTCTTCGTGTAAAGTCATTCTCTTTTCCTTAAAATCCGCAGATTACGCAGATTAGCGCAGATTTTTTCTTTCAATCTGTGTAATCTGCGAAATCTGTGGATTACTCTTTTTGATAAACGATGCGCCCTCCGACAAATGTGGTGTGTACCTGCAAATCATCGGTGAGCAGCACCAGGTCGGCGTCGCAGTTGGGGGCGATGCGGCCTTTGTGCGGCAAACCGAGCAGGTTGGCCGGCGTGCTGGTGACGGCGGGCAGGGCTTCGGACAGGGTGCAGCCGGTGAAGGTGATGAGGTTGCGCACGGCCGTATCCAAAGTCAATAAGCTGCCTGCCAACGTGCCGTTTGTTAATCGTGCCGTCGTGTCATCCACAATGACTTCAAAGTCGCCCAGCCAGTAACTTCCGGAAGGCATCCCCAGCGCCGCCATGGCATCGGTGACCAGGTTGAGACGGCCGTTCCCCACCATTTGCCACACCAATTTCACCAAATCCGGATGTACGTGCTCACCATCGACAATCAGGCCAATGGTGGTGCGTTCGTCGGCCAGGAGCGCGCCTGCGAGGCCCGGCTCCCGATGGTGTAAGGGCGGCATGGCGTTGAACAGGTGCGTGCCGTAGCGAATCCCTGCCTCGAATCCAGCAGTGGCCTGGTCAAAGGTGGCAGTCGAATGCCCGGCACTGACAACTACACTGCGCTCGGTGAGTAGGTGGATGATTTCCAATGCGCCGTCCAGTTCAGGCGCAAGCGTGACTAATCGCACGCCATTTTCGGGGGTCCAATCAGCGACTTTTTCGACGGTGGGCAGTTGCAGATAAGCGGGATTGTGCGCGCCTTTTTTGTCAGGGTGCAAAAATGGGCCTTCGATGTGCAGTCCCAGCGGCGTGGCACCTTGAAAACCTTTAGGCGAACTACTGGTAATAATTTCTTGGGCGGCGGATACTGTCGTTAACGGCGAACTGATAATCGTAGGCAAAAAGCTGGTCACACCGGTACGCGGTAAATAATCGGCCACGGCCCAAATACTTTCCGGCTCAGAGGTGAAATCAAGCCCAATCGCCCCGTTGAGCTGCAAATCAATGAAGCCTGGCATCAAATGCAGGCCGGTCGCGTCAATGCAGTTTACCTTTGCCGGCAAATCGAGCTGGCTGGCAGGTGCGATGGTTTGGATACGGCCGTCCGCAACCAAAACTGCCCCATCTTCCATCACTTCATCCGGCGTATAAACTGCGGCGTGCTGAATGCAAATCACTGATTACTGACCTACTGGATACTGCTCACCGACTAATCCATGCCCAAATTCATACAATTCCCCCAACTGCACAGGCAGTCTACCCTCAAATGGAATCTTGCCAAAAAGGGCGGCGGCCAGAGCGTGCATAGAGGCGGGCAGGATGCTGTAGGTGCAGACGTGCGTCTGGGAATTGGGATAAACGGTGAGATCGTACGGCGTGCGCAGAGCGACGGTGATAGTGGGCACGGCCGTTTCCAGCAACATATTCACCAATTCCGCCTGCATTTCGTCCATTGAAGCACTCAGCGTTCCCACGATGAGCAAATCGTATCCGGCGGCTTTTTCCCGCAGGCTGGCAATTTCGTTTTCAGTGGGCGGGTGGCTGGTGATAAATTCATCTACAAGAGGATGATGGGCGCGTACGGCCGTTGCCAGCGTCGGCGTGATGAACGAGGAGGTGTCAGCCGGGGTCAAATCCTTGGGCTGGGGCATGATGACGGCGATGCGGGCGTCAGGTGGCAGGCGCAGGGGCAGAAGCCCGGCATCGTTGCGCACCAGGGTGACCGAGCGATTGGCCACCGTTTGCGCCAGCTCTTGATGTGCGGCGCAGGCGACTACCTCCAGCGGTGGCTGTGGCATTTGGCCCGTCCACTGCTTCAGCGCCATGATCCGCGCCAGCGATGGTTCCAAATGACAATCTTCGATCAAGCCGCGCGAGTAAGCTAGCTGCAACCCGGCGTAGAGTCGTTCCTGCACTTCTTCGCTGTTGGTCAGCAGCAGCAAATCGACCTCGGCGCGAACGGCCGTAATCACGTCCACAATTTGCCCGGCCCCTTGCGAAATCGCGCCCATGTCCAGCGCATCGGTGATGACGATGCCGTCAAAGCCCAGCTCGTCCCGCACAAAATCGCGCATCACGGCGCGGGAGAGCGTAGCAGGCAGCTCGGTGCTGCCGGTAAGGGCGGGGATGGCAAAATGGCCGGTCATCACCAGTTTGGCCCCGGCTTGAATGGCGGCGCGGAACGGCCGTAACTCCACCGCATCTAAACGCTCCCGACTGTGGTCAATGAGCGGCATGGCATAGTGTGAATCAACCTTGGCTTCCCCCTTGCCGGGGAAATGTTTGATCGTCGCCGCCACGCCCTCGGCCTGCATTCCGGCCACCAGCGCGGCGGCCATTTCCGCGGCCAGCGCCGGATCATCACCAAAAGCGCGAATGCCACAGGCAGGGTTGTGCGGATTGGTGTTGATGTCACAGTTGGGGGCGTAATTGACGTTGACCCCCAGCGCCGCCAGCTCGCGCCCAATAGCCTGGCCCACTTGCCGCGCCAAAGCCACATCGCGGGTGGCGCCCAGAGCCATGTTGCCAGGGAAGAGCGTCGTTTCCTCGCCCAGGGCGTTGAGCTGCCCGCCTTCCTGATCCGTGGCGATGATGAGCGGTGGCTGGTTGGCTTGTTTGGCGATGGTTTGCAATTCGGCCGTCAGTGCCCGCACCTGGGCTGGGGTTTGTACGTTTAATGGGCGAAAAAGAGTGAATCCGGCAGACGGCCGTTCCGCCAACCACTCCCGAATCCGCTGCGGCACTTCAAACCCTTCAAACGCCAACATCAACTTAAAACCCAAATCGTCTTTCATTAAGAATAATTTCCTCTTGATTTCAAAATGTACTCAGGCTGTCTTTACGAAGAGCCTTTGATTTGTCATTTCGAGCCGCTTTTGGCGAGAAATCCCTCTAAATCTAGCCGACTCATGATCTGGCACTGGTTTCAGGGATTTCTCCCTTTGGTCGAAATGACAAGTGAAGACTGCTTGTTTACGAAAAGAAATTAGCCTTTAACTGACCCCGCTAACAATCCCCGCACAAAATACCGCTGCAAGGAAAAGAACACAATCAGCGGGATGATCATCGTTAAAAACGCCCCGGCGGTGAGCAAATGCCACGCCTCTCCCTTCGTCCCCACCATCGCCGACAGCCGCGAGGTAACGATGGCCACGTCCGGGTTGGTGCCCAAAAAGACCAGGGCCACCAGCAGATCGTTCCACACCCACAAAAATTGGAAAATGGCAAAGGAGGCAATCGCCGGCACCGACAGCGGCAGCACCAGCCGGGTAAAAGCGGTAAAGTGCGACGCCCCATCGATGAAGGCCGACTCGAACAGCTCCCCCGGCAGCTGCGAAATGTAGCTGTAGAGCAAATAGATCGCCAGCGGCAGGCCAAAGCCGGTATGGGCCAGCCAGGTGCCCAAAAAGGTGCCGTTCAGTTCCAGGCCGGTGTACAGGCGCAGCACGGGGATTAGCGCCATTTGCAGCGGCACTACCAGCAGTCCCACCACGACGGCAAACAGTAAATCCCGTCCGGGAAAGCGCATCCAGGCAAAAGCGTAGGCGGCAAATGCGGCCAGCGTAATGGGAATGACGGTCGCCGGGATGGTGATGATTAAGCTGTTGATAAAGGCGTTGAGCATCCCGTCGGCCGTCAGGACGGTGCTGTAATTTTCCAGCGTCCACTGGCTCATCTGGAAGGGATGCACAAACGCAGTCCACCAGCCGCTGGTGCGAATTTCGTTGGCGGTGCGGAAGGAGCTGACAAACATACCCACTGTCGGCAATGTCCACAAAAAGCAGATGAGGAGGACGGCCGTTCGTACCGGCATCTTCTGTAAAAATTTCTGTACCCTGTTTTGTTGTCTGGTGTGTGAGTAAGTTGCCATGTTTCCTCTTTTCGGTAATCCGTAATCGGTGGTCGGTAATCGGTAAAAACAAACCGATTACGGATTACCGTTTACCGCTCACTGATTAATGCCTTGTCGGCGCAAATTGCGAATATTCACCACCATGATGGGCACCACCACGATGAGCAAAATGACGGCCAGGGAGCTGGCTCTGCCAAAGTTGCGGAAGTTGAACATTTCGACAAACATGCGGTTGGCAATCACTTCGGTTTCAAACTTGCCGCTGGTCATCACGTAGACGATGTCGAACACCTTGAGGATGGCAATAAAAATGGTAGTAGCGACGGTGATAATCGCCCCCTGAATCATGGGAATGATCACCCGGAAAAAGAGCTGCAATTCGGAAGCGCCGTCCATACGCGCCGCTTCAATCACTTCACCGGGCACCCCTTTGAGCGCGGCGGATAGGACCACCATGGCAAAGCCCGTTTGCAGCCAGATCATAATGGCAATGAGTGCGTACGTGTTAAAACTGGTTTCAATCAGCCAGGGCACCGGCTCGAATCCCAGGTTGGTCACCAGGGCGTTGAGCAGGCCAATTTGGGCCCGGTCGCCCGGCTGCCAGGCGTAGACAAACTTCCAGATGACGCTGGCACCTACGAAGGAGATAGCCAGCGGCAAAAAGATAAACGATTTGGCCAGCGCCTCCCGCTTCACGCGGTCTACCAGCGAGGCAAACACCAGGCCAATGGCCACGCTGCCACCGGTGCCGATGATGAGCCACAGCAGATTGTTGCGGAAGGCAATCTGCATTTCCGGACTGGTGAAAGCGAATTGATAATTTTGTAAACCGACGGCCGTCAGGGCAAAGACGCGCCGCTCCGTTTCGGTGTCGGAATCGGTGATGGTTTTGGGGCGAACCAGCAGCCAGACCGTCCGCTCGTTGGCGGTGACGCTGGCCAGTTCAAACTGGTCCGTGTCGATCAGATAGCGATTAAAGGTGAGGTTTTCGGCATCGGCCACCAGATCGGCGGCGATGCTGTCTGAGGCCCAATATTGCTCGGGCACAATTTCCGGCACGTTGAGAATGTCTTCGGAGATGCTGGTGTAGATGGTGTTGAAAACAGGGTAGATGAGGTATGTGCTGAGGAGCAAGATGGCCGGACCGACAAAGATAAACGGCCGTATCCGTTCCCGCACCGCAAATGGCAGTCGCGCAATCAAATCATTGGCCACCCAAAAGAGCGCCCACACCCCGCCGATGCCTACCAGCAGGGCAACGGCCGTAATCATCAGCTTGCTGGCGAGCGGATCAAGGCCGGTTTCTTGCAGTGCTGCCAGGGCAGAATCCATGCCCAGCCGGGCATACAGATTCAGCAAAAGCTGCTCCGGCGCTTCACGATCCTTCATAAAGCCAATGCTCCAGCGCAGTATAAAGAATACGGCCGTGGCCACACCCAGAGATAACGCAGCCCGCCCCAAATTGGTCAGCGGCTTTTCATCTTTTGTTTGCGGCGACGAAACAATTTGCCCGGCCATGAGATTTTCCTCGTCGGAGGACTGGCAGTCCTTCAATTGAAGGAACGATCAAAAGGAAAGGACTGCCAGTCCTGAACGTCATAACTTCTAGTTGTTAGGCCAGCTGTCTTCGACCTGTTGGAAAACGGTTTCGGTGTTTTCGCCGGCGGCGCTGACCCAATCGACCATGCCGCTCCAGAAGGTGCCGGCACCCACTTCGGCGGGCATCAGGTCAGAAGCGTCAAAGCGCAGCGTCGTTGCGTTTTGCAGAATTTCGGCCTGAGCCTGATCCACGTAGTTGCCATACCAATCGGTGGGCACGCTGCGGTTGGGCGAGATGAAGCCACCGGCTTCCACCCAGCCTTTGGCCGCGTCGGCCGTGGCCAGGTACTCGATCACGGCCAGCACTTCGGGCCGGTCGCTGAAGGCGGCAAAGATGTCACCACCACCTAAAACGGGACGGCCGTATGCCTCATCGATCGGCGGCAGGTAAAAGAACGAGCTGTCCACGCCCGCTGCCGTACCTTCGGGCCAGAAGTCGGGAATCCAGCCTGCCTGGCGATGCATCCAGCACTGCGGACCGGCTTCGTCAAACATTGGCGTCTGTGTATCGCCGACCCAGATGGTGAGGATGCCGGTTGTGCCGCCGTAGACGTAATCCTCGTTGAACCAGACGTCACCCACGATGTCAGCCGCATTCAGGACGGCCGGATCGTTAAACGGAATCTCGTGGTTCACCCATTGATCATAGGTTTCGGGCGGGGCGGTGCGCAGCAGCACATCTTCGATCCAGTCGGTGGCCACCCAGCCGGTGTTGCCGCCATGCTCCATGCTGACACACCAGGGCGTGCCGCCATCGGCCACGATCTGGTCGCTGAGGGCGATGAGCTCATCCCACGTTTCGGGGATTTCGTAGCCGGCCTCTTCAAACGCCTGCACCGGGTACCAGACGATACTCTTGGTGCTGGCACGGAAGAACACGCCAGAGAGCTGGTCATCAACGGTGCCCAGATTGATCCAGGCGTCGCTGTAGTCGGCCATAAGCTGGTCGGTGTTGATGTTGGCATCCAGATCGACGACTGCTCCATCCCGTACAAACTCGGCCAGCAGGCCAGGCTGGGGGAAGCCGGCGATGTCGGGGGCGTCGCCGCCCTCCACGCGCACGGTGATGAGCGTTTCAAACTCGGACGAACCTTCATATTGAATGTCGATGCCGGTGCGCTCTTCGAAGTCGGCCAGGGTGTTGACGAAGCTCTCGCCTTCGCCCTCGGTCCATTTGCCGAAGATGGTCACGGTCGTGCCGTCATATTCACCAGCTTCAGCGGCAGCCAGATGTTCGTAGCCGCCGGTTTCTTCCGCAGCTTCTTCTTCGTTTGCGGTGTCGCCTGTGCCGCCCAGGCCGGTTGTGGCATCGGGCCAGCTGGCGTCAATTTGGGCCAGGATCGCTTCGGTGTTTTCGCCGCCGTCGCTTACCCAATCGACCATGCCGCTCCAGAAGGTGCCGGCGCCAACTTCAGCGGGCATCAGGTCAGAAGCGTCAAAGCGGAGGGTGGTGGCATTTTGCAGGATTTCGGCTTGGGCCTGATCCACGTAGCTGCCGTACCAGTCGGACGGAACGCTGCGGTTGGGCGAGATGAACCCGCCGGCTTTCACCCAGGTTTCGGCGCCCTCAGGCAGGGAAAGGTATTCCATGAGTGCGGCCGTTTCCGGGCGGGTGTTAAAAGCGGAGAACACGTCACCACCGCCGAGAACGGGACGGCCGTATGCCTCATTAATCGGTGGCAGGTAGAAGAACGAACTATCTACGCCCGGTTCTGTGCCTTCGGGCCAAAAGTCGGGAATCCAGCCTGCCTGACGGTGCATCCAGCACTGCGGACCCGCTTCGTCAAACATCGGGGTTTGCGTGTCGCCCACCCAGATGGTGAGAATGCCGGTTGTGCCACCATATACGTAATCTTCATTGAACCAGATGTCGCCGACGATGTTGGCGGCGTTGACCACGGCCGGATCATCAAAGGAAATTTCGTGATTGACCCATTGGTCGTAGGTTTCAGGTGGTGCGGTCCGCAGCAGCACGTCTTCGATCCAGTCGGTGGCTACCCAGCCGGTGTTACCGCCGTGTTCCATGCTGATGCACCAGGGCGTGCCGCCATTGGCCACGATCTGGTCGCTGAGGGCGATCAGTTCATCCCATGTTTCGGGAATTTCGTAGCCGGCGTCTTCAAATGCCTGCACTGGATACCAGACGATACTCTTGGTGCTGGCGCGGTAAAAAACGCCAGAGAGCTGATCGTTGACGGTGGCCAGATTCATCCAGGCTTCGCTGTAGTTGTCGTTGAGCTCGTCCACGTTCAAAAATTGAGCGTGATCGGGAATGGCCCCTTCCTGCACAAATTGGGCCATCAGGCCGGGCTGGGGGAAGCCGGCGATGTCAGGAGCGTCGCCACCTTCCACGCGCACGGTGATGAGGGTTTCAAACTCGGCCGAACCTTCGTAATTAACGGTGATGCCGGTGGCTTCCTCAAAGGGAGCCAGGGCGGCGACGAAATTTTCGCCTTCCGCTTCGGTCCATTTGCCGAAGACGGTGACTTCACTGCCGGAAAACTCGCCGGCTTTGGCCCGTTCCAGGAAGGAGCCGCTGCTTTCTTCGGCCATCTCTTCGTCGGATTCGGCCGTTTCTGTTGATTCTTCAGTTGTCTCGGTTGTGGTATCTGTGTCTGTCTCGGTATCGGTCTCTTCGGCTTGCGGCCGTTCACCGCAGGCGGCGATGAGCAGGGCGATAAGGGCGAATAATAAAACAAGCGTGTACTTGCGCATTTTCAATCTCTCCTTCTGTCTAACGTTTGCAGACAATTTAGCGGCTCTCTCAGGGTGTGGGTATACGGCCGTTTTCTGAAACAAAATGGTGAGAGAACCATTGCAAAAAGGAGCAGTGTCGAAAACGGCGTGTTTTTAGGGTATTATTTTTATGGTTGAGGGATCACCTCCTTTAGCTAAGGTAACGCCACAATTCTGGAGTTCGCAGCCCGGTTTGTGGCGTTATCTGCTTTTAGTCTGTTGGTCAAGTTTTTAAACTTGACCTACCTTTGTCATTTGCAGAAATGTGTGTGATTGTTTCTGAACTCATTTGATTAGCGAGGTGCACAGCACCCCACACGCCAGGATTGTAATCTGGCGGAATCAGATACAGTTTCTCATCGGGCAACAGTTCAGCTGCCAGGGTTGATTGCTGTCGCAGGCGGGCCAATTCGCGCAATATGGGTGCCAAAAACGCCTCGCCGCTGCGGGTGACGCCGCCCCCAAGCAATACTTTTTCCACATCATATGTCATGATGAGCCATTGGATGGCCCGGCTGAGATGCTGGCTGACACGCTGTACCACTTGTTGTGCGGCTTGATTGCCCTGGGCTGCCGCTTCGTAAACAGCACCCGCATTTTGCACCTGGTTTTGGGGGCTGGCGATGTTCATCTGGCGGATCATAGCTGGTCCGGCCACGATGGTTTCCAGGCAGCCACGCAGACCGCAGTTGCACAGCTCGCCGTCTGGCTCAACCGTCATGTGGCCGATTTCGCCGGCCATGCCGTTTTGCCCGCGATGGAGACGGCCGTTCAAAATCACCCCCGCAGCAATGCCTGTGCCAATACTCACATAAGCGATGCTCTGCACCGGCTCCGTCTGGCGCAAATAGTCAAACGCGCCGATAGCCGCCGTGCGCACGTCGTTTTCTAAAAAGGTGGGGGCCTTGAACCGGGCCGAAATAGTGGGCCCCAGGGGAAAAGTTTGCAAATTGAGGTTGACGGCCAGCTTTACAATCCCGGTTGCGGGATCCACCTGGCCGGGTACACCCAGACCGATGCTGCGAATTTGCTGCGGCGTGGCGTTGGCTTCGGCCAGCACAGCGTGGATGGCGCGGGTGATGGTGGCCAGCAGTTCATCGGGAGTGGCCGTGTGGGTGGGCACGGTAGTTTGTCCCAACACACAACTGCTGGAATCCACCAGCAATGCGGCCGTTTTGGTGCCACCGACGTCCAAGCCAACTGAAAGCTGCGCTGCCTGCATAAAAATCCCTCTAAATAACGCCCAGCCCCTGGCTCAAAATCAAAGCCGAGGCACCTAATAACACAAGATTTGATTCGGTGGTAGCGTACTGTACGGCCGTATCCGCCGCCAGTTTAGGCAAGACCCGCCGTGCCATGCTGTTTTGCACCGCTTCAATGAATAAGCTGCCTGTTTGGGCCATGTCACCGGCAATCACAATCCGATTCACGTTGAGGATGCCGACCAGATTGGCCACCGACAATCCTAAAAATTCGCCTGCCTGCGTGATGATTTGCTGGGCGGTGGCGTCGCCTTGCTGGCACGCTTGGTGCAAAATGTCCCAGGTGATGGGGCTGCCAGACGGCCGTAACGCGGCCAGCAGCGACTCGGGATTTTGGGCAGCGGCCGTTTCTGCCTGGCGCAGCATGGCCCGCACGCTGGCCACCGTTTCCAGGCAGCCTGCGTTGCCGCAGGAGCACTGCTCGCCGTTGTCCACCACGCTGACGTGCCCAATTTCACCGGCACCAAATCCTTCACCGTAGAAGATACGGCCGTTCAACACAATCCCGGAACCAATGCCCTGGCCCATTTTGATCAGCACCAGGTTGCGGGTGTCGTCGGCACCGTAGGAGTATTCGGCCAGGGCAGCCAGGTGGCTGTCGTTGGCAATGTGGACGGGGAAGGGGTAGCGGTCGGCCAGGAGCTGCTGCAAAGGCAGGTCGCGCCAATCCAGGTTGACGGATTGTTTGACCAGCCCGGCGTCGGCATCGATGAGGCCGGGGCTGCCCAGCGCCATCCCCAGAACGGGGGCGGAAATATTATCCAGGAGTTGGTCTACCAGTTCGTAAACTAAATCGAGGGCAGCCTGGGCGGTACGGCCGTTTACCGGCAGGCTAATCTGCTTTTCAAAATGGCCGCGCAAATTGACCAGCGCCCCGGTGAACTGTTCGTTGCCCAAATCGAGGCAAATGAGCTGCCGGGCATCGGCCACCATGCTGAGCATGATGGGGGGCTTGCCGCCTAAGGATGGCCCGTAACCCGTCTCGGCCACAATCCCTTTGTCCAGATAGCCGGTCACAATGTTGGAAACAGTTGCCCGTGTTAAGCCTGTAGCCCGAGCCAAATCGGCACGGCTGATATCACCATTTTCATAAATGGTTTTGAGAACCAGACGGGCGTTGTGCTGCTTTGTATGCTGCCGCGTCGCTTTTTTGGAAGGGGACTGTGCGCGTGCCATTTTTAATAACCTAACTTAGTAAGTTCATTAAACATACTTAGTAATATAACCCATTTGGCTGCCTTTCGTCAATCCTTTTTGTCACTTATCAACTATTTATCGTTGTAGATGGCAGCTTGCGGGATAATTGCTATACTGTTTTGTGAAGTTCAGGAAGCCGCTGTTTTTGAGGTATTTACCAGCAAAGAGATGAAGAAAACATTGAAGATTTCTGCTACACCACAATCTTTGTGGCTGCTAGCAGCTGTAATTGGGTTCATAATCCTTGTGATTCTTACCGGGCCTCTCTGGCGTTCCCTGCTGGTTGCGGCCCTGGTGGCGTATCTGCTGGACCCGCTTGTCGGCCGGGCAGAAAGTCGGCTGAAGCTCAGACGCTCGTTGGCAACGGCCGTTATCTTCCTTGTCCTTTTGCTGTTGTTAGTGGGGATCATTTTTGCCCTTAGTACGCTGGTTGTGAACCAGGCGCCTGAGTGGAGCGAGGAGCTGCGGCAGGCGTGGGCAGAGATGTCGGTTTGGCTGCAACGGCCGTTTACCATCCCCATCCTTAACTTCACGATCCAGCCACAGGTCGTGCTGGATTATGTGGAACGGGCGACCAACAATGCTTTCTCCAGTTTGCCGGCGGCGGGTGGCGGGTGGCTGGGTGGTTTGGCCGATAATCTCATTTGGAGCGCGGTTATTCTGGTTAGTCTTTACTACTTCATGCGCGATGGACACAAAATTGTGCCGGGGTTGATCCTGCTGCTGCCGGGAGCCTACCAAAAAGATGCCCAAACATTGGCCACAGAGCTGGATAACATCTGGCGGATTTTCCTACGTGTGCAGCTCATTATTTTTGCGGTGTTGGCGGTGCTGCTGATTGCCAGCACCAGCCTCATTTTGTGGTTGTTCCGGCAAGGCTGGCTGCCGCTGTCGCCCATTGGGCTGATCATTTTGCTCATTGTTGTCTATGCCGCTATCCAGCAGGTGGATAATTTGTGGCTGCGGCCGCAATACATGGGGGAAGCGTTGCAGCTGCATCCCGGCGTAGTGGTTGTTTCACTGCTGGCGGCCTTTGCCTTCACCGGCTTTTTGGGAGCGCTGTTGGTGGTGCCCGTCTTGGCCAGCCTCAAGTTCATCTTTCAATATTTCCACCGGGCCACATCGCCACCGCAAACCGAACCCGAAAATCATCAGGCAGAACAGATAGTCGAAGCACACGAGACTTGAGCACACCTGGATCATCTCGATACTTTACATAACAAAAGGGAAGTCATGCAAATCTGGCATACAAAATCTGTTGAATCCGTTATCAATGAATTAGAAACCAACCTGGAACAGGGCCTCGATCCCGCGGCTGCTCAGCAGCGACGGCAGCAATACGGCCGTAACGAACTCATCAGTAAAGGCGGCAAACATCCCCTGCGGCTGCTGTGGGAACAGGCCAGCAGCACGATGGTGCTGATTTTAATTGTGGCCACCGTGCTCTCCGGCTTTTTGGGCAAGGTAACAGAGGCGGCGGCTATTGGCGCCATTGTGGTGCTTTTTGTCATTTTGGGCTTTGTGCAGGAGTACCGCGCCGAGCAGGCGATGGCCGCCTTGAAGAAGCTGGCGGTGCCGGTGGTGCGCGTGCTGCGCAACGGCCGTTGGCAAGAAATGCCCGCTCTCGATTTGGTTCCCGGCGATGTTATCTCATTAGAAGCAGGCAACGCCATCCCCGCTGACGTGCGCCTGGCCACCAGTGCCAATTTGCGCGTGCAGGAGGCGGCCCTTACCGGCGAATCGGAAGCCGTGGAAAAAGAGACGGCCGTCCTGGAAAAAGAAAATCCACCCCTGGGTGACCGGCGCAACATGGCTTATATGGGTACCAACGTGACGTATGGCCGGGGAACGGCCGTTGTTGTGGCCACCGGCATGCAAACGGAGCTGGGCAAAATCGCCACGCTTATTCAGGAGGTGCCGGACAGCACTACGCCCTTGCAGCGGCAGCTCGACCAGGTAGGGCGGCAGCTCGCCCTGGCTGGCGTGGTCATTGCTGTTTTGGTGATGATCATTGGGTTGGTGCAGGGGGAGACGCTGGAGGAGATGTTTTTAACGGCCGTTTCCGTCGCCGTGGCCGTCATTCCCGAAGGATTGCCCGCAGTAGTGACTATTACGCTGGCGTTAGGGGCGCAGCGAATGCTGCGCCGCGCCGCCCTCATTCGCAAGCTGCCTGCGGTGGAAACGCTGGGTGCAGTCACCATCATTTGTTCCGACAAAACCGGCACGCTCACCGTCAACCGCATGACGGTCACCATTTTGGATGTGGCCGGGCATTATTTGGAGCTGGCCGGCACCAGCGACCGGCCCGAACCATCTTACCGCATTGCTGCCGGGCCAGATGAGCTGTTCAGCAGCCGCCCGGCGGCCATTGGCCTGACGCTGGCGGCAGGGGCGCTGTGCAACGACGCTTCTTTCCAGCCAGATCCGGAAACGGGACGCTACAGCTTTTTGGGCGATCCCACCGAAGGGGCGCTGCTGGTAGCGGCGCAGCAAGCGGGCCTGGACAAAGCAGAGATTGAGTCCCTCTTACCGCGTGTGAATGAACTGCCCTTTGACTCTGAGCGCAAGCGCATGACGACCGTGCACAAGCTGGAAGTAGCGCCGGACAATTTGCCAACGGCCGTGCGCGCCCTGGTCGGTTCAGAAAAGCCGTATCTGGCCTTTACGAAAGGGGCGGTCGATGGCTTACTGGATATTTGTGATCGCGTCTGGGACGGCGACGGTCCCGTGCCGATGGATGCGTCTTGGCGCAGCCGCATTGAAATTGCCAATAATGAGATGGCCCAAAACGGAATGCGGGTATTGGGGCTGGCGCTGCGCCGCCTGCAAGCGCCTGACGAGCCGCTGGAAGAAAATCTCATTTTAATTGGTCTGGTGGGCATGATTGATCCGCCGCGGCCTGAAGTGAAAGCGGCCGTGGCTACCTGTAAAGCCGCTGGGGTGCGCCCCATCATGATCACCGGTGATCATCCGCTGACGGCCCGGTTTATTGCTCATGATTTAGGCATTGCCGAAAACGGCCGTGTCAAAACCGGCCAAAATCTGGATGAAATGAGCCAGGAAGAGCTGGAAGAAATCGTGGGCGAAGTTTCTATTTATGCCCGCGTTTCGCCGGAGCATAAGCTGCGTATTGTAGATGCGCTCCAGCGCCAGGGGCACGTTGTGGGCATGACGGGCGACGGGGTCAACGACTCGCCCGCGCTGCGCAAGGCCGACATCGGCATTGCCATGGGCATCACCGGCACGGACGTCTCCAAAGAGGCGTCGGAAATGGTGCTGCTGGATGACAACTTTGCCACCATCGTCGCCGCCGTGGAAGAAGGGCGTGTCATTTACGACAACATTCGCCGCTTTGTCAAGTTCTCCATTGCCGGGAACCTGGGCAAAATTATCGTGATGCTGGCTGCGCCTTTTATAGGCATTGTGGTGGCGCTGGAGCCGTTGCAGCTACTCTGGCTCAATCTGATGACCGACGGGCTGCTGGGGCTGGGGCTGGGCGTAGAACCGGCCGAGAAAGGGGTAATGAAGCAGCCGCCTCGCTCACCGCAGGCATCGTTGTTCCACGGCGGGCTGGCGGTTCACATTGTGCGGGTAGGCGTACTGATTGGCATCGTGGGGCTGCTGGTTTCCTGGCTGGCCTTTGAGCCAGGTCTGCCGGAAGCCAACAGCTGGCGCACGATGCTGTTCACCACGCTGGCCTTTTTACAGGTGGGGCAGGCGATTGCCTCCCGCTCCAGCCATGAATCGGCGTTTAAGCTGGGTTGGCGCTCCAACATGACGCTTTTCTGGCTGGCCCTGGTGGTAATTGGTTTGCAGCTGCTGGTGATTTATACACCGGGCATAAGCAGCTTTTTTGCGGCCGTTCCGCTCACCCTCAGCGAACTACTGATCTGTATTGGCTTCGGCAGTCTGGCTTTTTGGGCCATTGAACTGGAGAAGTGGGTATTGAGCCGCAAATAAAGCTAACCGGCAAACTTTTCTGCTGGTGGTGCGCCACCAATTTTGCCGGCAATTTGGCCGTAGAGATGGCCGGTAACGGCCGTTAAATACGGTCCCATGGCAATGCCCAACAAAAAGGAAGCGATCCAACCCAGACAAGGGATAATGCTCAGCGCGCCAAAAAGAATAGAAAGCACAAAGCTGGCGGCAAACGGCGTCAGTCCGGCAATCAAAATATCAGCGAAATTGTCGCGCACGATAGCGAATACTTCACCAAAGCGAAAGCACGCGCCTAAATCATCGTTCCGTACATATTGAATCACAATGGCCGGGCTGATGAAGAAAAACGCCAGCATAAAAACGAGCGCGAGGCAGCCAACCAGGCCATACGTCGCCATAATGCCGGCTACGGCCGCATCTTCGCTAATTTGTGTGGCTTCGCTTAATCCGCCAAAACCAATAGTGGCGGCAAAGGCAATGCAGGCCAGCAACCAAAACGGCAGCGTGTACACAATGCCGGCGACAAACATAACCAGCCCATCTTTGAACAGCGTGCCCAAATCTTCCCATTCGGGCAGGGGCAGCTTCTCGCCGTTCATCACGTTGCGAGTAATGCCCACGGCGTAGCCATACAGCAAAAACGCAGGCAAAATCAAAAACGACAGCAGCGAAATCAAAACGCCAATGCCCAATTTGCCTATCCAGCGATCGTCTTCCCTAAAGTAGGTAAAGGCTTTTGCAATATCCATTTTCAAATCCTCCCTTGAAATGAAATTTCATTCAATCGCCAAAAAAGAAAGCCAGCCCCAACCTTATGGTCAGAACTGGCTAAATAAGAATCTATCCGCAGCCTACTTTAGGCCCAGCCCTGTCCTTTCACAAAATCTGTAATAACAGGAATGGTCACGTCTTGCCCCTGATAAGCCTGCCAGCCCCAATAAATGGCAACAAGCCACATCGCCAATGAAGGGATACCACATAGGAATGTGCTTAACGCTGTGCCAACCACCATATTGATTACACCCCAAACTAGCGCCTGGGCGTTATGGGCTTTAATAAACGGCCGATTTTTCTTATCCTCCATCAAAAAGATAATAATGGGAACCAGCGGGGAAAAGACATACGCTAAAAGTGCCCACAGCTTATCGTCATCTGATGGTCCGGTAAGATTCATCTCGTCGTTTGTCACATCAATATCGTCACTCATGGGGATTGCCTCCTAAAGCAATTATGTTTTAGCTGGCTGAAGTTCATATTATCAGCCAAGCGTCAATTTCCTTTTCAGACTGCATTGTACGGGGGAGCTTACATTACGTCAATAAGGAGTGGTATAGAAAACCGGGCGGAATTGCAGCCTCACCTTTGATGAGCAGCATGGAAAGCACTCATTTTCTTTGCTATATTTCCGCGCCTAAGTTTGCAATCGGGGAAATCGTGGTTAGAATGCCGCTATGGCGAAAGTAGTCTTTATGGGTACGCCTGAATTTGCCGTACCTGTCCTGCAAACGTTAATTGAAACACAAACAGTGGTTGGTGTGGTGACCCAGCCCGATCGGCCGGCTGGACGCGGTAAACAGTTACGGCCGTCTCCCGTCAAACTCACTGCCGCAGCGGCCAACATCCCCATCTACCAGCCCAAATCGCTGCGCAGCGAAGAAGCCGCCCAGCCTTTGCGTGACTGGCAGCCAGACATCATTGTGGTAGCCGCGTTTGGCCAGATTTTACGGCCGCACGTTTTGAACCTGCCGCCGCACGGCTGCCTGAACATCCACGCCTCGCTACTGCCGCGCTGGCGGGGCGCCTCTCCCATTCAGCACGCCATCCTGGCGGGCGATGCCGAGACGGGTGTCTGCCTGATGCAGATGGATGAGGGGCTGGACACCGGCCCAGTGTATGCTTGCATGCCCACGCCAATTTCTCCCACGGAAACGGCCGCTTCCCTCCACGATCGGCTGGCAGAATTGGGCGCTAACTTGCTGAATGTTCATTTGGACAACATTGTAGCCGGTAACCTAACCCCCGCGCCGCAAGATGATGCGCAATCGACGTATGCTCCGATGATTAGTAAGGAAGACGGCCGTCTTAACTGGCAGCAAACCAGCGCCGAAATCGACCGCCGCATCCGGGCTATGACGCCCTGGCCGGGGGCGTTTACCTTCTGGCAGGGGGAACTGCTTAAAATCAAGTCAGCGTCGGTGGCCGACGGCCGTTTGCCCGATGGCCAACCGGGGCAGGTCGTGGCGCTTGAAACAAGCGATCATAAAGAAAGCGCCGCCGCCCTCACCGCCGACGGCGGGCTGCTGCTGGAAGAGATTCAATTGGCAGGTAAACGGGTAACGGCCGTACCCGACTTTTTGCGCGGCTACGATAATTTCATCGGCAGCACACTCGGCGCAGAATAAAATTAGCCACAGAGGTTACAGAGATTTAAGAGGGAAGATTCGTAATTCTTTAGGCGCTTCAGAAGATTGGACCAATTTGAATAACGCATTTGGTATATCCTGGGAAAAATTGGTCCAATCTTGGCAAACGAGCAGTTTCAATGCAAAGTCTTATCTCAGAATCTCTGTGTTCTCTGTGGCAAAAAGTTAGCAGCGGAAGAAGCTTATGGACATTTTAATTTATGGTGCTGGGGCTGTCGGCGGCTATTTGGGAGCTCGCCTGGCGCAGCAGAAGCACAACGTCACGCTCATCACTCGCGACGTGATGGCCCAATTGATTGGCGAGACAGGCCTGGAAGTGACTGAAGGTAATCGGCGCGTCGTCACCCGGCCCCAGGCGGCCACCTCTGTAGCGCAAGCTTTTAAAGATGGGCAAAATTATGATCTCATCGTTCTGACGATGAAATCATACGACATCGCCGCCGCTATAAATCCCCTCATCGCCTTTTGCCCGGAACCCAACATGATCATCACCACCCAAAATGGCATTGGTGTGGAGGAAGGCCTCATCAAGCAGTTTGGGGCTGAACACGTTATTGCCGGTTCCTTCACCCTGCCTATCCGCAAAGAAACAACAACCCAGCTTGTCGCAGAACGTACTGATGGCGGCCTTTGCCTGGCGCCCACCCAGCCCAAACAAGATATACGGCCGTGGCTCAAACTGTTCAGCGAAACGGGACTGGAAACCCAAGGGTATAAAAATTACCAGTCAATGAAGTGGTCCAAGGCGTTGCTCAACATTATTGCCAATGCCACCTCGGCCATCCTGAACCGGCGACCGGGCGTCATTTACCGTTCGGACCTCATTTTTGATCTAGAAATCAAGATGCTGCAAGAAACGCTGGCCGTGATGAAAGCGGCCGGCCACAAGGTGGTTGATTTGCCCGCCGTGCCGGCCACCAAACTGGCCTTCTCGGTGAAGCGCCTGCCGCGGGCGCTGTTGAAACCAGGCTTAAGCAAGCTGGTAGCCGACGGCCGTGGCGACAAAATGCCATCGTTCCACATTGACCTGACAGCAGGCAAAGGCAAAAGCGAAGTGGTGTACCACAATGGGGCCATCGCCAAGGCTGGCAAGGAACACGGCGTGCCCACGCCCGTAAATGCGGCGCTGACCGATATTTTGTGGAAGCTGACGTTGGAAAAACTGGATTGGCGCGAGTTTAACGGCCGTCCTCAGCGGCTTGTCCAGGAAGTGCAGCGGTATGAAGTGGCGCTGGGAGGCGGCAAATGAGGCAGAACGAGCAGGAACTGCGCCAAACGTTCGTTCAGATTGGCCGCTTGATGTACGAAAAAGGGTTCATCTGTGCCAGCGACGGCAATATTTCGGCGCGGCTGGGGCCGGATACCCTGCTCATCACGCCGTCTGGTCTGCACAAAGGACTATTGGAACCGGAGCATATGCTGGTGGTTGATAATGAGGGGAATATGGTGCGAAGTAGTTACGGCCGTTCCGCCAACCTTAAACCCACCAGCGAACTGCCCATGCACCTGGAAGCATACCGCCAGCGTCCCGACATCCAGGCAGTGGTCCATGCCCATCCGCCTATTACCGTGGCTCTCTCTATTGCTGGCGTGCCTATGGCCGACTGCCTGCTGCCGGAAGTGATCGTCATGCTGGGCCTCATCCCCACCACGGAGTACGCTACCCCGTCCAGTGAAGAAAACGTCCGTGCCATTCGCGACCTGATTCGCCACCACGATGGGCTGGTGTTGCAGCGGCATGGTTCGCTGACGGTGGGCGATTCGCCCATGCAGGCATTTATGCGGCTGGAAACGCTGGAACAAAATGCGCGGATTGGTTTTATGCTGGCGCAGCTGGGCGTGCGCAATCCGTTGCCTGCTCACGAGGTAGAGAAGCTGCTGCGCCAGCGGGAACAGATGGGATTGAGCCACGCCGGCGAGCGGGAAGCATTTTGCCAGGTGTGCGGCACCTGCCATCCGGCCGGCCAGCCCCATTTGCCCACGCTGCGCACGAACGATACGGCCGTTCCCCACCCCAATCCCACCGCCGCGCTCAACCAAACCGAATTGCGTGAACTGGTCGCGCAGGTGGTACAAAAAACATTAGGTAGTTAGCATGTTTGAATTACGACGTCAGAGAAACGGCCGTCCCCTACTTGTTGGCCATCGGGGAGCGATGGACGTTGCCCCGGAAAACACCTTACCCGCTTTTGAAGCCGGCCTGGCTGGCGGTGCCGATCTGCTGGAGCTGGACGTCCAGCTCACCGCTGATGAGCAGGTGGTTTTGTTTCACGATACGGACTTGTTTGCCAAAACCGGCATTCGTGGCCAGATTGGGGAGTTTACGGCTGATTACCTGCGCACCCTTGATGTGGGCAGCTACTTCGATCCGCAGTTCACCGGGCTGCACATGCCGCTGTTGGACGAAATGCTCGCCTGGGCCAAAGACCGCGTGGCGCTCATGATCGAGCTCAAGCACGGCCCTGTTTTTGAACCCCGGCTAGACCAGCATGTGGTGCGGCTGATTGAGCAGCACGGGATGGTTGATCAGGTGGTGATCGTCAGTTTTGATCAGTTTGCCCTGGGGCGAGTGAAGCAGCTTAACCCCAACCTGACGGCGAGCTTGATTTATGTCGGCCGTTTTTGCGACCCCCTGGCGCTGATTGGCGATGTGCCGCTGGACGCCCTCAGCCCCGCCACCGATTTTCTCACGCAGGACGAAGTAAAACTCATCCAAAAAGCGGGCTACGCCTGCACCCCCGGCGGCTTCTACTGGGATTACCCCACCCTGCTGGAGTGGGGCGTGGACACCATCAGCAGTAACAACCCCGGCGCGTTTGTGTTCCGGTAGGGGCGTTTCGCGAAACGCCCCTACGAGATGGTGCCGTGGAAGTGGGGCTGCGGTTCAACTGCCTCGTCTGACCAGGTGAGGGCGGCGAGGAGTTCTTCGCGGGCCTGGGCCAGCTTCTCTTTGTCGTTGGCGTGAACGGTGCCCAGTTCATCTCCCTCGGCAAATTTGTCCCCGATTTTGGCGTGCAGCACGAAGCCCACCGCGTGGTCAATCTTGTCTGTTTTGACCATACGGCCGCCGCCCAACCGCACGCAAGCCCAGCCAATCTCGCCTGTGGCCATCGCCGCGATGCTGCCGGAACGGGGCGCAATGATCGGTTCCACAAATTTGGCCTGAGGCAGCAAATTGGGATCGTCAACTTGGGCCACGTCGCCGCCTTGTGCCGCTACCATTTGGCGGAATTTGTCTAATGCAGTGCCGTTTTGGCGAACGGCCGTCACCATCTCCTTTGCCCCGTCCAAACTATCCGCCTTGCCCGCTAGCAGCAGCATGTGCCCCGCCACCTCCAGGCAGTGCGCCCAAAAGTCAGCCGGACCTTCGCCTTGCAGCGTGGCAATCGCCTCCTTCACCTCCAGCGCGTTGCCGATGGCGTGCCCCAGCGGCTGGTTCATGTCAGAGATGAGCGCCACCACCTTGCGCCCGGCGTCTGTGCCGATATCGACCATTACCTGGGCCAGCTCGCGGGCCGATGCCACCGTGGGCATAAACGCGCCGGAGCCGGTTTTTACGTCCAGCACCATCGCGTCGGCCCCGGCAGCCAGCTTTTTAGACATGATCGACCCGGCAATGAGCGGCGTGCTGGCCACGGTGCCGGTGACATCGCGCAGAGCGTATAACTTTTTGTCGGCGGGGGCAAGGACGGCCGTTTGCCCCGCCAACACCAGCCCAATCTCGCCCAGTTGCTTTTTGAACTGCTCAATTGTCATCTCCAACTGCCAGCCGCGAATCGACTCCATTTTGTCCAGCGTGCCGCCGCTGGAGCCCAGGCCGCGCCCGCTCATCTTGCCTACCGGTACGCCACAGGCGGCGACTAGCGGCTGCACCGCCAGCGTCGTCTTGTCGCCCACGCCGCCGGAGGAATGTTTATCCACCACAAATGGGGCCACGTCGTGCAAATCCAGCTCGTCTCCAGAGCGAGCCATTGCCAGGGTCAGGTCCACCGTTTCACGGCGGTCCATGCCGCGAATGTAGATGGCCATCAGCAGGGCCGCTGCCTGGTAATCCACCACTTCGTCGGCCGTGTAGGCACGAATAAACCATTCAATTTCGGCCGTGGACAGCGTTTTGCCGTCACGTTTCTTCTCAATCAAATCAACCATGCGCATAGTGGGAAATCCTTCGTCATTGGGTAAGTGAGTAATTGGATAATTGTTTTGCCAACCACGTTTTTTGGTGTTTGCCATACGACCGTAGCCGGTTCCCGATTATAGCAGGAATTCGGTATAATCTGCCGGTAACGGTGAGCGGTAATCCGTAAAACGGTAATCGGTTAACTAATAACCAACTACGGATACCCGTTTACCGAATACCGATCACCGATTACCGACCACCGAAACGGAGGGAACATGCCACAGAAGGCTGATTTTTTGCTCACCGGCGGCACCGTCGTCACCATGAATGAGCAGTATGATGTGATTGAAAACGGCGCGGTTGCCGTTGTGGGTGACTCGATTACGGCCGTTGGCCCCACAGAAACCATCACCGCCGAATTCCAGGCTGAAGAAGAAATCGATTGCACCGGGCAGGTGATTATGCCTGGGCTGGTGAACGCCCACACCCACATTCCCATGACTTTGTTCCGCGGGCTGAACGATGATTTGCGCCTGGACGTCTGGCTGGGATACCTCATGCCGGTGGAGCGCGAGTTTGTGACGCCGGAATTTGTGAAGCTGGGCACGCGCATCGCCTGTGCCGAGATGATTCGCTCCGGCGTGACCACCTTTGCCGACATGTATTATTTTGAAGAGGCGATTGCGGAGGAAACGGCCGCAATCGGCATGAGAGCCTTATTGGGCCAAACCGTCCTCGTCTTCCCCGCACCGGATGCGGCCACCTACGAAGATGCCCTGGTGCTCACCCGCCGCTTTATCGAGCATTGGAACGGCCACCCGTTAATCCAGCCGGCGGTGGCCCCCCACGCCTGGTACACTGGCACGCCGGAGATGGATCGCGCCTGCGCTGATCTGGCCCGCGCCTTTGACGTGCCCATCCACACTCACGTCGCTGAAACCAGGCTGGAAGTAGAAAATTGCCGGTCACAAAACCATACCTCGGTGGTGCCTCATATTGCCAGCCACGGCCTGCTCAACACCAAGCTGTTGGCAGCGCACTGTGTTCATCTGGAAAAGAGCGAGATGTTTGCCCTGAAAGAAGCGGGGGCGGGGGTGGCCCACTGCCCCAGCAGCAACCTGAAGCTGGCCAGCGGCATCGCCAACGTCAAGGAGATGCTGGCGGTGGGCCTAAACGTGGGCGTAGGTACCGATGGTCCGGCCAGCAACAACGATCTGGACATGGTGGAAGAGGTGCGGCTGGCGGCGCTGCTGGCTAAAGCCCAATCCAACGACCCGACGGTGCTGCCGGCGCGGCAGGCATTGGAGCTGGTCACACGGCGTGGGGCGCGTGCCCTGCACATGGGCGACGTGACCGGCAGCCTGGAAGTGGGCAAGCGGGCCGATCTGGCGGTGGTGGCGATGGGCGGCGTGCATAACTGGCCCCAGTTCCACAATAATCCGGATGGCGTTTACTCCCGCCTGATTTATGCCGCCAAAAGTGGTGACGTGCAGCATGTGATGTGCAACGGCCGTTGGCTCATGCAAGATCAAGAATTGCTCACGGTGGATGAAGCCAAGGCCCAGGTGGAAGCGGCGCAGGTGGCGGCAGAGATTGATGCCTTTGTGGTACGACGTGAATCCAGCCCGTACAACAAGCTCGTTTTATTGTCTGGCGTGCAGCGGCAGGAGAGTTTTGAGGTGCAGGTGAAAGCGCCATTGGTGGAGAAAACGGCCGTCATCGACTTCCTGCACAGCGAACATTGCAGCATCGTGCGCAGCGCTCATTACAAGCAGTATGACCATTACTTCATTTTCGCTAACGAAGATCCGGACTCTGCCCGGCTGCGCTACCGCGAAGATGAGTTTGTCGATGACAAGGACCAGGTCTACCAGACACGCACCCGGCTCACGCTCATCGGTGAGGGGGAGCGGCAGGAGTTCCCTAACGCCGTCATGCTCTCGCGCTCTCGCTTTTTGGCCGATGCTGACCGCAGTTTGCGTTTCTATCGGGAATATTTTGATCCGGAATCAGAAATTGAGGTGACCAAAGACCGGCTGCGCTGGCACATCATTTACCAGGAAACGGACTTTGCCATTAACTTTGACAAGGTAGTCGAGCCAGAAGTGCCTGGTTACTTTTTAGAGATTAAATCACGCACCTGGTCCCGCTCCGATGCAGAGCGCAAGGCGGGGCTAATGGCGGAAATTTTGTCGTTGGTGGGAGTAGATTTGGAAACGGCCGAACGGCAGGAGTATGCAGAAATTGCCCAGCGGCAGTAAAAAGTGACAGTCACTTTTACAGATGATTCATCCGGCTTATGCCGATGTGACTGTCACTTGAATAATGCTTGTTTAGCCGGTCTTGAACATCGTCTGGAACTTCATGACGGTGTTGAGATCGCCACTGACTTTTACTTTGCCCCCCATAAAAGCCATCATGGGGTTTAGCTTGCCCGTCATCATATCGACGTAATCGCTGCCGTCCATGCTGATGGTGGCGTCGGCGCCATCGGCGATGCCTTCTTCAACGGTAGCGGTGCCATTGTCGATCTTTACGGTCCATTGGCCACCATTCTCACCGGAGAGGTCAAAAGCAACGGCGGCAGTCATGTCACCGGCTTTGTCGGCCATGAAGTTTTGCGGGGTTCTGGCAAAAATATCTGCTGGGGTTGTCATAGTTGGAACTCCTTATATTTTGGATTATTACGCACTGCGGCATGAGGGGAGTATAGCAACGGCCGTTTCCATGTCAAGGTATCGCGATTTTGCCGGTAAACTCTCTAAGCAACATCTTTGCCCCCATGCCCATTCTTAACGTTTCCTCAATGATTGGCCCACGATAATCATAAGCCCTACCTGCTGGTTTGCCTCCTTTTTCATCCTTGTGCTAGAATGTTCGCCGCTCTGGCAAATGAAGGTTGCCAGTGGTTAAGCGGCTGATGATGAACGTCAATTAAGAAGCGTAAGCTCATTTCATTAGTAGAGACACTATTCTTACTCTGCTAAGCAAGTACGTTCAATAGCCGCTTTTTGCGTATATCTATTTGCAAAATTATCAAACTGGCAAATAGGGTAGAAGCAGCTTTATGCAGCTGTGATGAATACAGCATGTGCAAACTGAATTGTATTCATTTAACAAAGGCTCCCCACTGGGTCCGCTTTTTAGGGAAGAGGAACAAAGAAGAGATTAGCAACGCGCCTGTTGGCAGTGGCAGTTTATCTGTCGGTAGCGTGTGTGTCTGGCCGAGAAACGGCCGTTCCTTCACCTATGTGCAAAAGCCCCCAACTGATCGTCTTTGTTAGACAATGGAGGTATCAAATTATGGAAGAGGAACGGCCGTCTGTAGACACCACCTCAGAAATTGAAGAACAAGAAATGGAAGAACAAACCGTAACGGGCAACCGCCCTTCCGGCATGTTGATCGGTGGTATCGTTGTTGTTGTTCTCCTCATTATTGCTGGTCTGTTTTTGCCCCCCATTTCCCTGGGCGAACGGTTGGGATTGGGCGGCGGTGCAGAAGAAACAACGACCGAAAGCTCTCCAACAGCATCTCCCACCGAAGCTGAAACGGTGGTTGCCAGCAATCCCTCTATCCCGGGCGAGGTAGACGTTATCGTTAGCGATACCAGTGCCGCGGTAAACGTTACCAGTTTGAGTTCGGCAGATGCGGCGAGCAGCATTGGTGCATTTCCGGCCAATGCCACCGTGCGCGGTAATGTGTTCAAAGTAGAGCACGACGCCACGGCTTTGAGTGGCAAGGTTGCGATTAATGTGCCCGCGGCAACGGCCGTTGAAATGGTCGATCTCTACGGTTGGGATGGCAGCAGCTGGCGCTTTATCCCCAGCCACATTGATGTAGAAACCCGCCAGATCGTCTCCCCGGAACATAATTTATACCAGGCATTTACGCTGATAGAACCCGGTGCTGCTGAAACAATGGCCGTTGGGGCAGAACTGCTGCCACAGCAGGCACTGCCGGAACCGGCCCTGGCCAGCCTGACAGAACTTTCTGCCGGTACGCTCACGCTGGGTGATGCCGGGGCCTTACAGGGTGAGGTTACAGAGCTGCCCGCTGGTGAATTCAACAGCCTTGTTCGTGTCACCAATGTTGGTGCCATTGTTGATCAAGCTGCGCTTGCCGCTTTGCTGGGAGACTCTACGGCTCAGACCAATCAAATTAATGCGTTGGTGAATACGGCCGTTTCCGGTGGTTTTGCCGGTATCAACCTGGATTATCAGGGGGTGGACGCGGGCCAGGCAGATGCCTTTAGTTCTTTTGTGATGAGCCTGGCCGACGCCCTGCACGCACAAAATCTCATCCTGGCCGTCACAGTGGCCACGCCGCAAGAAACGGATGGTCAATGGGACAGTGCCGGGCAGGATTGGGCTGCTATCGGGCAGGCGGCAGATATTGTTTATGTACAAATGCCGCTCGACCCGGCCGCTTACAGCGATAACGGTGTTGCCATGCAGCTGTTAAACTGGGCCACCCGCCTGGTGGACCGCAGCAAAATGACGATGCTGGTAAGCGCCGGTGCAGTTGACCGCGTAGGCGACGCGTTTTTGCAAATGTCGAATGAAGAGGCGCTGGCGAACTTTGGCGAGCTGGAATTTGTCTCTGGCAGCGAAGAAGTGGAACCGGGCACGGCCGTAGAACTGGCGCTGTCTGGTGATGCCTCTCCGCTGGAGTGGGATGGAGCCAGCCTGACCTATCGTTACAGCTATGAGATGAACGACCAGACGCACGATGTCTGGCTGGGTAATCCTGCCGCGCTCAGCAGCCGGCTGGGTTTGGTAGAACGGTACCGCTTGCGCGGTGCGGCCGTTCGTGGCCTGGGCAGCGTCACCGATGGCAATGGTTATGCTGCGGCTTTGGCGGCCTTCACCGGGTTGAGTGCCCCGCCAGAAACCAGTGGTGCCGCCATCGTCTGGACGGTTTTAGATGAGAGCGAAAGCGTATTGGCCAGCGAAAGCGGCAGCGATCTCACCTTTGCCTGGGCTGGTGAAGAAACGCCCGGCAGCTACATCATCAATGCCGAATTTGCGCTGGGAGAAGCTGTCGCTTCTCTTGGCTCGGTGACGATAAATGTGGCCGAAGCCGTGGCTGAAGCAAGACCTGAACCGGTAACGGCCGTAGCTGGCTCTGGCTCTTTTGATCCAGGTGATGCTGATGCGGTTGTGAACACCAACGCCAACGTGCGCGTTGGCCCCGGTTTGACCTATGGAATCATTGCTGGTGGCCTTAACCAGGGCACCCGGGTTCAGGTTACGGGGCGCAATGCAGACACAACCTGGTTCCAAATTGTTATGCCTGAAGGCGGTGAAACCGGCTGGATTTTTGCCACGCTGCTCGATTTAAATGCCAATTTGAACGTAAGCAGTTTAGAGGTTGTTGAGGTAGATCCGGCGACAGTAGCTGATGGTGGCGGCGGTGCTCCGCCGCCTGTATCTGCCCCGCCGGTCGCTTCCGGCTCATTTGAATTGGGTGGACAAACCCATACCTTTGCCAACCCCCAGCTTATGTCTTCGGCTGGCATGAATTGGGTGAAATTCCAGCACAAATGGGGCGCTGGTGATTCGCCTGACGCAGTCGCTGGCCGTATTCAGCAGGCACATGCTAATGGCTTCAAGGTATTGTTAAGCATTCCAGGTGCCAACACCTATCCAGACAGCATTGATTTCAATGGCTATGTCCAATTCCTGGCCGGTGTGGCCGCTCTTGGCCCCGATGCCATCGAGATTTGGAACGAGATGAACATTGATTTCGAATGGCCTGCGGGACAGATTGATCCGACATCTTATGTAAATAACATGCTGGCCCCAGCTTACAATGCTATTAAGGGTGCTAATCCAAATGTAATGGTGATCAGTGGTGCGCCAGCACCCACTGGATTCGACAATGGCACCAATGCCTGGTCTGATAGCCGATACATGCAGGGTGTCGCCGCCGCAGGCGGTGCTAATTACATGGACTGTGTTGGTGCCCACTTTAATGCCGGTGCCACGCCGCCAAGCCAAAGCAGCGGCCATCCCGCTGGCAATGATCATTACAGCTGGTTCTTTGTGCCTACGCTGAACGTGTATGCTGCGTTGGGCAAGCCAGTTTGCTTTACCGAGTTAGGCTACCTTTCTGGTGAAGACTACGGTGGTGTTCCCTCTCGTTTTGCCTGGGCGGCAAATACTTCTGTAGCGGAACATGCGCAATGGCTGGCTGAAGCGGTTAGCCTGGGCGCCAATTCTGGTAAGGTTCGGTTGATTATTGTCTTCAATGTGGATTTCACGCTTTGGAGCGATGATCCGCAGGCAGGTTACGCCATGATCCGCAAGAATGGCAGCTGCCCGGCATGCCAGACATTGGGCCAGGTTATGGGCCGGTAGTTGCTGTTTGGCATATCGCGCTGTTTGAAACATTTCAGGTAGAATAGGAGGCGCATTTTGTGTTAAGCAAGCAAAATGCGCCTTTTATTTATAAATGAGGTTACTTATGAAACAGATGAGATGGTTATTTTTTGCAACGGCCGTATTGCTATTATTAGCGGCCTGTGGTGGTGGCGAAGAACCGGAAACGGCCGTTTCCGACACCACCGAAACCGTTCCTAATCCACCCACACCCGAACCAGCCGCAACACCTACCCTCGCGCCCCCGCCTGTTGTGGTGGTCGAAGAGGGCGGTGCCGAAAGTGGTGGAGAAGAGCCAGCACCTGCTCCTGAGGTAGTGGAAGAAGAAAAAATACGGCCGTGGCCCACAGACAAATTTGGCTACGGCGTGCAGGTTCATGGCAACGCCACCGTTGGCGATCCCATCTTCACCATGGATACGGTGCAAAATCAGCTAGGTTTGGACTGGGTTAAAATGCAGCTGCAATGGTGGCTGGTCCATCCTTCGCCCGGTGCCGATCAATGGTTCTTTTATGATGGTGTCATTGATGAAGCCGCCAATCATAACTTGAACCTGATGATTAGCGTGGTTGGTTCGCCAGATTGGACCCGTGCCCAGGGCAACCACACCGGCCCCCCCGATGATTACAATGAATATGCCAACTTCCTTACGGAACTTATCAATCGTCACCCCGGCAAGATCGATGCCATTGAGGTGTGGAATGAGCAGAATTTGGACCGCGAGTGGCAAACGCCTAGCGGTGTTATCGATCCCACAGAATACGTACGCTTTCTGGAAGTAGCCTACAACGCTATCAAAGCGGCTGACCCCAACATCATTGTCATTAGTGGGGCGCTCTCACCCACTGGCCCGGGCGACTGGGTGCGTTGGGCCGACGATTTTGAATATATGGATCAAGCATTAGCCGCCGGCATGTTAAATTATGCAGATTGTGTTGGGGCACATCATAATGGTTACAATGTTCCCCCGGATGTCATCGTTGAAGACACCAATTCGCTGCCGGAATCACAAACGGCCGAATTCCGCGGTCCCTTTGACAATCAATATACCAATGGTCAACTAAATCATCTATGGACCTTCAAAACCACCATCGATGGCTACGCTCAGCGTATTGACGCCTATGACCCTAACATGGAGCTATGTGTTACCGAATTTGGTTGGGCCAGCAGTGAAGGGTATGATGCACCGCCCGAAGGGTTTGAATTTGCCCTGGACAACACGCTGGAAGAGCAGGCGCAGTACATTGTGCAGGCGTTCCAGCAAATGCATGACTCTGGCGACGTGTGGCTGGCCTTCCTGTTTAACTACGACTTTGGCAACAAAGGCAGCGGCCCGCAAGATGATCCTGTACCATACAGCATTATCGACATCAACGGTGCCCCACGCCCCGCTTTCAGTGCGGTAGCCAATATGGAAAAACCGGATTAAAGCGAATAAATTTGCAATTGGGTAATTAGGTGATTGAGTAACTGCCTGATTACCCAATTGCTCAATTACCCATTCTCTTGAAGCATAGACGCCTTTTCACCACCATAACTGTATACCTGTTCCTGGCTCTGCTTTTGGTTAGCTGTGGTTTGTCATCGCAGGCGGATGAGCTTGCCGGAACCCCGGTGCCGACGCCGGAAGCCACTGCCACGCTGCCCCCGCCGGAAGTTGAGGTGGTGGTGAATGGAACGGCCGTATCCACCCCCGAACCAACTCGCCCTTTTGGCCAACTTTTCAACTCCCCCGAATATGGCATCCACCTTTCCCAATGGTGGCATGTAGATGATGTGCTGCCGCGCGATTTGGAACTGGTGCAAGAAATGGGATTTGGCTGGGTGAAGCAAGCCTTTGCCTGGCGTGACATTGAGGGAAATGCCAAGGGAGAATTTGACTGGTACCGTCCCGACCGCATTGTTGAGCAGGCCAATGCCGCCAATCTCAACTTGCTCGTGCGCATTGATCACCAACCTCTGTGGAGTGTGCAGGCATTGGTGGACAAGCCGATTACGCAAAACCAACCGCCTGCCGACTACCAGGATTTTGGTGATTTTTGTTTTCAATTGGCAGAACGGTACAAGGGTCGCATCCAGGCTTACCAGGTGTGGAACGAACCTAATTTGAGTCGGGAGTGGGGCGAACAGTCGCCGGATCCGGCCGAATACACGGAACTGCTCCGCGTTTGTTACCAGGGCATCAAAACGGCCGATCCTCAAGCCATCGTTGTTTCGGCAGGCTTGGCCCCCACCGGCACGGAACCGCCCGCTGCTATGCCAGACGACATTTTTTTGCAAGACATGTACGATGCCGGTGCCGCTGACTATTTTGACGCCCTGGGTCTCAATGCCCCCGGCTACAAAGCCCCACCCGATCTGCCGCCAGAAGAGGGACTCAACCAGGAGTGGGGTGGCCACCGCTGGAACGTCTTCCGCCATGTGGAAGATATGCGCGCCATCATGGTGGCCAACGGCGATGTCGATAAGCAGGTGGTTATCCTGGAAACCGGCTGGATCTTGCAGCAAGACATCCATCCAACGTACACCTGGCACGGTGTAACCGAGGAACAACAGGCGGAATATCTGGTAGGCGCCTACCAGTTTGCCCGTGAAAATTGGCAGCCGTGGATTGGCCCCATCTTCACCATTTACATGGCAGATGCCACCTGGACACCAGAAGCACACGAACAATATTGGTGGTCCATCGTTTTGCCAGACGGCACCCCCCGTCTGGCATATTTAGCGCTTAAAGTAATGGCGAAGTAATCTATGTTTTGGACACTTGTTTTCTCTTACTGGATTCATCTGCTGGCCACAGTCATTTGGTTTGGCAGCCTGGTGGTGATGGCTTTGGCTGCCTTGCCGGCTCTGCAAAGAGGTTCGGTGGCGGCGAACAGTTGGCTGGGTTTGCAAAAGCAGCTCACGCCCTGGGCCAACATCAGCCTCGTGCTGCTGCTCATCACCGGCTTTGTGCAAATGACCAACGATGTCAACTACAGTGGCTTTCTGGCGATTGACAGCACCTGGGCCTGGGCCATGCTGGTGAAGCATATCGCGTTTGGCCTGCTGGCTGCATTGACCGTGTATTTGCAGTTCGGTTTGTATCCGGCCACGGAACGGATTGCGCTGCTGGCAGAAAAACGGCCGAATCTGGCCCAATCCGAACAAGAAAAGCTGGCCAAACGTGAGAAACAGGTGCTGTGGTTAAATTTGGTTTGTGCCACTGCTATCTTATTTTGCACGGCCGTGGCGACGGCCGTTTAATCGGTACACAAATCCTCCAAACTCCTGGCCTTTAGACGCCCGTCCGCCTTACAAACAACCTTACGACTTCCTTTCTGCTCCCCACAGTCGCTAAAACTACCCTTGGAAAACGAAATTCGCTGTTAAGTTTTAGTAAGCGGTGTCGTAAGCTGCCCCTCATACACTACGTGTAGATTAAAAAAACACCCATTCAACAACAAGCACGAATAAAACATAGCAGTTGTTTATTCATCGTAGGAGTTTATCAATGATTCAGGCAACACAAACCAAACAACTCCTGGAAAGTACCAGCATGGAAGCAAATACCGCACAAAGCAAACAAATGGTATCAACACAGTACAACCGTGCTATGAAATTGGCGCTTGACTACGCGCTTGCCTTACCGGGACTTTTACTAATTGCCCCTCTATTCATTTTCCTTGCCATTTTAGTAAAACTGGATTCGCCTGGCCCGGTGTTTCATCGTCGGCGTGTGTTGGGTAAAGACGGCCGTACCTTCGATGCTTTCAAATTCCGCACCATGTATGTCAATGGGGATGAAATTTTGGCCCGCTATCCTAAGCTGCGCCAGGAACTAAACAAAAATTACAAATTAAAGTGCGACCCGCGCGTAACCCGTGTTGGCAGTTTCCTGCGCAAATTTAGCCTGGACGAGCTGCCGCAGTTGCTCAACGTGCTGGCCCGCGATATGTCCCTCATCGGTCCGCGCATTATTGCCCCAGACGAGCTGAGTAAGTATGGGCAATATGGTCAAACGTTGATGATGGTCATGCCTGGTCTGACGGGGCTGTGGCAGGTAAGCGGCCGTTCCAATACTACTTATGATGAGCGGGTTGCTCTGGATATGCAATACATCACCGATTGGTCGGTCTGGCTGGATGTTAAAATCCTGCTGCGTACGGTTCCGGCCGTTTTAAAGGGAGACGGCGCTTACTAAAACTGCCCTCTCCGTTTCGGGAGCCATCTTCATTGCCAATAGGCAGCTACGCTGCTTGGCAATTTGTGTAAGAAAAACAGTATCATTTACCTCCTTCTAACCCCTCAGCACCAAACGTGTTGAGGGGTTTCTCTTTTGTATCAGGCAAATCGCTATCCCCTTATCGGACAATCCCCGTTACAATACGACCATGTTTGAACTTATCTTTTTAGGGACGTCAGCGTCGGCACCCTCGGTGCATCGAGGTCTGTCGGCGCATATGGTTTTGTATCGAGAACATCGTTTTTTAATCGATTGTGGTGAAGGAACCCAGCGCCAAATTTTGCACAGTGGTTTAGGCTTTAAACGGCTCAACAAAGTGCTGCTAACGCACGGCCATTTGGATCACATTCTCGGGTTGGGTGGCTTTGTTTCTACGCTGGGACGCTGGGAAAATATGGATCGGGTGGATATTTACGGAGGACGCGGTACGCTGAGCCGGGTGTCTGACTTGCTGTTTCGGGTGGTTTTTCCGCACGGCCGTTCCCCGCTACACATTGAGCTTAACACCATCGAACCCGGCGTCATCATGGCCGATGACAAATTTACCCTCACGGCTTTTCCCGTACAGCATCGGGGACCTGGCTGCTTTGGCTTTTTGTTTGAAGAAGAGCCACATCATCCATTTTTGGCCGAAAAAGCAGCCATGTTAGGCGTGCCCTTTGGTCCAGAGCGGGCGCAATTGGTGCGTGGTGAGGCGGTGACGTTGGCCGACGGCCGTACCATCCAGCCAGAGGATGTGTTGGGTGAAGCATTGTCCGGCACCAAATACGTGCACATTGGCGATGTGGGCCACGTGGAAGAACTGTTGCCCATTTGCCAGGATGCCCATGCGCTGGTCATTGAAGCCACCTATTTAGAAGAAGATGCGGAACTGGCACGCCAGTTTGGCCACATGACAGCAGCCCAGGCGGCCACACTTGCTAAAGAAGCCAACGTAAATACCTTAATTTTGACCCACTTGTCGCGACGGTATAACGGCCGTGTTATCCGCCAGGAAGCACGTTCCATTTTCCCCAACACTTACGTGGCCCGCGACTTTGATCATTTTCAAATCACTCGTTCCGGCGCAGAGAAAGTCGCCAGAGAATAATTTTTGTGTTGCTTTGAATACGGGTACAATGACGGCCGTATTTTTCATACCCCTAGCCTTGCGGAGTAAAGAACATGTCCCAAAATCAGCCCATCACCATCCTGGCCCTGGCCAGCGAATGTAAAGGCATCCCCTATTTGCTAGAAGCCAGCCGGCAGGGTGCGCGCGTGCTCCTGCTGGTGTCAGAAGAAGCAGCCCACAACCCGGATTGGCCCATGGACGCCATCGCCGAGCGGTTCATCATGCCCGATTTATCTAAACAGCTGGATGTGACTTATGCGGTGAGCTATTTGGCCCGGACGGAGAAAATCGACCGGATTGTGGCGCTGGATGATTACGATGTGGGCACGGCCGCTTCGCTGCGTGAGCATTTACGCATCCCGGGCATGGGTGAAACGACGGCACGCCACTTTCGCGATAAGCTGGCGATGCGGGTGCAGGCGCGGGATGAGGAGGTGTTGGTGCCGGAATTTACGGCCGTTTTCAACAACGATGATCTCAATAATTTTTTGCAGCGCGTGCCTGCCCCGTGGGTGCTCAAGCCGCGCTTTGAAGCGGGCGCGGTGGGCATTCGCAAGCTGCATGATGCCGATGCCGTCTGGCAGGCAGTAAACGAATTAGGCGACCAGCGTTCATTTTATCTGCTGGAGCAGTTTGTGGCGGGCCACGTTTGCCATGTGGATTCATTGATTTGGGAAAAAGAGGTGTTGTTTGCCATTGCCAGCCAGTACGGCACGCCGCCGCTGGCCGTCACGACCGGGGGCGGCATTTTTAACACGCGCACGCTGGCTGGCGACAGTGAAAGCAGCCAGGCGCTCATCAAGGCTAATGAGAATTTGATGCAAGTATTGCGGCAAGTGCGCGGTGTGGCCCATACCGAATTTATCCAGGCAGAGGCTGACGGCCGTTTCTATTTCCTGGAAACGGCCGCCCGGGTAGGTGGGGCCAATATTGATCGATTAGTTGAGGCGGCAACAGGGATTGTGCTCTGGCAAGAGGCGGCGCGCATCGATCTGGCCAGCGTGCGGCGGGAAGCGTACCGGCCCCCCACGCCGCGCACAGATCATGCCGGGCTTATCATTTGCCTGGCCCAGCAAGAACAGCCTGATTTGTCAGCTTATGACAATCCGGAAATTGTGTGGCGGCTGCCCAAAAAGTATCATGCGGGGTTATTAGTGGCCGGAGCGGATTACGGCCGTATTCAACAGCTTATCAATGAGTATAATGAACGCTTCGCGCGCGACTTTCTCACTTCGGCGCCGCCAAAATCCAAAGTGCGCACCCAGATTTAAGCAATTGGGTAACTGTGCAATTGAGTAATTGGGCCGCTGAGAATCAGCAAATTACCCAATTACTCAATTACACAGCCTTATGCTTTTTCATACCCCGGCGGCGGGTCAACCGGCCCCTTAAACGACATGATGTTAAACACTCCACCCTGCGGGTCTTGAATGACGGCAAAGATGCCCATTGCTCCGGCTTCGGTTGGGGGGACCATGACGGTGCCGCCCAACTTCTGGGCTAACTCAGCCTTGGCTGCCACATCTTCTGCCATGAAATACACAGACCAATTAGCCGGGATTTCTGGCCCCCAGTTTTCGTCCATCGTGATCATGCCGGCGTGGATACGGCCGTTTTCCATATAAGCTACATAGCCATTCTCGTCTTCAGCACTGTTCCAATCAAACACCGATTCATAAAACTTCTTCACTGTCTCCGGCTGGCGCGTTTGCAGCTCGTTCCAGACCAGCGCGTTGGGCATGTTAACCAGTTCGGCACCGATGTGTTCTGCCGGCTGCCATACCCCAAATGACGCGCCTTCGGGGTCTTGGCCCATAGTCATACGCCCGTACTCCATTACATCCATCGGGGGGAACATCACCGTGCCGCCGGCGGCCGTTATCTTTTCGGCAATAGCATCTACATCATCATGCTTTATGTATGAACTCCAGAATGCCGGAACGCCCTGCGCCATCATATCCGGCTGCATGGCGCTTAGTGCCGCCACATTTTTGCCCTCAATTTGCAGCATGGTGTAGACATTACCCTCGCTAATCGGCCTATCTTCAATTTCCCAGCCAAACAGCCCGGAGTAAAACGCTTTGGCTGCTTCTTGATCTGTTGTGCTTAATTCAACCCAACAAAACACACCATCTGGATAATTTTTAACCACTTGCATGTCACTATCTCCTTCAAAACATCGTTAATAAACAAAGTTGATTGTTGGCTGCGGCAGGTGCATTATTGTACCAAAATTAGAACATAAGTGCTAATTTTTAGCCTGGAAATGCCCCTTCTAATCCAGTAGGATATATATTCGCCACATAACCTCGAAAATACTTGACTTATCAACTATATTCCTTATAATGCGACGCTGTTTTGGCAGCAAAAAGTTGCCGCCTCGTGTAAATCAAGAAGTTAACATTGCTCTCACAGTTCCAACCGGAACATAGACCTATTTTTTGGAGGTAAATATCTCATGTTGAAGAAGAAGTTCTTTAAAACAAAGGACGAATGTGAAGTCACGTTTGAAGTCAATGTAGAAAATGCAGATCAGGTTGCTTTGGTTTCTGAGCACAATGGCTGGGAACCGATCGAGATGAAGCAGGTCAAAAATGGCCCCTTCCGCACTAAAGTTCGGCTGCCCAAAGAGTCGAAGTTTCAGTTTCGCTACCTGGTGGATGGCCAGGAGTGGCGCAACGATGAAGCGGCCGATGCCTACTTGGCCAACGAACACGGCACCGAGAACAGCGTTATTTCCACCGTTGCCTAATCAAAAAGCAGCATCAGTCTGATAAGAGGACGATTTGCCCGGCAGATCGTCCTTTTTTGTTGCTTGCTTACAAGCTTCTTACCAAATGATTACACGTTGCTAAACGGCCGTTTTCCCACCCCATTCTCTTGCTATACTCCATAAACAAAACCTGTTGCCCAAGGAGCAAAGCCATGACCGTTTTGCGCGCAATTTCCCTATTTTTATTGCTTACCCTGCTGGTGGCTTGTGGTGCTGCCACTTCAGACAAGGCGACGCCAACGGCCGTTCCTCACACCGCTACTCCGTCAGAGGCAAGCGAAGCAGCCGCGGTGGCTGAACCCGAAGAACCAGCCCCGACCAAGGCTGAGGAGACAGCGGCTATGGACCCATCCGAAATAGACAATGGCGCCATCAACGATGAAGAGGCGCAGTCGCTGCTGTTTAACTTGAGCGAAGGCAGCCGCAGCGAGGCCGAAGCTGCCCTGGATCGGATTTTGGCGGCTGATGACCAACGCTTTGTTTCTGTCCTCATTGAGCTGATGCGCGCCCGGCAAGTTGGCCTGATCCAAACGCTGGATGCCACGACCATCGTGGACAGTCTGGAAACATTGAGCGGGCAAAGCTTTGGTGGCGACTGGGGCAAGTGGATTACCTGGTACGGTGGCACCGATCTCATCCCACCGCCGGGCTTCACCAGCTGGAAGGGCCGCCTGCTGGCAGGCATTGACAATTACTTTGGCCTCTTTTTGCAGGACAAACATCCGTCCAAAATTCGCGTGGAAGAGATTCAATGGGGTGGTGTGGTGCTGGACGGCATTCCGGCGCTGGACAATCCCAACATGCTGCCCGCTGCCGAGGCCGATTATTTGGAACCGTGGGAGCCGGTTTTTGGTATTGCCATCAACGACGACGCCCGCGCCTACCCGCTGCGCATTCTGGATTGGCACGAGATGGCCAATGACGTGGTCGGTGGTGTGCCCGTTTCCCTGGCCTACTGCACGCTTTGCGGCGCGGCGATTGCTTACGACGGCCGTTCCGTCGATTTAGAAGGCAACGAAGTTACCTACACCTTCGGCTCCTCTGGTTTCCTCTTCCGCAGCAACAAGCTGATGTATGATCGTTCTACCCTGACGCTGTGGAACCAGCTCACGGGCGAGCCGGTGCTGGGCGAACTGGCCGCCGGCGATATTCGGCTCGATTTGCTGCCCGTCGTCCTCACTACCTGGGCCGATTGGCAGGAACAGCACCCGGACACCGTTGTGATGGATATTGCAACCGGATTTAACCGAAATTACGTGCCTGGCGCGGCTTACGGCGACTACTTTGCCAACGATGAGCGGTTGTTTCGCGACGGGCTGATGTTCCCCGTCTGGCAGCAAAGCGATCAACTCTTCAACAAGGATCACGTGTACGCCCTGCGGCTGGACGAGACGCCCAAAGCATATCCAGTGACGGATTTATTGGCGGAGCGGGTGGTGAATGACGTGGTGGGGGAAACGGCCGTTACCCTCATCGCCGCCGGGGAAATTGTAGAAGTAGACGGCACTAGCCAGCGCACTGGCCCGGTCGCTTACACTTCCGGTGCCGAAATCCGCGCCTTTGCCCGTGAAGAACACACCTTTTCCCCTGGCCCAGATGATTTTACCGTGCTGGATGAAGACGGCCGTGCCTGGCAAGTCACCGAAGAAGCACTCGTCGGACCAGACGGCGAAACCCTTGCGCGCGTCAACGGCCACCTGGCCTACTGGTTTGGCTGGTACGCCTTCTACCCGGAAACGGAACTGTATCAACCGTAAAAAGCAAAACCTCCCGCAGGTTTTTGGAAAGGTTTTGACCTTTTATGAAACCTGCGGGAGGTCGGCATGGTAAAAAAATCTTGCGCTCTCTGCGTCTCCGCGGTTAGGCAATCTATTTTAGCTTAAAGGCACCCTTCACCATGTCAGCGTCAAAGTAGCCGCTGGTATCGCCGGTGGTGGCGTAACGGTAAACGGCCGCTGTATAAATGCCGCTCAATGTACTGCTGACCAGCGAAATGAGCATGATGAGCAGGATAACGACGACAACGGCCGTAACAATCAAGCCCACACTGCCGCTCATCACTGCTAAAATGACCAGCGGAATGCCGGCTAAAATCACCAGGAAGGTAATCAGGCCAAAGATGAAGCCTACGCTCAGATTCCCGGCAATTTGCTCACCCCACGTTTCTTTTAGCAGGCTGCCGCTGCGCTTGACGGCATCCAGCGGTCCTACATTTTCTACGACCAGCACCGGCACCACCAAAAACGTGGCGATGTTCCACACAAAGCCAATCAGCGAAACCACAAAGCGCCCAATCGTGCCGGAGCGTTCAGAAATCATGCGCAAGATGGTGCCCACGGTTGCCGCAATGACAGCGTAGCCAAAGATGGTGCCCAGCTTGCTGAAGGCAATGCGGAAACCGTCGCTTACCGTCGGATCGCCCCCTTCCAGCCGGATCATCGCCGCGCCGACCAGGGCACTGTTGAAAAAGATCGTGACAAAATACATGACCGCATAAAAAGCAAAAGCAACGATGTAGCTAAAGATGCTCAATTCTCCGTTGGCTACGGCCGAATCCAGCACACCGGCCAAAATCGTGGGCACGGCAAAGGTGATGAGCACCGCAATTGAAGCAAAAAAGGCCACCAGAGGGAACACCATCAGCTCCTTATCGGCTAACAGCACCTGCCAGCTGGCTTTGACCAATTCCCAGCTATTTGAAAGTCGTTGAAACATTTCCTACCTCCTGAAAATAACAGAATGACCTGATTAACACTTTGCTTTACGGAAGTTGCGCCAAAATGTTGTTTACGGCCGTAAATAGCTGCGATTCACGACTCATTTTGCCGACGCAATCGTTACAAAATCAATGCTATCGCTTCCCTTCATCATGTTTAGCAGATTCAAACTATGTTGGCAGTTTCGCAAAATTATTGACGAGAGCCAGAGAATCGTGTACGCTATCGGGGTAGATTTTGCGAGTTTTGTCCTGGATACCTAAAAGCACTACCTGGACGCAAAAAGTCGGGAAAGTGCTTTTTTTATTGGGTCAAGCCCGCACCTGTAAATGGCCAAATTTAGAAAAATATAGATGTGGTTACAAAACGGCCGTTTACTGTAGAACCACAAGGAGATTCTTTTTCAATGTCAGAATTAACAACCGGAACCGTCAAATGGTTCAACGACCAAAAAGGCTTTGGCTTTATTGCTGTGGATGATGGTGATGATGTATTTGTCCATTATTCAGCCATTAATGGTTTCGGCCGTAAAACCCTCTATGAAGGGCAGCGCGTCGAATTTAACGTCGAAGCTGGCCCCAAAGGTCCGGCTGCAGCCAACGTAACGGCTATTTAAGATTTTTGGTCGTTTAGATTGCCTGCTTGCTACCGGGCAAGCAGGTATTAAACAATTAAAATAAGCAAGTTCCAAGACTTTCGTTCCGTATTTGGGCGAAAGTCTTTCTTTTTCTGCAGGAAGTTTAGGAGAGTTAAGATGAGTGAAACGCTAAAAGTTAAAGAAGGTGTTGTTGTTAGCCTGGATTACACACTGCGTTTAGATGATGGAGAAATTATCGATTCCTCGGCTGAGAATGAGCCGTTGGAATATTTGCACGGCTATGGCCAGATTATTCCAGGGCTGGAGAAAGCATTGGCGGGGCTGACTGTAGGCGACAGCAAAAAAGTGGTAGTGCCCGCCGCAGAGGCTTACGGTGAAGTAAACATGGAAGCGTTTGAAATTGTATCCCGCTCCATGTTCCCCGATGATATGGAATTGGAAGAAGGCCTGGCGCTTACTTTGCGCGATGCCGAAACAAACGAACCATTTGATGCCGCCATTGCTGAAGTTCGTGAAAATGAAGTCATGCTCGACTTCAACCACCCGCTGGCCGGTGAAACGCTGTATTTTGAAGTAACCATCCCGGCAATTCGCGCAGCTTCAGAAGAAGAGCTGGCGCATGGCCATGCGCACGGACCAGATGGACATCATCATTAATGTTTGTGAAATCGAGACCGTTTTTAAAAGGGCATCTGCGGATGTCCTTTTTTATTATCTGAACCTGTGATGGAACTTTTGGGGTTGCTTTGGCGTTATGGAAGCAGCAGGGTTGAGAAATGATTCACAAACTGCTGTTAATCTTAATAACCAAAGCTGCACAACTCCTTCAACCGCGATCCCCAATTAATAAAGCCAATTGGTGTGCCGATACTCAATGAGTATGGACGCATGCCAGGGTTGTGCCAGCTTGACTAATTTTGAGGAGAAAGTTTTTATGAAGTTTCAAAACAAGTTCGTAAACCTGTTAATCATGAATTTTATTTTGCTGCTGGCGCTGGCGGCTTGCAGCCCCGCTGGTTCGGGGAGCGACGTTGAGCCAGAGGTTGATTCTGTGACCGCGTTGGAAGGCAGCAGCTGGGTACTTAATGAATTTGGGCCAGAAGAGGGTCCGACGGCCGTTTTGCCCGACACTGCTATCACCCTTACCTTTACCGACGGCGGTATTAATGGCTCGGCTGGCTGCAACAGCTACTTTGGCGAATTCACCCAGTCCGGCAGCTCGCTCACGTTTGGCGCCATTGGCTCCACCAAAATGGCCTGCCCCGATCCCCTCATGCAGCAAGAAAATGAATACCTGGCAGCGCTGGACACGGTGAGCCGCTTCACGCTGGAAGGTGACCAACTGACGCTGGAATATGAAGACGGCCGTCTGATTTTCACAGAAGGCACCGTTGAAGAAGCCAATGACGAAGCAGAAATGGACGAGGAAGAGACCATCAAGACGATTTTTGTCGGCCCGGAACTGGTCGACTGCGTCGGCGTTGCGCCGCAGGAATGTTTGCAGGTACGTGAAAGCGAAGATGAAGAATGGTCGCTGTTTTACGGCCAGATTATTGGTTTTGAGTATGAACCAGGCTATGAATATGAACTGCGCGTTACCGAAACCGAGGTCGATAATCCAGCCGCCGATGCCTCCTCCCTGGAAGTGACGTTGGTAGAAGTTGTGAGCCAAACGGCCGTTCCCACCACACCAGAATCGCGGCCAGAAGGCAGCGAACTGCAAGGCACAAGCTGGGTTTTAACCACCTTTGGGCCAACTGACAGCCAAACGGCCGTCCTGCCCGACACCGAACTCACGCTGAACTTTGACGGTGACCAGATTAATGGCCTCGCTGGCTGCAACAGCTACTTTGCCGAAGTCACTATCAATGAAGATGGCACACTATCTGTGGGGCTGGCGGGCAGCACGCTCATGGCCTGTATGAATGAAGATGTGATGCAGCAGGAAAGTGATTTTTTGGCAGCTTTGGGTGAAGTCACCAGCTACACACTCTCTGGCAACCGGCTGACGCTGCACACAGAGAATGGCTCTTTAGAGTTTGTCGCCGCTACGATGCACGAAACTGGTGAGGAAGACGCAGAAGTGGTGGATTGGGAAACGGCCGTTTCCCTCCTCAACAGCGGTGAAGTCGTTGAAATCTTCCAAACCCACAGCCTGGACGTGACGCTGACTTTGGCCGACGACCGTACCATCAAAACCGTCGAACCGGCCATCGACGACATCTTCCAGGCCATCGAGGATTGTGGCGAACCGTGCCGCGATATTTTGATGGCGACGGAGTAATTACGTTGGAGTAAAAAGTGAAAGTGGTAAGTGAAAAGTAACAATCCACTTATCACTTTTTACTCTTCACTTTTCACTCGCCTACCCGCCTGGTGTGTTCGTTGGCGAAGGCGAGCTGCGCAGGACGTTCAGCGGGCAGACGGCCGGAGGAGCCATGCGGTAGCCGGAAGATTGGGCCCACTGCCGGGCTTTGACCTCGTCGGGGTAAAACGGGGGGACGGGCAGGTAGAGCCTCACGGTGGCATTTTCCGGCGGGCTGGTGCTGTTGATGACGCATTCAGTGGGGCGGGGGATTTTGCTGCCGTTGCTCAGCTCCGGCTGGGCGTCCAAAATGCGCTGGCCTTCATCGGCGGGCAGGGGCATCGTGGACAATGTCCAGGCGCCTAAGTTTTCGCCCATGTTGGCGTTGTAGCTGATGCGGGCGTTGCCGTGCACCGGCGCGCCGACGATGAACCAGTCGTTGCGCGTGGCGGTGCAGCGGCTGCTGCCAGTGCCGGAGGGCAGGCAGACGGGGCGCAGCTCAATGCCTTGCGGCTGTACAAAACCGGTGGCCGGGGGACGCCCGTTTACCCACAAACTTTGCATCATCTCCGGATCGTTATAAATGGTTTGCATGATGTTGTTCCACAGCGGAGCCGCTCCGCGCAAACCGGAGGAGTCTACCATGGGACGGCCGTCTGAATTCCCCATCCAGATGCCCACCACCACGCCCGGCGTGTACCCAATCGTCCAATTGTCGCGAAAGTCGTTGGTAGTGCCCGTTTTAACCGCGGCGGGGAAGGGCAGCTCCAGCGCGTTGTTGACCCCCATCGCCGACACGCGTGCCTGATCATCGTCCAAAATGTCGGTGATGATGTAGGCAATCTTGGGATCAATGGCGTTGACGGCGGGGAGCTGATTTTGCTGCGCATCAAAAATGACGTTGCCCCGACTGTCGGTGATTTGGAGCACGGAAGTGAGGCGCGGCTTTTGCCCCTGATTGGCCAGCGTGGCAAAGGCGTGGGTCATCTCCAGCAGCGGCACTTCGCCGCCGCCCAGGGTGAGCGCCAGGCCGTAAAAGCCGGGCGGCTCGCGCAGCGACTCGATGCCCATGCTGCGCGCCGTGGCCACAAAGTTGGGCACGCCCACATCGCGCAGAAGCTGCACAGGCGGGATGTTGTAGCTGTTGGCCAGGGCATCACGGAACAGCACCGGGCCGCGATAGTAGCCATCATAATTGGTGGGCACCATCTTTTCGCCGTCGCCTAAATCCAGCTCAATGGGCACGTCCCACAGCACGTCGGCGGTGGACCAGCCGCGCTGCAGCGCGGTGGCGTAGGTGATGGGCTTGATGCTGCTGCCCGGTTGGCGCGGACTGATGGCGACGTTTACCTGGCCATCAATCGACTCGTCAAAATAATCCAGGCTGCCCACCATGGCCAAAATCTCGCCGCTGTTGGGCTTGAGGATAACCACCGAAGCGTTGCTGACGTTGTGGGCGGCAGCGCGGGCGGCGACTCGTTCGCGTGCGGCCGTTTCCGCCATCTCCTGCATGTTTAAATCTAGACTGGTGGTGATTTGCCAGCCGCCCAGGGCCATCGCATCGGGTCCATACAGCTTTTCCAGCTCATTTTGCACATACAGCACAAAGTGGGCGGCTTCCAGCGTCACGTCCCCGGCGGCTTCATTGGCCGTGATGCGTGGCGCAATGCGCACCGTCACCCCCTTGGCAATTCTGGCATCCAGCGAACTGATCATGCCTTCATCCACCATCAAATCCAGGATGAATTCCTGGCGTGCCTTGGCCGCCTCAAAATTAGTATATGGATCCCAATCCAGCGGCGATTGGGGCAGCCCGGCCAGAAAGGCGGATTCGGCCAGAGTCAAATCTTGGGCCGGTTTGCCAAAGTAGGTTTGGGCGGCGGCTTCGATGCCATAAGCCAGATTGCCGTAGTAGATTTCATTGAGGTACATCTGGATGATGGCTTCTTTGCTGCGCTGCTGGGTCATGATGAAGGCCAGGAAGATTTCGCGCAGCTTGCGCTCATAGCTAACGCTGACGCGCTCTTCGTAGCTGAAGGCAATGTGGCGCACCAACTGCTGGGTGATGGTGCTGGCGCCTACGGGACGGCCGTCTTGATTGCGGTAATTGTTTAATACGGCCGCACCAATAGCCGCCGGGTCTACCCCATAATTGTCCCAAAACGTATCATCTTCTACGGCCACGGTGGCATCAATTACCGATTGCGGGATTTCGGAATAGGCCAGCCAGAGGCGCTTGTCTGTGGTGGTGAGTTCAAAGAGCAGCTCGCCATTGCGATCAAAAAAGCGGGGGGTGCCGCCAACGCCGGTGCCCCGGTAGGCCACCACCTGGTCAATGGAATCAGACAGTTCGTTGCTCAGGTAGATGTAGGTACCGACAAAGGCGAGAATGCCCAAAAACAATCCAATTAAGCCAAGCTGTACCAGCAGGATAATGGCTTTAGCCAGGCAGCCGCGCTTGTTTTTGTCGTTGTTGTTTTTGTTGCCAGATTGTTTGGGGGAACGACCCTGGTACTTTTCCAGATATTCTAATCTGTAACCACCGTTATTTGTCATAATAATATGTTAAGCGGATTTAGGAATTGGTCAAGAGTGACTTCGGGTGCACATAAGAAATATGGTTTTGGCGTGATGCGAGAAACGCGATACGTGACAAGACAAAATCACGTTTCATGCTTCACGTATCATCTGTTTTTGCTACAGCATTTGCCTGAGGTTAGAATGATTGCTCGGAGGAAAATGATTGTATGTGGGAAAACTTTGTCACGATTTGGACGGCTGGTACCTGGTGGAGCGATTTGCTGCACATTACGGTTTACTTTTTGCTGGCGTATCTGATACACCGGCTGTCTGGCCGGATTGCGCGGCGGATACTGCGCATTGGCAGCCTGTCCAGACAGCGGCGTCAGATGCGCCAGGAGCGGCAGAACACTTTGACCAGCCTGGTAGCCAGCGCCGTTACGTTTTTGTCTGTGGTAACGGCCGTATTTCTCAGCCTCAGTTTATTTATCAGCAGTGCAGATCTGATCTGGATGGTGGGCTTGTTCGCGGCGGCGTTTGGTTTGGGGGCACGGCCGTTGGTCAGTGATTATCTTACCGGCGTTGGATTTTTATTTGAAGATACGTTTGATGTGGGGGAGAAAGTAGATATTTTAGGCAATGAAGGTGTGGTCGAAACGGTCAATCTCCGCACCACGACATTGCGGTCGCCCAGTGGCGAATTGTTTGTGGTGCCCAATGGGGAAATTCGCATTGTGCGCAACTTTAGCCGGGGCCGTTTTTCGCCAGCTACTATCTCGCTCAAGCTCAACGCCGAAGATTTAAGCCGGGCGCTGCCCATTTTGGAGGAGCTGAGCAAAGAAGCGCCGCTGCTATTACCCAACTTGCTGGAGCCGTGGCAAATCATTAGCGAAACCGGCTCGATTGGCCTGCAAACGGAGCTGACGCTCGTGGCCAAGGCCAAATACGCTATGGGTGCAGAAATGCGGCCCAAGCTGCTGGCGCTGGTGCATGAACGGCTGAATGAAGCGGGTGTTCATCTGGCAGATTGATCTAAGTGAGGAGAACTCTGATGGATAGAAAGCGGGTCGTCAGGTTAACGGGACTTATTCTTGTTGTTTGTTTGGTGGGAACGGCCGTAACCCTCATCATTAGCCGCTTGCTGTTTGGCACGGTGACGAATGAGCCCACCACGGTGGAGATGGAAATGGACGCGCCAGAGCAGGTGACTCTGAACGAACCGTTTGTCGTGACATTGCAGCTGACCAACGTTTTCACCGGCAGCCAGACGCTGCACAGCATCGATCTGGACAATGATTACCTGAAAAATGTTCGTCTGGATGGCAGCAATCCGGAGTTTGGGGAGATACGGCCGTTGCCCCTCACCGGTTTTGCCAGCTACAGCTTCAACTGGCTGCTGCCCGCGAGACGAACCTCCACGGTTGAACTCATGTTTGTGCCTGAAAGAGTGGGGCAATTCTCTGGACTGGTTGATGTTTGCCTGGAAGACGGCACACTCTGCCAGGCACTTCCCCTGGAAACAGAAGTTGTAGAGTAAAAAGCAGATTTAACGCAAAGGCGCAGAGAGCGCAGAGTTTTTATTATGTTTCCTCTGCGTCCTCTGCGTCTCCGCGGTTCATTCTTACATATTGTCTACGATGGCCTGACCAAACTCAGAGCACTTCAGCTTGGTGGCGCCATCAATTTGGCGGTGCAGGTCATAGGTGACGGTTTTGTCCTGGATTGTTTTGGTCATTGCCTCCACAATCATTTCGCCCGCTTCCGTCCAACCCATGTAATCTAGCATCATGACGCCGCTGAGGATGAGGCTGCCGGGATTGACCTGGTCTTTGCCGGCATACTTGGGTGCGGTGCCGTGGGTGGCTTCAAACAGGGCCACGCCATCACCAATGTTACCGCCGGGAGCCATGCCCAGCCCACCAACTTGGGCTGCGGCTGCGTCGCTCATGTAGTCGCCGTTCAGGTTCAGGGTGGCGATGACATCGTAGTCGGTTGTGCGGGTCAGCAGCTGCTGGAGCATATTGTCGGCAATTACGTCTTTAATGACGATCTCTTTGCCATTGTTGGGATTTTTCATGATGTGCCAGGGTCCGCCTTCCCATGGCTCGGCACCAAACTCGTCACGGGCCAATTCGTAGCCCCAGTCGCGGAAGGCACCTTCGGTGAACTTCATGATGTTCCCTTTATGCACCAGGCTGACGGAGCTGCGGTTGTGGTCGATGGCGTATTCAATTGCCTGGCGCACCAGTCGCTTGGTGCCAAATTCGCTAACCGGCTTAATGCCGATGGCGGAAGCCTCGCGCACATCTTTGCCCAACTCGTCGCGCAAAAAGGCGATCAGCTTGTTGGCTTCAGCGGAGTTGGCCACAAATTCCACGCCGGAATAAACATCTTCCGTGTTCTCGCGGAAGATAACGATGTCCATCCGCTCGGGATGGGCCATAGGGCTGGGCGTGCCGGGAATGTAGCGCACCGGGCGCACGCAGGCATACAAATCAAGCACCTGCCGCAGCGTTACGTTCAAACTACGGAAACCACCGCCTACGGGGGTTGTCAGGGGACCTTTGATGCCTACCAGGTATTCGCGCATAGCGTCGAACGTTTCTTCTGGCATGTAGTTGCCATCATAGATTTCGGCCGCTTTTTCGCCGGAGTAAATCTCCATCCAGGCGATTTTACGCTTGCCGCCGTACGCTTTTTCTACGGCCGAATTCCAAACGTGCAGCGAAGCGGGCGTAATGTCAACGCCAATACCGTCGCCTTCAATGTAAGCCACAATGGGATTGTCCGGTACGTTTAACTTCCCATTGGCAAAGGTAATCTTTTCGCCATTCGGTACTTTGATATGGGCATAACTCATGGATTGCTCTCCTTAAACTAAGTTAACGCAGAAACATGGAGAGGATCAGCCTGTGGTGCAGAAAAGATCTGCCAAAGGTATAGAGCCTCACAGAATCTGCTGAGTTTGTGTGAATGCTTTGGCTTTCGGTTGGATTATACGTGATTGGGACAAATGGGAAAATGGGAAACGGCCGTCATCCGGGAATTTGGGAGTGGGAGACGGCCGTTTCCCTGAAAGCAGGTTCACTCATCTTTTGGGCGGCGCACATGAATTGGCGCATCGTGTGGCACCGGTATCACTGTGACAAACTCCGGACCGCCGGCGGGGCGGGGCACCCGTGTATCGTAAATGTTGGCTTTAACAATTCGTCCCCACATATTTGTGTGGACAACATATTTTTGAGCGCGCACTGTTTCGCCGAATGCTTCCCCTTGGGCGTTGAAGCTAGGCGGATCACGATGAAGCCCAACCAGGTTTATGCCGCCTTCAGCGTTGCGTTCAACTTTTACCCATTGAATGTGCTGCATATTGCCCTCCAGTTCAAGGGCCTTTTTGGCCTCCCAGATCACCAGACGCGTCATACCGGCAACACTGTGGAAAATGGGTAGCGGCAGATGAGCATTAAGCTTCTTTATAAAGGTGGTTACATTAGAGAAAGCAACAATAACTGTAATTAGTGTGGCCCCGCCCAGCAAGCCACCCCAAACAACCAGCAGGCGGAGTTCAGCTAGAAAATCCTCCCTGAAGGTAGTCATGCTCTCTTCTGTGGCCGCAGCAATAGTTGCCATTTCGGTTTCACGTTCGGCTTCTAAAGAAGCCAGTCCGTCAGACATTGACTGCTCCAAGGCATTGTTCGCCTCAGTCACCACGGCGTCTAACTCTTTAGAAAAAGCATCCAACTCTTCCTCAAATTGAGGTGAAGTCTGAGGCGGTGCCTGTGTCAATAATGCTTGCATTTCTTCTTTAATTGTCTGCAAGTTTTCTTGACTTTCCTCCAGACGTTCATTGGATAACTCACCGATGTTGCTGATGGTTTGACTAACTGTTTCATCAGGGGCTTCATGCACGATAGCCGTCACAAAATTGAATGCCCGTGGCAGAAGCGAGACGAAAAACAAGGGAACAAAAAATGAGAAAAAAAAGATTAGAAAGAGTCCACGCTTTAGTAAGCGTGTTGACGGGTCTCGCTTTGATAAGCCGTGTTCATAAAGAAGCGTGTCCTCACGAACTTTTTTCCACTCGCGGGCTAAATCCCAAAAAGTGCCAAAAAGCGCAAAAGGAATTACCAGGATAAGAATTCCAACGTGTGCGATAGGAAGAATTTCGTAAAAATCAATGATGGGCATTAACATCATGAGAAATATGGTTATTGTTATTATCAGAAAAATTCCTGGCATCCGTTTGATCCAAACATCCAAGGGACTTAACAAAGTCTCCTTAGGATAATTGTTGAGGTATAACCAGTTACGATTATCTGCCCCACAACGAGGGCAGTTAATTTCTTCTTCATTATTCAATAGCTTCGGCTGGAACACACTGCTCTGGGGTCGATGCTCCGAACGAGGCGAGGGGAGCACCGGTAATCGTTGCCGATTATCATCATAATGAATATTAATACTAGGTGTAACTGAGGGAACTTCTTGTCTCTTACGTTCAGTCCCTTCTGAAATCACAAATTTCTCTTTGCAAGCAACACAGGTCAGATGACGTGTGTTAAATACTTTTGGCAGCGGTGGGAGATTGAACACGGTACACCTCTTCTGGCGACGGCCGTTCCCAAAAAACAACCATCACAATGCTCCACAAACTGGCAGTGGAGGTAGAAATAAGAGATCCAGGGGTGGACTTATGCCGTTGGCAGACGATTTATTGAGTTGGTGGAACAATGCCCCAAACAAGCAAATGTGTACAACAGCAAAATTTCATCACACAACCCTGAAAGAAAACAAGCCATTTTGCGACCAATGGCAACAATGTTTATAGCATACTGAAACTGACCGGCGCTGACAAGGGTCCTGTTAAGCCGATGACGGTAAAAATGACCTTGTGTCGTTTAATGGTTTAGAAATTAGTAGTAAAAAGTAAAAAGTCAGAGAGTGAAAAGTGAATTCCCCTCTGGGTTGCGAACTGTTACCTTTTACTTTTCACTTGTACCCTCTTTTCACTTATAATGCAGTTGTGTCCAGTAAAGTGCACACATAGTCAAGGAGCAGACGAATGACAACCTTTAGCCCGGAACAGATGGAAAAGGCAACGGCCGTTCTCAATTCAGTCCGTGAAGAATGGTTGGCGCGTGATGGGGTGACGGCCGTTGATCTAGGGTTTAAATGGTCAGAAGGCATGATGACCGGCCAACTCTCCATTCGCGTCCATGTCGCCCAAAAGGTGCCCGTGTCAGAACTGAGTGCAGCCGAGCTGTTTCCCAAAGAAGTAGAAGGCATTCCGGTTGATGTGATCGAGGCGGAATATGGTTTACAGCTTCTGCCTGGTTCCCAGCTAGAAGCCGCGCCTGAAGCGCGTAAAGCCCGTTACGACCCCATTCCCCTGGGCGTCAGCGCCGGTAATCCGCGCATTACTGCCGGCACGCTGGGGGCCAAAGTGTATGATGCCGCCAGCCTGCTGCCGATGGCGTTGAGCAATTGGCACGTTTTTGTGGGCAGTCCGTCTGCTGCACCCGGGGAAGCAATCTGGCAGCCAGGTGCCTTGGACGGAGGCAGAAGCACAGACACATTTGCCACGCTAAGCCGCTCCGTGCTCAGCCCTTACGATGCGGCCGTCGCCCAGCTCACCAACAGCCGAGAAGTGACCACAGAAACGCTCGATGGGGACACGATTGAAGATGTGACGACGCCATTTTTAGGCATGATGGTGTGGAAAAGCGGCCGTACCACGGAGCGTACCGAGGGGTTCATCGACGGCATCAAAATGACCACCTCCATTAATTATGGGGCCGCAGGCGTGCGAGTTATTCAAGATGTGGTGCGCATTGTGCCGCGCCCGGGGGCCGGCAACGTAGAAATTAGCATGGGGGGTGATTCCGGCTCAATTTGGGTCGATGAGGCCAGCGGCAAAGGGATTGGTCTACATTTTGCCGGTGAAGTAGGTAATGCCCCGGAACATGGCCTGGCCACGGAGCTTCAGCCGGTATTGGAGATGCTCAATGTGTTGATGCCCGCGCAACGGCCATCTGAACCCGATCCCGTGCCAGACCCCATCGATCCCACACCGCCTCCCGGTGATGATGAGTTTCCCCAGCCACCCCAGCCCGGCTTTTTCCAGCGCTTGTGGCACAGTATTAAAAGTTTTTGGCGCGATTTGTTTAATTGATGCTGTTTTTATCTTAACAATTGCTAAGTGAAAGTAAGCCAGGGGCACGCCTCCCCTGGCGACTCGTTAAAATAGAGGCAGTAAAAAGCTGTTTTTGGCAAATTTTTAGCATTCATTTGTAGTGGGTTTGTAATGGGCCGTAAGTTTCTCGCGTTCACTGTACTGTTTGTCATCCTGGTTTTGGCCAGTTGTAATACATCAACAAACTTGCCAGATACGGCCGTTCCTGCAACGGCCGTTGTCAATAATCCTGCTACCGAGCCGGAGACGGCCGTTCCGCCCGCCAGCCCCACCGCAGACATCCCCCCTACCAACACCGTCCCGCCCAGCCCGGTGCCCACAGATACGGCCGTGCCGCCCCAGCCAGATCTGGCCATCCAAAACGGTGATGTTTTTCTTTATCCCGTACCGAATGTCTATGCCGGGGACCGCGTTACGTTCCAAATACTGGCCCACGTGCCGCCAAATGTGGAGCCACAGTCGGTAACCGTACATGTGCTGGTTGATTACCAGGATGTGGCTGAAGGCACCTTGAGTGCGCGCAACCTGGCGGGTGATGCTGTCGGGCTGTTTGAATGGGCCTGGGACACCACAGACGAGACCGGCGAGCATCTGGTGCACGTCATTTTGGACCGCTACGATACCATCACGGTTGGGGACGAAAATCGAGACAACAATCAGGTGGAGTTAAACGTTACGGTGCTCGATCCGTTAACGTTGGCCCCCAATGAACGCAACGCCACCTGGGTCACGGCCGAGACTAACTGCTGTACCGTTCACGTGGTTAGCGGTACGGCCGCTTACCGCGATTTGCCGGAATTATTGGTACAGGTAGAAACGGCCGTGCAGCAAGCCACCCTTCAGTTAGAAGAAGAGCTCTCCCGCAAAATTGAAGTATATTTGATTGACCGCGTCATTGGTCAAGGAGGCTACGCCGGCAATGCTATCGTTGTTTCCTATCTAGACCGTCAATATGCCAGCCAGGGCTTCGACCAGGTGCTCATCCATGAAGCGGTCCACCTCATCGACAGGCAATTTGCACCGGAACGTATCACTTTCATGGCTGAAGGGCTGGCCGTTTGGGGCAGCGGCGGTCATTACAAGCCAGAAGATATCGACCAGCGGGCGGCTGCCCTGGTGGTGCTAAATCAATATGTTCCCCTGGCCGATCTCATCGACAATTTTTATCCTGTACAGCATGAAATTGGCTATTTGGAGGCAGCCGGGTTTGTCAACTATCTCATCGACACATACGGTTGGCCCCTGTTCAAGCAGTTCTACGCGGATGTAACGGCCCAAGATGCCACCACCATGTCTGGCGCCGTAGACTTGAATTTGCAACAATATTTTGGCATTACGCTGGCCCAGGCAGAAGCTGACTGGTTGACTTATCTGGCAGCGCTGCCCGAAGATCGTGACGTGCTCATCGATCTGCAAACAACCATTCGCTATTACAACGTCATGCGTCGCTACCAACGTTTTTACGATCCCACTGCCTACTTCCTCACCGCCTGGCTGCCGTACCCTGGTGCCTTGCGTACTGATGGCAATCCGGCCGATCTTACCCGCCATCCGCAAGATGAAATCAACGTCACGCTGGAAGTGATGCTGCAAGCAGCCGACACTGCGTTACGCGCTGGCGACTACAATAAAGCCAATGTGCTGTTAGACAGCGTCATCCGTGTCTTGGATAATGATGGTATTTTCATCGATCCGTTGGCTGCCAGCCATCTAAATTTGGTGCGTTTGTTGAATAGTGAAGGGTATGAAACGCAGTCAGTTGTGCTGGAAGGTGATCGGGCGTTTGTTGAGGCGAGTACGGCGAATACGGCCGTTCTCACCCAACTCACACTTACCTTATCCGGCCAGAATTGGATACTTTCCAACTGACCCAAAATCAAACTTTTTTGCTATGGGCATAATGGATAAATTTTTACTTTATGCTACAATGCCCTAAGTGTGAACAGAAGACCAAACACTGTTCTCAGTAGTTATGTAAAAGAGGGTAAACATGATCGAAGTTGTCGTAGACAGCATCCGCATCAGCCTTGTGTCTCAACATCGCATCGTGGTGCTAAAAGAAATTGATAGCGAACGCCAATTACCCATCTGGATTGGCCCCTACGAAGCGGATGCCATCACTATCGAACTCCAGGATGTGGAAATGGCCCGTCCTGTCACCCATGACTTGCTCAAAAATGTGATTACAGCAATGGGTGGCAAAGTCTCCCATGTACTTATTAAAGCATTAAACGATGGCGTCTTTTACGCCAGTCTCTTTATTGATGTCAATGGCGAACTGCAAGAAATTGACAGCCGCTCTTCTGATGCCATTGCGTTGGCTGTGCGCGTTAAAGTGCCTGTTTTTGTCAACCAGGAAGTCATGGATGAAGTTGGCGTGTTACCAGAGCCGGATATTTTGGAAGAAGAGACCAAAGAAGGCGACGGCGAAGAGCCAGAAGTTTCAGATATCTTCACCGATTTTGTCGATACGCTTGACTTTGAAGATTTCGACGAATAATGTGATTCCACATAAAAAATAACTCAAACTAAACAGTGGATTAAGACGTGAAATGCACCAAACGGGCATTTCACGTTTTCATTCCCATAATTCATCCGAAAAGCCACAGAAAAAAAGAGAAGAGCGAGAAACCAAGACAAATCTCTAAAATCTCTGTGCCTTCTGTGGCCAAAATGCGATAAAGTCCATGAGCACAATAGAACGCCTGCCCCCTCATAGCCTGGAAGCCGAAGAAGCCGTGCTCGGTTCATTGCTCATCGATCCTGATGCTCTGTTTGAAGTTTCTAACTTTTTACGCCCGGAAGCATTTTACCGCACCGCTCACCGGTGGATTTATGAATCGATTCTCAGCCTGAGCGAGCGGCGCGAACCGCTGGATTTTGTGACGCTCACCGAAGAGCTGCGGCGGCGTGAACAGCTGGAAGAGGTTGGCGGTGAAGCCTACGTCATTGGCCTCATCAACGCCGTGCCTACAGCCATCAATGCCCGCAACTACGGCAAATTGGTGGAAGCGGCCGCTTTGCGCCGTAAACTCATCGGTGCAGCCAGCACTATCGCCAATCTGGCCTACGATGAAGCCGAAGATATCAACGTCATCATCGACCGCTCTGAATCGGCCTTGTTTAGCATTAGCGAGCAGCGCACCACGCGGGATTTGGTGCCGGTCAAGCAAATTGCCGGCGAATATTTAGACCGCATCCAGCGCCTGATGGAGCAGGGGGACGACGTCATCGGTGTGCCCACCGGCTTCACCGATCTGGATCGCCTGCTGGGTGGCCTGAACCGCTCTGACCTGCTCATTTTGGCAGCTCGTCCTGGTATGGGAAAGACCAGTCTACAAAACGCCATCGCCCTGACGGCCGCTATGCGTTACGGTAAGCGCGTGGCCATGTTCAACCTGGAAATGTCCGGCGAGCAGCTGGTGCAGCGCATGATCGCCGCCGAAACCCGCATTGATTCGCAGCGTTTGCGGCGCGGGCAGCTGCATGAACATGAACTACCTATTTTTATGGAGGCAATCGGCCGTTTATCCGAAACGCGTATTTTCATCGATGACACGCCCTCCATCACCACCAACCAGCTGCGCACCAAATGCCGCCGCCTCTATGCTGAGCATGGTCTGGATTTAGTGATCATCGACTATTTGCAGCTGATGTCGGCCGAACACAGCACCAACAACCGGGTCATGGAAATCAGTGAAATTTCCCGTGGACTAAAAGGGTTGGCCCGCGAGCTGGATGTGCCGGTTCTGGCTGCCGCCCAGCTCAGCCGTGCAGTTGAACAGCGGCAGGACAAACATCCCCAGCTCTCTGACCTCAGAGACAGCGGTTCAATCGAGCAAGATGCCGATATCGTAATGTTCATTTACCGGGATGAATATTACAATCCAGACACCACGGAACGGCCGAATATCGCCGAACTCACCATTGCCAAACACCGCAACGGTCCCACCGGCGTCATCGATCTCTACTGGCACAGCAAACTCGCCACCTTCCGCAACCTCCAGCGCCAGGAAATTAATCTGTAAACGGTATTCAGTGATCGGTAATCAGTAGAGCAGTTACAGACATTACTGGTTCTTATGAAAGTGTATAAGCACCGTCCGACAGCCATTGACAATTAACCATTAACCATTAACAATTAACCATTATGAAAGGTTTCCCAGGCTTCCCCGACGGCAAATTGCGCACCACGTTGGTGCCGAACCTGTTTTTCAGCGATCTGCTGCCTAACATCGACAACATGGCGGAGCTGAAGGTGACGCTGTATGCGTTTTGGGCGCTGGGGCAAAAAGATGGCAAGGTGCGCTACCTGCGCCTGACGGACTTTTTAAACGACACCGAATTTGTCAAAGGGTTGGGACCAACCACAGCCCTGGCCACCGAAGCGCTGATGGACGGCATTGAGCGAGCCGTCGCTCGCGGCACGTTTTTGCACGTCAACATCGAAAGCGCCGACGGCAAGATGGACCTTTACTTTTTTAACACGGAAAAAGGACGAGCCGCCTTTGAAGGCATCACCAAAGGAGAATGGCGGCCCAATCCAGATGAAGACGAGCCGATTACGCTGCTGGTGGAACGGCCGAATATCTTCATCCTCTACGAACAAAACATTGGCCCCCTCACCCCCATGGTGGCCGATGAACTGCGCGACGCCGAGCAAACCTATCCTCTGCGGTGGATAGAAGAAGCGATAGAAACGGCCGTTGCTAACAACGTACGCAAGTGGCGCTACATTAATGCCGTTTTGGAACGATGGCGACAGGAAGGAAAGAAAGATGGAATCGGCCGGCGAGATACTCAAAAAGAGCTACGGCAATCAGTCCCAGACGAATATCGAGACATTATCAAACGATAATCCCATCCCCGACGACTCGGCCGAAGCCAGCGGGCTGGGCCAGCCAGACTGCCCCCTTTGCGATGGGTTAGGCTACATCATCCCTGATGTGCCGCCGGTGGACCCGCGCTTTGGCCGGGCGGTCGCCTGCACCTGCCGCGCCGCCGAACGCGAAATGTCTCGTATTGAAGGCTTGATGAAGCTGAGCCAGCTTGGTGCACTGCAAAATTGCACCTTCGATGCCTTTTTGCCAGAGGGGCATGGCTTAACCCCAGGCCGACAGCTCAACTTAAAAATGGCTTATGATCGCACCCTCGCTTACGCCCAAAATCCAGATGGCTGGCTGGTTCTAAAAGGTGGTTATGGCTGCGGCAAAACCCATCTGGCGGCAGCCATTGCCAATCAGCGCATTGCTATGGGGCATCCCGCTCTGTTTGTAAGCACGCCAGACTTGCTGGACCATTTACGATCGACCTTTAGCCCCCATGCGGTCACCGGCTACGATGAGCGCTTTGAACAAATTCGCAACACGCCGCTGCTCATTCTGGATGATTTAGGCACCCAAAGCAACAGTGACTGGGCGCAAGAGAAGCTGTACCAGATATTTAATCATCGCTACAACAGCCGCCTGCCCACGGTGGTGACCACCAACCTCGATTTAGAAGCGATTGAAATTCGTATTCGTTCGCGCATGGTGGACCCTGGCCTGGTGCAGATTATTCACATTGCTGCCCCCGATTTCCGCCGAGCTGGTGTGGATCAAGAGCAGTCGGAGCTGTCTACGCTGAGCCTGCACCACGACCAAACCTTCGACAATTTTGATTTGCGTGAACGGGAACTGCCGCGCGGTCAGGCAAGCAACCTGCGTAACGCGCTGGATACGGCGAGGGAATTTGCCGAAGCACCGGCCGATTGGCTGGTGTTTAACAGTGTGGGCTTTGGCAACGGTAAAACTCATCTGGCAGCGGCTATTGCTAATTATGTCAATAACCAGGGTGAGCCGGTGCTGTTTATTTTAGTGCCGGATTTGCTGGATCATTTGCGGGCGACGTTTAATCCTGCCAGTGGAATGCGCTACGACAAGCGCTTTGACGAAGTCAAAACTGCACCACTGCTCATTTTGGATGATTTAGGAACGGAAAGTGCCACTGCCTGGGCACGAGAAAAGCTATACCAACTGTTCAACTATCGTTACAACGCCCGCCTGCCCACGGTTATTACCACGGCCACACCAATTGATGAAATCGATCCCCGCCTGGCCACACGCATGTTGGACGGCAGCCGCTGCACCTTCTTTTTGCTAGAAGTGCCCAGCTATCGCGGCGGTGTCAAACCCAAACGGAACCGTAAACGGTAATCCGATTACCGTTTACCGACCACCGATTACTGGCCTTCTGGAATGACGAGCACCGTGCCCACGGTGACGCGATCCGGGTTGGTGATGTTGTTGGCGCTGACGAGGGCCTCAATGGTGACGTCGTAGCGCTGGGCGATAGCGGTCAGGGTTTCACCGACCTGTACGGTATGGGTTTGAGAGGGAACGGCCGTTGGAAAATCTTCCGGGTTTTCTGGTTCGTTGGCCTCTTCACTGCTATCTGTTGCGGATTCAGCCGCGCCCGATTCTTCCTCTGTGTTTGCCGCATCACTTTCACTATCTTCAACCGCTTCGCTTTCTTCGGCTTCTTCCACGTCTGGCTTGATTGCTTCAGAATCCGTCTCATCCATGATGGGGGCGGTGGGCTGTCCTTCACCCAGGACGGCCGGAATGACAGTGTTGAAGATATACGGCCGTAACAAGGCAATAATCAGCACCGTGAAAATAAGCACAATGGCCAGAATGCCAAACTTCACTATCTCGCCCCGTGTCGCCTCGTCTCGCTCTACCAGGATGACATCAGGCTCGTCTGCATCAGATGATGGGTCTTCAACTTCGTAGCGTTCAACATTTGTTTCGCTCATGGGAACCACTCCTTCTTAACATAAGCGATTACTGCTTTTGTGTAGTGCAGTTTTGCGGGAAAACATCGTAAGTTAGTATGTCTAGCTACCCCGCAAAACTGCTTAACTATTTCGCGCCTGTGGCCTACAAAACACAACAAGAGTTTTCGGCGCGAAATAGTAAACATTATGACAAATGGTGCCACAGAGTAGCAGGCTTGCCCAATTTGGTCAAGCACGCCACTATTCTGCTAGAATCAACCCACGTAGGGAGATGATTAATGGGAAAAACAAAACGATTTTGGGGGCTGCTTCTGGCCTTTTTCGTGTTTACCAGCCTGGCTGGATTGCAGTCGCAGCGCGCCAACGCAGGCAGCAGCAATACTCTGTATCTGCCTCTGATAACCGTTCCTTCTCTGGGGCCAAACTTGTTGTCTAACGCATCTTTTGAGCAAGGCTGGTACCATTTAAATGGCGCGCCAGAGCTGCAAATCCCCGAAGGATGGCAGTTTACGTTTAAAGAAGGCACAAATCAGTTGGACCCTGATCCCTGGAATGTTTGGGTTCCGCCCGAAACGCGCGTGCTTTCTTCTGCCTTTTTGCCACCCGATGAGCATGATTTGTTTATTTGGGATGGCGATCAGACGGTGAAGGTGTTCAAGGGGTTTGGTGCGATTAGTTTTGAACTGACAACGGCCGTAACCTTATCCCCCGGCACCTACGTTCTCATTATCCACGTTTTCCCTGATCTGGTAGTGGGCTACGAAAACGGCCAAAAAATTTGGGCACCCGACCCGCTCTCTGGCGAGGTAAAGCTGATTGCCGGCAACGGCACCACCGGCTGGATGCTGCCCATCTTTGGCCAGAAAAACCGTTTTCGGACGACGTTTACGGTTTCGCAAACCCAAACCGTCACCATTGGTGCGGCCATGCGCGGACGCTGGGCCATTCAAAACAACGGCTGGTTTATGGATGATTGGGGCCTGTACAAACCGTAGGCTACTTTGAATGAATTTTATCCACAGATTTCGCAGATTTCTTGTTCTTAATCTGCGTAATCTGTGTAATCTGCGGATTAGTTTTTTATGAATGATATTGGCACGTTGGCTGAAAAATCGCTTCACGCGGGTCTCAAGGAATGGTACGGCCGTACCACCGACCAGTTCGAGGTAAAAGTAGATGGCTTTATCATCGATATTGTGCGGGATGAGCAGCTGATCGAAATTCAAACGCGCCATTTTGGGGCGATGAAGCGTAAGTTGAAGCGGTTGTTGAATGATCACCCAATGCTACTGCTGCATCCCATTCCCCAGGAAAAATGGATTGTGCGGCAAACGGCCGTTGGCGAACCCGTCAGCCGCCGTAAATCCCCGAAAAAAGGACAGCCGCTAGACCTGTTCTCTGAACTGATGCGTATTCCCCATCTGCTGCCGCACCCCAACCTGGTGGTGGGGGCGGTGCTGACGCAGCAAGAAGAGGTTTGGCGCGACGATGGCCAGGGGAGCTGGCGGCGCAAAGGATGGAGCGTTTACGATCACCGCTTGCTAGATGTGCTGGCGCTGCATACCTTTGCCACTCCCGCTGACCTGCTGGCGCTGCTGCCCCCCGATTTGCCGCAGCCGTTCACCAATCGGCAGCTGGCAAAACTGGCCAAAATTCGGATGAATCTGGCGCAGCGCATCACGTACACGCTGGCCCGCTGCGACGCTGTCGAACAGGTGGGGAAGAAGGGGCGGTCGAACCTGTACCAATTTTTGTTGAGTGAATGCAGTGAAAAGTAAAAAGTGATAAGTGAAAAGTGCCTCTACTTTTTACTTATCACTTTTCACTCTCCCCCTCTGGGAGAAGGACAAAAATCGAGCCAAATCGTCCCGTTTGGCCTTTTTCGGCGCGATGGGAGAAGAAGAGGTCGGTGCGCTCTGCGGTGCAAAAGCCGGAGAGTTCAATTTTTTGTACGCCAGCGCGCAGTAGGTTGCGCCGGTTGGCTTCGGGGAGATCGAAATGGTAACGGCCGTTCCCATTCCTCACCGGTCTCATCAGCAGCGTTTTCCAGTCGGCAAAGGCAGCCTTCACTTCGCTTACCAGTGGTTCATCAACTTCATAGTTGGCCCAGCTGATACACGGGCCGATGCCAGCGCGCAGATCGGCCGGATCCGTGCCAAACTGCTCTTGCATGGCGCGGACCATCGCCCCGGGCAAATCAACCACCGCCCCCTTCCAGCCGGCATGCCCCAGTCCAATGGCCTCTTGCACCGGATCGTACAAAAAAATGGGGGTGCAGTCGGCGTAGTTCATCGTCAGGGCACAGCCCGGCTCGTTAGTGATGAGGGCATCAAAATATTCCATCCAGGTGCCATTGTTGGCCTGGGTAACGCGGGCAACGTCGTTGCCATGCACCAGGTGGGCGTGAACCACGGTGTCGTTTTGCCGGCCAAACAGGCCAAATGCTTTGGCCCGATTGGCGTAGACGGCCGTTTTATCATCGGGCACGCTCACGCTTAAATTTAACGAATCGTGCGGCGGCCGACTTACCCCGCCCTGGCGCGAAAAGATGGCGTGCTGGATACGGCCGTTCCCACCAAAGCTCTCAAACTCAAAATAAATAACGCCATCCCGTTCCTGTTGAATCATCCTGTTTCCCTGTAAAATGGTTTTGCGTGCCACGGTTATAAAAACTTATCACGAATAACACGAATGGACGAATTTAACAAAGTCGAAAAAGACATGCTCTTATCGCATCTTGATGAAAAATAGGACGCTGATTTTCCTGATTACTCTGATCACGAAGCGGTCGCCTAGCGACATCAGGTAGATCAGGCAGATCAGCGTTCCATTTTTTTATTTCCCTCGGCTGACGTGAAATTGTATCCATGTTATAATGCCCATCTGACCGATAGGAACATCTGAGCTATGGCCAAGAAGAAAACAACCACGCGCAAAAAGAGCACCAGCCGCAAGACGCAAGCCAAATCCCGAACGACCCGTGGCGGGACAGGCAAACGTACGCCGCGCAAGAAAACTACTGCCAGACGTAAGACACGCCAGCCGATTAGCATCAACGTGGCCCAAAAAGCATTGATGGTCGGCATCCTCGTCGTTTTTATCACCGTCATTTTGGTACTGAGTTTGCTATCGCCCAATCAGGGGCAGCTGACCGCCGCATTGGCCGGACTGATGCGCCGCACTTTTGGCTGGGGCAGCGTGCTGCTGCCGCTGATCACCGGCGGCGCAGGGCTCTATTTGGTGCTGTGGGGCATGGAGCAGCCGCCAGAGCTGCCTGCCTACCGCCTGACCGGCGCAGGATTGCTTTACTTCGCCTTTATGGGCTTTGCTTCGCTGACGCTGCTCATGCTGGACAACAACTTTTTTGATCCCTGGGTGATTGCTCAGGCGGAACAGGGCGGCGGTTATGTAGGTGGCTTGATTGCTTCCGTGTTGATGACGGCCGTTGGCAACCTCGGCGCTATTTTTACCCTCATGGTTGTTGCCGTTTTGGGCACTATTTTGGTTTCTGGCGTCACCCGCGAAGATATGGGGCGCTTTTTGCAGGCGTTGTTTACCAAACGGCCGTCCCTCCCCAACAATAGCAGCAGCCATGCCGAACGCGAGATTCCTATTAACGGCCGTCCACAGCGCCAGCCTGTGCGCGACACGGCCCAACCCCGCCTTTTTCCGGATCCCGCCGAAACTGCTGCGGCCGAAACGGCCGCTCCCGCCACAGCCGAAACCAAAACCGCCAAACCAGAGGCCAAGCCCGTGACACCGCCGGCCCGCAAAGGACGTGGTTCACGTGGCAAAACAGCCTCCGAACCGGCCGAAACACCCACCGTGGTGACGCCGGTATTTTTGGGCAGCAACGGCCGTCCGCAGCAGCACAACTGGAAGCTCCCAGCAATCAACGAAATTTTAGAGCCTGGAACCGATCAGGACCCCAGTGGGGCAATGATTCGGGAGCAGGTAGAGATCATTGAGCATACGCTAGAAAGCTTTGGCGCACCGGCCACGGTGGTAGAGATCAACCAGGGACCAACCATTACTCAATTTGGTGTAGAGCCCAGCTTCATCCAGATGCGCAGCGGCAAGCGGACCAAAGTAAAAGTGGGCAAAATTGCCGGTCTGGCCGACGACCTGACGCTGGCGCTGCATGCCCAGTCGATCCGTATTCAGGCCCCAGTGCCCGGCAAAGGATATGTGGGCATCGAGGTGCCCAATCCAGCCAAAGCCCTGGTTTCTTTGCGCGATGTGATGGAAACGGCCGCATTTAGCAAGCTCAAATCCCCCCTGCGCATCGGGCTGGGGCAGGATGTTGCCGGGCAGCCCATCGTGGCCGATTTGGCCGCCATGCCCCATCTACTCGTTGCCGGGGCCACTGGCTCCGGTAAATCGGTTTTGGTCAATGCCATTATCGCCAGCCTGCTGCTGCTCAACACGCCTGACCAGCTTAAATTGGTGATGGTCGATCCCAAGCGCGTGGAGCTGACCGGCTACAACGGCATCCCCCACCTGGCGGCGCCTGTGGTGGTGGAGATGGACAAGGTGATTGGCGTGCTGCAATGGGCCATGCGTGAGATGGACAATCGCTACAAAATGTTTGCCGAGGCTGGAGCACGCAATATTGTCGATTACAACAAGAAAACCAAGCGCAACAAGTCGATAGAACCGCTGCCGTACATCGTGATTATTATTGATGAGCTGGCCGACTTGATGATGCTTTCGCCAGAAGAGACGGAGCGGGGCGTTACCCGGCTGGCCCAGTTGGCCCGCGCCACCGGGATGCATATGGTGATTGCCACGCAACGGCCGTCTGTCGATGTGGTTACCGGTCTGATCAAGGCCAACTTCCCCGCCCGCGTGGCCTTTGCCGTGGCTTCCAGCACCGACAGCCGCGTCATTTTGGACGCTACCGGGGCGGAACGTTTGCTGGGCCAGGGCGACATGCTCTACCAAAGCCCAGACGCCGCTGCGCCGGTCCGTTCGCAAGGCTGCTTTGTCAGCGATGGTGAACTCAACAAGCTGATAGGGTATTGGCAGGCAGCGCGCCGCTTTAACGTCGTTTCTGCCGCCGAAAGCGTGCGGTCCAAGCCTGCCGAAATTCCATCCCAGCCGGCCACACCGCCGCCGCAGGTAAAATCGCAGCCAAAAGAAGAGCCGCCCGCTGCCAAGCAAACAACGGTTGACGCACCTGTGGTTAACATGGGCAAATCGGCTGCCAAGCCGGTTGAGGAAGATGCGCCAACGATTGTGAACCAAAAAACGGCCGAATCTCCCCCCACGCCCAAACCAGAACCGGAACGTCCCAAGCCACCGGCTCCGGCCAAGCCTGAAACGGAGCGGCAGCCCCTGTGGGAAGCGCTGCAAGAGATGGAAAACGAAGAGCCGCAGGTGGAAATCGATGACGATCTCATGCCGGAAGCAATTGAGCTGGTACGCAAGCTGAACAAAGCGTCCACCTCGCTGCTGCAGCGCCGCTTCCGCATCGGCTACACACGTGCCGCCCGTCTCATTGATGCCATGGAAGAAATGGGCATCATCGGCCCGCCTACCGGCACCAGCAAAGCCCGCGAAGTGCTGCCGGCCGGTAGTGAAGCGGCGGGCGACGAAAGTGATTCTGCGGCAAACAGCCCGGCTGATGAAACAGACAGCTAGTGTATGAACCTGTCCACAACCGGCCTCCATCTTGCCCCAAATGCCCCGATTGACCTCCAATTACACACCGTTCATAGTGACGGCCGTTGGACGCCGGAATCATTGTTTGACCATCTACTTAACGAGCAATTTTCCCTGGTGGCGATTACTGATCATGATTGTGTGGATACAGCCGTTTCCCTCCAACAACTCGCGCTGGAAAAACAGCTGCCCGTTCTAGCTGCCGTGGAAATGACAACCACCTGGCAAGGCGAAATGACCGATCTACTCTGTTTTGGGTTCGATCCCAACCACACCGCCCTGAACGACCTGGCCCAAAACCTCATGCGCCGTCAACGGGAAAACAGCCAACAAGTTTACGAAAACCTGGTGCAGCAGGGGTTCGATTTTCTGCCTGACGCACTGCCAACCGTTTTGGCAAAGCCCAGTTCACAGCAGCCGCACGCCCTGGTCAATCTACTCAAAGCACATGGCTACGGGCTTGGTGATCCGTCGGCAGGAAAACTTGTTTTGGGTGCGGGCTGCAAATTCATTACAAACGACCCAGCCGCAGTTGCGGAAGCTGCTCACCAGAGTGGTGGCGTGTGTCTGCTGGCGCACCCGGGCCGGACCGACGGCTTTATGACCTTTGACGTCCAACTGCTTGATCAATTCCGCCGAGAGGTTCAGATTGATGGCCTTGAGGTTTATTATCCGCTGCATACCCCCGACCAAACCGTGATGTATCAAGCGTATGCCCGGCGGCACAAGCTGCTGATCAGTGCCGGGTCAGACTCACATGGACCAGATAAACCGCCCATCAAATATCGGGCTGAATTGTGTCGTGCACTTTTAGAGCGTGTCGGCATTCAGATAGCATAACCAATCAGCTTTTTAAGGAGAATCCTCATGCGCACAATTAAACTTTATGATGGCACACCGCTCCCTGTAATGGGCTTGGGCACCTGGGCCATGGGTGGTCGCAGCAATCCAGATCCAAGCCAGGATAAACGTGCTTTGGAAGCGATAAAAGCTGCCTTGGAGATTGGCTACACCCATATTGATACGGCCGAAATGTACGCCAACGGCCACACCGAAGAACTGGTGGGGCAGACCATCCGTGGTGTTGAGCGCAGCAAACTTTTCATCACTACGAAAGTCAGGCCGCCAAATCTGAGTTACCAGCGCACATTGGCCTCTATCGATGGCTCGCTGCAGAGGCTGGGTCTAGACACTATTGACCTCTTTCTCATTCATTGGCGCGATTCAACCCCACTCGCAGAAACGTTTCGTGCCCTTAACGAAGCGGTGCAGGCGGGCAAAATTCGCTATTTGGGCGTCAGTAACTTTGATGTGGACGAAATGAAGGAATCCCAAGAATTGAGCGAAACGCCCATTGTGACCAATCAGGTGCCGTACAGCCTGACCACCCGCAGCTACGTGCAAAATGGCGTCATTCCGTACTGTCAGGAAAACGAGATTGTGGTGACGGCTTACTCGCCGGTAGAAGAAGGCAGGCTGCATGTGCAACAGGTGCTGGAAGAGATCGCCGCTGTCCATGACGCCACGCCGTATCAGATTGCGCTGGCCTGGCTGGTGCAGCAGCCGTGGGTCATCACCATCCCCATGTCGCATAATCCAACCCACTTACAGCAAAATTGGGACGCCGCCGAGATCACACTCACTTCAGAAGAGATGGCGCGGCTGGAGGCTTTGGGTTAGGCACGGCCGTTCCGCCTCAAGAAATAAAAATCGAATCACGAATTTCACGAATTGACGAATAAAACGAATTTTTCCAACATGAATTCGTGTCATTCGTTCATTCGTCCCATTCGTGATTGTTTTTAAAGTGATGGACAAAATCCACAAACGGCCTATGATCAAGGCCAAAACAACAACAAGGTTTTGACAATGGCTCATCTACAAGGACAAGAACGTGCCCAGTACGTGCAAAATATGTTTGCCCGCATTGCGGGACGCTATGATTTAATGAACCGGCTAATGACCGGCGGCCAGGACATTCGCTGGCGACGCTACGTCATTCAGCAAGCCAGCTTGCCGCAAAACGGCCGTCTCCTGGACATCGCGACCGGCACGGGGGATATTGCCCTGGAAGGATTGCACCAGACGCCTGGCTTGCAGGCGGTTGGTGGTGACTTTACCGTGGAAATGATGCAGGCGGGCAAGCAAATCCCGGAGCGGCAGCCCATTCAGTGGGTGGGGTCAGACACGCTGGCGCTGCCTTTCCCCGATGACACCTTTGATGCCGTTACCTCCGGTTTTCTGATGCGCAACGTCATCGACGTGCCGGGGGCGTTCCGCGAGCAGATGCGGGTGACAAAGCCCGGCGGGCGGGTTGTGGTGTTGGAATCCAGCCCGCCGAAACGGAATTTGTTACGGCCGTTCATTCTCATCCACCTTAACTATGTCATCCCCCTGCTGGGCAAGCTCATCACCGGCGAATCGGATGCTTATCGCTACCTGCCAGACAGCACCCAACAGTTCAAAGACCCGGACACCCTGGCGGACATCATGCGGCAGACCGGCTTGCAAAACGTAACCTACAAGCTGTTCATGTTTGGCACCGTGGCCATCCACACCGGGCAAAAGCCAGAGTTAGAGGCATCGTAAGCGGTAATGTGTAAGGTGGTTTTCAAGTGTGCAGGTTTTCAGGTACTGCTTGAACACTTAAAGATTTGAACACCGGAACGCATAAACGCTAATGAACCATTCCACTCTCAAGCTCACCCAAATCTCCCCCCACGTATGGATTTTGCCGCGTCACCCCGATAAAAACCGGGTACAGGCTACCGTCGGCATGATTTTGACAGCCGAACAGACCATTCTGGTGGACGCAGGCAACAGCTTGCAGTTGGCGCGTCAGATTCAGGCGGCGCTGGCGGCAATGGCCGCCCCACCGGTCAGCCACGTCATTTACACCCATCACCATTGGGACCATACGTTTGGCGCCTGCGTTTATGGCGTGCCTACCATTGCCCATCAGTTGAGTCATCAATTTTTGCGCCAGATGCGCCAGGAAAACGTGGGTGAAACTTATCTGCGTACCAAGGTGGAGCGCAATCCGAAACTGATTCTGGACTGGACCACTGCCGATTGGGCTGAATTTGAGATTATCCTGCCGGAGATCACCTACGAGGGGCAAAAGCAGCTGCAATTTGATGATGTGTTGCTGGAACTGGTGCATGTGGGTGGCGTACACGCGGCCGATTCCACCGTGATCAGAGTGGTTAAAGATGGTGTTATGTTCCTGGGTGACTGCTACTATCCTGCGCCTGGCTACGAAAATCCCACCGACCAGATGCTGGACATGGAGATGCTGGCCAATCTACTGGATGAGCGATACCATACCTACATTGATGGTCATAATGCGCCGATGCAGACACGCCACGTGCGCCGCATTTTGCGCTCGCAGGCGCTGCTGACCCGCCTTAACAGCAGCCGTTGATGAATCAAGGAGCCTTCCATGTTAGATCTAACCCACGAACCCGATCTCGGGTATATCTTCTATCCGCCAGAAACACCTCACTATCCAGGACATCCCCGTCTAGACGTTGTCATCCCCGCAACGCCAACCTACCGTCATTTTGATCCGCAAAAGGTTCGCTTTCAGGTTGTGTTGCCTTCAAGCGGTATGTCGCAAATTACCATTCACCATCCCTGGTCGTTTAGTAAGGCATATCACGTGTGTGCTGGCCGAATCTTCATCACCGACCGTGTTCCTAAATTAGTTGAGGCGTTTTCTTTTGGTGGTGAGCTGCAAATTCTTTCTGATGCTGAACACACGGTTTGTGCGCTCACATCTCCTGCGCCTATTTTTGCCTTATTTGAACCGCATGATTTGTCTATGTGGATAACGGCCGAAGTTGAAGGATTGTTGGCCCGGCAAAAAGCACATTGGGATCCCCAGCACCCGCATGATTTTGAAACGCATCTGGCTACTCTGGACCCACTGCTTCTTTATGCCAGTTGTTTGCAAACACTTCAGCAGCAAGCATGGCCAGCCCATAATCCTGAATCTGATGGTCCGCATTTTGTAGCGGCCGAAATCAATAGATTGCAGGCAAAAGGGGATTGGCCGCTGGTTGTACCTCATCTGGAGCAGATGTTTTCTTCGTAGGTAAACAGTTTAAGAAAGGGCCACAGAGGAAAAAGAGAAGATAGAGAAGTTGAGACCAATCTCAAAAATCTCTGGGAACTCTGTGGCCAATATTCGGATAGGTACTAAACCAGACTGCAACGAGAAGTCACGAGACCTGCTGTCCAAAGCCAGCGCCTCCGTAATTAATGTGTAAGAATTGTTACATATTGGTTGGGTATACTAAAAGGCATGAAACGATTTTTGTGGCTTGCCCTGATTTTATTGATTTTTACCGCCTGTACGCCGACGACAGAAACGGCCGTATCCCCGCAACCATCCCCCGAAACGGCCGTTCTGCCCACCGCTACCGTTCCGCCACCCGTCATTGTTGAGGAAAGCGCAACTGTGGCCGAAGCCACGGCCGTACCCAACCCCACACAACCAGCAGCAGATCCGACGCCCACCTTCGCTGTTGAAGCAGAACCAACCGCCGCAGAAGCGGCTGACGAAACCGGCGTCATCAGCGGGCGAACGGATGAGGGCGCCTTTTTTCTGGGCGATCCCAACGCACCCATCACCCACATCGACTACTCTGATTTCCTCTGAGGCAGCTGCCGTGCCTACGTGCTAGGCACAGAGCCAGAGATCATTGCCAACTACGTAGAAACTGGCCGGGTGAAACTTGTTTTTTGGCCGGTGCTCAATCATGGCGACCCCAGCGTTTACTCCACGCTCACGGCCGAATGCATGGGCCAGCAAGACCCGGACCTGTTTTGGGTTGCCCATGAACACCTCTTTGCCAACCAGGCCGATTTGTGGCGGGCGGACCGGGATTATTACGTGAATACGGCCGTATCCCTCGGTGCCGACCAATCCCAATTTGAAGCGTGTTACGATGGGCCAGACGGCATTGCCACCGTGCTGGCGTTGGACGACATTCGCCGCCAGCGCAGCATTTTCAGCCAGCCCATCTTCGACATCAACGGCGAAATTTTTGTCGGTGCCCAGCCGTATGATAGCTTTGCGGCCGTTTTTGATGCCCTGCCCTAAAACAAGCATAACTTTTAATTATGACTCTCTGCTTTAACCGGTGCTAAAACAGATTAACTAGTTGCCTTCTCTCCGCTGCTGTATTAGTATTCAGGTTATGTTTATTGGAAATACAGAAGATGCGCCGGTTAAGCTGCTGGTTGTTGACGACAATGTCTCTATTTTGCGGGCTGTAGAAACAGCGCTGCGGCGGGAAGCCTTTGTGGTGCATACGGCCGTATCCGGCGAAGAAGCACTCTCTGTCATTTCTCGCACCGGGCTGCCCCACTTAGCCATTATCGATTTGAATATGCCGGGCATGGATGGTTTTGAGCTGTGTGAAGCCATTCACGAATTTTCTGACCTGCCCATCATCATGCTTACCGCCATCGACGATGAAGAAACCGTTGTGTTTGGGCTGGATCGCTATGCGGAGGATTACATCGTAAAGCCGTTCCGGCCGGCGGAACTGGTGGCGCGGGTGCGGCGGGTGCTGCGCCGCATGGGGGATTTTGCCTACACGCTGGAGCCAGTCATCAAGGTGGATGAAGATTTACAGGTCGATTTTCCCAACCGCAAAGCGTTTGTGCGCGAACGGCCGGTGCAGCTCACCCCCACCGAAGCAAAACTGCTTTACATTCTCATGCGCAACGCCGGTCGCACGGTGACCAACGGCTTTTTGCTGCGCCGCGTCTGGCCCATGGACGACGCGTTTGAAGATCGGCTGCACACCCACATTTACCGCCTGCGCCGCAAAATTGAAGTTTCCCCCAAAGACCCCCATTACATCATTTCTGATTGGGGCACCGGCTACAGCTTCTTATCCCAGCAAGAAGCGTGACGCTTCCCCACCTGTCATTCCTGCGAAGGCGGGAATCCACTCTCCTGAAACCAATAATCTAAATTGCCCAACACATCCTCAAGCGACTGGTAAAGAAAGTGCACGTGGCTGAAATCGGCCGTTTTTGTTTGGGCGTTGGGAATGGCGATGACGGTCATGCCGGCGTTAACCGCTGCCTGGCTGCCGGGGCCAGAATCTTCTAACGCCAGGCACTCTTGCGGGGCGATGCCTAAACGCTCGGCAGCTAACAGGTAAATGTCTGGACTGGGCTTACCGTGGGTTACTTCATCCCCGGCGGCGATGGCCCGGCACCGTTCTTGCAGACCAAGCTGCTGCAAAATCTCAATGGCATGGCTGCGCGGGCTGGAGGTGGCCACACCCCAGGGAATATTGCGGCGGGCAATTTCGGCGTGCAGGGCGTGCAGCCCGGGCATGGTGGGCACACCGTTGGCCCGAATCTGGCTGTAGATAGCGGCACGCTTGCTGATGATGGTGGGCACCGGCTCTGGCAAATTAAACAGCTCCTTAATGACCGGTGTACTGACGTCGGCCCGCAGCCCGATGATGTTTTGCACGATCTTCTCGTTAAGCTGGTGGCCATACGGCCGTAAATATTCATCCCACGCCTGCTGCGACAGTGGTTCACTGTCCACCATCAATCCATCCATATCGAAAACAATTGCTTTGTGTTGGCTCAAGGTATGCCCCCATTTAAATTTCCCCGGAAACTTTCAGTAAGGTAAATGATCTGGAAGATAGTTTCCGGGGAAATGGTAGTTTGCGTATCATCGGCGGGGATTTTACCGTTTCTGTCTTTTTCCGGCATCCCGCGTAAAATGGACGGTACCATGACAACCGCCACAAAGTTAAATTGGCTGCAAAAAATCAATACGCGCATTGCCATGTCGGCAGTTGGGGCCAGGCTGCTGGCCCATACCATCCACCATTTGGACCGCTTGGTGCTGCGGTTGAGCAACGGCCGTTCCACGGCTGCTACCCTGCTCACTGGCCTGCAAATCCTGAGCCTGACCACCACCGGTGCCAAAAGCGGCCAACCGCGTACCGTGCCGCTGGTGGCTATTCCCCACAGCGAGAATCGGCTGATTGTGATTGCCTCCAACTGGGGCCAGACCAAGCATCCCGCCTGGTATCATAACCTTGTGGCCCATCCCCAGGTAACGGTGACGCGAGACGGCCGTTCCCAACCGTACATTGCGCGTGATACCTCTGGTGCTGAACGCGAGGCGTGCTGGCAGGCTGCCCTGCAAACATACCCTGGCTACGCTGCCTACAAACAGCGCACCGAGCGGCAAATCCCCGTTATTGTGCTGACGCCACAGACAGATTGACCTTTCAAATCCTCTCAAATATCGGCTGATCTTCATAGAAACTGGCTGAATCATTCAGAGATGTTTATGATAGGTTTGTCTTATCACCCAACAAACCATCATTTATAGATTTCGAATTATTTGAGAAGGATTATGGCAAAAACGATTTTTTTAACCGGGGCAACAGGATACGTCGGCTGTCATTTGGCGCATCGCTTTTTGGCGGAGGGGCACACCGTTTTGGCGCTGGTGCGGCAAAAAGATGGGGAGTCGGTGCAGCAGCGTATTGAAACGGCCGTCCTTGAAGTTGGCCCGCTTTCTGATGAAGCAATGGCTAACTTGCTGGCCATCCCCGGCACGGTCGAAGATTCAGCGCAGGAGTTGGGGGCCGCCTTACGCGCCCAGTTTAGCGGCTCTATTGATGAACTGTGGCACAGTGCGGCTATTTTTAATTTTAAGGAACGGGAACGGCCGTTGGTCGAAGCGACCAACATCGAGGGCACGCGCCATCTGCTTGAGCTGGCCTGCCAGGTAAACCCGGCCACGCCGCCGCGCTTCATCTACATCAGCACAGCTTACTGTTTAGGCAGTGAATATAACACCCCTGTGCCTGAAAATATCCCCAATCAGGTGAACGAATTCCGCTCCATTTATGAATGGTCCAAGCACAGTGCCGAGCGGCTGGTGGACCAATACCAGCAGGAACAGCGGCTGGACGTCACGATCTTTCGTCCATCGATTGTGATTGGCACGCCGGAAACGGCCGTGCTTTGCAATTCCGGCTACTATCAGGTGCTTACCGAGTGCCGCCGCTTGCGCACCCTGCTAGAACGCAATCAGGGCGACGAGTTCGACGGCGACGTGCAGACCCGGCTGCAAGGCGATCCCTACACGCCGCTTAATCTGGTGCCTATCGACTTTGTGGTGGAAAGTATGGTTTATCTGGCCCACTGCGTCCATCTCGCCTCAGACAAAACCAACCTGTTCAACATTGTCAACGAACGGCCGCCCACCATCAAAGAAGTCCATCGCGCGCTGGTTTCCAGCCTGGATATGACGGGGCTGAAGTTGGTGTCCCCTGAGCAGTTTGACGTGGAACCGATGAACCAGATGGAAAAAGTGATCAACCGCCGTATTGCCTTCCAGGCCCCCTACATGCACGAGCAAATCCATTTTTCTACCGATACCTTCCGCCAGTTCGTGCCCCAACACGTTTTGCCGCCGCCCAAAGTAGATTGGCATTACATGGAGCAGGTCAACGCCATCTTCCTTGCCCAATTTGAAGATGATGATCAGTAGAGGCGAGGCAATCCGGTAAAACCTGTGCCAAAGTTGCTGTTCAACCGTCGGGTTGCCTCACCCAAAACCCTATGTCTGAATCTGACGATATTCTCCAATTACAAATGGTCTGGCCAACCAGCCAACTGGCTCAACCACCGCAGGTGGTGCTGCCGGCCGGCTATCGTTTGCGTACTTATCAGCCTGGGGATGAGCCCCGCTTTTTTGAGGTGATGGCTTTGGCCGGTTGGTCGGGCTGGGACGAAGCAAAGTTGAAGCCGTGGCTGTACCGCATCGTGCCGCAGGGTTGGTTTATGGCAGTTACCCAAGCCGATGACCTGATTGTGGCCACGGCGATGGCGACCCACGATCATACCTGGATACGGCCGTTTTCTGGCGAGGTAGGCTGGGTGGCGGGCGATCCGGCGCATAAGGGGCGAGGTTTGGGAACGGCCGTCGTTGCGGCGGTGACGGCCCGATTCATTGAGATAGGCTATTCGTCCATCCACCTGTTCACCGAGCATTACCGGCTGGCAGCGCTTAACATTTACCTGCGCCTGGGCTATTTGCCGCTGCTTTACCGGCCAGATATGTTCGATTTGTGGCAAGATGTGTGTGTGGCATTAAAGCGGCCGTTTACCCCAAAACTGTGGCCCACAGCACCCGCTTAAGTTTGTTTTTCGGCCGTAAGAACCTGGCGAATGAAGTACACGGTTTTGTCTTGCGATTCGTAGTAGGTGCGCACCATCAGCTCGGCAATGAGGCCCATCACCAAGAACTGGACGCCTAAAATGACCAGCAAAACGGCCAGGAGGAGGAGCGGCCGTTCCCCAATGCTGTAATCGCGGAAGCCGGTCCAGAATTGGCGGGCTTGAATACCAGCCCAAATCTTGAGCCAGGTCAAATACAATCCCATCAGCACGCCCAAACCGCCAAAAGCCGTGCCCAACATGCCAAACAGGTGCATGGGACGGTCGCTGTATTTACGCAAGAAGAGGATCGTCATCAAATCGACAATCACGCGGAAGGTGCGCGAAATACCGTACTTGGATTGTCCGGCCACCCGCGCCCGGTGATGGACGGGCACCTCGGCCATGCTAAACCCGGCAAAGCTCACCATCTCCGGGATGAAGCGGTGCAGTTCGCCGTACAGTTTTAGCTCCTCCGTGACCTCGGCGCGGAAGACGCGCAGCGAACAGCCGCGATCGCGCAGCGGCACGTTGCTCAGCCGGGCGATGAGCCGGTTGGCAATGAAGGAGGGCAGCTTGCGCATGAGGAAGGCATCTTGCCGATCCTCGCGCCAGCCGTTGACCACGTCGTACCCTTCTTCCAGCTTTTTGATCATGGCGGGGATGTCGGCCGGGTCATTTTGGCGATCGGCGTCTATGGTGAGGATGTAGCGTCCGCGTGCCTGCTCAAATCCGGCGGCAAATGCGGCCGTTTGCCCATGGTTGCGCCGAAACTGAATGCCCACTACCCGGCTGTCTGCCTGGTGCAGCGCTTCAATCACGGCAAAGCTGGTATCGCTGCTGCCATCGTCAACAAAGATGACTTCGTAGCTGAGTGGTTCATCCTTAAGCGCAGCGGTAATTTCGGCCAGCAACGGCCGTAAATTTTCTTCTTCGTTATAAACAGGCACAACAATTGATAAATCTAAATTTTCCATCTTTTCAATTCTCATGCGGGTTGCCTTCAAGCGATGGTCAGGTACCATTTACCTGCCTGGGTGCAACGCTCGCACTTTTTTGGGGTTATTGTAAAAGCGGACGCATGTCATACTTTTCTCTATGGTTGCCAAAGCAGCCATAAATGGTTGATGAAGCATCGGTGGACCGTGCCGCAAAAGCGAGAGAAACGACCTGAATGGATTCATTCTCGCTCAGGCAAATTTGTAATTGGGCGCGATTATAGCATATCGCCACGAAGGATTCGCGTTAATGAAAGTTTCTGTCATTGCTACTGTGAAAAATGAAGGGGAGGCGATACGGCCGCTGCTGGATTCGCTTATTCAACAAAGCCAAATGCCGGATGAAGTGATCATTTGTGACGGCGGTTCTACCGACAACACACTGGAGATATTGACCGAATACAAACTGTGGCTGCCGCTGAAAATATTGGTCGCCCCAGATGCCAATATCAGCCAGGGGCGCAACGTGGCCATTCGCGCGGCGGCCGGTCCCGTCATTGCCGCTACTGATGCCGGTGTGGTGCTGGCGCCCTACTGGCTGGAAGAGCTTACCCGCCCCATTCTGCTGGGGGAAACGGCCGTTGCCAGCGGTTGGTTTGAACCGGACCCTTACACTGATTTTGAAGTGGTCATGGGCTCCACGGTCCTGCCGTCACGGCAGGAAATTGAACCGGGAAAATTTTTGCCATCCAGCCGTTCGGTTGCTTTTCTAAAAACTGCCTGGGAAGCAGTGGGTGGATACCCGGAATGGCTTGACTACGGTGAAGATTTGGTGTTTGATTTTGCCCTGCGTGAACGATATGGAGCGTTTCCTTTTGTGGATACGGCCGTGGCCTACTTCCGCCCCCGCAGCGATCTTACCGGATACTTCAAGCAATATTACAACTACGCTCGCGGCGACGGCAAAGCCAACCTGTGGCCCAAGCGACACATCGTGCGCTATTTCACCTACCTGGTAGGGTTGCCCTATATTTTGCGCCTGATTTGGCGCGAGAAATGGCCGGGCTGGGTGCTGCTGCTGCTAGGCAGCGGCGTCTACTGCCAGCGGCCGGCGCAGCGGCTGTGGGGCAACACCTGGGGCTGGCGTCCACCGTCCCGGCTGCGCGCCTTTGCCCTCATCCCCATCATTCGTATCGTGGGGGATGTGGCCAAGATGCTGGGCTACCCGGTTGGCCTCATCTGGCGCTGGCGGCACCGGGATTTGATCGGTAATCAGTAAAACTGTTTTCAGCACGGATCAGGGATTACTGACCTACTGAATATTACTGGCCACAGTAACCATTAGAAATTTACAAGAACTGTTTCTCCCTGGCTTGACGCACCTAAAACCCATGTTAAGATCGCATTACCACAGCCGACCTGTCCGTCGGCTGTTTTATCGTAATAGGTAGTTACGTGACGAAACTGTGCAATGATTATTGAGCGAAAAGATCCTCCCTATCCGCGACGTGGTCCTTCTTGCCTGCTGGTAATTTTTATCGGTGTCGGCATCTTTTTTGGCATCTTTGTGATCCAGAATGCGGAAGATGTGCGAGATGTGATTATTCCTACCCCCACGCCAGAACCGACACGGTCTGCCACGGAGTATGCGCTGTTGGCCGATATTGCTGAGCGTGATGGAGAATTGGAAGAAGCCGCTGGGTATTATGCCGAAGCGGTGCGATTGGATGCTACCAAGCCTGAGATTTATATTCGTTATATCAACTTGCTCATTCGCATTAACGAGGCAGAAGAAGCACTGGCCCGAGCGGAGGAAGCGGCCGTTTTAGCTCCCGAGAACGATCGTATTTGGACGGCCGTTGCGGCGGCCCACATTGCCAATGGCGAACGCCTCAACGATGCCGGTGACCCCACCGCCGCCGACCTGCAATTTGCCGAAGCGTACCGCGCTGCCGAAGCAGCCATCAGCATCAATCCGGATAACGCCGATGCCTATGCTTACTCTGCTGCCGGGCTGGTCTTGCAATTTGAGCCAGGCCTGTATGAAGATGCACTTTTGCGCGCCCGGGATGCCACGGACCGTGACCCCGGAAACGCGCTTGGCCGCCTTTACTTGGGCATTGTGTTAACCAACCAAGGTTTTTACACAGCTGCTCGTGAACAGTTTCAGCTTGGGCTTCAATCCGAGAAGTTGCCCCAGCTTTATTATGAACTGGGCTACAACTTTTTTGGCGATGGTAACGTTTCTGAAGCAATTTTGAGCTTCCAGGAAGCGGTAAGCATAGACCCCAATTTTGCCCCCGGTTATGATGGCCTGGCCCATATGTATTTGCAGCTGGGGCAGGATAACCTGGCGGAAGAGAACGGCCTGCAATCGATTGCGTTGAATCCTGACGTGGCCCGGGCACACGGCCGTTTAGGCGAGGCGTATGTGCGTCTCAATAAGTTTGAACAGGCCGTTGAGGAGTTTAGCAAAGCTGTAGAACTGTATGGCGAGCCGACTGAGCTAAATGCCCGTTTCTTTTATCTGCTGGCTGATGCCTATTTGCGCCAGGGTACCGAAAATTGCCCACTGGCCGAGCCTTACTTCCAGCAGGCCGCGGAAGTCAGTGTGGCCTATGCTGACGCAGCCCAGCAGGGGCTGGTAGAATGTCGTCGTGCCGCACTGGAGTCTAGCCCGTAACCGCATGAATCTGTAAGTTTGACCGCTATTAGCAATCCCCGCAAAAGAGTGCTAAAATTGTCTTGACATCGGCAAAAATTCTGTTAGAATGTTCTTGTGTTCATTAGCACTCTCTGTGATAGAGTGCTAAATCCCCACTTTGAAAAGAAAATTTACAAATAAGGAGTGTTAGGTATGAAGCTCAAACCGCTGGGTGATCGCTTGGTTGTTGAACCTTTGGAACGCGAACAAACCACCCCCTCTGGCCTGGTATTGCCAGAAACTGCAAAAGAAAAACCACAGGAAGGCGAAGTGATCGCCATTGGCCCTGGCCGTCGTGATGATGATGGCAAGCGTGTCAAGATGGATGTAAAAGTCGGCGATAAGGTGTTGTATGCCAAATACGGCGGCACCGAGGTCAAAATCGACGGCAAAAAATTGCTCATCCTCAAAGAAACTGACGTTCTGGCTATTGTAGAAGGCTAATTTATTTTCACAGGAGATTATTGAAAATGGCGAAACAACTTGCATTTTCTGAAGAAGCTCGGCGTAAGCTGAAGAAAGGTATTGATACATTGGCAACGGCCGTATCCACCACACTCGGTCCTAAAGGCCGTAACGTTGCCTTAGATAAAAAATTTGGTGCCCCCACCATCACCCACGATGGTGTGACCGTGGCCAAAGAAATTGAACTGGAAGACCCCTATGAGAATATGGGTGCCCAACTGCTAAAAGAAGCCGCCACCAAAACTAACGATATCGCCGGTGATGGCACCACGACCGCTACCGTACTCGCGCAAAACATCGTTAACGAAGGTTTGAAGAATATTGCTGCTGGTGCCAATCCTATGCTCCTGAAGCGTGGTATTGAAGCCGGAACGGCCGCATTGGCCGACAAAATCCGCAGTATGGCCATCTCCATCGACGACAAAGCAGAAATCGCCTCCGTGGCTTCCATCTCTGCTCAGGACACCAGCATTGGTGAACTGATCGCCGACGTGATGGACAAAGTGGGCAAAGACGGCGTCATCACCGTAGAAGAATCCCGCTCCCTGGAATTTGAAACTGAATACGTGGAAGGTATGCAGTTTGACCGTGGCTACATCAGCCCCTACTTCGTCACCGATTCCGACACGATGGAAGCCGTGATTGAAGATGCCCATATCCTCATCCACGACAAGAAAATCAGCTCCGCCCAGGACATTATTCCGATTTTGGAAAAACTGGTGCAGACCGGCAAGAAAAACCTGGTCATCATCGCTGAAGATGTAGACGGCGAAGCGTTGGCTACCTTGGTGCTGAATAAACTGCGCGGCATGATCAACGCGTTGGCCATCAAAGCCCCTGGCTTTGGCGATCGTCGTAAGGCAATGTTGCAAGACATTGCTGTCCTCACCGGTGGTCAGGTAATCACCGAAGAGATGGGCCGCAAGCTGGACAGCGTTCAGTTAAGCGACCTGGGCCGCGCGGCCAAAATCGTTTCCTCCAAAGACGACACCACCGTTGTTGATGGCCAGGGTGACGAAGCGCAAATCAAAGCCCGTGTTGAGCAAATCAAAGTGGAGATTGACCGCAGCACATCCGATTACGACCGCGAAAAATTGCAGGAACGCCTGGCTAAACTGGCTGGTGGTGTGGCTATCATTCGCGTGGGTGCCGCTACTGAAGTTGAGCTGAAAGAAAAGAAGCACCGCGTAGAAGATGCCCTGAGCGCGACCCGCGCTGCTGTGGAAGAAGGCATTGTGCCCGGTGGTGGCGTGGCTTTGCTGAACGCTCTGCCTGCGCTGGACGATGTGTCCTTGCCGGCAGGCGATCAGATGACCGGTATCGGCATTTTGCAGCGCGCTTTGGAAGCGCCGATGCGTAAAATTGCGGAGAACGCCGGCCAAAATGGCGACGTGGTTATTCAGAACGTGCGCCAGGCGCAAGAAAAAGCGGGCAACACCAACATTGGCTACGACGTGATGACGGGTGAGTACATCGACATGGTGAAAGCCGGCATCATCGACCCGGCTAAAGTGACCCGCGGCGCGTTGGAAAATGCCGCTTCTATCGCTTCTATGGTTTTGACAACTGAAGCGTTGATCACCGACATCCCTGAAGAAGAACCGGCAATGCCCGCAGGCGGCGGTATGCCCGGCGGCGGCATGGGCTTCTAAGTCCGGTGAGCAGTAATCAGTAAGTCAGTAAACAGTAAAAACTGAGCACTGATTACCGAATACCGATTACCAAAAAAGACCCTCCTTGGTAGTAACCGAGGGGGGTCTTTTCATTTTGGCAGGGGGCAGTTACACTAGGCATGTTGCTATTGTTTAGGGCCGCTTAATGTTTTACGGCCGTTCCCGCAAGCATTGATCATCTACTAAACAATGATGTAGGCATGGTCAACGCAAAAGGACACGCTCATGGGTCAACAAATCATTGCTAAACTCCTACCACTCTTGGAAAAAATTAACTGGCCAGCCGAAGAAGCTGCTACCGAACAGGGTCGGCAATCTTTTCTGGTGGGTTTAGACAAGGTAGACGCCTACAGCGGTGATCCCAATCAATTGACGGCCGCTTTAAAAACCTTTGTGACTGGTGGATCACGGCCGTTTGCCTATGCCGGTGTGGCTTATACCCTTATTGCCGCTTCCCAGGAGAAAGATGGTAGCTATTTTGCCGGTGGTCTGGAAGCGGCGATGGATTGGTTGGAGAAGGCGCAGGATTTGGAGCCTGACGTGTGGGAGATCAACATGCTGGAGCCGTTGATTTATGTGCATAACGGCCGTCTTGAAGATGCGCGCACGGTTTTAGATTATTTGCATGATTTGAGACCGGAAGATTATTTTCTCCATCGCATTGAGGTGGCCTATTGGCAAGCAGTGGGCGATTTGGAACAAACGGTGTACTGGTTTAATCAGGCGGCGGAAGCGGCCGTTACCGTGCCGCAGCGGCTGACCATGCGGGCCGAACTGGCTGACTTTTACCTCGCCCAAAAAATGTGGCCCGAAGCCAAAGCCGCCTACCAGGAAGCCCTCCACTTTGACAACACCAACCCCTTACTGTGGCACAAGTTGAGCCTTATCCATTGGCAGCTAGAAGATATTGAAGAAGCGGATAAATGCAACCAACAAACGCTGCGTTTGCAAGATTTTCCCGCCGCGCGGCAGCTGGAAGAAAAGATTAAAGAGAAAAAGTCGGATGGGGGAATTTTAGGCCGGCTGTTTGGTAGTTAAATGGCGCGTGATGCATGAACAGAACTAAATCACGGTTCACGCATCACGCACCACTGACTTTTACGGTTGCGACACCGTAATGAACGTGCCATTGCTGTCGCCCTCCGCATCATGGTTAGAAATTGCGGCATAGGTGTAGTCGGCGTGGACGATATTGTCTACGGTGAAGGTTGCATCATCGTATCTGCGCCGCATGTTGTCGGTGGAGACGGAACAGTTGCCATTGCTGTCGGTGACGCATTGGTCCGGGCCGCTCTCGCCACCACTCCAGGTGCCGCTTACCACGGCTCCGGCCACAGGAAAGTGATCGGTGTTGTGAACGGTGATCTCCACGGTGGCCTGCCAGGCAAATTGGCGGAAGGTGAAGGCGCTGCTGCCATCCAGATCTGCGATGTGCGTAGTGTTGCCACCAGCAGGAGTGGGTGTTGGCGGTGGTGTTGTGGTTGGTGTGGGCGTGGGCGGAACGGCCGTACTTGTTGGTGACGGCGTTGGTGTAGGCTGGGGTGGTGAGCCATCATCAGCAATCTTGGCAACGTAGAGATCAGCTGGCGCATTTTGCGCGCCGGTGATGTACGCATTGTCCTCACTGTCCAGGGCGATGCCGTGACCATCATTGGCAACGGCAGAGAAAGTCTTTACCGAGTACAGCAGCTCAGAGCCGTCGGTGCTCAATTTTGCCAGAATGATGTTGGCCGTGACGCCACTGCCACTGGCTGGGGGAAAATCGCTTGATTGACTGTAGCCTACGATGGCTGCCTGGCCTGAACTGTCCAGGGCGATGCCGCTGCTCGTGTCATCCAAACCACCACCAATGTAAGTGCTGTAAGCCAGGGCGCTGCCGTCTGGCACCAGCTTGGTGACAAACATGTCATCACAATTTCTTGGTCCGCCAAAGCCGGGAATGCCACAATCGTTGATGCCACCGACAAATTGATCCTGAAAAGCGCCAGGCGTGGTGGGGAAGTCGGCAGAGCGGGTGGACCCGGTGACGAAAGCGTTCCCGGCACCGTCAACGGCCACTCGGCTGACGCGATCCCACTGCGTGCCGCCCAGATAAGTGCTGTACACCAGGCTGCTGCCATCGGCGGTAATCTTGGTCACAAAAGCATCCTCATCTTGAAACTGGCCTGCCCGATTGGGCTGGATGGCTGCCTGGGTGGGGAAATCATCCGATTGGGTACGGCCGACGATGTAAATATTGTCATTGGCATCAAGCGCAATACTTTCACCGTAATCTTCAAAGGTACCGCCAAGGTAAGTGCTGTACAGCACGGTGCTGGCGTCGGCGGATAGTTTGGTGACGAAGGTGTCTTCACAGAAGCATTCGTTCAGCGTAAGGCCACCTTGTATCGGGTTGACTGTGGGGAAGGTTGTGGAGTCAGTATAGCCAACTAGATAGATTTCACCGGCGCTGTTGAGGGTAATGTCATGGATCTCCTCAGCACGATTACCGCCAAAGTAAGTGCTAAACAGGAGCGCGCCTGACTGAGCGGACAGTTTGGCAATGAACGCATCGCGGTTGCCGTTTTTGGTTGGCTGCATGGCGTTCAAAATGGGGAAATCGGTGGAATCGGTCCAGCCGGCGAGGTAAACGCCACCGGCGTCATCGAGCGTAATTCCCCGGCTGTAATCCAGCCTGGAGCCGCGCAGATAGGTTGTGTACAGCAAGGTGCCATTGGCCGACAGCTTGGCGACGAAGATATCGTTGTTGGCATCGTAAGCACGGCCCACGACGTAAACGTTGCCGCTGGCATCGACGGCAATGTCTCGACCAGAGTCGAAGTTGGCCAGGCTGGTGGTCGTTTCGTAAACGATGGTGGGATCGATGATGAGCGGGGCGTTGGCATCGTAGCTGCCGACAGAGAAGCCGACGGTACCACTTTCACTGAGGGCAAAGGCCACGGGGACGGTCTGGCGACGGCCGTTCACTTCTTGCCAGGCGACGGGTGACTTCTCCACAATTTGTGTCTGGTCTGACAGGGCGATTTGTAAATCACCTGTGGCACTGTCCACTGCTACAGTCTGGGCACCACTGTATTGCCAGCGGATAAGGGCTGGGTCTGCGCCAGGGGCGACAGCATACGTGCTTTTTAGTGCGCCATCGCCGCCTTCATATTGCAGACTGATGCCGGGATACAGCTGCTGGTAAACCACACCGGCATAGGTGGGCAGGGCAACTTGCCAATTGCTGGCGTCCTGGCCGCGGAAATCATTGATTTTGCCGGGGAGTAAAGCGCCTGCTTCCAGGCTCGGGGCGGGATTTGCGCCAACAAAGCCCAGCTGCAAAGTTTGTTGTTGAACATTTAGCTCAACGCCTTCTGGGGTGAAAACGGCCGTATGTCCCGTCCCATAAGTCTCGAAGCGCACACCGTCATTGTTTTGTCCCTCACTGGCAATGAAAGCCAGCGGCAGCTGATTAAACTCTGAGGAGACGGCCGTTGTGTTTGACAATGATTCGGCCGTAGGGACCAGCAGGCGTCCCCAGAATGGTGCCAGAGCGATTAGCGCTATCAGGGCCAGCAGGCTAACGCCTAAACCGGGCGACCAACGCCGACGAGGAAAAATAGGTGAAGATTTGATTTGCATGGAAACCTCCTTCCGTATGCATCTTCCAAAAAAGAACGGATAAAGCTTGAGGTTTAACCATACGCGGTCGGGGTTACAGACCCCTTGTTGAACTGTTACGGAACTCTTAAAGAAAGATTACGGCCGTCCGGTATTTACTTGCGGTCGTGCTCTTCATATCCCAGGGTGGAATAGGTTTGTATCAGCGAGCTGTTGGCACTATTTCCAGAACTTAAAGTCACCATCCCGGTTAAATCTCGCGTGTACCAGCCAATGGACGAATTAACCGTCAATTTGCCATTTTTGCCCTGGCTGCTGAAATGCAGCACCAACTGTTCATATCGCCCTAGCAAATTATGATTGTTTTCAATCGCGACAAACACCTGGTCAATCAGATCGGGCGGATGCGGAGCAGGGAATGTGTTGAGAATATCTTGGACCAGTGCCTTAATGGGCCACGTATCTAGCCCATCGTCATGATCGATGCTGGTCGATCCTTTTTTTGTAGGGGATTCATCAATTTGAATATTTTCCCAGATGCGGGCCTGCAGCCCAACGCTCACGGTTTGCACACGGCCGTTTTCATACAAAATCGTCATCTGGTCATCTTCAAACGCTAACACTTCATATGTGCCAATGCGATTGCGATACTGCTCGCCGACTTCAAAGGGATTGTCCAACATGTTTTTTATCCTTTGGCACTGATTGCACTTTTGACCTTGCTGTCTGTCCACCACCGGTTGGTAACTCAGAGTAGATTTGACCCAAAGGGTTTCTCAAAATAGTTTCCAGTGCCATCGCTTTTCTGGAAACCCTTCAGGTCTTTACTTCCGCGACTGATTGATCAAGAAAACGAGATACGGCGCAATGTTTGGGCATTAATGGCGACAATGATGGTGCTTAGCGACATCACCAGAGCACCCACCGCTGGGGGCATGTTAATGCCCCACGGAGCCAACACCCCTGCCGCCAGTGGGATGGCAATGATATTATACCCGGCCGCCCACCAGATGTTTTGCACCATCTTGCGCTGGCTGGCCCGACTCAACTCAATAATTTTCACCACGTCCAGCGGATTAGACTGTACCAAAATCAACCCGGCAGATTCCACCGCCACGTCGGTGCCGCTGCCAATGGCAATGCCAATGTCGGCCCGGGTCAGGGCCGGCGCGTCGTTGACGCCATCACCCACCATCGCTACCTTTTTCCCCTGCTTTTGCAGCTCGCTTACCTTTTTGTCTTTGTCTTCCGGCAGAACCTCGGCAAAGTAACGGTCGATGTTGAGCTCGGCAGCGACGGCTTTGGCCACGTCCTCACTGTCGCCCGTAAGCATGGCCACTTCGATGCCCATCTCATGCAGCTTCTGGATCGCTTGCCGACTTTCCTCGCGAATGACGTCGGCCAGGGCAAAGGCAGCGATGACCGCTTCATCACGAATCAGATAAATGACAGCTTGCCCTTTCTCACCGGCTTCCTGGCTAAAGTTGGCAATGGCATCTGGCAGTTGAATTTCTAAATGTTCCAGTAAGCGAGGACCTCCGGCGTAAACGGCCGTTCCATCCACCATCCCCTGCACCCCACGACCTTTCAACGCTTCAAAGTCGCTCACAGAGGTTGGTTCAACGTCGCGTTCCTGGGCGGCAGCCACAATTGCCTGGGCGATGACATGCTCAGAATCGCTTTCTAGACCGGCTGCCAATGCCAAGGCATCCTCTTCAGAGGTGCCATCCTCAACAATGAAATCGACCACACCCTGCTCTCCTTTGGTCAGCGTGCCGGTTTTGTCAAAGATGATGGTGTCCAGTTCGCGAGCCGCTTCCAGCGCCAGCCGGTCCCGCACCAAAATGCCGTTGCGGGCCGAGATGGCCGTGGTCAATGCTACCACGAGCGGCACGGCCAGACCCAGCGCATGAGGACAGGCAATCACCAAAACGGTGACAACCCGCTTCAACACTTCCACGTCAAAACCGGTGGCGATGATCCAGATAACGGCCGTTAATGCCGCCGCCGCCAAAGCCGCATAAAACAGATACGCTGCCGCCCGGTCGGCCAGAAGTTGCGTTTTGGATTTGCTTTCTTGCGCTTCTTTCACCAGCCGCATGATGCCGGAGAGCGCCGTATCGTCGCCTGTCGCCGTCACTTCGATGCGCAGGCTGCCGCTGCCCTCGTTTACCGTGCCGCCAATAGCCTGGCTGCCCGGCTCCTTTTTCACCAGCTTGGACTCACCGGTGATCATCGCTTCATTGATATCGGAGCGGCCATCGTAAACCTCGCCGTCTGCCGGAATGGTTGCGCCGGGACGTACCAGCACCTTGTCCCCTGTCTGTAATTCAGAAACCGGCACTTTTTCCGTGTCGCCCTCGGCTCCAATGCGCTCGGCTTCGTCGGGCATCAGCTTGGCCAGTTCATCCAGCGCGCCAGACGCCTGACGCACGCTGCGCATCTCCATCCAGTGGCCCAGCAGCATCACGTCAATCAACGTCACTAGCTCCCAAAAGAAGCTCTCGCCCAAATCAACAAACAGAGTGGCGATGCTGTAAACAAAGGCAACGGTGATCGCCAGGGAAATAAGGGTCATCATGCCTGGCTGCCGATCACGCAGTTCCCAGGTTGCCATTTGCAGGAAGGGCAGGCCGCCGTAGACAAAAACCACGACTGACAGCACCGGCGTGATCCATTCACTGCCGGGGAAGGTGGGGGCAGTGTACCCTAGCCAGCCTTGAATCGCTGAGCTAAAAAAGAGAACGGGAAGGCTCAGAACCAGCGACACCCAAAAGCGATCACGAAACATGATTTCGTGCCCGGCATGGCTGCCGTGGCCACCATGACTACCGTGGTCGTTATGTTCCTTATGCTGTTCATGTTCGCTATGCTGATTATGATCATGCTGCTGGGCTTTATGCCCTTTCTGATGTTGGGAGTGATCCATTTCTTTATGGTTTTCGTGCGATTTTTCGGTCATTGTGGTTACCTCTCATAGATTTTTGTAATTGGTTTCGGTAAGGTCCGCTTGCTGTAGCTGCGGGCGGATGTGGTGACAATATTGAATGTTGGTGACCACCAGAATGCGGCTGCCGGGATTGTTCTCCGCCACGCGCCGAGCTGCCTGTGACAGCTGCTCGATGTGGGCATGGTAGGCATGATTGACCTGGCTGCCAGACAGCGTTCGGGCCAGACCGTACAACACATTGCCCAGCTCGTGCCGCCAGCCCTGGTTGATGGCATCTGGGCCAGGGGCTGTGGCTTGTATCCAGGCGAGCAGCGTTCGTACCCAGCCGATAAGCACGCCACGCCAGCCAACGGCCGTTGCCTGCGGCATCATCTGGGAGCCACCAATGGGCACCACCACAATGTCCGTCTGTTCAGCCAGGGGCAAAAGCGCCTGGCTGTACTCGGCAGGTAAGCTGCTGAAATCCTGCTGCTGCCACTGCTCCAGGCTGATGTCCAGGCAGAGTAAGTCAGGATGAATCTTGGCCACCAGATCGACCAGGGCTGTCAGATCGTAGGGCAGCGGGTCGCGATGAAACTCTGCCAGGGTGCCCAGAACCGCAATCTGGGTTGGATTTTCTGCTTCGTTTTTGTCAACACGTTCCATAAGTCTATGATAGGCGGCTCTTGCCGTGACC
>PABI01000069.1 GCA_002699125.1 Anaerolineaceae bacterium
ATGACCTGGGAATTGTCAAACGAAAACGAAAAAACGAGACATCTGTGTTTGAATTATGGCCTTTGACAATTGTCTCAAACCCTTAACTTGTAACCGATGTGCTTAACTGAAATTGTCGGCCCGGGCCGTCTAGCAGCAGATAGTAATCGCTGAGCCAATCGCGACCTAGAATAGCAAAAGGATAAGGCGTTACAATAACCTCCATCTTTTTCACTGGTTCCTTAGCCATAGCCATATTTGCTTCATATGTGAAAACAACTGTTTTCACCGCATTGGCATCCTCAAGCTGCAAACGTCCAACCGGATAAAGCTTCAGCCTCTCTACTAACAATTCTGGAACGGCCGTGATATCTGCGCCCGTATCAATCAATGCGGATAGCTCAATCCGAGGACGGCGATGAACAACACCACCTATCGTCACAGGCAGGACAATTGCCGGTGGATCGAATTGTGTATCGTAAGGAATCATGAGCGGGATACACGCACAGAGGGCATACGCACAGTACGCGGAGAATCCGACGCTACTTTTTCAATGTAACATACGACGTTGCCATATTGTTCTCGTACCTTGTCAAGCAGAGCCAACTTTTCGCTGCCACTGGCGACGACTTTGCCCTGGTAAATAGCAACATACTGACCCGCATACTGTACCAACAAGTCAGATCGCATCCGTTCAAAAGCGGCGACCTCTTGCTCAAAGACCTGGGTGATTTCACTTGTCTCTGATTCATCTAAATGCTCAGATACCCATTCAATAACAAGAGCGTCTGTCGTTTTTTTCTGTGCGGCAGCTTTCTTCCGGACAGCATCATACAGATCTTGCGGCAGTTGAATCATGTTTTGCATATTCAGCCTCCATGTACCTCGTGGATATTATACACCAGATATCTTCTCATGCTCCGGCGCGATTTTGGACCAGCAGGGAACATTGACTACCGTTCACGGACCAAGCCAATCATATCCCCCAGCACGCCGGCGGCCGTCATCTCCACCCCGGCCCCTTTGCCGCCGATGAGCAGCGGCTCGTCGTTGTAAAAGCCGGTGCGGAAGCTGATGTATTTCATGTTGGCCAGCGGGCTGCTGGCCGGGATCGGCTTCAGGCCGACCGTGCCGCGTCCTTCGGCAAGTTCGGCCACATAACGCAGTACCTGCCCGTTGCCCAAGGCGGCAGCCACGCGCTGGTTCATCGCCGCATCTAGCTGGCAGGCGGCTTTCAGAAATTCCGGCACGGACAAATTCGCCAAATCCGGCGTGTAAAGCGATTCCACGGTGATGTCGCCGGCTTCCAGCGGCCAGCCGGCCATGCGGCCTAAAATCATCACCTTGCGCATGACGTCTTTGCCGCCTAAATCTTCGCGCGGGTCGGGTTCGGTGTACCCTTTGGCTTTGGCCTCAGCGATGGCCTGGGAGAGCAGGATGCCTTCATCCAAACGGCCGCATATAAAGCCCAACGTCCCGCTCAACTGCCCTTCAATCCGGTGAATCTTGTCGTTTACGTCCAGCAGGTAGCGCAGCGTGGCAATCACCGGCTGGCCACCGCCCACGGTGGATTCATGGCGCAGGCGAGGATGGTTGTAGAAGGGTGCGGCCGTTTGCCACGGTCCGGCCAACGGTTTTTTATTGGCCAAAACCACGCTGTGTCCCTGGTCTAACGCCTGCATCAGCACCGGTTCCAGCCCATCGGCGGCGGTCACATCTACAAAGATGGCCGGGCCAAGATTGGCATCGGTCACTTTTTGCACGATTTCGGCTTCGCTGGGGCGGACGCGGCTGGTGGGAATCTGAGCGTGGTGCGCCGGATCGACACATAATCCTTGCGCTTTGGCATCCACAGCGGCCAGCAATTGTTCATCGCTGAGGCCATCGCTGTTCCACAGCATGGTTTTGCTGTCGGTGATGGCGATGATGTTGAATTGGCATTGATTGCGGGTGGTTAAGGGGGAACGGCCGTTCACAATCTGCCGTAACAATGCCGAACCAACCCCGCCCACGCCAAACAAAATTACTGGTACTTCTTTCATCTTCTTCCCTCATACATATGCAAATTTCCCCGGAAACTGATTCACAGGGTTCTCGTTTGAACCAAAGTTTCCGGGGAAATCAAGAAAAAAGCCAATATTCGTTTAAAAGCAAACAAGGGCCCTGTCCGAGAACAAGGCCCTTGCGTGCACCGTAGCGCTACTGATTCATCTGAGGAGGTAGCGCTACGGTGCGTTTAGATAAATTACTATCCATTAGCACCACCTCCTTTTCATAAAGATAGCTTGCCAAAACTTGGCGTATCAATAAGTTGGAAATGATTGGCGCATTATGGCATACATAATTCCCTGTGTCAATGATTGTGTAAAATGATCAGAATTTGTTAACCTGGGATTTTCGGTAGAAAATTTGTGCTATAATTTTTCACTTTCAACTGATATCGATGGAATTTTCTTTATGACTGCCACTACTTATGTTGTTGTTGATGTAGAAACAACCGGATTAGACCCCCAAACTGACAGCATCATCGAAGTTGCCGCCATCACCTTTCGTGGCAATGATATTTTGGATGAATTTTCCTCGCTGGTGAACCCGCACCGGACGATTCCACCCTACATCACCCAGCTTACCGGCATTACCCAGGCGATGGTCGAAGATGCGCCCACGATGTTCACCCTGCGCTCCCGCCTGCGGCCCAAAATTGGCGATCATGTGCTGGTGGGGCACAACATCAGCTTCGATATGGGCTTTTTGGAGGCGGAACGGCTGGGAATGGGCAATCACCGGCTGGATACGGTGACGCTGGCTTCCATTTTGTTTCCTGACGCTGGTCGGTTCAATCTGGAATCGTTGGTGCATTATTTGCAGATTCCCAGCCGTAACGGCGGGCAATCCCACCGCGCCCTGGACGATGCGGAGCAGACGGTGGAGCTGTTTTTGGCGCTGCGTGAGCGGGCTTTGCAGCTTGAATTGCACCAGATTGATGAACTGGTGGAAGCTGGGCGGCGGCTGGGCTGGCCTGAAACCGTCTTTTTTGAAGACATCTTGGCCGACCGGGTACGCACGGCGTTTGAGGGTAAAGATTTACGTCATCGCGGGCGACTGCCCCGATTATTTAGTCCCGGCAAGCTAGACGGCCGTCCCGCCGTCCCCGCCGAAACACCGCGCATGTTAGACCCGGAGCTGGTATCCAGCCTGATCCAGCCGGGGGGCAATTTCAACCAGCTGTTTGCCGAATTTGAGTACCGGCCGCAGCAGGTGGAAATGTTGGACGCCGTTGTGAATGCATTTAACGACGGGGCACACGTCATGGTAGAGGCCGGCACCGGGACGGGCAAAAGTATTGCCTATTTAATTCCGGCGGCGTTTTGGGCAGTGGAAAACGGCCGTCGCGTCGTCATCTCTACCAACACCATCAACCTGCAAGACCAGCTCATCCACAAAGATATTCCCGAACTGCAAAAAGTGCTGCCGTTTGAGCTGCGCGCCGCCGTGCGCAAAGGGCGGCGCAACTATGTATGCACGCGTCTCTTCCAGCAGATGCGCCACAGCGGTCCCAGCAACGCCGACGAAATGGCCCTCTATGCCCGTATCCTGCTCTGGCTGCCTACCACGCTCAGCGGCGATGTGGCTGAGTTGAACCTGCGCACGCCGGGAGAGCGGCTGGCCTGGGCCAGGCTCAACGCCGAAACCGCTTCCTGCACGCAGGACCACTGCGCCGCTGAAAATTGTCCGCTGCACGTGGCTCGCCGCCGATCCGAGCTGGCCCATCTGATCATTGTCAATCATTCGCTGCTACTGTCTGACGTGGCCAGCGAAAGCCAGGTGCTGCCCCATTTTGTCGACTTGATTGTCGATGAGGCGCATCATTTGGAATCGGCCGTGACTGATGGCCTCAGCTTCCGCGCCGACAAGCGCTTTTTGGAGGCAATTCTGGACGATGTGACCAAGCCGCGCGCCGGGCTGCTGGCTGATTTGCAAACCCGGCTGCAAGCGACGCTGCCGCCCGATTTTGTCGCCCGGTTTGATGAGATGATCGACCGGATGCGCCGGGAAGGGCAGGCGGCGATGATTCGGCTGGACGAATTTTTTACGACACTCACCTACTTTTTGTCTGAGGCCGTGAGCACGCGCAGCCAGTTTGCCCAGCAAATTCGGCTGACGCCCGCCGTGCGCACCCAGCCTGGCTTTGATGAGGTGGAAATCAGCTGGGACAATCTGGGCCGCCACTTGTTTGCTATTGCCGAGGGTTTTGGCAAGCTGGCGGCTGGTTTGGGCGAAGTGGCTGACCAGTTTGATGTGGAAGATGGCGAGGATTTGAAGCTGACCTTGATGAGCAACGGCCGTTCCCTCGAAGAAACCCGTCTCAACCTGGATGGCATCATCATCGATCCAGACTCGGACATGATTTACTGGGTCGAAGTGTTTCGCGAGCGCATCTCCCTCCATGCTGCGCCGCTGCACGTCGGGCCGTTGGTGCAAAAGAACATCTTCGAGGCGCTGGAAACCGTGGTGCTCACCTCGGCCACGATGCGTACCGCTGGGCCAGACGCCCGCGAGGAAGCCAACTTTGCCTACATCCGCGAGCGGCTGCACGCCTACGACGTGGACGAGTTGGCCGTTGGTTCCCCCTTCGACTACAAAAACGCCACCCTGCTTTACCTGGTCACCGATATTCCTGAGCCAAATCAGCCCGGCTACCAGCGCATGTTGGAAGATGCGGTTGTGGATGTGGCCACGGCGCTGGGCGGTCGTACCATGGTGTTGTTTACCTCGTATGGCCAACTCAACCAAACGGCCAAAGCGATTGAAGGCCCGCTGGCCGACGCCGGCATTACGACGCTGGCACAATCTTCCGGCAGCTCGCGCCAGCAGCTGCTGGACCAGTTTAAGCAGCCAGACAGCCACGCCGTGCTGCTGGGCACGCGCTCCTTTTGGGAAGGCGTCGATGTGCCGGGCCAGGCGCTGCAAGCGGTGATGATTGCCAAACTGCCGTTTGACGTGCCGTCTGACCCCATTTTTGCGGCTCGTTCTGAAACATTTGACAATTCCTTCTTTGAGTATTCCGTGCCGGAGGCGGTGCTGCGTTTTCGGCAGGGCTTTGGCCGGCTCAACCGTCGCCAGACGGATGAAGGCGTGGTGATCATTTTGGATAAGCGAGTGATCACCAAACGGTATGGTCAGATGTTTGTCGATGCGCTGCCAGAATGCACCGTGCTGCGCCAGCGGCTGGATCGGGTGGGCGAACTCACCGTGCGCTGGTTGAATCGAGACCGCTGAAATTCTCCCTGATGGCTTCTGCCAGAACCCCTTGAAACATAATTGGATCGATCTCGGATCGGTGAATTTATATACTGCTTAACAGTTGAGCAGGAATTTTGTCTGTATTCTATGCGCCGTAGGCTCAAAATGAAGGAGGTTACGGCCGTTCAGATTAACAGAAAGAATTGCAGCCATAATGTGAGAGAATATCATCCAATAGACCGATTGACCTATGGTTAAACTGGTCCCCTCATTTACCATTATCTGTCCAATAAGCTGTTCAAAAACACCCATTTTGCTTAAAAGGAAAACCAACTATTTTAGGAGAGATTTTATGAAAAACGTGAACAAACATCTGATTTTTCTGCTGTTAGCCGCGCTGCTGTTTGGCACTGTGCTCATAGCTTGCGGCGGGGAAGAGCCCACGCCAACCCCGCGTGCTGCTAATGACGATGACGACGATGGTGATCCGCCGCCGGATGAAGAGGAACCCACTGCGGAGCCAACGGAAGAACCGGAACCCACCGAAGAACCTACACCAGAGCCAACGGAGACCCCGGACCCCACTGCTGGTTTCATTGATTTTTCCAATGACGTTTTGGGCGTTACGTTCTCCTACCCCGAAGAGTGGGCGATTGAGTTTGATGAATTGAGCAGTGAAATTAAGTTGGCCAGCAGCCAGGCGATTTTGGAAGATAGCGACGACAATATTGAAGGCGCAATCTTAAATATGCTTTTTGTGGATACGGCCATGTTTAGCACGCTGGATGCCGAGGCCGATTTGACGGATCCGGTGCAGTTGTTGGGCGTTTTTGTTGATTTCTTTGCCGAACCAAGTGATGAGGGCATCACGGTCACTGTTACTGACGAGCCAACGGCCGTTACCATCAATGGTCAGTCGGCGGCAGAAGTTATGGTGGATGCCGTTGACGAAGAAGGGGATGCGGCCGTCATGAAAGTCCTCGTCATCATGTTTGAAGATCGTGCGGCCGTTGTGCTTTCTGGCTCTGAAGTATCTGAAGAAGAGCAGAATCGCCCCCTGCTGGACGCCATCGAAAACTCCATTACCCTTTCCGCCCCTGTTGGCGCGCCCACAACTGAAACTGAGGACACTGATCTTCCTGTGACCTCCGGATTCCTGCTGTATGGTGATGTTATTCAGGGTACTGTCGACGAGACTGGTCCATCCGTCTGGGACTTTGTTGGCCTGGAAGGAGAAGTGATCGACATCATCATCGAGCCGGCAGGTGACTTCGACGTCGTGTTTGATGTGCTTGATGAAGACGGCAACTCCATTTTGCCCAACGGCGAAATTGATGACTCTTTTAGTGCGGAAGAAATTCGCGAGTTGACCATTCCCGCTTCTGGCTCGTACTTCATTACGGTTCGTGGTTTTGCCGATGCCACCGGGAACTACACCTTGACGATTGCTGAAGCCGGAACGGCCGTTGCCCCACCAGTAACTGGGGGTGAAGGCGAAGCTATCGAATACGGTGCCTTTGTCTCCGGTTCGGTAGACAGTGCCAATCCGATTGCTTCCTACTCCTTCAGCGGTGCCGCAGACGAAGTTGTCGGTATGGTCGTCACCCCGCTGGGTGAGTTTGATGCTGTGGTAGATGTGGTTGATGCCGCCGGCAACTCTCTGCTTTCCCGTGAGCGTGATGCGTCCTTTGGCCAGGAAAACGTGATTGTCTCCCTGCCCGCCGATGGCGTTTACACCGTTAACGTCTATGGGTTTGAAGGCTCCGCCGGCAGCTTCGACATGCAGATGGGCTTCCCGCTCACCAATGTTGTCATTGCCGCATCAGATTCGTTAGAAGCTGAAGATGAAGGCGAAGGGCACTCATTCCCCTTCACGGCCCTGCGTGCTGGCGATATGGTAGGCATCTACGTTGAGCCGACTGAAGATTTAGACATTGCCATTCAAGTGCGCCAGGGTGATGCGCTGCTTGAGGGGCTGGGTTTTGACCCAGAAAGAGGCTTTGATGCTTCTATTGATGTGGAAGAGTTTGTCATGATTGCTGAAGAAACCGGCACCTACTCCTTCCGTATTCTGAATTCTGAAGACGATTTTGCTGGCAACACCGGCGATTACGAAGTGGTGTTGTTCGGCACGCCAGAAGTTGTCTTCGAATTGGCTTACGGCGATTTTGTAGATGCCCGCACCAATGAAGAAGGCCTGGTGGATTACGTCATCAGCGGTTTGGTGGGTGAAACTGTGGTCGTTAACGTGCTTTCCGATGATGACAGTGTTGATATGGTTGTAGAAATTCTGGATCTGGATGAGAATGTTCTGGCATCCATTGACGATGGTTTCTCTGGCGAAGAAGAAGAGCTGACCTACACGTTTGAGAGCGAAGAGCTTGTTATCATTCGCGTACGTGATTTCTTCGGCGGCCAGGGCGACTTTGTGATGTCGGTTGATCTTCAGTAATCGGTATTCGGTGAACAGTAAACGGTAACTGATTACCGCTCACCGATAACGGATAACCAAAAAGAAGGGGTTGGCAGAAAATGCCAGCCTCTTTTTTGTTGGCTGTGAGGGAGACGGCCGTATCTTTCGCAGAAAGGTTGGGTTATAGTTGGTTGGAGAAAAGAAGATTGTGGAGGCAATATGAATCAACAAAAACGACGGGTGGTGGTGACCGGCCTGGGCACCATTAACCCGCTTGGCAAAGATGTAACAACCACCTGGCAAAAAATCAGTAACGGCCAATCAGGCATAGACACCATCACCGCCTTTGACCCCAGCGAATACAAAACGACCTTCGCCGGCGAGGTCAAAGAATTTAGCCCTGAAGATCATTTTGACCGCAAAGAAGTGCGGCGCATGTCGCGCATGACGCAGTTTGCCCTGTATGCGGCCCAGCAGGCCATAGAGGATGCTGGTGTCACCGTCACCGAAGCTAACAAGAACCGCATCGGGGTGGTGGTGGGCAGCGGCATGGGCAGCCTGGACCCCATCGTAGACAATGTGAATGTGCTCAACGAGCGTGGCCCGTACCGCGTCAGTCCGTTTTTTGTGCCGATGATGCTGGCCGATACGCCCGCAGCCACGGTGTCTATCCAGCACGGGCTGGGCGGCCCCAACATGTCGGTAGCCACGGCTTGTGCCACCGGCAATGACGCCATCGGCCAGGCGGCTCGCGTGGTGCAGCATGGTGCCGCTGACGTGATGATTGCCGGTGGTTCAGAGGCATGTTTAATGCCGATTGCTTTTGCCGGGTTTAGCGTGATGAAGGCACTCTCTACCCGTAATGAAACACCGCAGGCGGCGTCACGGCCGTTTGACCAGACGCGTGATGGATTTGTGGTCAGTGAAGGGGCCGCCATCGTGGTGTTGGAAGAATTGGAACACGCCCTGGCGCGTGGAGCACACATTTACGGTGAATTTCTGGGTTACGGGGCCAGCGCCGACGCGTATCATATTTCCATGCCTGCCGTCGATGGCTCTGGCGCCATTGAAGCGATGCGCGCCGCCCTGGCCGATGCTGATGTGGAGCCGGCCACTGTGAATTACATCAGCGCCCACGGCACCAGCACACCGTTAAACGACAGGTCGGAAACGGCCGCCATCAAAGCGGTTTTTGGCGAAGCGGCGTATGATGTACCCGTTAGCTCGACCAAGTCGATGCATGGCCATCTGCTGGGGGCATCCGGCTCGCTGGAGGCGGTCATTTGCCTGCAAGCCATCCAGCACAACCTGCTGCCGCCAACGATCAACTACGAAACGGCCGATCCCGACTGCGACCTCGACTACGTGCCCAACACAGCCCGTCCGACCCAGGTGGATATTACGATGTCGAATGGGTTTGGTTTAGGTGGGCACAATGCCACGCTGGTGTTGGGGCGGTACAAGTCATAAAAAAAGACTGGAGACCAAAGATTACCAATGCCAATCTCTAGTCTCCAGTCTCTAATCTCTTTTTTCTCGCAGGCAAAACCGTTAACCAGGCAGTTCCCCGATGCGGGTAAGCTTGCGCTCCAGATCATCTTCGGTGCGGCCCATGCTGTGGTCCAGGTGAGGGTAAGCCAGCCAGACGAGCATAAAGCCAAAAAGAGCGCCGGTGAACGTGCGCAGGAAGGGGGGGCTTTCGCGCAGGGGGAAAATGGAACCTAACAGAGCCTGAATGCCTTGTGCTTCACCGCCACCCAGCGGCGTGGCATAGTAGCCAAACAGCTGGCTAAAGCCGTCCAGGGCAATGGGCCCCATGCCAATGATGAGGAAAAGGATGAGGGGTAACGGCCGTATCTTCCGTCGCTGCCGGACAAGCCCATAAATTAGCCCACCAATCAACACAAAACCGTAGATAGCAATGTCCCGCTCACACAAGGCCATTTTGTAACCCATCTGCTCATTCCCCAAAAATTCGCGCGCCGCCAGGAAAAACTCGGCCCAGTTGCCATCTTCTACCGTGGCAAAAGCTGGCAGCGAGCTGGCATAGGTTTCTAATGGCGTCAGCTCAGTTCCGGCCAGTTCCCGTGGATAAGCCACCTGCTCCCCAAACAGAAAAAAGCTGCGCGAAGCCATCTGGTGGCACATCGGACTGTACATGGCGTAAATCACGCGGGCTGGACCGGTCGCACTGGCATTCATAAGCACGGGGGCCAAAATGGGCAGCGCTACGTAGATGGCAATAATGGTGTTCAGCACAGCCAGCCAATGCTTGCTGAACTTGTAAATCAATTTATCGGCACCGATGACCAAATCACGTGTTCGGCCGGTGGCAACCTTTTTCTTAGGTGGCGTTGTCATATAGTTATTTCATCACGAATTGGACAAATTGACAAATCTCATGAATGAATCAAGCAAAACATTCGTGATATTCGTCCATTTGTGATTGCTTTTTGATGGCGATACTGCTGCATTAGTTGGCGGCTGAAAGCGTATCGGCCAGATAATCATCAATTTGTGATTGTACCATCGGGCCGCGATGAATGGCGGTAATTTGGCCCTCTCCGTTGATAAAGAAGGTTGTGGGCAGGACGTTGGCTACGCCATACAGTTCAGAAACGGTGCCTTCCTGGTCGAGAACGGCCGTAAAACTCAAATCCAGTTCCGCAAAAAAGTTAGCCACATCTTCCGCCGACTCCTGTTGGTCCAAAGCCAGAATGACGAGCCCTTCTTCCTGGTAATCTTGGTACGCAGCTTCCAACTCCGGCATTTCCACTAGGCAAGGGCCACACCAGGTGGCCCAAAAGTTGATGATCACAGGCCGCCCGGCATAGTTGCTAAGCTGCACCTGATTGCCATCTATGTCGTTGAGGGCAAAATCATAAGCCAGATCGCCAATTTCTAGCAGACCACCGCCGGTGGGCAGTTGAATTGAATCGGTTTCGGCCGGTTCAAAAGCGGGCACCTGTTCCAGAATTGAGCCACCAGTTTCGGATGTGTTTGTCGCGTCTGTGCCGCCAAAAAGATTGCCGCCAAAAATGATGAGGGTGAGGGCCACGCCTAAAACGATAAATCCACTAACGATGAGCAGGGGGTTACGGCCGTTTCCGGCTGTATCTCTGTTTTTTTGTTCTGAATCAGTTGGGGATGCCATACAAAATTATTAAGAGCCACTTACTGCGGGAAAAGCGCAATAAATTTCTCTTCCAAAACGACAAACCATTCGGCAAATTCATACCGGCCCACCAAAGAGTTAATCTGGGTGAGGGTGCCGTTGAGCATCAGCACAGCCAGCAAAATAAACAGGGCACCGCTGATAAGCTGCGTAGAGTGCAGGTGAACCGTCACTTTGCGCTCTTCAGAGCCGGTGTAAACCCACAGCGCTGCCCCCAGCAGCGTCACAACCAGCAAGCCAATCTCGTGCCCCAACGTTACCGTTTGGCCGGCAAAAAAGCTAAAGTTGAAGAAGGCATAATCCAGGGCGGCGACCAGAACGCGCCAAATGGCCAGCGCCCAAAGCAAGGCGATCACCAGGGTGTGCGTATCTACCTCCCAACCTTTGCCCCGCAGGGCACGCCAAAACAGGCTTTGCCGGCTCATCCGGCCGAAAAACGTGGAAACGATCAACAGCGGCAGTCCGAGCCCCAAGGTGTAAATGAAGAGCAGCATCATGCCGTTCCAGACCGAGGTGGTTTGCGCGGCCAGGGTGAGCACTGTGCCTAAAATGGGGCCAATGCAGCTGGTCCAACCCACGGCAAAAGTCAGCCCAAAAAGGTAGGAACCTTTCAGGGTGGTGCTTTGCGGCTGTGCGCCACCGCTGCCGCTGGTGTCTACCCCGCCAAACCCTTTGCCCAGCAGACTGAGGACGCCAAAAACCATGATTACTGCCCCACCAACCAACGTAAATAGCTGAATATTGCTCCTGAGCACCTTGCCCAGGGCAAACCCACCAGCACCAAACAGAGTAAAGGTGGTGGCCAATCCTAGCATGAAGGCGATGGTATTGGTGGCAATTTGTTTACGGCCGTTTTGGAAGGCAAATGCGAAATAAGCTGTGAGCACCGGCAAGGTGCAGGGGGAGGCAAAGCTAAGTAGGCCACCGCCAAACGACAACAGCGCTAAAATAACAAACGGCTGGGTTTGCAGCCCAACGGCAAATTCGGGGGTGCTGCTGCTTTGGGTAAACGTGCCAATGAGCAAAAACAGGAAAACGGCCGCTCCCACACCAATCAGCAGTTTTTGGCCAAGTGAAAGGGTCCGGATGGGTTCAGGAATGGACAATGATTTGAGCATAGCGTGATCTCCGCTGCAAAACAAGTTTGGTTGTTAGATGGCTGGCTGCTGTTGATTCTTACGTTTCTTCATCATCCTGTAATAATCGCTCCATGAGCTGAATATCTTGCCGCAAATTCCGCTGGCGCACGGCCAGGCTCACGATGTAAACCAGGCTAATAACCCCCATGACAACATAGCCCAAAGTTAAATAGTTATTGAATGTGTCGGGGGTAACGCCAGATTGCCAGGCAATGTTTAAGAAAAATGAAAGCGTAAACATTACACTTTGCCTCCTTGTAACCGAGAAGCCACCCGCATTTTTAGCGAATCCACATTGTCCATCAGATGTTGCAAACGAAGCCGGTTAAACATCCAGGCAATGTACAGGACGGTGAAGGAGATGGTGTTGACTGTGAGCGTGATGCCCATCTTCATGGATTCCAGCCCAGGAGAGAATTCTTGCAGTCCTTCAGACTGTCCCTGGGCAGATTCCAACGTGCCGCCAAAGACAACCGGATGAATATCACGGAAGATGCGAATGCTGATGTAGGTCATGATGATGGTGACAAAAGCGACGATGACGTAAACGGCCGCAAATCGTGCCCGCTTCTCTTCTTCCTCAATGGCCCCCCGCAGCATAAAGTAGGCGGCGTAGGTCAGCCAGGCCACAGTGATGAGCGTTAAACGCGGGCTCCAATCCCACCACGTATTCCAGGCCGGCTTGCCCCAAACCGAACCAGCAGCCGTGGCAATGGTTAGAAAGACCAGGCCAATTTCTACCGAGGAGAGCGCAATTGTGTCCCAAATGCGCTCTTTGCGCCGCAGATAGAGCGCGCCACCGACCAGCGCCACAAAAAAGGCAACCGCGCCTACCCAGGCACTGCCCACATGAAAATAAAAAATGCGCTGCACATTGCCCATCGTGCGTTCAGTTGGGGCATAGAAAAAATTCATGCCCAGGCTAATGATCAAGGTAATGGCAGCCAGCCAGTTCAGAGGGGGAATCCAACGATTCAATTTAGCCAGACTCATAGTTCAACTCCTTCCAATTTCTTTTCTTTCTTTTCCACAACGTCAAATGTTTTTAGGATAACAAACATTCTTTTTCAGGAGACAAATTTATTACGATCTATTTAACCCAAGAGTTTAAGATTCTACAACTAAGTGGTAGGTAAACAAGCCGGTGGCCAGAATAACCAAGTCGTAAGCGGCTACCAGCGAAACCATGCTGCGAATGGTTGAGTATTCGGGGACAGCATTCATCATTTCGCCAACGGCCGTTGCCGCCGGCAAAATAAGGGGAAGCACCAAAGGCATCAGCAGGATGGGCAGCAATACTTCTTTTGCCCTGGTTTGCATTGTCATTGAGGTGATGAGCACCCCCGCTCCCACGTACCCAATTGTGCCCAAAAACAAAACCAGCAGCACCATCGGCTGCCAAAATGGCTTGTCGAAAAAGATGATAAACACAAAAACCAGCACTACTTCCAGCAAAAGCGTAAAAATAGTGACGCTAATGACTTTTGCCAGGTAGATGGCGCGCCGGTCGATCGGGGCAATTAAAATGGCATCAATATTTTGATTTTCTCGTTCAATAGCCAATGAACGGTTTAATCCCAGCGTGCCTGCCAATAAAATGGTGGCCCACAGCAGGCCCGTGGCCACGTTGCGCGCCGCATCCAGCTCTGTTTCCAGGGCAAAGTTAAACATCACCACCGTCACCAAAGAAAACATCACCATCAGGCTGACAGTTTGGCGTGTATGTTTTTCAATTTGCAAATCTTTCCAGACGATGGCCCAAACGGCCGCTACAAACCGATTGCTCAGCAAAGGTGTGGCTTTAGATTGTGTTGCTGTTGACAATTTATCCATTTGTTGTGTTTGCCATACCCATTTTGCGACCTGTTTGTTCCGCATAAATGTCTAAAAATTCGGTGCCGCTTACTTCACCATTGGCAATTTCTTGCACAATCATGCCCCGGCTTAAGATAGCTACCCGATCGCACAAATTCAAGCCGTGTACCAGGTCATGGGTGATCATGAGGATGGTACGGCCGTTTTCCCGTTCGCGTCGTAACAAATCGTCTAACAACGCCGAGGCATCCTGGTCCAAACCCGTGTAAGGTTCATCTAACAGTAATACATCGGGTTCATGTAGCGTGGCGCGGGCCAAAGTTAAACGCTGCATCATTCCTCGTGAAAAGGTGCGCACGGCGTCCCGCTCACGGGCAGCCAGCCCCACCCGTTTTAACGCTGCCAATACGCGCTCCTCACTGTTGTCTAATTGATACAACTTGGCAAAAAAATGGAGGTTTTCCGCTGCGGTTAAGTCCCCATACAACAACGTCTGGTGTGAGACCAGGCCAATGTGCTGCCGCACACGATCGCTAAAGTGAGGCATTAACCAGCCACCTATCTTTACTTCACCGGCAGTGGGTTTTAAAAGTGTGGCCACAATGCGCATCAGGGTTGATTTACCTGCGCCGTTGGGTCCTACCAGCGTTACAAATGCGCCAGGAGCCACGTGCAAGTTTACTCCCCGCAGCACTGGATTAAAGCCATATTGTTTTACCAGCCCATTAATCTGAATCATTCAGTCAATTTTAGGTTCTCTTACACTTTCGGCAAGTGTTGATTGTCAGGGGCGTTTGCGTGACACATAACACGTGCTTATAGAATTCATAAGAAATTCCTTGATACTTTCCCTAAAAACCCCTGACTGCGAAAATCTTCACGAGCTGTTAACCCGCAGTGCCAAAAGGGTGATTTTATGTCTAAATTGGGCCGAATATGCCGTAAAAGTAGTACTAAGGTCAGGGTCAGCCAGGCGGCAGAATAGTGACAATTTCCTAATTTCTGCTATTATGTCTACTAAATAGTTGCACTGCTGGCAAATGTTCTCATATAATAGCTTCCAACCTTTGGGAAGAGGGTTTATTAATTTGCTATCGAACTTAACTGGAACAATTACCCCTTGGATTTTGGGGACACTCATTTTATTACTGCTGCTTGCCCTGGCCGTCGTATTTAAATCATGGCGCGAGATGAAGCGTTCGCCATATTTTTTTATGCGGCTTCAGGCAGAGAAGCGCCTTCAAACCTACTCCTTTGCGAGTTTGGGTTTCTTGGCTGCTTCGATAATTTTTGCGCTTTATGCGCTGCGCCCCCCCGTAGATACCACCCCCCTTGTTGCTGTTCTAACCAATGCGAAACCCGTTACAGATGAAGTGGCTGCGCTGACAAAGTCAGACAGTGCGGGCGTGGAGTTTGTGGCGGAAACGGCCGTTACCTCTCAAATTGTTTCTACTACCAGCAACGAGCCACTCTTTATAACCGATGCCGATTCATTGGTGCAAGCGGCACTCACATTGCCCGAAGAATACAATCGATTTGAGCCAGAAGTAGAGCTTAACGAAGGAACCGAGCTGGGAGCCATCAGCTTCTCCACAAAAATTGACGACGATTATCAGGCAGTTGATCCAACGAACATTTTTGCTGTTGGTTCTTACACTGTTTATGCGACGTTCTCTTATGATGGCATGGCAGATGGTATGACGTGGGCCTGGGTATGGCGTCATGATGGGGAAGTGGTTGACGGTGGCAATGAAGTTTGGAAATATGGTCAGGATGGTCCCGGCTATATTTACTACAACCCAGAAGAAGGCTTCCGTGCCGGAGAATACACGTTGGAAGTTTGGGTTAATGGTGAACTATTTACTCGCTCCAACATGCGCATGACCGGCTCTGCTTTGTCATCCGGTAACTAAAAAACTAAATTTGCAATCAACAAAGTGCGGCCGTTTGGCTGCATTGTTGTTTTGAAGGAAGAGAAGAGGAAGAAGGGATAGCCCGGCCATTTGGCCGGGCTTTTGGTTTGTTTAGGGGTAGAAACCTGACAAGTCTTTCAATAAGCATCAACCCTGCACAGGAGGAGCCCTGCCAAGTATTTAAGAAGGACAGTTTAGGCGGCGACGGCCGTACATCCACAACCGATTCAGTTCTTCCAGGCGCAGTCCAGCACAGGCGAACAAGTAGATTACGCTGCCTACGCCACCTGCCATGATGATTTGGAGCAGAACGGCCGTTTCCGTCAACCAGTTTTGCACCCACCATATGCCGCCCGCCATCAGCAGCGTAGCCACAACCATGCGCCACAGTCCATTCAATAGCGAGTAGCCCTGAATTCCCCCCAGCTTGCGCCGCAGTAGCCACAACAGCAGCAGCACCTCAATCACGTTTGAGATGCTGAACCCCAGGGCCAACCCACCCAAAGGCAGCCAGCCTTGTTGGGGAAAGACTGTCTGGCTAAACCAAAGGCTCAACAGCCACATGATTACAATTTGCACGCCACCAGCCAAAACGGGCGTCAATGTATCGCTGAGTGCGTAAAACGTACGGGCTACAACTTCCAACGCCAGCAGTGGCACCAGCCCAAGGGCATAAAATAGTAAAGCAAAACTCACAAATGTGATGCCTTCATCGCCCGTCAGTCCCCATTCAAATAAAAAGGAGACAATTGGGTGGGCCAGCACGGCAAAAAGGACCGAAAACGGCATGCCCAAAAAGAGCAAAATCCGCAGCGAGTCGGCAAAAATCTGCCGCATCTCGTCCCGCTCGCCGCGTGCCGCCAACGAAGCCAGCGTGGGGAACGCAGCAATCCCTAACGCCTGCCCAATAATCCCCTGCGGCATGATAATCAGACGAAAAGCTGAGTTCAAAGCAGGTAAACTGCCTGTGGCCATGGGATCGGTGAGCAGAATGATGAGGAATTTGTTGACTTCGCTAAAGGAAAGCCCTAGCACACGGGGAGACATAAGGCGCATGACTTGCTTTACGCCTGGATCACGCAGGGAGAGCACGGCCGTATACCGAGCCTCTTTTTGTCGTAAGCCGGGCAGCTGCACCAGAAAATGCCCCAGTGCCCCCACCACGGTGCCGATGGCCAGCCCGGTAGCCACCGTTTCCGGGCCATTCCCCGCCAGAAGTAATCCTCCGGCAATGATGCCCACATTGTAAATAGTGGGTGCTAGGGAAGGGAGCAAAAAGTGCTGCCGAGCATTCAATGCACCCATGATGACGCCGCTTGCCCCAAAAATAATGGGCGAAAGCAGCATGATGCGCATCAGTCGCACCGTTAACGGCAGCAGTTCCGGATTGGCAGCTACTTTTTCATCGGCCAGCCAGATGACGAGATTGGGAGCAAATAGAATGCTGAGGAGGGAAACGGCCGTGACGACCACCGTTACCAAATTAATCACATTAGAAAACAGTCGCCAGCCGCCTTCACTGTCATCCTGCTCAAAATAAGTGGCAAAGGTGGGAATAAACGCCGAACCAATCGCTCCCCCGGCAATGATTAAAAAGATTGTTTCGGGGAAGCGTGCAGCGATTTCATACGCTTCTGCGGGCAAGGTAGTGGTGCCCAGCGTGGCGCGAATGACAATTTCGCGTACCAGACCCACGATTCGGCTGAGCAGCACAGCGACGCCAACCAGTCCGGCAGCACGCATGACCAGCGAATGGCTGCTGGGAACGGCCGTTTCCACTACAGGCTGCTCTTTATTCTTGTTTTCATTAGACATGGGCGGGGATTATACGCGACACAGCAGTGGAAATAAAATCGGGCTGGCAATATTGCCAGCCCGGTTATTTTTTAGAGAGTCAGGAACGCCGAAACCTGACCCTCGTTAAAAGGAGGAGAAGAAGAAGAGATTTTTACCCTTCGCAAAAGATTCTATACCACTTCCCTACGTTGGTCTGTACGTCGCACCTACGCCGAACCTACGCAAAACCTACGCAAGTTCTGTATTTCACAAATAGCCATTCCCGCCAAACAGCGCCAATCGACGAACCGCCCTTCCAGCGATAAAATCCAGCCATGCGACGTCTTCAACACAGTCACGCTTTGCTCTTCATGCTCTTTTGTCTGATGACAGCCGCCACTCTGCGCCTGAGTAATTTGCCTAAGGTGCCGGCTGGCGTTCATTATGATGAGGCGGCGAATGGTGTTTTGGCAGCAGAAATTGGATTTGATGGAGAACGGCCGCTTTTCATCACAAGTTACACGGGCAAAGAGGTACTATTTTTCTACCTGGCGGGTGGCCTGATGCGCTTGCTAGGCGATTCTGTGTTTACTTTGCGATTGACGGCGGCGCTGGTGGGGATTGTGACGGTTGCGGCCGTTTATTGGTTGGGTCTAGAGCTATTTCGCGATCGACGGGTGGCATTGGTAGCGGCCGCACTCCTGGCGATTAGCTTCTGGCACCTGCTGTTTAGCCATCTTGGGTTTCGGGCTATTACTCAGCCGCTGCTGCAAACATTGACGGTCGCGGCGCTGCTGCGCGGCGTGAGGCTGGAGCAGCGGAAATGGCTGCTGCTAAGCGGTGTTTTTCTAGGTTTGACAGGCTATACCTATCTGGCGGCGCGACTTTTTCCGGTTTTGCTGCTGTTGGCCAGCGTGCCGTTGTTAGTGGGGCGCAATTGGCGTAAGCGTAGTTTGCAGTTGATGTTGGTGGGGGGCGTTGCCTTAATTGTGTTAGCGCCACTGCTGGGCTTTTTTATGGCCAATCCAGATGCGTTTTGGGTGCGTATTACCCAGGTCGCACCTGATGAGGCCGCGTTGAGCCTGGGCGAAAGCCTCTTGCGCTCGCTGCAAATGTTCTTTTTGGTGGGCGATCCGTACATTCGCTTTAATTTGCCGGAACGGCCGTTATTCGGCTGGTTCTGGGGCGGTTTGCTGCTGGTGGGCTGGATGATGCTCATCTGGCGCTGGCGCGCTTTGCAAGCCGACTGGCAGCGGGCCAGTGTACTGCTGCTGCTGCTGGCTCCCTTCATCATGCTGCTGCCCACAGCGTTAGCCGTAAACGAGATTGTCCCCAGCAATTTGCGCGCCATTGGCCTGATTCCCTTCATTTTTTACCTGCCTGGCGTGGGTTTGATGGTTTTTGTCAATGACCTGGGCCGTCAGTTCAAGCGGATCGAGCTGACGTCGGCGGTGCTCACTGTGGGCGTTTTGGCGCTGATGGTGGGTGGCTTGCTCACGGAGCGGCTTTATTTTCGCGTTTGGGGGCAGGATGCGGCCGTCTTCTACGAAACTGATGGGGATTTAACGGCCGTTGCGGACTTTCTGGACCAGTTAGATACTGAAGGCAAGAATATTTACGTTTCGGCCCTGCATTATCAGCATCCCACGCTGGCTTACCTGAGCGAAAAATATGAGCAGGTGAAATGGCTGCCTGAAAGCCAGGCAGTGGTTTTCCCCGCACGCGAAGAAGCCGTTTACATTTTCCCTCACAACAGCCCGCTGCCCCGATGGGCTATCGATTACTTTAGCGCAGCTGATCTGTTGTCCACGCCCTTTGCGCCGGACGGCAGCACGGCGTTTCTGGCTTACGAGATGCGCAATACGCCAGAGATTACACCTACTCAGCCGCTGGCGGTGAACTTTGGCAATGCCATCACCTTGCTAGGATACGATATTGGGTCGGCGACTGCTGGCGAAACGCTGCCTTTGTTTCTCTATTGGCAGGTGAACTTTGACCAAACGGCCGATTTCACCCCTTTCATCCATTTTGAAGATGGCTGGGGGCAGCGCTGGAGCCAAAAAGAAACGTTTGCCTATCCTTCAACGCAGTGGTCACGGGGGGAAACCATTGTGCAGCGAGTGGAAATAGCCTTGCCAGTTGGTGCACCGTCGGGCAGCAATTACCAATTGCGCATTGGGCTGTTCTCGGGCAGCAGTGGTGAACGCCTGCCACGATTGGATGAAGACGGCCGTTACGCCGGCGACACCTACCTCATCGAAAATGTTACGGTGCAATCTGGCGAGATGCCCCGGCATCTGCCGCAGCCACCTATTGTCCTTAACCAGACCATACGGCCGCAGTTGGAGCTGCTGGGCTTAACGCGCGGCGCGTTAGAAGCGGCTACCGGCGAAAGTGTTGATCTGGCGCTGTGGTGGCACGCAATGGAACCTGTGCCTCAAACCACCATCCGGCTGGAGCTGATGGGCAGCAACAACGTGGGCCGTATTTTGAACTATGCCCAACCGGTGCACAACACCTATCCATTTACCAGCTGGCAAACACCGCAATTTTTAATCGACTGGCAAACGGTGCAGGTGCCTCACAATATTCCTGCCGGTGAGTATCGTCTGCTGGCCCGCTTTTTGGATGGTGCGGATGCCACGTTGGCCACTTCTGATCTTGGCCCGCTGCGTGTGACGGTGACGGAGCGCAATTTTACAGTGCCGGATGTGGCACGGCCGTACCCCGCCACCTTTGGCAACGAAATTAAGCTACATGGCTACAACCTCACCCCGTTGAACGAACCCGGCCAATACCAGCTGGACCTCATCTGGCAGGCCCAAACAGAACCGGGCAACGACTACACTGTGTTTGTCCATCTGCTACAAGACGATGGCAGCTGCAACCCCTGCTTGTGGCAGCAAGATGTGATGCCGCAGCAAAATCAATACCCTACCAGCCGCTGGCTGGCCGAGGAAGTAGTCACCGACAGCTACCAAATCACGCTGCCGCCCGACACACCTCCAGGCAGCTACCAGCTGGAAATTGGCCTCTACATCGCCGAAACGGGCCGGCGCTTGCAAGTTGTACAGCCTAACGGGTCTGAAAGCGATGCGGTTTTTCTAGAGCCGATTATTGTGGAAAACTAAAGTGGGCGTCACTTGTCATGCTGAGTGCAACGAAGCATCCCTACGGAGATCAACCTTCTTGAGCATGGCGTTTACAGGATGGTCTTCAGAGGGATTCTTCCCTTCGGTCAGAATGACAATGGGAGTTATTGCGTGGGCATTTTAGCCATGGGGTAGGAGCCAAGCACCTGCAAAAACGAGGATTGTTTCAGGATTCCCAGCATTGCCTCCTGCACAGCCTCCTCATCCTCGTGTCCTTCAAAGTCAACAAAGAAGCGGTAATGCCAGGGACGGTTGCGCCGGGGGCGGGATTCGATCTTGGTGAGGTTGATGCCGCGATCGGCCAGTTCGCCCAGCACGGTGTACAGTGCGCCGGGGACGTGACGCGTGGTGAAGATGATGGACGTTTTGCACTGTTCCTGCCGGGGCGGGTCCAGCTTGCCCAGCACAAAAAAACGGGTGAAGTTGAAATCCATATCTTCAAAATTGTGGGCCAGAATTTCCAGATTGTACGTTTCGGCGGCCAGGGCGCTGGCAATGGCTGCCATGCCCGGTTGAGGATTGTTGGCCAAATCGCGGGCGGCTCCAGCCGTGTCGTAATGGTCTACGGGGATGATGCCCTGGCGGCGGATATTATTCTCGCATTGGGCCAGGGCCTGGTGGTGGGACATCACATGGGTGATTTCATTGAGCTGCGTGCCTGCCGGGGCCATCAGGCAATGTTCCACGCGCACGATCACCTCGGCCTGCACGCGCAAGTCGTGGTCAACGAGCATGTCGTAGGCGGGGATAACCATGCCGGCTAGGGAATTTTCGACGGGCAGCATGATTTGCGTGGCACGGCCGTTGTGCACAGCGTCAAACATCTCGGTGAAGGTACGGCAGGGCAGGGTGGCTGTCTCTGTGCCAAAATGCTCACGCACTGCCTGTTCGGAATAAGCGCCGGGTTCGCCCTGGAAGGCGACGATGGGTTGGGTTTCGGTCATAAATTACTCGTCGGAACCGGCCATAAGCAGGCCAACGCGCTCGCGGGTAGCTTCAGCAATCGGCAGGGTTTTGACGATACGGCCGTCAAACATCACTGCCACTCTATCGGCCAACCCTAATATTTCATCCAGTTCGGCCGAGACGACTAACACAGCAATGCCTCGGTCCCGCTGGGCCACAATCTGGTTATGAATAAATTCAATCGAACCCACGTCAATACCGCGCGTGGGTTGGGCAGCAATGAGCAGCTTGATCGGACGGGAAAATTCACGGGCCACGATCACTTTTTGCTTATTCCCGCCGGAGAGGGTGCGGGCAGCCGTGTGAATGCCAGGGGTGCGCACGTCAAACGCTTCAACCAGTTCGGTGCCGTGGGCATCAATCGCATCCTGGTGCATAACGGGGCCGCTGGCGTATGGCTTTCGGTAGTAGTTATTCAATACCATGTTGTCGGCAACGGTGTAGGCCATGACCAGGCCATGCTTTTCCCGATCTTCAGGGATATGGGCCACGCCTAATTCCGTTACCTTGCGGGGCGAAAAATGGGTGCTGTCTTGTCCGGCAATTGTGATGGTGCCTTCCTTGACGGAGCGCAAGCCGGTGAGCGCCTCTACCAGCTCCCGCTGTCCATTTCCCTGTACCCCGGCAACGCCCACAATTTCGCCGGCACGCACTTCCAGATCGATGCCTTTAACGGCCGTATGCCCCCGATCGTCGAGCACATGCAAGTCACGCACATTCAAAACCACTTCTTTGGGCTGTGGTTCATCTTTTTCCACCTGCAAAATAACCTTGCGTCCGACCATTAACTCGGCCAGGGACGCCTGGGTGGCAGTTTGGGGATCGGCGGTGCCCACCATGCGCCCGCCGCGCAGCACGGCAATGTCATCAGCCACGGCCAGCACCTCTTTCAGCTTGTGGGTAATGAAAATGATGGACACGCCACGCTCGGTAAGCTCGCGCATGATGCGGAACAGTTCGGTGGCTTCTTGGGGGGTAAGAACGGCCGTTGGCTCGTCCAAAATCAAAATGTCGGCATGACGGTACAGGGCTTTCACAATTTCTACGCGCTGCTGCGTGCCCACGGGCAAATCTTCTACGATGGCTGTGGGGTCTACTTTGAGTCCATACTGCTGGGATAGTTCCAATACCCGTTTTTGGGCGGTGCGCATATCTAGACGGCCGTTGCGCGTCACCTCAGACCCCAGCATCACGTTTTCGGTCACGGTCATCACCGGCACCAGCTGGAAATGTTGGTGTACCATGCCCACACCGCGATCAATCGCATCGCGCGGGTTTTTCAGCGCGACCTTTTCGCCCTTAATCCAAATTTCGCCTTCATCGGGATGATAAAGCCCGTACAGCATGTTCATTAGCGTGCTTTTGCCCGCGCCATTTTCACCGAGCAACGCCAAAATTTGGCCGTGGCGTAGCGTTAAATCCACGCTGTCGTTGGCCAGAACGCCGGGGAATCGTTTGGTAATTCCTTTTGCTTGCAGCACGATTTGGTTTGTATTTTCGCTCATGTTTAATCCTTGGCAGATGGCTATTGTGGGACAATTTTTGAAAATTGCCCTACTCTGTTTCGTATGGTTGGCCCAGCGCCTTGGGATCGCGGCTGCGGCCAACAAACCCGGCCAGTACCAAAATTGTCAGCACATAGGGCAGCATCCCGATAAATTGGTGGGGAATGTCAATTCGGCCGCCAAACTGGAGCTGCGTTTGCAGGGCGGTGGCGAAGCCAAACAATAGGGCTGCACCCCAGGCACCAAGCGGCGTCCGCTTACCAAACAGCATCACCGCCAAAGCCACAAAGCCACGGCCGTTTGTCATAGCCCGTTCAAAAGAGCCAACCGCCTCCAGCGTCAGGTACGCTCCGGCTAAACCGGCAAAGGCGCCCGCCACGGTGATGTTGACATAACGCATCATTTGGACATTGATGCCTACCGTGTCGGCGGCGCTCGGGTGCTCGCCAATCACGCGGGTACGCAGACCCCAGCGCGTGTGGAACAGCACAAAATGAACCAGCACCACCAATCCCAGCGTGATGTAGGTAATAGGCGGATTGTTAAACAAAATTGGCCCAACTAGCGGGATGTCTGCCAGAGCACCCAGGCTAATCGGTTGCAGCTTGCCTAAGGTGGTGAGGCCCGCTACGTAAAAGAAGCTGGTCAGGCCCAGAGCCAAAATATTGATCACCGTACCGCCAATAATCTGGTCCATTTTCAGGCCAATGGACATAAGCCCCAAAAAGGCACCCATCAAAGCGCCCACGAGCACGCCGATTAAAACCGCCAAAAAGAGGGTGGTACCCAGGGGGAAGATGTCCAGGCGACCAATATAGACATTGGCCAAAAAACCGGCAAAAGCCCCCATGAGCATTTGGCCTTCGATGCCGATGTTGACAATGCCGGAGCGTTCGCCGATGAGGCCGCAGAGTGCCCCCAGCACCAGGGGGGTGGATTGGCGCAAACTGGAGGCGAGAACGGCCGTTGTCACCGATGGATTGGTAATATAGCCATACACAATCGCAATAACGGCTGCTATGGCTACCACGCCGCCAACAGAGCGCAAAGATGTCAGCCAGCTTTTGCCATTTGTGGTTTGTGTCATCGTGGAGTCCATAAACGTTTTCCTCTAGCTGCTGCCCCAACTGCTGCTGATGGTGACCCCGCCTGCATCATCGGCGCGGGTGCGGATGATCCAGCGGACAATCATATCGGCCGAAACAAAGAACAAAATAAGTGCCTGAATCACATCAATAATTTGCGACTGCACCCCGGCATCGAACTGCATCTGGCTGGAGCCAGCCTGCATGGCCCCCACCAGCAGCGCGGCGGGGATGACCCCCAACGGATGGGTGCGGGCCAGCAAAGCAATGGTGATGCCGTCGAAGCCCAGACCGGTGTTGAACCCTGGCTGGTAACGGCCAACAATGCCCAACGTTTCAATCGCGCCGCCCATACCGGCCAAAAAACCGCTGATGGCCATTGTTAAAACGATGATGCGGGCCACCTTGATACCGGCGTATTCGGCGGCGTTGGGGTTCAGTCCCACGGTGCGAATTTCATACCCCAGCGTGGTGCGGAAGAGCAGGTACCAGGTAGCAAACGACATGAAGGCGGCGATAAAAAAGCCAGCGGGCAAGCTGCCCCATACCGGAATGGCGGCCGATGGTTGAATGGGCGGGGTGCGGGCAATAATGCCTTCCGCTTTCCAGGGGCCATCGGCCAGGTAGTCGGTGATGTTGATGGCCACGAAGTTAAGCATGATGGTGGTGATGACTTCATGTGCGCCGGTGTAGGCACGTAGTGCCCCGGCGATACTGGCAAAAAGCGCCCCCATCAGGCCGCCGATGAACAACGCCAGGGGCATATGGATGATGAAGGGAAGCCCGGTAAAGGCAAAGCCAACGGCACCGGCAAAGATGGCACCCATCAGCAGCTGCCCTTGCCCACCAATGTTAAACAAGCCGGCTTTGAAGGCAAAGGCAACCGCCAGTCCCCCTAAAATAAGCGGCGTTGCTTTTTCTAACGTGCGGCCAAATGCGGTAGGCGTGCCAAAGGCACCCTCGTAGAGGGCGGTGTAAGCTTCCCATGGATTAGCATCGGACAGCCAAAGGATGATGGCACCAATGATACCTGCCAAGAGAACGGCCGTTAGCGGCACGCTCACCCCGCGCCAAAGCTGAATCAACCAGGTGACGACGCTGTTGGCTTGTTTGTCGTTACTTGCGTCTTTTGTCATGCGACCACCTTTTGCAGTGGAAACAGATAGCAAAATGTGCGACGCGCCCGTAGGCACGCCGCACATTCTTAAAAAGCTAAATCATACAAGCCAATAACGGTTATCCACCAGGAACGTAACCGGTCTCAAGGGAACCATCTTGCAGGCCTGCGTTGATTTCGTCCAGTTGAGATTTGATGTCGTCGGAAACAACGCTGTCAAAGTCATGGAACGGAGCCAAACCAACATCACCCACAAAGTTACCGGCCGGGAAGCTGCCATCATTGGCGGCAGAAATCAGATCGAAGACGCCGGGGGTGATGAGCTTCATAGCGCTGGAAACCAGGCAGGAATGGGCTTCAGGCACGGTTTCCCACTGGTCGCTATCCACACCAATGCAGAACAGACCTTCGTTACCGGCAACCTCAATGAGGGCACCATTACCAGTTTTACCACCGGCACCAAAGATCACGTCTGCACCCTGGCCAATAGCCTGGGCAGAGGTGCTGGCACCCCATTCGGGGTCGGTGAATGCGACATCCAGACCACCGGGATGGTAGGTGGAGATGATGTTAATATCTTCGTTCACGTATTCGGCACCGTTTTCATACCCTTCTTTAAAGGCGACAACGGGGGGAACAAGGTCTGTACCCAAAACGGCCGCAATCGTGTTGGTCTCGGTCAGCAAACCGGCCAGAGCACCAGCCAGGAAGCCAGCTTTGTCTTCGTTGAAGATGAGGCCAGCGACGTTATCTACGGCTTCACCTTGGAACTGGTCCACACCGACGAAGTTGATGTCGGGGTAGGTGGCAGCAGCTTCAAGTGTGGCTTCACCAAGAGCAAATCCAACGGTTACGATGACATCATAGCCAGCGTCGGCGAATAGGGCGATGTTGGCACCGTAATCTTTGGCATCACTTGTCTCGATGTAATCAACCTGGGCACCCAGCTCTTCTTCGGCGCGCAAAACGCCTTCCCAAGCGGATTGGTTGAAGGATTTGTCGTCGATCTCACCTACATCAGTGACCAGACCGACACAGAAGACATCTTCGCTGGCACAATCGCCTTCAGCGCTTTCTTCTTCAGCCATTTCCTCATCCATCTCTTCTTCGGCCATCTCTTCATCAGCCATTTCTTCTTCTGTTTCTTCAGCAGTGGTGTCGGTTGTGTCCGTCTCATCAGCGGCCGGCTCATCGCCGCCACCACCACAGGCCACCAGGGCCATGGCTAAGATAAGCAACAAACTTAACAACCAAAACTTAGATTTTTGCATTTTGTTCTCCTTCCTTTTGTTAAAAAGAAACTTGTGCAATTGACAAATGCAAACGCATTGTCTTTGTCCAGTAAAAGGTGGAGGGGATTATAGTAGTAAGCGATTAAAGCAGCAACAGTCAGGAACGGCCGTTCCGCCTATTTTTGCGTGATTTTTTGCTTTTTTTATGCGGCGGCGTGCGTTTTGGGGAATGGGGCGTGGCCGACGGCCGTTTCTCGGCCGATTTTGGTCGAGGCGGGGTGGAAATGATGCCCAGAAATTCATTAATCTTTTTTAAGAGTGCGCGCAGCTTGCGGTTGCTTTGCAGCAGAGGATACGCTTTGAGCATCTCCCGGTACAGGCTGAACCAGAGTTGGAAATCGTCGCGACGGCCGTAGCGGTCCATCGATCCTTTGCGGCGAAACTGCCACGGTTTAAAGCCGGTGTAATGAATGCCGTAGAGCACATCCAGATTGGGATAACCGTTCAGGCTGTGGAAGCGTAAATCGACGTTGGTCCACTGGCCGGAATAGCGCAGCGTCAGGTACTGCATCTCCGGCCAGTCAAACGCATCCGTAACAAGCGGCTGGACGGTTGGGGATTGAATATCCTGCATGATCGCCTGGAATTCGGCCAGGGACGGTTCCAGCACCAGCAGCGAACTGATGACGCCCATGTTGCTCGGATCGTCGGCAACGCGGTCGGTGATTTCAGCAGGGATGGGTTGGCCATGCGGGCAGTCGGCGTAAATCTGGTGCCAGTTCCAGGTGCCGTCCTGGGCCACGCTGTCGGGAATGATGAAGTTGCCGTCGTCGCCCCATTCCATGACGTGGGTTTTGCGCTCATTAATGGTGCCGGCCGGGGCAGGCAGGGTGAAGAGGTGGTCGTAATGGCGCAGCGGCAGCAGGTCGGCGTCCAGCAAGACGATCTTGTCGTAGTCGTAGCCCAAATCGCCATCGGCACCGAGGCGCAGGGCGTGCAGGCGGGTGAAGACGTAGGGAAGATACGGCCGTTTCCCCACTCGCGCATGCGGCACATAAATCTTCTCCACCTCAATCACTTCGTCGTACAAATGGGCCAACGCCTGCCGCGCCGGGCGACTGATTTCTTCCGTGACCATGCAAATCAAATTGGCCTCCGTTTTTTGGCGGCGCAGGCCGTGGGCCAGCAGCAGTACCGCTGGCAGGTAGCTGTCGTTGAGCATGAGGAAGGTGACAAAGGCGTAGCGAGAACGGCCGTTTGGCCGACGCATGGTTTGGGGCTTGGGGAACGTCATTAGGAGATTATTTGATGAGTTCAGTTCCTAGTTAATTGTCAGGTCCTTTTACTCCAGCCGATCTTCTTCCATTGGCTCTACATCAGGTACGGCCGCTAAGAATGCTTCAAAATCGGCCCGGCTGCCCTTGCTTGCTTCGGCACGAAGGTAATCTATTGTGCGCAGCGCACTAATTTTTTCGGCAGCTGCTAAGGTCAGGAACTGGTTAATAGATACACCCTCTGCTTGAGCCAGCCGTTTTATTTCTTTGTGCAAACTTTCTGGTAAACGAATGGTAAGTGCTGTCATTTGATTTCTCCTATTTCGGCCAGAAAATGTGCTGGTTTCATAGCTGAAATACCGAAGGTCTCGATACCTCGGAAATCTTTTAAATTGAATGTGACTATAATCGCAGCTTGAGCAGCTACGGCGAGTTCAAGAATCATGTCGTCATCGGCATCGGGCAAAAACGGCCGCCAATGAAAGTAAATTTCTTGAAGATGCGCCTGTGAGGCTAGGTAACGAACAGCCCCATACACTTGTTGGTCCGTCAGATTGACAGGTTTATTCTCAGGTCGTGTCAACACATCCAGATACTCCAGATAGAGCGGCATGGATAAACAAATCTGGAAATGCTCACTCGGGATAAGCTCCACAATTCGGTAAGAAGCCCCTCTGTTTGAACGTGAAGCAGCTACCAGTATATTTGTATCTAGAACGACCCTCATGGTGGCAAATATGCCACCACTTAAAATAAAAGTCAACCTTTTTGAAAACTAGACTGGTTATTTTGGGGAGCTTCTCCCTTAAATATGGTTCGCAATAATTCGGGGGCGTATTTTTCGGCCTGGCGGCTGGTGAGGCTGCGGCTGTGGCATATGTCCTGGTACAAACGGCCGCTTTCTCGCCAGCTCCTCTCTTGTGTTTCAGGATTCAATTCAATCAGGCCAAAACGCTGTGTCCAGCCGCGATCCCACTCAAAATTATCCACCAGGCTCCAATGATAATAGCCCATCACCGGGTAGCAAAAGCTGAGCGCCCGCCACACTTCGCGCAAATGGGTCATGAGGAAAGACGGCCGTAACCGATCCGCCTTATCCGGTACGCCATTTTCCGTAATGTAGATCGGCTTCTTGTACGGCAGCAGCGATTCAATCAACTGGAACAGCCCGGCCGGATAGACCTCGCCATAGTTGCCGTCGCTCACCACCGCGCCCGGTTCCCACTCTTGCGAGATCAGCTCACCAAACGGCGGGAAGTTGACATAAAAATGCGTGTAGTAGTTCAGACCAATGAAATCAAAACTACCTGCCAGGTTAGGGATGGTGCGGCGACCGACGGGGAAATAGAGACGGCCGTTTTGCATCGAATCTAGCCACATCCGGTTAAACAACCAACCCAGCCGCCCGGCCCACCAGCGGCTCAGCGGCGAGCTGCCGGGGCGCGCTTGCAGCACCGCCATATTTTTGGCCACGCCCACCAGCGCCTGCGGCAAACGCTCTTTAATCGTGTGGTAGGCGGCTGCGTGGCAGCCAAGTAAATTGGGAATGGCTCCCAATGCCCCTTGCCAGCCGCTGTGCTTGCCCTGGGGAAAATCCCCGGTCAGATAGCGCATAAACACGTACACCATCGGCTCGTTGATGGTGATCCATTTGGGGATAAGATCGCCCAGCACATCGACCACTTTGGCCGTGTAGCGCTGAAAATATTCCACCACAATCTTGCTGTTGAAGTCCCCTTTCTCCACCAGCCACAGCGGATTGCTAAAGTGGTGCAGTGTCACCATCGGCTCGATGCCCCGGTTGTGCATCCCTTGCAAAATTTCCCGGTAACGAGCCAAGGCAGCCTCGTCAAAGACGCTGGGTTCTGGCTCGATGCGGCTCCACTCCAGCGAGAGGCGGTGGGCGTTGGTACCCATCTCGGCGGCAATGTCCAAATCTTGTTCAGCGTTGGCCCACCAATTACTGGCCAGCCCCGATTTGTGGTTGTGTAGGATACGGCCGTCCGCCTGCTCCCAGGCCCACCAATCGCTGTTTGTATTATTACCTTCTACCTGATAAGCGGCCGTTGCCGTCCCCCACAAAAAATCCGGTGGAAACAACAGTTGTGCCTGTGCCATACATCGCTCCAAAAATAATGACGTCAAAAAAGTTTAATTGGCTCATTATGGCACGGCCGTTTCCTGCTGCCAAATTCAGATACCGCAAGTAGAATCGTAACCCGCCCCTGGACAATACTCCTAATCCAATGTCTACCCAGACGATAATCTTTTGTGTAAAAATTATCTGCTGCTATACTTGTGAAACGTGCAGCAATCATCTTATCAACATGAGCTAGCTTCGGAGGCTTTTGTGAGAGACTTGGTCCCTCTAAGTAATTATTATTACCCAAACAAGATGGGACGCATCATGTTAACATCACTCGAAGAAGTTATGGGCCGAAACGGCTTAAATGCTTTGCTCAACCTCATCGATCTGCACGAATATATCCAGAATGCTCCCCCCGATAACCTGGAACGCGAATTTGACTTTGCCAACATTAGCAATATTAATCGCGGTTTGGAAGAGATTTATGGGCCACGCGGGGGGCGCGGGCTGGCGCTGCGCAGCGGGCGGGCGATCTTTTCACGAGGGCTGCGTCAATTTGGGGCGCTGGCAGGTGTCAGCGATTTAGCCTTTAAGGTGCTGCCGCTCAAAACCAAGCTCAAGATTGGTATTCCTGCGGTGGCTCGCATTTTTACCCAGTTCAGCGACCAGACCAGCCATGTAGAAGAGATGGATGACCATTTTTTGTACACAATTGACCGCTGTTCTATGTGCTGGGGACAGCAGTCTGATCGGCCCATTTGCTACATTGCTGTGGGCATTTTGCAAGAAACGCTGCGCTGGGTGAGCGGCGGTTTGGAATTTCGCGTTGATGAAATTGAATGTCACGCAGCCGGAGCCGATGCCTGCGTGTTTAAAATTGATAAAGAGCCAATAAAGTAGTTCTTTCGACAATTGTAGAGTCACTTGGAGTTTGCAATTTAACCAGGGTATGGCCCTGGTGAAAGCTTCAGGGGCTTGTTTGTAATGGTCGGAAACCCCTTAAATCCTTATGAATGAAGTAGATAAGCAAAGTCAAACAATTTTTATCGTTGAAGATGACAACGATCTGGCCGAAATGCTGCGCGCCTATTTTCGTGTGCAGGGATACACTGTTTCCGTGGCATCCCGGGGGCACGACGGCGTAGCGGGCATCACGGAAAATGTGCCGGATGTGGTTGTTCTGGACATACGTCTACCCGATATTGATGGTTATGAAGTGTGTCGCCAGCTGCGCCGCTCACGCAAAACGCAGCACGTCCCCGTCATTTTTCTTACCGAAAAACGGGAGCGGGAAGATAAGCTGGCAGGCCTGGAGTTGGGCGCGGTTGATTACATTACCAAGCCCTTTGATATTCAGGAGCTGCGGCTGCGCGTGCGTAATGCGCTGCGCCGGGCGCAAATGAGTACGCTGCTGAATCCGGTGACCGGTTTGCCGGAAGGCACCCTGGTGCGTGAGCAGCTAACCCAGCTGCTGAACCAGTCGGATTGGGGCGTGGTGATGGCCGGCATTCGCGGCCTGAGTAAGTTCCGCGACAAGTTTGGCTTTGTCGCCGCTGATGATGTATCGCGGGCCGTGACGTTGATGATTGCCAATGCCGTGCAGGAAAGCGGTGCGGGTGATGCGTTTGTAGGCCATGCTGACTCTGGCGATTTCATTATTTTGACTACGGCCGAATTGTGCCAAAAGTTGGCGGAGCGGTGCATGGTGCGGCTGCATCCATCGATCCAATATTTTTATCCGGCCTTAGAGCGACAGCGACTGCATGAACTACCGGAATCTGAGCGGTTGACGGTGCACGTTTCGGCCGTTTCTTCACGTCAGTTCCAGGGCAACAACATGGAAGAGTTGTTTGCGGCGTTGGCCAATCATCGACTTTAAGTGGCACGGCCGTTTTTTATCCCCCTCACATTTTGATACAATCCCCAACCGAATTTTAGTTTGAACATCAGGGCTTCACACAGCCCTGATTTCGTTTTGCCTGATCAGGATTTTATCCACAGATTACGCAGATTTTTCTGTCTGTTAATCTCGGCTTTCTCTGTGGCTTTATTCAATCATACGTATGAAGCGATTTCGCACTGATTTATTGTTTTTGCTGGGCTTTTTGCTGCTGCCGCTGCTGCTGTTTGGCAGCGTGACATTGGGCGGTCAGACGATGCTGCCGGTGGACAACCTGTATCAATGGGCGCCCTGGTCGGCCTACGCTGGCGAGTTTGGCCTGACCCAGCCGCACAATCCCCTCATCAGCGATCTCATCATTCAAAATTATGCCTGGAAGCAGTTTGTGCGGGAAACTGTTTTTGCCGGCGATATTCCGCTATGGAATCCGTACCTGTTTGCCGGGGTGCCATTTCTGGCGGCGGGGCAGCATGGCGCTTACTATCCGTTTAGTCTGCTGTTCCTCATCCTGCCGCTGGCGCAGGCGTATGGCTGGTACACGGTGAGCCAGATCTGGCTGGCGGGGGCGTTAATGTATGTGTACGGCCGTATCCTCAACCTGCGCCGCCCCTCTGCCTTCATTGCCGGACTGGTGTTTCAGGGCGGGGCGTATCTGGTGATTAGTGCGGCCGTTTTCCCCATGATCAGCGGCGCGGTGGTGTGGTTGCCGCTGCTGTTGGCCTGTGTGGAAAAAGTAATCAGTAAACAGTATCCAGTAAAAAGTGAAAAGTTAAAAAGTTCAACATTCTGGTGGATTGGTCTCGGCGCAGTAGCGCTGGGTGTGCAGATTTTGGCCGGACACATTGAGTTTACTATTTACACTCTCCTCGTCATGGCTGCCTATGCGGCCTGGCGGCTGGGCACTTCCTGGTGGCAAACCCGCACCACCGCTCACCGCTCACTGCTCACCGATTACCGATTACTGAAAACCGGCGGTTCACTGGCAGCAATGGTCCTCCTTGGCCTGATGCTGGGGGCGGTGCAGCTGGTGCCGCTCTATGAGTTGGGGCAGGTGAACTTCCGCCAGGAATCGGCCAGCTTTGAAGAGGTGCGTGACTACGGTTTCCCAGAACGTCGGCTGTTGACGCTGGCGCTGCCCAACTTTTTTGGCAATCCCACCCACCACAGCTACACGGATGTGTTTAGCGGCGAGGAAGTGGCGCTGAGCCAAAATTATTACGGCGAACCAAAAACCAACACCGAGTGGGGCATCAAAAATTACGTTGAGGGAGCCATTTACCTGGGCATTTTGCCGCTCTTTTTGGCCGCAATAGGTGTCATTGGCGGCTGGCGGCAGCGCAAAACGCATGTCGGTTTCTTTGCCGTGCTTAGTTTTTTCTCGCTGGCGTTTATTTTTGGCACGCCGCTGTACGCCATTTTGTATTACGGCCTGCCGTTTGTAAACCAACTGCATACGCCGTTCCGCTGGGTGTTCCCGCTGTCGCTGGCGGTGGCGGTGCTGGCGGGCTTTGGCGCGGAAAGTTTGGAGAAATGGAGATTGGGAAATGGAGATTGGAGATTAGAGATTGAGAGAATCTCTAATCTCCAATCTCTAATCTCCCTGATTGCTGCTGCTGGTGGCGCTTTGTTGCTGGTGGGATTGGCGGTGTCATGGGGGATGTACGGCCGTATCCAACCCATCATCGAGCGCCTGTTCCTGGGACTGGCGGGCGCACCATCTGCCTTTGCCGATGCGACAGCATTTTACAGCTACACGTTTTGGCAGTTGCTGGCGTTGGGGCTAGTGCTGCTGGGCGTGGCAGTGGTGTTTTGGCTGAATAAAAGAGGGGGAAAACGGCCGTATTGGATTCTCGCCGCCACTTTCCTCATCGTTGTGGATGTTTTCCTCGCCAATCGTGGCTTCAATGCCAGCAACGACCCGGCGCTGCTCGACTTTAAGCCAGAGATGGTGCAGTGGCTGGAAGCCCAGCCCGGTTTTTGGCGCATCACCAGCTTTGCCCCCAACGGCGACAAACCATTCAACGCCAATGTCGGCTGGCTGTTCGACCTGCCCGACGTGCGCGGCTACGATTCGATCATTCCCCGGCAGTACACCGAGTACGTGGCAGCAATCGAACCGCAAAACGAACTGCCGTTCAACCGCATTCAGCCTATCGTTAACTGGGAATCGCTTAACTCACCGCTGCTGGACGTGCTGGGGGTGAAGTACGTCATCACCAGCGAGACGATTGATCTGCCCAAGTACACCGAAGTATGGCAGGGGGAAGGGGTACGGATTTATGAGAATACGGCCGTAGCCCCCCGCGCCTACACTTTGCCAGATTCTGCCACGATTGAAACAGATAACGCGCTGTTGGCCATGACAACACAATACGATCCACGCCAATATGTTGTGCTTGGGCTTGAAGATTGGACTAAGGATACTGAACGGGTGCAGCTTGAGTTTAACTCGCCTGAGCCTGCTTCATATTGCCCGGCTGAAGTTGTGAGTTACAGTAACCGGGAAGTGGTGGTGAAGTCGGCCGTCACCGAACACAGCTGGCTCATCCTGAATGACAGTTATTTTCCAGGGTGGAAGGCGTTTGTACGGCCGTTGTCTGATCCCAATGCGGAAGAAAAGGAACTTACCGTCATGCGCGTCAACGGCAACTTTCGCGGCGTTTGGCTAAACGAGGGCGAATGGCAGGTGCGTTTCCGCTACAGTCCGACGAGCTTCCAGCTGGGCGCGCTGGGCAGCTTCATGGCCGGGATCATTTTGCTCTTTGGCGCGGTGGTGTGGGGCTGGCGGCACTTTTACCGGCCCGATGATGGCCAAAGCGTTACCCGCAGCCTGGCTAAAAACAGTCTGGCCCCGATTGGCTTAAATCTATTTAACAAGTTCATCGACTTTGGTTTTGCCGCTTTTTACCTGCGCGTACTCGGTCCGGCCGGCTCCGGCAGCTTCCAGACGGCCATCGTCACTGCCGGGATTTTTGACATTGTGGCCAACTTTGGCCTGGACATCCTGCTTATTCGCGACGTGGCCAGCGACCGGGACAAGGCGCCCAACTACCTGCTCAACACCACCGTCCTGCGCCTGGGCGCGGGCGTGATTGCCGCCCTACCCGTCGTGGCCATCATCGCCACTACCAACCTGCTGGACCAGACCAACGCCCTCACCCGGCCAGAAATTTTGGCCACGGCGTTTATCATGATTGGCATGGTTTTTTCCGGCATGTCCAAAGGGGTCACCGGCCTGTTTTACGTGCACGAAGAGGCCGAGGTGCCCAACGCGATGACAACGGTGACCACCATTCTCAAAGTGGGTTTTGGCGTGACGGCGCTGCTGCTGGGCTTTGGCTTTGTGGGGCTTGCGGCCGTTTCCATTCTCACCAACGTCATCACCCTGGTGCTGCTGCTGGCGATTGCCCTGCGCCGCTACACCCTGCGCGGCCCGTGGCAGCTCGATTGGCAGCTTCAGCGGCACATGCTGCGGGCCGGCTTCCCGCTCATGCTCATCCACCTGCTGCAAACCGTGTTTATTTCGATTGATAGCTACCTGCTGCGGGTGTTGCTGGATAACGGGCAGGAGGTGGCCGGCTGGTACAGCAGCGCCTACAAATGGTTCAATGCGCTGCAAATTGTGCCCTCGTTTTTCACCCTGGCCCTCTTCCCCATCATTTCGCGCCGCATTGGCGAATCGCTCGACGCGGCGCGGCAGATGTACGCCATGTCGCTCAAGCTGATGCTGCTCCTGGCGTTGCCTGTCGCCGCTGTAACCCACTATCTGGCGGTGCCGCTGGTGCAGCTCGTGGCCGGGGCGGAGTTTTTGCCCGCCGGGGCGATTGCCTTGCAAATTGTCATCTGGTCGATTCCGCTGGGCTGGCTGAACAGCGTGACCAACTACGTGCTCATCAGCCTGGGACTGGAGAGCCGGCAGCCACGCGCCTTTACGGTGGCGGTGTTGTTCAACATCGTCGCCAACCTCATTTTTATTCCGCGCTACAGTTACGTGGCGGCGGGTGTGACCACGATTTTGTCTGAGCTGGTGCTGCTGGTGTTGTTTGATTTTTACCTGCGGCAGCGCATGCCGGGGATAAAGTGGGGGGCGTTGTGGGGACGGCCGTTTCTCCTCACAGCAATCATGTTTGGTGGCATGTGGCTGGGTGGGCAGATCCATCTGGTCGTCGGGCTGGTCATTGGCCTGGGTATCTACCCGGCCGGACTGCTCCTCCTGGGCATTATCGGCGCGGAAGAGAAAAAAGTGCTGGGCAATATCCTGCCCGATGCCATTGCCAGCCGCCTTAAACTTGGTTAAAGAATAGGACGCAGATTGATCTGATTTGCCTGATTGAAAAAGTTGAGAATTGTGCCAAAAAGAGGAGAGCTCCGGGGGAGGGGGTCCCGGAGCTCTTTAATAAAAGGAGAAAAAGTTGTGTGTCCTTGCGTGCTTTTTATTATACGGATGTCAACTAGGCCGTAAATGGGACAATGGCACTATATTTATTTGCGGAACAGCTCGCGCACGATGATTTCCCGCTGGATCTGGCTGGTGCCTTCGTAAATCTGGTAAATCTTGGCGTCGCGCATCAGCTTTTCTACGGGATATTCGGACATGTAGCCATAGCCGCCAAAGACCTGAACGGCGTCGGTGGCGATCTTCATCGCCTTGTCAGCGGCATAGGCTTTGCCAAAGGCGGAGCTTAGCGTATTGTTTTCCCCGGCGTCCACGGCCCAGGCAGATTTCCACACAAGCAGTCGAGCCGCTTCTACCTCCATCGCCATATCGGCCACCATGTGGCCAATGACCTGGTGTTTCCAGATGGGTTGGCCCTTCACCACGCGCTCTTTGGCGTAGCGGATCGCTTCGTCCAGGGCCCGTTGGGCCACACCCACAGCCCCGGCTGATGTAGGCGGACGGCTGCGGTCGAACACTTTCATGGCGATGAGGAACCCTTTGCCTTCTTCGCCCAGCAGGTGGCTGGCCGGTACTTTTACGTTGTCGAAGATAACTTCGGCCGTATCGGAAGCATGCTGGCCCATCTTGTTGAATGGTTTGCCCACGCTCACACCTTCCCAGTCGCGATCAACTACAAAGCAGCTCATGCCGTTGTACCGTTGTTCAATGTCAGTGTAGGCAAAGACAGTGAAGAAGTTGGCCACTGTGGCCCCGGTGATGAAGGTTTTGGAGCCATTGAGGACGTAATGGTCGCCGTCTTTGCGGGCGGTGGTTTTGATGCCGGCCACGTCGGAACCGGCTTCCGGCTCGGTGAGACAGTAGCTGGCCATTTGCCCATCGGCTAAACGGCCGCAATACGCTTTCTTCTGCTCTTCATTGCCGGCGATGAGGACAGGCAGGATGGCCAGGCCGTTGACGCCCATGGCGGTGCTCATGCCGGAGCAGCCCCAGGCGAGTTCTTCCGACACCATGCATTCCTCAAACAGGCTCAGGCCCAGGCCGCCGTACTCTTCCGGCACGTTGAGCGTGGTGAAGCCCAACTCCTGTGCTTTTTTAATGATGGGCCAGGGATATTCATGGGTCTGGTCATAATGTTCCGCAGCCGGGGCCATTTCGTTGCGGGCGAAATCGCGGGCCAGCTGCTGAATCATCTTTTGCTCATCGTTGAGGGAAAAGTTGACTGTGCTGTTGTTGCTCATTGTTTAGCTCCTTTCGTTTTATCCACAGATTACGCAGATTGCGCAGATTTTTGATGAGTTGGTGAGGCTATTCGGTTTATTCTTCTTCGTTTTCAATTTCAGTCGTTGGCTCGCCGGTTTCTGGTTCTGCGGCAGGTGCAGCGGGTTCGGCCGTTTCTTCCGGTGTTTGCGGCAGGGCTGAGGGAGGCGGTTCGACAGGGGCGGCCTGGGCGGCGTCCGGGTTTTCGGCACGGGTGAGGTCAATGGTCATGACGCCATCTTCGCCACCGGTATCGATAACGGCCGTTCGCGGAATGGTCCCATTTTTCTCAATCGGGCCTTCTACGTAGACGCGGGAGAGGGCAAAGCCGGTGATGTTCCCCTGTTCGCCCAAAATAATGTCGCCAATGGAAGCCACCTTGGTGCCGCCGGGCGTATCCACTTCCCGCTTGCTCAGCTTGCTCAGGCGCACCCAGGCGACACTTTCGGGCAGATCGTTTTCCTCGGCAACGACGTCGCTGGTGCGCACCAGAATGGCATCGATGCCAAAAACGACCACATCGGCGCGGGTGATGAGGAAATGTTTTCGCTTAATAATCCCTTCGGAGCCGAGATAAATGCCGGTAATGTCCATGAGGTCGCTGTCGATGTAAATATCTTTGGCGTTGCCTAGAGAACGGCCGTCGGTCACACTGATAATCTGTTTGTTGACTAAATCTTTGCCTAAGCGCATGAGGTTGCCCCTTTCTTCTTCTTGTGGTTGGTGTGCGAGTAAAAAAGTAAAAAGTGAAAAGTAAAAAGTGGGCTACTTTTTACTTATTACTTTTCACTTATCACTGGCTTCATGACGCATTGCGTCTTTAAGAGATTATAGTGCGAGAGTGGGTTGGGGTAAAGTGGCGATTTTTGCGGTAGGGGAACGGCCGTTTTGCGTTTATAATCGAATTATTGCCAAAAGGATCTGTGCCATGATGAAAAGAGCGCTGGTTCTGCTGTTTTTGCTGACTGCTATTATCTTTGTGGGGTTTGGCTGTGACGATTCCAACAACATGCCAGAGGCAGCAGCAACAATGACAGTTGTCCCGATAACAGTAATAGAGGCTACGGCCGCTCCCCAACCCACAGTTCCCGCCGAGCCAATCATCCTGGCTGAACCCGCCGCCGCTTTAGCTGACGAATCTGTTGTGATTCAGGTGCTGGGTCTTGAGCCAGGGCAAACTGTCACGCTGCGGGCTTCCCTGCGGGATGATTACGATCGTCGCTGGGAATCTGAAGCCACCTTTGTGGCCGATAACGCAGGCGTGGTGGATGTTGCCACGCAAGCACCAATGAGCGGTACGTACACAGACATTGACGCCATGGGCTTGCTCTGGTCGATGGTGCCAAAGACCGTCGCCGGTTCCGCATTTTTTAGCCTGGAAACGTCCCAGGTTGTTGTTACTTTAATGGCCGAAAGTGACGGCGAAACAATTGGCACCGCATACCTACGGCGTTTGCGACTGGGTGAAGGCGTGTCAACGAAAAACGTGGCGGAAAATGGTTTGGTCGGTATCTTTTATGAGCCTGAGGCCGATGAACCTGTACCAACGCTTATTGTATTAAGTGGATCAGATGGTGGGATGGACACTCCCAAAGCCGCCATGTTGGCCTCTCATGGGTATGCGACGTTGGCGCTAGATTATTTTGGCAATGAGCCGCTCCCGCTAAGCTTAACTGAGGTGCCGCTGGAATATTTTGCAACGGCCGTATCCTGGCTCAAAACCCAAGAAATCGTTGACGACACAAAAATTGGCGTGGTTGGCACATCGCGGGGTGGAGAACTGGCCTTGCTCCTGGGGTCAACATACCCTGAACTGTTTCAAGTGGTGGTTGGGTACGTTGCTAGCGGCTTGGTCAACGGCAATATCAGCAGGGACGGCGTGGGTGAAAAGGCGGCATGGACAATCGGTGGGGAGCCTGTTCCATTTAATGTTGGGTTTAATCGTGAAGAAGCCACGATTCCAGTGGAAAAGATTCAGGCTCCCGTCTTACTCATTTCCGGCAAGAGTGATCTGCTGTGGCCCTCAACTGCTTGGTCCGAAATTGCCATCAACCGGCTGGCGGCGCACAATCATCCTTACCCGTATGAGCATTTGGCCTATGAGGGGGCCGGGCACTGGATTGGCGTGCCGCACTGGCCCACGACTGGTCGAGATTCAATTACGCACCCGGTAACCGGTGGCAAAATTTGGTTTGGCGGCACGGCCGTAGCCGATGCCTTTGCCAGCGCCGATGCCTGGAATCAACTGCTCACTTTTCTTGAGGCAAATTTCAGATGAGTTTGACTATAGATTTTTCACTAATTTCCTTTTTTGAGCCGCAGGGCATTGTTTTGGTTGGTGCGTCGCGGAACCCGATGAAGCTGGGCTTTGGCCTGGCGCGGAATTTGGTGCAGAGTGGTTACGCGGGGGCGATCCATTTTGTGAATCCCGGTGGGGGGACGGTGCTGGAACGGCCATTACACACCCACATTTCCCACGTCCCCGACCCCGTAGACCTGGCCGTGCTCCTGGTGCCCGCCCCCGCCATGCCCCAGGCCATCGCCGACTGCGGCGAGCGCGGCATTCGCGCCGCCATTTTGGCCGCCGGCGGCTTCCGCGAAACCGGCGCGGCGGGCGCGGCTTTGGAAGATGAATGCTTGCGCGTGGCGCAGCAGTACGGCATCCGCCTCATCGGGCCAAACTGCATTGGGTTGCTGGACACGCATTTGCCGCTGGACACCACTTTCTTGCCGCCGCCAGGACCCACGCCCGGCGCAGTCGCTTTCATCTCGCACTCCGGCGCGATTTGTGCGGCGGTCATTGATTGGGCGCGCGGGCAAGGCTTTGGCCTGTCGCGGCTGGTCAGTTTGGGCAATCAGCTGGATGTGACGGAGACGGATGTGTTAACGGCCGTTGCCGCCGATCCCCACACGCGCGTTGTCACTTTATATTTGGAAGGGGTGTCAGACGGCCGTCGTTTTGTGCAGGTGGCCGAGCAGGTGTCGCGCGAGAAGCCGGTGCTGGCGCTGAAGGTGGGCCGCTTCGCCAGTGGGCAGCGCGCCGTCGCTTCACACACTGGGGCGCTGGCTGGGCAGGAATCGGCCTTCGACGCCGCGTTTGCCCGCGCCGGGGTGATGCGCGCCGAAACGAGCGAGGAGCTGTTCGACTGGGCCCGGGCGTTGGCCTGGTGCCCGCTGCCGCAGGGACGGCGGGTGGCCGTGCTGACCAACGCTGGTGGCCCTGGCGTCACCGCCGCCGATGCGCTGGAAGGGCACAATTTGCAGTTGGCGACTTTGTCCTCTGAGACGGAAACCGCGCTGCGTAACGTTCTGCCGGAAGCGGCCAGTGTGCAAAACCCGGTCGATATGCTGGCCGGGGCCTCGCCGGAGCAGTACGCCACCTGCCTGCGCATTTTGCTGGAGGATGCGGGCGTAGACAGCGTGATGGTCATCCTGCCGCCGCCGCCGATGTACTCCGCCGGCGGCGTGGCCAAGGCGATGCTGCCCATCATTTACGCCACGGGCAAGCCGGTGGTGGTGGCCCTCATGGGCGAGAAGATGATCCAGGAGGCGGTGGAACATTTTCGCGCGGCCAAGGTGCCGGAATACCGCTTTCCCGAACGGGCGGCAGCAGCGCTGGCAATTTTGTCTCGCCGCGCCGAATTTTTGCAAACAGCCCGATCTGAACCGGAACGGCCGTCTCCCACCGCCACCAGCAAAGCCCAACAAATCCTGGCGGAAGTTGAGGCCGAACCGGGTGCTTTTTTGCCAACGGCCGTTTGCCAACAACTGCTCACCGCCTACGACATTCCCGTCCCCGGCAGCGGTTTGGCCACCACAGCCGACGAAGCAGTGGAAATTGCGCGGCAGGTTGGCCTGCCGGTGGCGCTCAAAATTGCTTCGGCCGACGTGCCGCACAAGTCAGACGTTGGTGGGGTGGTGTTGAATCTGCTGACGGAAACGGCCGTTGCCGAAGCGTTCACACAAATGATGGCCGATGTGCAAACGGCCGTGCCGCAAGCCAAACTGGACGGCGTCCTCATCCAGCCGATGATCCCCGACGGGCAGGAGGTGATCGTAGGCGTTGTGCGCGATCCGCAGTTTGGTCCGGTGCTGATGTTTGGCTCCGGCGGGGTGGAGGTGGAAGGCTTAAACGATGTCGCCTTTGCCCTGGCACCGCTGACTCAGGCCGAGGCCGAATCGCTGCTGCAAAACACCTGGGCGGGGCGCAAGTTGGCGGGTTATCGCAATGTGGCGGCTGGGGATGAAACGGCCGTCCTTAACATCATCCTGCGCCTGGGTCAGCTCGCCGCCGACTGCCCGCAACTGGCCGAGATTGAGATTAACCCGCTGCGGGTGTTTGAAAACGGCCGTGGTGCTCTGGCCCTCGATGTGCGGGCGCGACTGGTTGAATGATTTATCCGCAGATTTCGCAGATTAGCGCAGATTTTGGGTAGTTTACAGGCAAATTGCTTTGTGCTAGAATATATATCACTGGTATATATCCAAGAGGTGAGTGATGGAGACTGCGAAAATTTTTATGAACGGCCGTTCCCAGGCAATCCGTCTGCCCAAAGAATTCCGGTTTGAGGGTGATGAGGTTTACATAAAAAAGGTGGGCGATGTGGTGATGCTTATTCCTTACCATGCCCCCTGGCGGGTGATGGCCGACAGTTTGGAAATGTTCAGCGAAGACTTTATGTCGAGTCGTGCGCAGCCAGAACTACAAGAACGAGAGGATTTGTTCACGTGAAGGTGATGCTGGATACCAACATCTGCATTTACCTCATTAAACAAAAGCCTGCTTCGGTGCTAACCCGTTTTGAGCAGTATGAACTGGGCGAGATTGGCATTTCTTCGATTACCGTGGCGGAACTGCAATTTGGGGTGAGCAACAGCCAGAAGCAGCAGCAAAATCAGGTGGCTCTCGATTTATTTTTGGCACCGTTAGAGATTGTGGATTTTGACGTGCGGGCGGCGCGAGTGTACGGCCGTATCCGCACCCATCTATCCCAACAAGGCACCCCAATTGGCGCGTATGACATGCTTATCGCCGCCCACGCCCAAAGCCTGGATGTTACGCTGGTCACCAACAATCTCAGCGAATTTTCCCGCGTCCCCAACCTTCGCCTGGAAAACTGGGCGGCGTAAAAGCTCGCTGCCGACTGCCCCAACTGGCCGAGTTTAAGATTAACCTGCTGTGTGTGTTGGGGAACGGCCGTGGTGCCCTTGCTCTTGATGTCCGGGCACGATTAGTTGAATGATTTATCCGCGGGCTTGTGGTGAGCGGAGTCGAACCATTACCCAGATTAGCGCAGATTTTCTCTCTTATTTCTCTGCGTCTTCGTGCCTCTGCGTTAGCTTTTTTTATAAACTCATTTGAGGCAAAAGCTCATTCCAGCAGGATGCCGGCGATGGAGACGAGGGAGTGGTTGTCGTCGTCGGCGGGGCAGTGGTCGTAGGCGACCTGGATGCCTTCGCTGCCTTGCAGGTAGCGCAGCATGAGGTAGATGGAGGAGAAGCCGCACACTTTGTTGCTGTCTTCCACGGCGGCGATCTGGTCGTAAAAGCCGGCGTCGTCGCCGCGGATGATGGCCTGAACCAGGTTGTGGTCAGTCTGGCGCAGGGCGGCGCGGCGCGTGTCGTCCATGATGTAGTCGTCGCCAAAGGCAGGACCAACGTGGGCAAAGTCTACCGAGGCGACGGTGAGGACTTTTTTGCCAGAAGTGGCGGCTTGCAGGGTGGATACGGCCGTTCCCAACAAATCATCCTGCGCCGGATGGGCCCCATTCATCACAAAGTGATGGAACGAACCGCATAAAATCGGCACCATCGGCTTGGGGTCCACGCCCGCCTGCTGGTAAATGTAATGCAGCCAGACGGCCGAAAGCTCAATCGAATGCTCGCGACGGTGGTGCAGCTCCTCAGCAAAGGCAGCTTCCTCACCGATGGCGGCAGCCAGGGTATCGACCAGTTCCGTGTCGGTAGGCAGCACACCATAGGGGGTGGCGTATGGCTGCCGGGTGAGGGTAAAGGTGCCAGCACCGCCATTGTGGTCGGTGCCCAGAATAATGACAAGATCGGCTTCGAGAACGGCCGTTTGCGCCCGCCGCCACACTTTGGAATATACTTTGCCGCCGCGCTGGTAGTCGATGTGGGGCGAGATGATGGCCCGGCCGCGCCACGGCTGCCAGCCGTTGAGTTGATCGGTACGGCCGTATTCCTCCAACATCATCGTCAGCTGGCGCGGGTTGGCCGGGTAGCTCAGGTCGGCCAGGGTGGGCACGCGAAAGGGCTGGCTGCGAAACTCATCTTGCTGCTGGGCCAGGGCCTGCCGGGCGCGTTCGTTGTCAAACAGGCAGGCGGCGTCCAGTTGGGCCAATGCCTGCTCCGTAATGGCAAAATCAAGCGGTTGGCCAATCTGCTGGCAAAACGCCGCGTGGATTTCTTTAGGGGTGTGGCTGCCGTCGCAAAAGAGGAGCAGCTGCGCCAGGGCGGGGGGCATCACCAACTGTTCGCTGGACAGCTCCAGTGGGTCGCGCAGGTACCACATTTGCTCTCCCTGGTGATAAACTGGTTGGAAATCAAGCTGGCGCAGGCGGGGTTTTTCGTCCAAAAGATCGCTCCTTGAGAAATTTAACGCAGAGGCGCGGAGGCGCAGAGAAATTGGTTCATGGTTAATATGGTTTAGTTTGTTGTTCGTCGCTTATACAAATCTCAGATCGTTAATTTTTGATGGGCGTTGTTGGCTGGCCCATTGACTTTTTATTGCTGCCAGCACAGTATGGGGAAATGGAAATGAAAAAGCAAGCGTTCAAAGCGAAAATTAAGAAAAATAATCCGCAGGCTTGTGGTGAGTTGATCAACTTGGTTGAGCGCAGCCGAACCATTACGCAGATTGCGCAGATTTTTCTGCTCTTGTTGTTGGTTGCTTGTGGCGAAACGGCCGCACCCACCACAACACCAACCCCCATCCAAAACACGCCAATCAGCCAAACTGTAGCCACACCCACGTTGGTGCTGACGGAGACGGCCGTACCTTCGACCTCACTCAGTGCAAGTCCCAGCCCCACGCCACAAGTGACGCCCCCGCCGCCGTTTGCAGGATTGTCCATCGGCGATCCGTATGCGCCGGAGCTGGGCAACACTGGTTATGACGTGGCCGAATATGAGTTGATTATGGCGCTGGACCCGGCGGTAGAAAATATCGACGCTACGGTGCACATTAGCGGCGTGGTGACGGGCCCAGCAGTGGAAACGCTTTCTCTGGATTTTGTCGGATTTACCGAGACGGAAGTGCTGCTGGATATGCGGCCGGTAGCGTACACTCGCTTTGAAGACAAGTTGATCATCGAGCCATCGCTGTCGTTTACCGAAGGCCAGACTTTTACGATTAGCATCACGTACGCAGGGAATCCGGTGGAACGGCCGTCGCGCTACGTTGGCTTTGCGGCTTCAGTAGGCATGAGTTTTGTGGATGGCGAAAGCATTTACGTGTTGTCAGAGCCGGACGGTTCGCGTTACTGGTTCCCCAATAACGACCATCCGCGTGATAAAGCCACCTATCGTTTTGAAATTACGGTGCCGGTGGGGTTAACGGCCGTGGCCAACGGCCTGCTCATTGACCAAATTGATGGCGAAACCATTAGCACCTTCATCTGGGAGCATGATTTCCCCATGGCCTCTTACCTGGCCACGGTGGTGGTAGGTGAGTTTGAGCGGCAGGAAGAGGTATCGCCGGACGGAATACTTTTGAGACATTATGTCAATGAGGGGGCACAGGCCGAGTTTGCCGCCGCCACGGCCGAATTGGGCGAGGCGATTGATTGGATGAGCGACCTGTTTGGCCCGTATCCTTATGAAGCGTTTGGCTTTGTCACTGCCGACGTCTCCAGTGTGTCGCTGGAGACGCAAACGATGGTGCTGCTGGCCGACAACATGATTGGGCAGACGACGGTGATGCATGAACTGGCCCACATGTGGTTTGGTAACTGGGTGAGTTTAGATTCCTGGCAGCAGATGTGGCGCAATGAAGGCTTTGCCACCTACGTGCAGCTGATGTGGGAAAATCGGAACGATCCGGAAGAGTTGGAACTGGCGATGGCGGCAATTGAATCGGCCGTGGAAGAAAACGGCGATGATTTTCCGCTGGGCGATCCGCCACCCGCCAAACTTTTTAGCTTTAATACGTATTTTGGTGGGGCGGTGTTTGTCCATGCGCTGCGGCAGGAGATGGGAGATGAAGCGTTCTTCAGCGGACTGCAAACTTATTTTGCCACCTATGGCGGCGGCACCGCCAGCGATGATGAGTTCCAGGCAGTCATGGAAGCGGCGCACGGACAGTCGCTGGATGCCTTTTTTGCCGAATGGCTGGAGTAAAGCGTGACAAGGTGAGGGGGTGACAAGGTGACAGAATTTTTCTCACCCGGTCACCCCCTCACCCCGTCACCTTGTCATCTCATTCATCTAGTTCCAGGATCGGTTGATCCCAGTCGGTGTCTTTGACCTTAACGGCCGTTTCCGTCAAAACCGTGTTGGGTACGATGAGGCGCTCGCCGCCGACGCGAATTTCGGCATTGAGTGTGCCAATCGCTTCCAGAATGCCTTCCTCGCCGTTGATGACCACCCGGTCGCCCATTTCAAACTGCTCGCGGGCATAGTAGCCGGCCAGCACGCCGCGGGCCACGTCGCGGCCGCCTAAACCAAAAGCCAGCGCCAGTCCGGCCACGATGATGGTGATGACGTTGGTAAAGATGTTGGTCATAATGCTGGCGTTGATGCCCAGTTGCTCCAGCACCACAATCACAATCATGATGATCAGCAGTACGTTGACCCCTTGCCCCACTTCTTGATGAAAATCGACCCCCATGCCGCTCATGGCTGCCTGGGCTGCTTTGCCCAGGAATTGCGCCAGCAGCACCCCGGCGGTGAGCGTGGCCAGGGCGGCCAGCAGCCGGGGCAAAAAGGCAATAAGGTTGCGCAGCGGATCCACGGCCGCATCAAGGCCCAAACTTTCCAGAGCAATCAAAATAAAGTTGAGGAAGATAATCCAGTAGAGCAGCATGCCTAAAAGCTGGGTGCCGGAGCGTTTAATTTGCGCTTTTTCCAGGCCGGCCTTGATGCCGGTGCGCTCCAGTAAATCTTCCAGGCGCAGTCTTTCGCCCAGGCGCTGCACCAGGGTGGAGATCGCTTTGGCCAGCAGCCAGCCTGCCAACAGGATAATGAGGGCGGTCAATAACCGTGGTGCATAATCAATTGCGTTGGCAATCATGTTGCTGAATGCGTTTTGAATTATCTCAAAATCAATCATTTCCTCTGCCTCTTTTTCGGTTTTTGCGGTCTTGATTTTTATTGTTGAGCAACGGCCGTAACAACCCAAGCGCCACGCTGACAAACCCCGTCGTCCCCATCTTGACGATGTGTACGGCCAGATCGGCGCGATGAATTTGCTTGATGAGCTGGCGGCGCATCTGTTGGGCGCGATCTGGTTCCAGGTCTGGTAGATTGTGGACGGCCGTTTGCGATGGTTGTTCTTGCCACAGGGCATCGACAATGTCCAGGCTGGCTTCGTCTTCCGCGAGGCGAGCCATGATGGCTTCATTTTCGGCTTCGTCCAGCTCCCCGGCGACAAAGCGGCGCAGCAGTTCTGGGGAGAGCGGTGTGGATTCATTGATCATAGTCACCATCCAACAGGCGATATTGCGCCTGCAAGGCTAATCTGGCCCGCTGCACGCGCATCTTGGCGGCGCTGATGCCGATGTCCAGCATATCGGCTATCTCGTTATACGGCCGTTCTTCCATATCCTTCATATACAAAATTTCGCTGGCACCCATGTCCAGGTTGGCCAGCGCTTCTGCCAGCAGTTCGCGCCGGTTGCGGTTCTGGTATGCCTTTTCTACCGATTGGCCCGAAGGCATAATTTCGGCGATTGTGTCCATTTCCGTTTCGGCTTCCTGCGGCCGTCTTCCACGCCGCCGAATTTCGTTTTGGCAGGTGTTGATGGCCACCCGGTACAGCCACGTTTTGAAGGAAGAGCGGCCTTCGAACTGATTCAGGTTGCGATACACCTTGAGAAATACATCCTGCGTTAAATCTTCGGCATCCTGGCGGTTGCGCATAGTGCTGTAACAGACTCGCCATACCACCGACTGATAGCGCCGAAACAGCTCCTGAAACGGCCGATCGTCCTTGGTGCCGCGCTGTTGACAAACTGCGATCAACGCTGCATCCGAGAGTTCTTTTAGCGCCGGTTGCCCCATACCGATAAAAATATCCCTCGCAGTTGGCCAACAGCTGCCTCAGACAGGCTGCTAACCCGGTACAAGCCCTCAAACTTGCCGCTTGAAGCCGCAAATGACAATATTCTATTCGATAATGCCACTCTGTGCCGCTCATTGTTGTACCTCGATATTTAGGACTGGCAGTCCTTCATGTAGCAAGTTGATGGTTAAATGATTCCAGCACTGCCAGTCCTGGGTTGCATAAGCTGCTAATAAAAAACGCAGCAACATGAACATCATGCTGCTGCGCTCATCAGCTGGCAAGGTTGTTTATTTCTCTCCCTCGCCAAAGTTTAACGTGATTTGTCGACGCGGGTTATCAATCGCCAACGCCACTGTCCTCGCCGCGTAGATTGGCAACCAGCCGCGCAACTTCGCGCCCGGCAATCTCCCGGCTGCCCAGGCCAAAGGCCAGTGCCGCCGCCACGCCCAGAGCGCCCAGCAGGATGCCAAACGCCATATTGACGATGTCGTTGGCCACGCCAAGCTGGCGCAAAGCCATCGCTGTGGTCAGAACCAGGATGGCCACCCGGGCCAGCGTGGCGGTAAAGTTGGCCTGCTGGCCGCCCGCGCTCAAAATGAGGTTGCGGGCCAGATTGGCCAGATAAAGACCAATGGCAAAGATGATGATGGCGGCAACCAGCTGTCCGCCAAAAGCAATGAACTCGGCCAGAAGGCCAGACAGAAAATCAGACCCCAGCAGTTCGGCCGCCGAGAGCGAGGCAAACAGCATAATGCCAACGATGATCAGGTAGCCAACCAGGTCGGTGGGCTGGCGCGTGCCGCTCCAGCTCAGTCCCAGCCGGGCGGGAATGTCGTCGAAGCCGACGCCGCGCAGTAAGTCGGTAATGAGATTGGCAATCATACGGCCGATATAAAACGAGATCACCAGGACCAGGGCTGCGCCAAAAACGTTAGGCAGGGCGTCGATGAGGCTGGTGAGCATGATGGTGGCTGGATCAGAGATAGCGTCAATGTTGAGGGAGTCCAATGCAGCAATGATGGCAAACAGCAGGATGAAGGTGTAAAGAATGGTGCCAACCATCTTGGAAAGGGAGCGGTCGCCGCTGAGTCCCAGCCGTTCGCCGAAGCGGTCGCTGCCCAAAGCGGCCATGAGGTTGGTAACTACTTGCCGCACCACGCGGGCAATAAACCAGCCAATCAGCAGCGTGATTAGCGCGCCAAAGATGTTGGGAATGTAGCCGAGGAACTCTTCGAACACATCCTGAATGGGGGCGGCGATTGCCTCAACGCCCAGGGCATCCAGGATGGCGGGCAGAAAGAGTAGGAAGATGAACCAGTAAACGGCCGTTGCCAACGATTCAGATACAGACACCTGCTCCTCATCTTCCAGTGCAGCGTGTCTGCTCAACCAGCTGTCGATGTTGAGCATGGCCGCGCCCCGGCGCACCAGCAGCCGCAGCAGGGTGGCCACCACAAAGGCCGCCAGCAGCAGCAGGGCAGCCGAACCTAATCGGGGCAAATATTCAGTAGTGATGCGATCCAGCAGCGATTGCAGCGGGGCCGCCACGCCTGGCAAATTGATCTGCTGCAAAAAACCAACAATGAAAAAGAGGAAGATAATCCAGAAGACTATCTTGCCAATGATATCTTCGGCGGAAAACGGCCGTACCCCATCTTCCCCTTCAAACCATTTGGCTACCTGATTATCCAAATTGGTACGCTTTAACAACCGGCGCACCAGACTGGCCACAAAGCGAGCCACAAAATAACCAACAATTAACAACAAAAGGCCACCCAGGAAAGCCAAAACAGCTTGTCCAACGGGGCCTAATCCCAAAAAGAATTCCTGAATCTGCTCCATCATGTACCTCCTTCACAAAAGTTTGATAGAATCCTATATACTCATAACCATAGACCCCAACTTCTCTGGTAAGTCACAAAACGATGAACACATTGCCTGTTAAATGTGACGGAATCCTGCTTAAGGTGTCTTTTTGTTTGGCCGATCCGATGAGTAAGGTTGGTCCATTAGAAGTTTTTGTTATGTCAAGAGGGCTCGTGAGGAGACCTATCAGGTTCACCGCCCCACAGTAATATGCGAAAAAAGAGGCGAAAATTGATAAATTTTCTCATAAAACTATCCGTTTATGGATACAACCTTAAA
>PABI01000070.1 GCA_002699125.1 Anaerolineaceae bacterium
ATTTAACCTGAGTTCAATTATGAGAAAGACCCGCCTATTTTTCGCATATGTCTGTCAGGCGGTGAGCCTGTCAGGTTTTAGTACATTCGTTATTTTGTTGCCCCCGACATGATGCCCTTGGTCAGGGTGCGCTGGAACAGCATAAAGAAAATGAAGGCGGGCACCACGCCCAGAAAAGCGGCCGCACTTTGTGTGGTAATCACCATACCGCGCTCGCCGCGGGCCAGGGCCATGGCAATGGGCACTGTCTGCTTGGAGTTGGAAATGAGAAAGATGAGCGGTAGGAAGAAGTCATTCCAGGTCCAGATGAAGAAGAAGACAAACAGCACCGACAGCGTGGGCCAGTTCAGCGGCACAATGATCTGGAACAGCAGTTGGAATTTGTTGCAGCCGTCCAGCCGGGCTGATTCCAGTAAATCTTTGTTGAAGGTGCGGAAGACGGAGGTGAGCAGATAGGTACCAAAAGCGGTGTGCAAAGCGGCCGTAGCAATAATGACCCCCAGCCGCGAGTTGTACAGCCCAACCTGGTTAAACAGATAGTACAGTGGATACGCCAGCGACTCTACGGGCAGGGTGATAGCCATCAAAAAGAACATCAAAAAGAAGGTGCGCCCTTTGATTTTGCCAATCCCCAGGGCATAGGCATTGAAGAGGGAGAGGGAGACGGCGAGAACGGCCGTACTCACACTGATCAACAAGCTGTTTGTGAGTTTCGTCGAATAATCCGTCAGGTCCCAGGTGGCTTTAAGTGCTCCCAGATCAAAACTGCTGGGCAGGCTAAACGGGCCGCTTGCCAGGTATTCCGCCTCCGTTTTGAAGGAGTTGATCGTGATCATAAAAAACGGGAACAGCATAATCGCCAGAAATAGCAGCAAGCCAATCAGCATCACATATTTGGTTACCGAACCCGGCCGAAACGCTTTGCTATGCGTGGGTGTTATAGAGTAATCACTCATCTGCTTAATCCTCGTGCTGTTCCTGTATCCGAATGAACAAGAAGGTCATCCCGATCACAAGCAGCGTGATAAACGTGGCCATCGTGGCCCCGTAGCCCACGTTTGATCGTTCAAAAAAGTTCTTCCAGGAGAAGAAGGAGGCCACCGTAGTTGCGTTGCCCGGCCCGCCGCTGGTCATGGCATAGACCGGGCCAAACGTTTTCAGGGCGGCAATGGTTGTTGTCAAGACAACGACGGCAATTTCGGGCCGGATCATGTGGATGGTGACATACCAGAACGTCTGGAACCAGCTGGCACCGTCGATTTTGGCCGCTTCGTACACCTGTGGGTCTACACGCTGCAAGCCAGACATGAAGATCACCAGCGGATAGCCAATTTGGAACCAGACCAGCATCAACATGATGGAGGGTAAAGCTAGCTTGGCGTCACCCAGCCAATTTTGCGTCCAATTTTCCAGGCCAACTGAAGTCAGCAGCCAGTTCAAAACGCCCCAGTCTGGTTGGAAGATCCACTTCCACACCACAGCCGCTACAACCACAGGCACAATTTGCGGCAAATAAAAGCCGGCGCGCAAAAAGGTGGCCCAGCCGGGCCCAAACTGGTGGCTGATGTAGTCAAACAACGTCACCGCCAGGAGTAGGCCAATAACGGTGGGTAAGATGGTCATGGCGATGATGAGCAGGAGGTTGTTTTTGAATGACGTCCAAAAAACAGCATCTCCCAGCGCCCGGGCGTAATTGTCTAAGCCGATCCATTCTGGCGTGCCAATGCCCTGCCACTGGGTAAAGCTAATGCCGATGTTGGCCAGGAAGGGAAGGATGATCAGCAGCATGAAAAAGGTAATGCCGGGTATCAGGTATAGGCCATAGCCAGTTTCCCTGAATGATCGGATTCTTTGGCGGGCACCTGCTTGAATCTGGTCGGGGTAGGTGCTGTCACTCATTGGGAATCTCCTCTTGGGGAATAAACCTGACAGGTTTACAAAGCGAGCCTGAAGTTAAGCCAATTTTGTATTACAAAGAACCGTTTTGGCTAAATTGGGGTGCAAACCTGTCAGGTTTTGCTAACTCTGATTACTCGTCTAATGTATCTTTGTACTCTTGCCAAGGACCCGCAATTTGGTCCAGGAATTCATCCGTGGTTATGGAGCCGGCGATCACCTCTTGCAGGCCGCCGCCCAGCACATCCATGTAACCGGGCGCGGGCCAGTCCGGGTAAAAGGCCAGACCATCATTCTCAACGATGGTGGCAAACGCGGCATTCAGCTCCTGGTTTTGCTCATTTTCAATCTGGCTCAGATCGGCATTGATCGGAATGCCGCCCCGGTTGGCCATCAGCGTTTGCACTTCTTCGCTCAGGGTGATGTCCAGGAATTCGTACGCCAAATCTTTGTTTTGCGCGTTTTCCGGCACCACCAGCAGGTTACCGCCGGAGCCGGTGTTGAAGGTTTTGCCCGGCATGAGGAAGATGCCCCAGTCGAAGTCGGTGATCTGGTTTTGGAAGTTACCAAACATCCAGCTGCCGGTGAGCATCATGGGGAAGTTGCCCTGGGCAAAAGCGGCCGTTGCGTCATCCTGAATCACGCCGTTGGCATTGTCGCCATAGTAGCCAGCGGCGACGTGCTCAGCAAAGCGCTCCGCACCAAAGGTGAAAGCGTCACCGTGAAAATCGAGGTCGCTCTTGAACAGTTGATACGCTTCGACCAGTTCCCGGTCGCCTTCGTACAGTACCAACTCATAGAAGTTTTGTGTGACCGGCCAGACGCTGCCCGCGCCTAACGAAAGTGGCACAATGTCATTTTCTACAAAGGTGTCGGCGATGGCTTCAAATTCTTCCAGGCTGGTGGGCAGTTCCAGGCCGTATTCGGCGAACATATCTTTGTTGTAATACACCATGACAAACTCGCCGTAGGTAGTCACGCCGTAAAGTGGACCGCCGCCCATGATGCCCTGTTCGTCGTAGCGGGCGGTGGTTTGCAGGCTGGTGCCCAGCAGGTCATCCCAGCCGCGTTCGGCGGCCACATCGGTTAAATCGGTGAGCAGGCCTTGTTTGGCGTACAAGCCGGCGGTGGCATTGCCTTTATTAATTTCCATCACGTCAGGCGCTTCATCGGTGTTGAGGATCATCTGCGCCGTTTGCTGAATTTGCTCAAAGGTTTTTAGCTCAAATTCAACAGTGACGTTTGGGTGGCTTTCTTCAAAGATTTCTAGGGCTCTGGCCCAGGCGTCGCCGGTGGCGCTGCCCGGTTCTTCATAATGCCAGATGCGGAAGACGCGTTCTTCACTGGAATCGGCTGATTCAGCGGCAGTATCTTCGCTTTGAGCGGCGTTATCTTCGGCCGGTGCATCGGTTTCGGCTGTGTCGCCGCCGCCACAGGCAACTAATGCGATCAAAACAAAAAAGGCCAGAATTAAGGGTAATTTTTTGAACAGTTGGGTTTTCATCTTTGTTCTCCATTCCAATTTGGTTAATTTAAAGATTTGTTTACTGAAGGGATTTTGGGTGAATCATTTTGTAATTATGTTAACTTGTGCCGGGTGTTGACCTCCTTTTCTAACGAATCTAGACGGTGCTGGAAACGGCCGTTTCCTTCAGCAAAGCGTTACTCAATCTGCTCATAACTTGTTGTCTCCCTTTCAGCCCTTTTTGCGCATACGCAAATTGTGGAGAAGGCGCTACAATAAAAACAGTAGAGCGGAGACCGCTTTCTCGCTGAGAGAGCAGATTCTTCATTGCTTTGCTGTCCTTTGGGGATACCGGTTTACTTGGCGGTAGGCGGTATCCTCATCTTCTATTACCAGTGGAAATATCGCTTCCTGGCCCTCAGGATTTTGACTTCAGGACCTCATCAAACAAGTTGGCCCCGTTCTTTAGGGCAAGGCCCCGAACTTTCCCGAATCACCAACTCACAGGGAATCAGAACCTCGGAAAACTCTTTTTTTTTCCCTTCCAAATATTTAATCAACATTTCTGTACCCAAGCGGCCCAACTCTTTGGCCGGGGCTTCTGCGGTGGTGATGGTGGGGTTGGTCATTTCTGCAGCACGAGCTGAAGAAACAACGGCCACGACGGAAAAGTCGTCGGGAATCTGCCAGCCGCGGTCAGCCAGGGCGCGCAAGATGCCTGGGATAGCCCGGTCGTTCATGACAATGATGGCGGTGAGATTAGGGTCGATGGCGAGAAGGTCGTTGACGGCCTTATAGCCATCTTCGGCCTGCGCTTCACAAAAACGGGTAATGCCGTGCACCCCACGAGCTTCGATGCTCTCCAGAAAACGATGCTGCGTGCGCACGGCTGGGCCATAGCCGGCGTCATATTCTTCTTGGGCATGATTAAGAAAGGCGATGTGGGTGTGACCTAAGCTGGCCAGGTGATCGATGACAACCTGCATTGTTTGGCCAAAATCAATGTCTACGTGGTTAATGCCCTGGTTGTCGGCGCTGCGGCCAATCATCGTGAAAGGGAAATCAATTTTGCGCAGCAAGTCAATCCGTTCATCCTGCTCATGGATTTCCATGACAATGACGCCGTCTACCAGCCCTTGCTGCATAAGCTGCTGTAATTCACGGGGATCGCGGATTTCGGTGGACCATAAAACGAGGTGGTAGCCATGTTCGCGGGCTACCTCAGTGGCGCTCATCACAAATTCTAATTCGGTGAGGCCCAGGCCGCGTTTAGCCGCAGGCAGGAGCAGGGCGACGATGCGGCTGCGTTTGCTGGCCAGGCCGCGGGCCAGCACGTTGGGCCGGTACCCCAACTCTTCCATGGCGGCAAAAATGCGCTGTCGCGTTTCTTCAGAAATGGGGCGTGTCCCGTTGATGGCGTAGGAAACAGTGCTAAGGGCCACACCAGCATGTTTGGCAACATCCTGCATCGTGGGCATGGGATCTCCTTAAAAACTAACGCTGAGGCGCAGAGGAAAAGTCTCTGCATTGCTGCACCAAATTTTGTTTGCAGCGGTGTGAATCAGGCATGGAATCATCTTTACACATCCGCTACTTCGAAAATCATCGAAGCGCATAGTCGAATCGCTTCGATAGCATAGCATGAAAAACCAGGGATTGTCAAGAGATTGATGATTTTGGTTTTACTCTCCGGGGTAAACCAGCCCCCACTGCCCCCTCATTTCATCCAGCAGCGTCATGATTTCCAGGGTGTCGGCCAGGGGCACTACGGCCGATTCCAGCTTGCCCGCGCGCAAACAGTCGTGTACTTCACGCACCTGGTAGCCGTAACCATTGCCCTCGTAAGGAAGTTGCACCACCTCCGGCTTGCTCCCGCTTTGCTTCAGGGTAACGGTTTGACTATGCCAGAAGTTTTCATGCAGTTTAATATAGCCCTGGCTGCCGGTGATGATGGCGTCGCACGGCCGTTCCAACCGCTGCGTGCTAAGCAAAATGGCTTGAGCACCCCGATCATATTGCCAGATGGCCGAATTGAGTTCATCCACGCCTGTTTCACCGAAATGGGCCGCCGAGAGAATTCGATCTGGTTTGCCCAGTATCATATGGGCCAGCGTGGCTGGGTAGATGCCCATATCCAGCAGCGCGCCGCCGGCTAGCGCCGGATCATCCAAACGCCCTTTTGGATCAAAGGGGATGTTAAAGGCAAAGTTAGCCTGGACGAGACGGATGGTGCCGATACGGCCGTCTTTTATCCACTTCTGCACTTGCCGGATGGCCGGGATGAACTTCATCCACATCGCTTCCATCAGAAAGAGACCTTTTTCCCTGGCTAAATCGATGCACGCTTGTGCCTGAGCCGCATTCACCGTTAGCGGTTTTTCGCATAGCACATGTTTCCCTGCGTTCAGACACAGCTTCATATTTTCATAGTGCAGGTTGTGTGGCGTGGCGATGTAAATCACATCCACATCCGGGTCGGCAGCCAGTGCCTCGTAGGTTGGGTAGCGCCGGGGAATGTTCCATTTGCCGCCAAATGCATCGGCCGACTGCTGTGAGCGCGAACCGACCGCCAGGCAAACCGCGTCTGGCTGATTATTAATGGCCTCGGCCAACTGTTCGGCAATCCAGCCAGTGGCTAAAATGCCCCATCTAATTTTTTCCATTTGTTTACTCCATCGTTTTGATAAGGGGATCTTCTGCCAAAATAACGCCAGTGGGAAGCGTATTGCCCGATGATAAAGCAACCCTTTTTATTTTGCCACTCTTGTAAAGGTGACAGTCACTTGCCTGATTGAAAACCCAAACACTTTAAAAAAGTGACTGTCAACTGCACGCGAGATACAATGTTTGGTGGGAGCCAGAACTGACAACTACCAAGGAGTGAAGCATGAGCCAAACCTATCAAAATCCCATCTTACCAGGATTTTATCCTGACCCTTCCATCTGTCGGGTGGGGGAAGATTATTATCTTGTTACCTCTACCTTTGAATATTTTCCCGGCCTGCCCATTTTCCACAGCCGCGATCTGGTTAACTGGCGGCAAATTGGGCATGTGTTGGACCGTCCCAGCCAACTACCGCTGGACGGTCTGGAAGCATCGCGTGGTCTGTATGCACCCACGATTCGGTACCATGACGGCACGTTTTACGTGATCAATACGCTCGTGCTGGAGCACAATAAAGGACGGAATTTTATTGTCACGGCAACCGATCCGGCAGGCGACTGGTCAGAGCCGTATTGGCTGGAGGATGCGCCGGGCATTGACCCCTCGTTGATATTTACGGAAGACGACCGTTGCTACTATACAGGCAACCGCTTTCCACCAAACGGCGAACAATTTTCCGGCCATCGTGAAATCTGGCTGCAAGAAGTGGACTTAAGCAAGATGCAGCTCGTGGGCGAGCGCATCGGCCTGTGGGATGGTGCTGTAAAAGGCGGCGTCCATGCCGAAGCGCCGCACCTTTATTTTATAGATGGCTACTACTACCTGGTGATTGCTGAAGGCGGCACGGCGCACGATCATGCCGTCACCATTGCTCGCAGCGAAAAGATTACCGGGCCGTACGTCGGCAATCCGCGCAACCCTATTTTGACGCACCGCCATTTGGGTTTGGATTACCCCATCGTGGGCACGGGTCACGCTGACCTGGTCGAAACGCAGCACGGCGAGTGGTGGATGGTGCTGCTGGCGATGCGGCCATATGATGGTTACTATTACAATTTGGGACGAGAAACATTTATGGTGCCGGTGCGTTGGGAAGATGGCTGGCCGGTGGTGAGTCCGGGCAACGGCCGTGTCGAGTTCCGCCATCCCGCGCCCAATCTGCCCGAACAACGCTGGCCCCAGCCACCGGCCTGCGACCAGTTTGACGCGCCACAGCTGGCCGACTGCTGGAATCTGATTCGCACGCCGCGTGAGAAGATTTATAGTCTGGCAGAACGGCCGTCTCACCTGCGTCTCTATTTGCGGCCAGAACAGCTCTCTGAGCAAGTCAACCCCAGCTTTGTTGGGCGGCGACAGCAGCACATCAACTTTACGGCGCAAACTGTATTGGAATTTTCGCCGCAAAGTGCCAATGAGTGTGCCGGCATGGCACTGCTGCAAAACAATAACTTTCATTTTCGTTTTGTAGCGTGCCAGGTGGATGGAGGTGGAACGGCCGTGCGCCTCTTCAAGCGTGCTGGCGGAGAAGAAACGACACTGGCCGAAAGGCCCGTTAACGGAAATCGAGTTTACTTCAAAGTTTCGACCAGGGGACAGGCATACAGTTTTTACATTGCTGCTGAACCGGGTGCGTGGCAAACGGTGGCGGAGGGGGTAGACGGCCGTATCCTCAGTACGCCCGTTGCCGGCGGCTTCACCGGCGTGTACGTGGGCATGTACGCCAGCAGCAACGGCCAGCCCAGCCAAAACGTCGCCAATTTCGACTGGTTTGAATATCAGGGCGAGGCATAAGATTTTTTAAGAAGACGACATACGCTTGAGCAGATTGTGATAAAAAATAGGACGCTGATTTGCCTGATCTTCTTGATCAGGTAAATCAGGCAAATCAGCGTACCATTTAAAAAGGGTTTTCAATGAGTGAGATAAATTGCATTTGGCAGATCCCAGCCCAACTGGGTGAAGGCCCTTTGTGGGTTGCAGATGAAAACGCACTCTATTGGGTTGACATAATCGGCAAGCGGGTACACCGTTTAATGCCGGACAGCGGCGAGCGGCGCACCTGGATTTTTGACCAGCCGGTTACCAACCTGGCGGTGCGACAGTCGGGTGGTTTTGTGGGCACGGTACGGGATGGTTTTGCCACCATCGATTTTGCCACCGAAACAGCGACGCCATTTGTTTTGCCGGAAGCCAATTTGCCGGGAAATCGGTTTAATGATGGCAAAGTTGATGGCAACGGCCGTTACTGGGCCGGCACGATGGACAATGCTCAACAACAAGCCACCGGTTCGCTCTACCGGCTGGACCCTGACCTGAAGGTCCACAAAATGGACAGTCCATATATTATTAGCAATGGTCCCACCTTCAGCGCCGATGGCAAAATCCTTTACCACACGGACACCGTTAAAAAGACAATTTTTGCTTTTGATTTGCATGAAGATGGATCGATTGCGGGGAAACGGCCGTTTATCCAGCTCACCGATCCCGCCGAGGGCCACCCTGACGGCATGACGGTAGACAGCGAAAATTGCCTCTGGCTGGCCCACTATGGCGGAGCGCGGCTCACCCGCTACTCGCCGGAAGGTGAGGTGATGCAGGTTGTGCCGCTGCCGGTGCCAAACATCACCAGCTGCACCTTTGGCGGACCCAACCTGGACACACTATATATCACCACCGCCTGCCAGCAAATGAGTCAGGCGGAAATGGAACAATATCCGCTGGCGGGCAGCCTGTTTGCTTACCAACCCGGCGTCACTGGCTTGCCGATACCCCAATTCGCCGGATGATTTTTGTCCACAGATTACGCAGATTACACAGATTTTTTTGTTTTTAATCTGCGCAATCTGTGTAATCTGTGGATATTTTCTTTTTGGAGTGAGCATGATGGAATTTAATCCGGTTTCAGAAGCGATTTTGCGGGAGCTATCGTCCGTTCTCGGCCCCGACAATCTTTCCACGGCAGAGGCAGAGCGCCAGCTGCGTGCTCAGGACATGTCGCAGCACGAGGCGCATTTGAGCGAGGTTGTCGTCTGGCCAGGCAGCGGCCGGCAGGTGGCAGACGTGCTGCGCATTGCCCACGACAACCGGGTTGCCGTCACGCCGTGGGGCGCCGGGTCGTCGCTGGAGGGTAATCCGATTCCGCTGTTTGGCGGTATCACCCTCTCGCTGGAGCGGATGAACCAGATTGTGGCGCTGCACGCCGACGATTTTCAGGTGACGGTGCAGCCGGGCATTGGCTACAAAGATTTGAACCAGGCGCTGGGGACGCACGGCCTCTTTTTTGCGCCCGATCCGGGGGCCAACGCCTCGATTGGCGGCATGTTGGCCAACAACGCGGCCGGCACCCGCACGGTAAAATATGGCGCTACCAAAGATAATATCCTAGCGATGGAAGTGGCGCTGGCCGACGGCCGTCTCATCCACGTAGGCTCTCGTTCCGTCAAACAGTCGGCGGGGTACGATTTGCTGCACTTGTTTGTCGGCAGCGAGGGCACGCTGGGCGTTGTCACCGAGGCAACCTTGAAGCTGGTGCCCCTGCCGAACGTGATGAGCGGCGTGGTGGCGTCGTTTACATCGGTGGCGGAAGCGATTGCCGCCGTGGTCGAGCTGCGCTCGTCTGGCCTGGACATTGCCGCGTTGGAATTCATCGATGCTGCCACCTCGGAGCTGTTAAGTCGGGAAGAAGGTGTAGACTGGGGTGACAATCCCACCTTGTTGATGGAGATTCACGCCGCCCATGCCGAAACGGCCGAACTGGATCTGGCGCTGGTGCAAGAAATTTGCCAGGCGCACGGTGCGATTCGCTTTCAGGCCACCACAGATACGGCCGAACGGCAAAAAATGTGGCACACCCGCCACCACATGTTTGAAACCATGCGGCGCGTGTTTGTCGATTATCAATGGCAGTTGTCGGACGTGGCCGTGCCCATTAGCCAGTATCCGGCGCTGGTGCAGTTTGCCCGACAGGCGCTGCAAACCCGCAATCTGCCGGAGTTCATGGTCGGCCATGCTGGCGACGGCAATCTGCACATCACCACACCTTACCAGGATGAAGCCGTCCGTCAACATGCCAACCAGGCCAATGAAGAAGTTGTCCTGCGGGCGATTGAGCTGGGCGGTACGTCAACCGGTGAGCATGGCGTAGGCATTGGCAAAGCGAAGTTTATGGTGCGGGAACATGGGGAAACGGCCGTAGACGTCATGCGCAGCCTCAAACAAACGCTCGACCCGCACGGCATTCTGAATCCCGGCAAGATTTTTGTGTCATGATCGTGATGCGTGAAACGTGATGGGCTTTTGTCACGTTTCACGCAAATCCAAAAGAACTGTTACCAATAAGAGGTATTATGACAACTACTGAATACAAACCCGGCCTTTCCGTTGAAGATTTGCCGCCTGAATTGCAAACACGTGAACCGCTGAAGCTGGCTTCCAATGAAAATCCGCTGGGGCCATCTCCTCTGGCACTGCAAGCCATTCGCGACAATCTGGATAAGCTAAATATTTATCCGTCCCGGCAGCTGGATAGTCAGCTTTGCCAGGCCATTGCCGCCTCGATTAGCGATCAGCTAGGTCCAGAAAATATCGTTGTGGGCAGCGGCGGTATTGAGGTGCTGGAGTTTGTGGCCCGCAGCCACCTGACCACACCTGATGCCGAGAGTGTACTGCCTCGACAGTCATTCCCATTTTTGGCACGGTATCACGGCCGTTCCGGGCAAAAAATCAACTTCTACGATCTGGATGAAGAAGATTTTAGCTACTATCCTGAACGCATTGCGGCAGCAATCACGCCCCAAACCCGGCTGGTGTACGTTTGCAATCCCAACAACCCCACCGGCACCTACGTGCCCGCCAACACCCTACAGCAAATCATCGACGTCATTCCCGACGATGTGCTGCTCATCCACGACGAAGCGTACTGCGATTTTGTCGATGCCCCCGACTACCCGGATGCGCTGCCCTACGTCCTGGCGGGCAAAAACATCTTCCTCATGCGCACCTTTGCCAAAATTTATGGCCTGGCCGGTCTGCGGCTGGGTTACGGTATTGCCCCGCCGGCAGTCATTGAGCGCGTGGCGGGCGTGAAGCGCAATTTCCACGTCAACAAGCTGGCGCTGGTGGCCGGTCTGGCGGCGCTGCAAGATGAGGCACACCGCCAGCGCACGATTGCCAACAATGCGGCAGGCAAGCAGTGGCTCACCGAGCAGCTCACCCGCCTGGGCTGCCGCGTCTGGCCCAGCCAGGCTAACTTTGTCATGTTCTCGCACGAAACGGTTCCGGCTTCGATCATTGTTGATGGCCTGATGGCCCTGGCGTTCATCGTGCGCCCGGCGTTTGGGCTGGACAACCACATCCGGCTGAGCATCGGCACCCCGGAGCAGAATGTGCGGCTGGTGGAAAGTTTAACGGCCGTTTTGCAGCAAGTTTAAGAGGAACACAGAGTTACACAGAGAACCGCAGAGTTACACAGAGTTTTTCTCTGTGCAGCTCTGTGCCATCTCCGCGAAACTCTGTGTTCCGCTTTTTGGAAATTATCCAATGGCCAGACAACCAAACAGCCTCCCCACCCAGCCTCTCTCCGAAACGCAGCGCGACTTTTTGATACGGCCGTTCCTCATCGAAACTGACCCGCAAGAAACCCACGAGCAGCCGCACCGCCACAACTTCCAGGAAATCCTGTGGGTGCGCTCCGGCCGGGGCAAACACGCCATCGACGGCCTTGAGTTAACCATCCAACCAAACACCTTCTACCTCATCGCCAAGGGACAGGTACACCAGCTCATCACCGGCATCGACTTGGACGGGCTGGTCATTCGCTTTACCGACGCCTTTTTGCCCAACTTCCTCTCACAGGAGATGGGCCATTACCAGACGGTGCTATTTAACAACGTCACCATCAACCATACCTTGCCTGTGCCGCCAAACGCCCTGCCCAATTTTGAGGCGCTATTGGGGCTGCTGCTGGCAGAGTTTAACAGTGCGGACGGCCGTGCCAACCAGGAAATCTTGCGGCATCTGCTGACCGTTTTGTTGATCAAGTTGGGTAAGGTACAAAGGGAGGTGGTGAGTGGTGGGGGAACGGCCGTTTCCCCCGAGGCCCAATTGTTCCATGAATTCACGCTGCTGCTGGAGGAACAATACAGCCAAACCCACACCGTGCAGGATTTTGCCCAGATGCTCAACATCACCCCGCGCCAGCTTTCCGACATTACGCGGCAGTTTGTTGGCCGTACCGCCAAGCACCTCATCGAGGAGCGGCTGATGCTGGAGGCCAAACGGCTGCTGACGTTCACCAATTTGTCCGTCAAGGAAATTGCCCACCGGCTAGGCTACAAAGATCCGTCCCACTTTAGCAAAATCTTCAAAAAGAAAACCAAAACCACACCGCAGGCTTACAAAACTACCTGACCTGTCATGCTGAGGCCCCCCGAAGCATCCCTCTGAACGTTATCCTTCGCGGACATGGCTTTTACAAGATGATCTTCAGAGGGATTCTTCCCTTCGGTCAGAGCAACTGTGTGATACGAAACCCGAATTTAGGCGGTTTTTACCTCAA
>PABI01000071.1 GCA_002699125.1 Anaerolineaceae bacterium
ACACGACCTTCGCGGTCTAATGACAATCGATCTACCGTGTCTTTCTCTTTGTACCACACTTTTTAGATACTAATGACAAGTGAACTTGTCATGTTGAGCGAAGCGAAACATCCCTATAAGGCAAAAATAGCCAGCGACTTTGTCCGCGAATGACAAATTACGGGGAAACGATTTCTACCGTACCAATCTGGTAAACCTGGTTAGGCTGCGGCTCGCCGTTGACGGTTAGCGGGAGGCGTTCGATGGTTTCACTATGGTACATGCCTATCCAGAGAGGGTAACGGCCGTTCGCCACATCATCCGGTATCGTCAATGTGTACGTGTCACTAAAAACTTCACCGGCTGCCCAGACGCGGGTGGGGTAGTCGCCGTTTAGCGGCGGGCTATCTCCCGTGGCCAGCGGCGGCTGGTTGGGTTCGGCCAGGTGGAGCAGCGCGGTCCAGTCGGCCTGCGGCGGAGCGATGACCTGCCAGGTGACGTCAACTTCAATTGTGTCACCTGGGCTGGCTTGTGGTGGTGGGGTGGAAACGGCCGTTAACTGCACTGCCTTCCCAATCTCCGCCAAACTTGTTTCGGATTGCTCCGGCCATTCATCTGGCACAACCTTCACACTGCTCACTGGAATGCTCGGCGGGTCCAGCGACACATCATCCACCAGCCGCACAAACAGCTGCGCCAGCACTGGCGTTTCAATTGCTTCCGCCAACCGTACCCCCATCCGGTCAGCGATGATGCTGCCCGTGGACCATTCGGTAGCGGGGAAGAGGCCACGTCCGTGGAAGCTGTGGCTGCTGCCAATGGGGTGTAGCGAACGACCGAGAACGTTCACCACCAGCTCCGGCGGAATTTCTGGGATGGACTCAGCCTGCCAGTAAAGCGTGAACCAGATTGTGTCGCCGGGAACGGCCTGCCCTGAGCTGCTCAACGGAGTTGAGCCTGTCGAAGGAGCCGTTTCCGTTTCCATCTCCACACCCAGCAGCGTCAATCCAGCCCCCATCTCCTGCTGCAAAGGCGCTGCCTCCTCCGGTAGGCTGGCCACGATGGGCGGCAGTTGGTAAGCGGGGACAATGACGCCCCACAGGCTGTAGAGCGTGGTCAGCAGTGCCGCCGCCGGAGCCAGCCAGAGAAGCGGTCGCCAGCGCCAGCTGGCCAACCCATGTGCCAGCCCCAACGCCAGCGGCAAAATGGCGGGAAACAGCAGTCGTCCCTGCGCCGCCGGGGTGCGCAGCATGAACAGCACCAATCCAGCGTAAACGGCCAGGACCCAGCCAAACAACATAAAAGGCAGCAGGTAATTTTGGAGATTGGAAACTAGAGATTGGCGATTGGTTGTTTTTCCTAATCGCCAATCTCCAATCTCTAATCTCACTATTCCCGCCAATCCGACCACCACCAGCCCATTCCACACCCAGTACACCCATGCCGGCGCCAGCAGATTGAACCAGCCAAACACGGCAAACAGGGAGCGCCACAGGCCGCCGCTTTCGGCCAAAACCTGAAGCAGCGTAAACCCCCGGTCGCCACCGGCAAGGCGGATGAACTGGCTGGTGGCGGTCCAGTCGCCGTAAAGCTGCCAGTTGCGCCACCACAGCCAGCCGGCGATCAGCAAAACGGGCAGCAGGAGGGTAACGGCCGTTTGCCACCCCCAAGAAACCAGCGCTGAAGTAGATAATCTGCGCCAATCTGCGAAATCTGTGGATTTCTCTTTCAGGCTGCGCATCACCAAAAAACCAACGGCAAAAAGCAGCAGCAGCACGCCAGCGTTTTTGCTCAATGCTGCCAGCCCAATGGTGATGCCCAACAGCAGCAGGCGGCGCATCGTTAGCGGATGGTGCCACAGCCAGATAAGCTGCCACAGCGCCGCCGTACACAGGAAAATAACGAGCGGATCGTTGCTAATGGCCGCATGTTGAAAATTAAATTGGGGCAAAAAAGCGACCAGGGCCGTGGCCAGAAGCGGCCGTCGGGCAGCATTGGGCCAGAGCAGGCGGGCGCTGTAATAAATCCCCAGCAGGGTGCCCAGCCCCAGCAGCGTGGAGAAGACGCGCAGCAGATGAGCCGCCAGGAAGGTGCCGTGCCAGGGCCACGTTTCAGCCGTGGTGTGGATAATCTGATTGCGGTTGGCCAGCGCGGCGGCGTTGCCAATGCCCTGGGTGCCAAACGGATTAAGCCACACATCTTCGCGGGCAGTGCTAGTGTCGAACGGGGCAATCAGGGTTGCGCCCAAAATGTAGTAAAGTGGTGGCTGGGCCGCTTCCTGGCTGAGCCAGGTGTCGTAATCTTCTTCGACAATAGGCAGGCGTTTGTTTTCGGCGATGTAAACGGCCGTAAAAAAGTGCCAATGCTCATCCGGCGCTTCAAACAGTGGATTGACGACGCCGTACGCCAGGGTGATCAACAGGTAGAGAACCAGAATCAACGGCAGCAGCTTTTGTTTCATGGCAGGCGCAGCTCCACCAGGTTAAGTTGATTATCCGGCAGGGGCCGATCGTTTTGGCTGACGGTTGGCCGGGCAAAGCTGTCTGGTTCAAACAAACCGACACGAATGGTATAAAGACCCGGCGGCAAATCCGGCGGCAGCGGCAGATGGTGAACATCTTCAATCACTTCGCCGGTGCGCCAACCGGTGGTGGGGCGCAGCCCGTCGGCCGGCACAAAATCCCGTTGGACCACAATCTCCCCAGCGGCATCCACCAGATGGACAAAAACAAACCAGCCTGTTTCCGGCACTGATTCGGCCTGCCAGTAGAGGGTCAGTTCGACGGCTGCCGGGTCGGTGGACAGATCGTAGCTGTGCAGGCGAATGTGGTCACCAAATTGGGCATTGACCAACGTGCTGTCTTCCGGCAGTGTGGTTTCCAGAGGCCACGGGGTGACTTCAATTGTGCCTAGCGACACGGTTTCTCGGGAGAACGGCCACCAGAACGGCCGTCCCGCCACCGTCTCGCCATCTTCAAGCAGCTGCATTTCCAATCGATACGTGCCGGTGGGCGTGTCTGGCGGAAAGTAGAGGCCGGTGGGTTCCCGCAGTAGCTCGCCAGGCTGCCATTCACTCAGCCAGCGGGCACCGGGCGGATCGCTTTGGTCGCGCAAAATGGTGCCGTCCGGCGCAATGACGCTGAGTTTATAGCGTAAGTTGGCCAACGCTGCGTCGCCGTTGATTTGCCAGAAGAGGGTGAGCGGCAGGTTGTGGCCGGGACGCACGGCCGTATCGGCCAGAGCCACCTGCCGCAGCACCACGCCATTGGCAAAAAGGGCTTCAGCCGGCTCTCGCGGCCAGTCAGCCAGTACGGTGGTGTCGGCAGCGATGGTGATTTCACCGATAGGAGCCGGTTCGGCCAAAACCTGGGGCACCTCGCTGAGGTGCAGCGGTTGGGCCAGGACAGTGTAGCGGCCGGGTGGCGTGCCGCCGGGCAGGGGAATGATGTAGCTGCGCCGGTTGAGTTCATCTGTTTGCCAGGACTCCTCAACGTTGACGGCCGTTTCCACCGTTTGCCAATCGGATCGGCCGTCTGGCCCTTGCAGCAGAAAGCGCAGGCCCTGTAATTCATTGGGGGGTGCGCCTTGCCAAAACAGATCCAGCCAGATGGCGGGCTGGGTGACCGGTTCGTTTGTTGGCAGGGTTGTTCCTGCCAGTTCAGGATAATCGGGCCAGGTGAGGTTGAGGGAACGGCCGTTTTGCGGCAAGGTTGCCACGGCGGTGGGGGCGGTGTCGTAGGCGCGCACGCGCACTTCCACGGTGTGCGAATCAAAAAAGGTGCTCTCCACCAGCAGCAGTTCATCGTCCAGCCACTGCTGCACCATGCGGTGGGCGTCGCGGCCGTCGGCCGGCGGATCGGTCACAAACCAGATGTGATCGTAGGTTTGGGCCAGTTCAGCCAGTTGGGGCGGGCTGGTGTCGGCTCGTGTCGGGTAGATGGGTGAGGCGGTCACGGCAACATCGGGCCGCTGCCGGTAATGATTGTGCAAGGGCAGCAGGATGGCGTTGTTGTAGACGATCACGTCGTTGGCCCCGGCGCGCGCCTCGACGTATTCGATTAAGCTGCGGAAATCATCTTTGCCAAAACGGCCGTCATAATAATTGTCCAACGCCACCACCGGACCAATCGTTACAATCGTCACTCCAATGGCCAATCCTGTGCCCCACAAAATCCGCTGGCTGCCTGTGGCCTGACGAACTTGCTCCACCAAAGCCACGATGCCCCAACCCAGCAGAAGTAAAAAAGCCGGGCTGCCCAGCATGATGTGGCGCACGCCCTGGTACATCGGCTTCACCAGCGAGCCAAGCATTAGCCCCAACACAATCGCCAGCAGCCAGATGAGAAGAAACGGCCGTCGCCATCCCCCTCTTGCCTGCCAAAACCCAACCAGCAGCAGAAGAAATGCCCCGATGTTCAGCACAATAATGCCGGTTGATTCAAAATCGACGCTGCGTCCCAGGGCAAAAAAGCGGATCACGTCTTGCAGCATAATCCAGGGCGAAACGTAGTAAAAATTGGCTTCGTAGCCGCTAAAAAAGCGGGGCACCGTGAAGGGAATGAGCGGGGCGGCAATGAGCAGGGCCAGAACGGCCGTGCCCCCCAACAGTCGCTTGTACCCGCGGCGCCACAAAGTTAATATCCAAAATACCGCCTGTCCGGCAATGAGAAATGCGGCCGTATAATGGGTATAGAAAGCCAGCCCGGCCAGCAGCAGGTACAAAAACAGCTGCCGTGGCAGGCTGCGGCTGGATTGATTACTCATTGTTTGCCAGAGCACGTAAGAAGCGGCCGTTACCAACAACACAGCCAGCGTGTACATGCGGGCTTCGTTAGCGTACCAGATTTGTAGGGGGTTTACGGCCGTTAATCCCGCCACCACCATACCCAGCCACGCGCCGCGCATGCGCCGGCCCACCTGTGCCAGCAGCGGCACCAGCAGCACGCCGGCCAGCAAAGCGGGGAAGCGGTAGGCAAAATCCGTCTCGCCAAACAGCTGCCGCGCAAAATGAACAATTAGGAAGAAAAAGGGCGGGTGGGTGTCATTGGTTACGCCTTCCTGGATGGTGACGCGGTTGCTCAAAATCTCGGGAATTGAGTAACCAGAACGAAGCGGCGTTAGCCCTTCGTCGGTCCAAAAGCTGAACATTTCCGCATTGTGCAGGCGCAGGCCAAAGGCCAACAGAATGAACAGCACGATTGCCCAACGGTAGTACGTGTTTGGGAACGGCCGTTTCCCCGCCAAATCTTGTGCAAACATGGGGGCAAGTTTATCCGCACCCGAAATGATCTGCACGTTGACGTAGCGGGCAGCTTGTGATAAAAAACACAATAGACGACTCACTCGAACAAAAATAGCTCTATAACGGCCGTTTCCGCTTGTGAACAGTTGGACAAATGGCCCTAGGTAAGGTATATTTTCGACGCGTCCCAGGGTTTCTGGCAGGTAATTCCTGCAACCCATTTGATGCACCTCGCTGTTGTGGCGGGAAGACCACAAGGACTATTAGCAACAATCATTTAGTTAACAAGACCCAAAACAAACTCTTCAGCATATCTGGGTGATGCCTGCATCGTGATAACATCACCCAAATTATGAACTCTTAATAGGAGGTTGGTGGATGGCAACCCTTGCCCCAGATTTTAAGAACATCACAGATTCACTTTTACAGCAAATTCAAGATTTCGATCATCAAGTTGAGGCGCGCAGTGTCGGAACGGTAACGGCCGTTTACGATGGTGTGGCTTTGGTTGATGGTCTGGCCGATGTAAGTGCCAGTGAGCTGGTGGAATTCAGCAACGGCACAGCTGGCTTGGCGTTAGACTTGCAGCCCGGCGTTGTTGGTGTCGTCATCATGGGCGACTACTCTGAAATTGAAGTCGGCAACGAAGTACGCGCTACCGGCCGTATTGCTTCTGTGCCGGTTGGCGACGCGCTCATTGGCCGCGTGGTTGACCCGCTGGGCAACCCCGTTGATGGCAAAGGCCCCATCAACACCAATAAAATCCGCCCCATTCAGCGCACCGCCCCCGGCGTGATTGAACGCAAGGGTGTGGATACGCCAGTGCAAACCGGTATCATCTCCATTGACGCCATGTTCCCCATTGGTCGCGGCCAGCGTGAGCTCATAATTGGCGACCGCCAGACCGGCAAAACTGCCATCTGCCTGGATACCATCATCAACCAGAAGGGGGGCGACATGCTTTGTATTTATGTCGCCATTGGCCAGCGTGTAGGACAGGTGGCCCAGGTTGTTGACACCCTGGAAAAATATGGCGCCATGGAATACACCACTGTCGTCATCGCTGGCGCGTCTGATCCGGCTCCGCTGCAATATTTTGCCCCATACACTGGTTGTACTATCGGTGAAGAGTTCATGGACCAGGGTAAGGATGCCCTCGTTATTTATGATGATCTCTCCAAACATGCCTGGGCTTACCGGGAGATGTCTCTGATTTTGCGCCGCCCACCAGGCCGTGAAGCGTATCCTGGCGACATTTTCTCCCTGCACAGCACCTTGCTGGAACGCGCCGTTCGTTTGCGTGACGAATGGATTATCGTAGAGAATGGCACCGAAGTAACGGCCGAAACCGAAGGCGTAGACGGCAAAATCTACTTTGGCAACCTGGAAGAAGAACATTACGAAAAAGCGCTCAAAGAATTGGGCGAGGATAAACACGAAGTCGTTAAGCGACCCGGGACAGGTGGTTCCTTGACAGCATTGCCCATCATCGAAACCTTGCTGGGCGACGTGTCGGCTTACATTCCCACCAACGTTATTTCTATTACCGATGGCCAGATTTTCCTGGAAACAGATTTGTTTAACGCCGGTCAACGTCCGGCTATTAATGCCGGTTTGTCCGTCTCCCGTGTGGGTAGTGCGGCTCAGGTCCGGGCTATGAGTAAAGTTTCAGGTGGTCTGAAGTCTGACCTTTCGCAGTACCGCGAATTGGCGGCTTTTGCCCAATTTGGTTCTGATCTGGATGCGGCGACACAGCGCCAGCTGTCCCGTGGTGAGCGGCTGATGGAGCTTTTGAAGCAGCCACAATACAGTCCCTGGCGGTTGGACCACCAGGTAATGCTGATCTATGCTGGTTCCCGTGGTCATCTGGATAATGTGGCCATTAGCGAAATTAGCCGCTGGGAGCGTGAATTTGTGCGCTACATGGACGCAGGTCATCCTCAAATTGGTGCGAAACTGCAAACGGGTGCCTGGAACGACGACATTGAGGCGAATCTGAAGCAGGCGATTCAGGACTTTAACGCTGGCTGGACGAATTCGTAAAACTAGGAGAGATTTGTGGCTACCGAACGCGAGCTAAACAAGCGTATTAAGAGTATTAAGAATATCTCTCAGGTGACGAGCGCCTTAGCGGCCGTTTCTGCCTCCAAAGCCAACAAAGCCCAACGCCAGGTAGAAGCGACGCGTGACTATGCCGGCAAAGCATTTGAAATTCTGAACAATCTGGCTTCGCAGCCGGGTGTCGGCCAGACCGGCCATCCGTTATTGACGGCCAAAGCAGAAATAAAAAAGGTGGCCCTCATCTTGGTGACGGGCAATCGGGGTTTGGCCGGTGCTTATAACAGCAACATGGTCGGTTATGCCGAACGCTTTATCAGAGCGATTGACGCTGAGGTCGAGGTGATTGCTGTAGGCCGCAAAGGGCGCGACTTGATGATTCGTCGCGGCTACAACGTGGTGGCCTCGTTCGACAATATTCCCGACTCCCCTTCAATTCTTGATGTGACCCCCATCTCACAAGTAGTCACGGACGATTTTTTGAGTGATAAGGTCGATCAGGTTTTTATCGGGTATACGGATTTTATTAATCTGATCGCCCGTCGCCCGGCCGTAAAACAGCTGCTGCCCCTGAAACCGACGGACTTTAGCGATATGGCTGTGGCTGAATACGTTTCTAACGTTGATCTGTCCGGCGTTTCTGACCGAGTTTACAGCTATGAACCAGGGCCAGCTGATCTTTTGGATGTGATTGTGCCGCGTTTTACGGATTTGCAGGTGTACCAATCTGTGTTGGAAGCGCAGGCCAGTGAGCATAGTGCCCGCTATGTGGCGATGAACAACGCCACGGACAATGCTGCGGAACTGATTGAGATATTGACGTTGGATCGTAATAAAGCGCGGCAGACGGCCATCACCAGTGAAATTTTGGATATTGTGGGTGGTGCCGAGGCATTGGCTCAAAATCGCTAATGCCCATTCGTAAATAAATAATAAGAATTGGCAAATGGGCTTGAAGTAGCCGTTCGGTTCAAAATCGCCAATTTATATTTGATTCCGAACGGCTACTTACATAAGGTTTGGAGGATTTATATGGCTACAGGCAAGATTTCTGCAATTCGCGGTGTGGTTGTTGACGTGGACTTTGCAGAGAATGAAATTCCGGAGATTTTTGAAGCGTTGGAAGTAGATGTGGCTAAAGGTCGCCTGATTCTGGAGGTGCAGCAGCATCTCGGTGGTGGCCTGGTGCGCGCCGTGGCAATGGGTTCAACCGACGGTTTGCCCCGTGGCATTGCTGTGCGGGCAACCGGCAATCCGATTCGGGTTCCGGTTGGTCCGGTTACATTGGGTCGTATTTTTGATGTGGTGGGCAATGCGATAGACGGCCGTCCCACACCAGAGTCCGATACCTATTACCCCATTCATCGCGATGCGCCCACATTCCAGGATCAAAGCACCGTTATTGAGACCTTTGAAACCGGCATGAAAGTAATTGACCTGGTGGCTCCCTTCATTCGCGGTGGTAAAACGGGCATCTACGGTGGTGCCGGTGTGGGTAAAACCGTAACGATTGCTGAGCTGATTCGCTCCGTGGCCCGCGAGCATGAAGGTGTGTCTATTTTTGCCGGCGTGGGTGAACGCACCCGTGAAGGCACCGACCTGTACTACGAAATGGAAGAGTACGGTGTGCAGGATTCTGTGGCTATGGTTTTTGGCCAGATGAACGAAACGCCCGGTGTACGCTTGCGTGTGGCCCTTACCGGTTTGGCTATGGCCGAATATTTCCGCGATGAGGGGCGTGACGTGCTGCTCTTTATCGACAATATTTTCCGGTACGTATTGGCCGGTTCGGAAATGTCCGCGCTGCTCGGCCGTATGCCTAGCGCTGTAGGTTACCAGCCAACGCTGGCCGCTGAAATGGGTATGTTGCAAGAGCGGATTACATCAACCAAGCGTGGTTCTATTACATCGATGCAGGCCATTTA
>PABI01000072.1 GCA_002699125.1 Anaerolineaceae bacterium
CAGGGTGCCCAGAACCGCAATCTGGGTTGGATTTTCTGCTTCGTTTTTGTCAACACGTTCCATAAGTCTATGATAGGCGGCTCTTGCCGTGACCGATACGGCAAAAGCACGGGTCTCGATCTAGGTGAAATTACGTAGTTACGACTCAAAGCCATGCTGCACGGCCCACAAAACGGCTTCGGTGCGGGAGGCAATATTCAGCTTGCCATAGACGTTGCGCAAATGGGCCTCCACGGTGCGTACGCTGAGAAACAGGGTTTGGGCGATGTCTTTATTGGTCATTCCTTTGGCTAACAGGGCTAACACTTCACGCTCTCGATCGGTGAGCGTCTCAACATCTTGTTGGGCACGCACCTCGCCGCGTGCCAGGGCCGCCAGCGCGCGGGCCGCCAATTGCGGCGGCAGCACGATCTCGCCTCGGCTGGCGGCAATGAGGGCGCGCGTCAATTCCGGCAATGTCGCGTCCCGGCTCAGGACGCCGGCGGCACCGGCTTGCAGCAAGAGCACAATTTGGTTGAGATCATAGTCATCAACCAGACAGAGGAGGCCGATATGAGGCACAGCTTTGGCTACTTGTTCTACCTGAGACAGCAGTGGGTCTTTTAAGTCGAGCAGTACGGCCGTCTGACGCCTGTCCAGTGTAAGGGCAAGGAGATCTTCCTGGTGTGCGGCCGTTCCCCAAACTGCCAGACCCGGCTGAGGGCCAAGCAGGGCTTCCCAGGCCAGGCGGGGCAGCGTGGCGTTCGCTAAAATCACAACGTTTGTAGCCGATGAATCTGGTGTCATTTTTGCCTTCAATAATGTGAGTGCGGTGTGGGCAGGAACGGCCGTTATGCCGATGCTTGTATCTTCTCTATCATACCAATAAAAATTGACTTTCTAAATGAAGTTTATTAAGATACTTCAAGGGAATTGAGAGCGCTCTCAAAGACCCGCTTTGCTTCGGTAAACAGGTAGTCACCATGACATGAGTGGAAAACTGACATTAGAAAAAATTGGGGAGTTAGCCGGGGTATCCAGAGCCACTGTTTCCCGCGTCATTAATAATCACCCAAACATCCGTGAAGAAGTGCGCCAGCGCGTACTGGCGGTGATAGCGACCACAGGCTACCAACCCAACCAGGCGGCCCGCTCGCTGGCTTCTAACCGCACTGGGTTGTTGGGGCTTGTTGTGCCTCGCGTTATGCAAACGCTCTTCACCGATCTTTATTATCCCCGTCTCCTTGAAGGTGTTAGCCAGGCCTGTAACGAAAGCAACTATACGCTGACCTTGTTTATTTTTCACACAGAAGCGGAAGAGCAGCAGCTGGCCGCCCAAATAATGCGGCAAGGTTTTTTGGATGGGGTCATCATTGCTGGCTTGCATCTTGATGGTTCGCTGAACCAGCTGCTGCATTCCGGCAAGCCGGTTCTGGTCATTGGTGAGCCGTTGGATTACCCACAGGCCAGTTTTGTGGATGTAGATAATCGGGCTGGCGCGTACACGGCCGTTTCCCACCTCATCTCTTTGGGGCACAGGCGCATTGCCACGATTACCGGACGGCTTGATATGGCTGCCGGGCAGCAGCGGCGACAAGGGTATCTCGATGCACTGCAAGAGTACAATCTCCCAATCGATGAGGCACTCATTGTTGCTGGTGACTTTGAGCAAGAAAAGGCGTATCGGGCAACGCTGGATATGCTGCCCCAGAATCCGGACGCCATTTTTGTGGCTTCAGACAGCATGGCTTTGAGCACGCTGCAAGCCCTGGCGGACGCCGGTCTTCAGGTACCGGAAGATGTGGCGGTGGTGGGATTTGATGATTTAACGTTGGCGGATACGGCCGTACCGTTCATCCTGCCACCCTTAACCACCATTCGCCAGCCGATTCGCCGCATGGGAGTCCTGACGGTGGAAACCCTGCTCGATATTATCAAACATCCCCAGGCGCCACCGCGCCGCGTCATTTTGCCCACGGAGCTTATTGTGCGTCAATCCTGTGGTGCCGCACAGTGAAAACAATTTATATTTCTCTTCAGGAGGAAACATGAAATACGGATATTTTGACGACGCTCAGCGTGAATACGTCATCACGCAGCCGGATACGCCTTTGCCCTGGATTAACTATCTGGGCAGCGAATCCTTTTTTGGCTTAATTTCTAACACGGCCGGTGGTTACACCTTTTACCAGGATGCCCGCCTGCGCCGCTTAACGCGATTTCGCTATAACGGGGTGCCTTATGATGGCAACGGCCGTTACCTCTACCTGCGCGATAATGCCGACGGTGAATTTTGGTCCCCCACCTGGCAGCCCACCCGAAACGATTTGCAAGCGTACACCTGCCGCCACGGGCTGGGCTACAGCAAAATCGGGTCAACCTATGCTGGCATTCAGGCCGATACCACCTACTTTGTGCCGCTGGGCCAGACGCTGGAAATCTGGCGCGTTAAGCTGACCAACCGGCGTGACCAACCGGCCGACCTCTCGTTGTTCTCCAGCATTGAGTTTTGCCTGTGGGATGCCCAGGACGACGCCACCAACTATCAGCGCAACTTCAACATTGGTGAAGTGGAGATAGTTGACAACGTTATTTACCACAAAACAGAATACCGCGAACGGCGCGACCATTTTGCTTATTTTGCCTGCTCCGCACCGCTGGCCGGTTACGATACTCAGCGCGAGGATTTTCTTGGTCCATATCGCGGCTGGGACAATCCGCAGGTAGTAGCTGAAGGCCAATCGCGCAACTCTCACGCCCACGGCTGGGCACCCATTGGTTCCCATCATGTAAAAATAAATTTACAGCCAGGGCAAACTGAAGAAATCATCTTTTTGCTGGGCTACCAGGAAAACCCGCGCGACCAAAAATTTGATCCCCCCAACTCAAACACGGTCAACAAAAAAACCGTATTGCCTATTATCGCGCGCTATCTGGATTCGGCGGCGGTGACGGAGGCGTTTTCTGAGCTGGCCGCCTACTGGGCCGATCTGCTGGCGCGCTACCAGGTGCAAACGCCGGATGAGCATACCAACCGTATGGTCAACATTTGGAACGCTTACCAGAATATGATCACCTTCAACATGTCCCGTTCGGCTTCTTACTTTGAATCGGGGATTGGGCGGGGCATGGGTTTTCGCGATTCAAATCAGGATTTGCTGGGCTTTGTTCACATGGTGCCGGAGCGGGCCAAAGAGCGCATTTTAGATTTGGCTGCCACGCAGCTGCCGACGGGCGGTGCCTATCACCAATACCAGCCGCTGACCAAACGGGGCAATCACGCCGTGGGCGGCAATTTTAACGACGATCCGCTGTGGCTGGTGCTGGCCGTGACGGCATACGTTAAGGAAACGGCCGATTTCGCCATCCTCGATGAACTTGTGCCCTATGACAACGAACCCGGCAGCGAAACCCCGCTGTATGAACATTTGCAGCGTAGTTTGCAATACACGCTGGAGCGCAAAGGGCCGCACGGCCTGCCCTTGATTGGCCAGGCGGATTGGAACGACTGCCTGAACCTGAACGCCTTTACGGATGAACCCGGGCAATCCTTCCAGACCACCGTCAGCAAAGAGGGCAAGGTGGCCGAATCGGTGTTTATTGCCGGGCTGTTTGTGCTGGCGGCCAAAGAGATGGCGGCGCTGGCCGCAACAATGAGTCGCGCCGAAGAGGCCTCTTTTTACACCCGAGAAGCAGAGGCGATGACGGCCGTTACCCTGCAACACGGTTGGGACGGAGCCTGGTTTGTGCGAGCTTATGATGATTTCGGCGATAAAGTTGGCTCCCATGAGCGTAAGGAAGGACAGATTTTTATTGAGCCGCAGGGCATTTGCGTTATGGCCGGGATTGGTCAGGAAACGGGCCAGGCAGCCCAGGCATTGGCTGCTGTGCAGCAGCGCCTGGCCACGAAGCACGGCATCGTGCTGCACCAACCAGCCTATACGTACTACTATCTCAATCTCGGTGAAATTTCGTCTTATCCGCCCGGGTACAAAGAAAACGCGGGCATTTTTTGCCACACCAACCCGTGGATCATGATTGCCGAAGCGGTGCTGGGCAACGGCGAGCGGGCCTTTGATTATTACAGCCGTATCAATCCCTCGGCCCGCGAGGCGATCAGTGAGGTGCATCGCTCAGAGCCATATGTGTATGCCCAAATGATTGCCGGGCGCGACGCGCCGACCCACGGTGAAGCGAAAAACTCCTGGCTGTCGGGAACGGCCGCATGGAATTACGTCGCCATCACGCAGTGGATTCTAGGCATTCGACCCACGTACGATGGCCTGGAAATTGCACCCGTTTTACCCTCCGGGTGGACCGGCTTCACCGCCCAGCGCGTTTTTCGCGGCGTGACGTATGAAATTACGGTGGAGCGCATCGGCCCCGGTAACGATGTGCAGCTGGCGGTGAATGGCGCAGCCGTGCCTGGTAATGTGGTGCCCGTGGGTGAGGGGAACGGCCGTTCCCCCGTTATCGTACACGTAAAAATTGGGCACTGATTGAAGACGGCCGTTGGTACGCAGCAGGGCAAACCCGCCACGGCTGCGTACCACGGATTTGCTATGGTGGCGAAGGCAGTTGGGATTGCAGTTTCTCGGCTTTGACGAATTTGCCGCACTCTGCAAAACTCCGATCGAATATCGTCAGGCTCCAGGTAGCTGTTATAATCTCGCCACTATGAAAACAGCTACTTCTCTTGACCCTATTCCTTTACGCGCCCAGTTTCCGGCGCTTCAGTTAGAAGTTAATGGTGAAACGGCCGTTTATCTCGACGGCCCCGGCGGCACCCAGGTACCTCAAAGCGTCATCGACGCCATGAGCGGATACCTGCGCCACGGTGGCAGCAATTCTGGCGGCCCCTTCCTCACCAGCCGTTACACCGACGACATCACCAATGCTGCCCGTGCCGCCATGATGGATTTCTACAATGCCCGCCGCCCCGACGAAATTGTGTTTGGCCAAAACATGACCAGCCTCAACTTCAGCCTCAGCCGGGCCTTGGCCCGCACCTGGCAGCCCGGCGATGAAATTATCGTTACGCGGCTGGACCACGACGCCAATATTTCGCCTTGGTTGTTGGCTGCAGAAGACAGCGGTGTCATTGTGCGCTGGCTTGATTTTGATCCCACCGACTGCACGCTGCGCCTGGATCATCTGCCTGACCTGCTCAATGAAAAGACGCGGCTGCTGGCCCTTACCTACGCTTCCAATGCCGTGGGCAGCATCAGTGAAGTGCGACGGGCCACCGAATTGGCCCATGCCGCTGGTGCCCTTGTCGTGGTCGATTCGGTCCATTTTGCCCCGCACGGTCTAATCGATGTGCAGGCGATCGATTGCGATTTCCTCATCTCGTCATCCTATAAGTTTGATTAGACACAACAAACAAAGCTTCCTGCCCCAATGCGCAACTCAAATACACCACTTTTTCTTCGTCTTCTAAATTTAGCTTCGCCTGTACATTTAGCGCTTCGATGATATGACGTTTCACTTCAAAATCGTCTTCCGCGTCAATATCAACAAATCTGTTTTCAACTCTTCCAGCAAATTCCATAACCGTTTGAATTTGTTCTTTTGTGACCTGACTAGCCTCAATTTGAATGTTTATTTCCTCTTGTTCTTTTTGCAAAGCTTCCAAAGTGGTTTCCAATCGATGTTTCCTGTCAATCAGCAAATCTTTTTCAATGTTCCCGCTCAGGTACAAGTCAAGTAGCCTATCCAGTTTTTGTTGAGCATCATGAATCAGCTCATTAGCCAAATCCAGTCTTTGATACAATGGGGCAAGTGTTGCTTCAATTTGTTGAAGGTAAAGAGAATAACCTTCTTCCAACTTTTCTGGCTCCAAGAAAATAGTTTTGACCCATTGCCAGGCTATTTCATCCACATAGTCAGAGCGGTAATAATATTTATTGTGGCACTCTTGTGAATAATCTCGATAGCCAAGCCCAGCCATGCATCGATAATATTGGTAATACTTACTGCCTTTATTGCCGCCCCCTATGGAAGCAGTCATCTTTGCACCACAATCTGCACACTGAACCTGTTTACTCAGCAGATAATAATGCTTTTGGTTCCGTTTTGATTTTTCTTTGTTAGACTGACGTCGTTTCTGAGCTATTTCCCATGTGGTCAGATCAACGATCGCCGGTACTTCTACGGCAATAGTATGTTCTTTAGGATTTTTCTTGCGTCCCTTGGGTGTGCGACCATATTTGCCATATCGCCAAACGCCAATGTAGGTTTCTGAAATCAAAAACCTGCTTACGGTTGCATGCGACCATTTCTTACTCTTGGATGTTGGCGTTGGAACACCTGCCTCGTCGAGCTTTTGGCATATCTTTCTAATTGAATAAGGACGTTTTTTCCCTTCCCCGACCGTATACCACTGATAAATAAGCCGAATAATAACAGCTTGTTTTTCATTAATGACCAGCTGATATTTGTCGCCATTGTGAATCAGATCATAACCATAAGGAACTCTCCCATGGACAATAATACTGCCTCGACGAATTTCACGCCGACGGCCTCTTATCATTCGCTCGTTAATTTTGGTGCGTTCGTAACTGGCAATTGCTGATTTAATGGCCTTGTTGAGATTTCCTTCCGGCGTATCTGGATACTCCCCTAAAACATAAACAACATTGACGTTGTTTCGTTTTAGTTCACCCTCTATCATAAATTGTTTTCCGATGTCGCGTGACAGTCGGTCGATTTCTCTAACTACCAAAACATCATAGTTTCCATTATGTGCCATCTCTACTGCCTCATTTAATTGAGGCAAATGGTAACTGGCACCACTGGCACCTTTATCATCTTCAGCCAGTTCTGCTACAATGTGCCACCCTTTTTCCTTGGCGTATTTGCGACACATATCAAGCTGGCTGATGAGATTTCTACCTTCGTTTTTTCTATCATCGCTACTTACACGTGCATATAAAATTGCTCTTTTTGTCATGATTGTTGTCTCCATATTATTCGTGTTCAATAAATTAGTGGCTGCATCTCTTCAATTGTTAGCAGCCTTATGACAGCAGCTCCCACCCTTCGCCGTTCCGCCTTAGCTGTCCAGCTTCTTCAAGCTCCCGAACGTAGTTGGAAACGGTGGTCTTGGACCGGTCAATGTGACGGCCGATGCGGGACAGGCTGGCGTCCGGGTGTTCGGCCACAAAGGTCAGCAACATCTGCATCGCTTCCGACCGGCTGACCGCATCTTTCTCCGCCTTAGCCGCTCGCGCCCGTTCAATACTGTGAGATTCCTCAGCATTGTCTGCATCTGTGCCATCGGTTGGAACGGCCGTTTCTGTTCTCGTCGTTTTGCTGATCGGCTGCCGTTTCCGTTCCTTGTCGGCCTGCTTGACGGCCGTTTCCACATCCGTCCCCAAGATTTCTGCCAGGGCCAAAACGATGAGCGAAACGAGGCCAGTTGCCGACAGACCAATAAACGCCTGAACAGGATCTAAACTTCGCACGGTCGCCAGCGTTAGCGCCGCTCCCTGTACGGCCGTAAACCCTTCGGCAATGTTGGCCACAGCTGACACGACCACGACGGCAATCAGGACAAAGAGGAAGAAGCCAGGTGACTGTTTGGTGCGCCGCAGCTCCCCAATCCGCAGCGACAGGCTAACCACCGCTGCTTCAATCCCAAACGCCGCTACGTAACCAATGACGGCCGGATGGACATAGCGGGCCAGCAAGCCGCCGGTGTGGACCAGGGTGTAGGTCAACAAAGCCAACAAGGAAAGAACGGTGACGCCAATCTGTATTTTTGCTTTCATCTGCACCTCCAGGAATAAAAAACGCCTCACCACTGCTGCCAGCGATGAGGCGAAGGAACGATAGGGGTGACCTGTTTTGCGGGTAACAAAAAGGACAACCCGTTGCGCTGTCGCCAGGGTTGCCCGTGAGGCACGTGTCACCGAGGTGAGACGTGTGCTAAAATCCGGTCAGCCCGTACGCTGCTTCATCAGCGGATGGGTTAGGGGTCTGAACAAGTACTAGCCCTACTTGTAGACCCCGTTTTCAGGGATAAACGTGTTCAACTATTGAACACATTATAATGAAAAAAAAGAGCTTGTCCACTACAATTGAACAAATCTACTCGTTCTTCTCTGGTTTGGGTCCCCACCGTTTGTCGTCAGATTGACGGGCAGTTTCCAAATAGAGCAAGAACGAGGCTTTGTTCACCTGCCAAATTGGGCCAAACTTTCTGGCTTCAACATCCTTCAACCGAATTAATCGCCGGATATGATTGACATGATAACCACTCAGTTCAGCTGCTTCAGTTGTGGTAATCCACTCTTCATCCATAGGGCAGATTCTACCGTTTTACCCTGCCTATGCAATTGGCATTTTTAACTATTCAATTGTCAAGGTTCTTTTTCAGGCCTGGCAGGGTCTAATGACAATCCATACCAGCCTGTTTGTATGGTCACAGTTGGGCCAGGTGTGCCAACTGTGCCAGGTGTGCCAACCTCTCAGAGAGACTGGCCCGTTATTGGGTTAGCTGTTCCGGCAAGGCAATGCCGTAAGCCGTGGCCCAGCGCTTCAACTCATCCAGGGTCACCAACCAGTGCCGGCTTCCCCTACCTCCAGAGCGAGGCGGCTTCTTCAGGCGCATTTTGCGCAGCGTCAGGCCAATCTTGACGGTGGTTTGCTTGTCTAGTGTGAGCATCAGCTCATCAGCGGCCAGTTCATACACCAGGTCCACCAGCTGGCTTGCAGTGAAGAGCCAGTGCACCTTGCCCGCATACACCATATGGTTGGCACAGCTGGCACACCTGGCACAGTTGGCACAAAGTTCCAGCAAAGCACGCAGCACCAGGCTGGGGAAATCATCCGTCTCCAGCTGCGGCCGTTCCGCCTGATAATCCCAGGACAACTGCTCCAGCCGGTCCCACAACCCTTTACATCCCTCATCATCTAGCCAGCGAGCCACCGCCAGAATCGAGCGCCACGGCTCAAGGTTCCGCCCGGTCAGCCGCGCTTCCTGGTTGACCAGCCCCTCACATACCTTCACCACCGGCAGATTGAACAAACCCAGACACCACAAATCATCGATAAGCTGCCGCCGGTCATGGGGCCACAGCTTGCGCTCCAACGGGTCAGCATTGGCCCGGTACCGGTCTGGGGTGCGAATCTGGGGGATGATGATTGTCCGGCTGGCCAGGACATTGTCCGGCAGATGGATGGCCGAGAAGAGGCGGAAGGAGAAGGTGTTGACGTGCCGGGTCACCCAGTTCTGCTCGGCATCCTTCTCCTTCAAGGGAATGGTGCTGCCGCGCCGGTTGCCGGCTAACAACAATGCCCGTTTCTCCGAGCTGGTGCTGCGCGGGTCGGCCAGATCTTCGGCATCGTCGAAAGCCAATGTAGCCCCGTAATCGGCTAAATCCCGCAAGGCAGCAAAAGAACCGCTGGCCTGCACCAGGTAACCCAGATAAGCCAGCTCGGCCACAACCAACAAGAGCTGGGTCTTGCCGCTGCCCCGGTCGCCGTTGGGCCAGAGATAGCTGGTGACGGTGAAGGCATCCAGAAACCAGGTAGCCAGAATGTAACAGGCCACTAACTCCGACATCGTCTCCTGGTCAGCCAGGGAGTGATCAAAGTCGATGAAGCGGTTGACCACATCTTTCACCTGCTGGAAAACCAAAGCGGGTTTCGGTCGATACTTGGCTGCATACGCTTTCATCCCTTTTGCGGAAAGCAAGCGCTCAGGCAAAGGGATTTCCGGCAGATAAATCTCCAGCGGCAGCTTCTCCAATGGTTTTTCCCAACCGTCGCTGAAGACTGTGCCATCATTGCGCAGGATAAAGAGCCTTTGCTCGTGGCTCTGCAACGGCGGGTCATGGCGCACGATGGTGCCGTCTTTCTTCTGCGTTTCGCTGCGCGAGATTTTGACGTAGCACCAGGTAGCGGCATAAGAACGGCCGTTAATCAAAGACAACGGCCGTACCAGCCGGGCCGGCGCTTCGTCCAGCAGCTCCACCTTCGGCGGGGCTGCTTTTGGTTCCGGTCGCGGACCCTCGGACAGGGCGATGAGGTCATCTATCCCTTTCCCGGTGGCTACCAGCCAATCATCAACGCCAGTCTTGCCGCTGTCTAGATGGGGCAGGTGAACATGGTGCACTACTGCTCCCTTTCGCTTGAGATGGTCGGTAAACCGCTCCAGCGCCTGGCGCACGCCGTGTTTGGTCATCACGTCAGAGTCGAAGACGATATAAACTGGCCGTTTCTCCCAGGCGATGTAATCCAGGTCATTTGTGAACACAATGCCGCCATACTTGTTGCGCTGCTTCCAGTTCCAGACGCCGGTAAGGGCGATGGCACAGGCACCCAACGAAGCCAAAGCGTCTCCCTTCTTCTGCCCTTCGGTAATAAACAAAGGCACAGAGGGGTCCACCAGCTTCGGCTGGCAGACGGGTGGGCAATCCACCCGCACCGGCTCCCCTTTAGGTTGCTCGTACTTGATGACCTGCTGCGGATGGGTGCCATCGTCCAGCCGTTTGCGCCGGTTTTCCACCACGCGGGGGTTATCCGGCCGGTAGATGGCCGGACCAGGCTGGCCATCGGTGGTGTGCAGTGGCAGCAGCAGGCCCGGTACCCGGCATTGGCTGAGCCCAAAATTCAGCTTAACGAGTTCGGCTTCATCGGTGATGGTGCGGTAGCCGCGGGCGGCTACCACCTCATCACTGATGCCTGACCCATCCCGCAGCATCGCCAGATGTTTTTCGGAAAGAGTCAGGGTCTTACTTGCCATGCGTGCCCTTTCGTTTCGACGGCCGTCGCCGCCGGACGGCGACATTGATGGGTTCATCCGGTTCACCCCAATCGGGTGAAAGGATGATGGCATACACGCGGGCTAGCAGCTTGGCGCGTGCTTCTTTTAATACAGGGTCTATCCCATTAATTTCGACGCTTTCCATAGCTCATCATCTCCTTTTTTCTTCTCAGATGGTTTTGGTCGCGGCGGGCGGGGGACCAGACCCAACTCCTCCGCTTTTTCCAGGGCGAGCACGCGCATTGTGTCGCTGCGCGAGCGGCGCAGGTGCCGGGCCAGCGCGTCGATAATCCGCAACTCACGCTCGGTGACTCTGGTGTGGACATAGGCATCTCGTTTTTCGTTCATGTGAACCTCCATTGGGTGGCAGATAGATTTGGTTGGGGCCACCTGTCAACCAAAATAGCAGGGCAATGAGTCACTGTCATCCGAAATTGACACAATTGACAAAGTTGATCCAAAGTTGATCAAATTGACACTGGAATTGACAAAGCAACACGATAAACTGGATTGCATCGAGGGCACACCGCACAAAAAACGCCCCACGAGGCAAATCGTGAGGCGTTGGCAATGCAGCAAAAAGGGGCACACGCAGCTAATTCAATGGAGACCTGTTCCCTTTTCCCTCGAATCCCTTTCATCTTGGGCCTGGTGGGGGCGTCGGTTTTCAGTGGTTTTGTCCTCCTCCTTTCCAGCCGACGTCACCACTGCCCATGCTTCCTTCGACAAACTGTAATAGAGCGTCGAGAGTATCTCCGAGATTTCCGCTTCAGTGTGACCAGAATGATGATGTAACCAGGTGACCACGTTCCAGCGATACCGGATATCGTGCCAATGCGTTACCAATTCTGGAATCTTAAGGAAGGTGTTGCGGCTGGGCACGAGTCGGCTGTCGAACGTATCCATACGTGGTATGACGCCCGTCTCGTCAATCTGACGCTGTCGTTCCGCGACCATGATGCAGATGTTGGACAGTGTTTGGGGATAGAGGCGCGGCGGCTTCATGGCGCGATACAGTTGCAATTCATCCTCCGATGGCACGGGAATGGTCTGTGGCTGTGGGTCATCCTCGTTATCTTCCTCTTCCGGCTGGGCGTCTTCCTCTTCTAGACCCTCTAACTCGTTTCCGTCCCCACCCTCCTCAGTGGCCCGAAACCTATTCTCGCTATGCAGCAGATCCTTCTCCTCGACTTTCTGAATTTGCCAATCTGGTGGCTGGGCCAGTGGCGCTTTGTCATCTGCATAAGTGATTATTACCTTGGCAGTGTTTGCCTCAACGACCGCTGTCTCATTACAGTGTCCCGCGACATCGTTTGCTGCATCACACTCTGGCACCTCAACGAACTCAGGCAACGGCCGAACCGTGTCGCAAGCGACCCCATTGAGGGAGTTTTCCGCTGGCAATGTGGGCAAGGTATCGGGAAGCAGCACCTGGTACAAAAGATCCATATACCGTTGCAAGAGACCATACAGCTCGTCCAGACCCTCCAGAGGGGCAGAGTCTGTCCAGCCGATGAAAACGCGCAGCATGGTTTGCGCCGGGGATATCTCGGCAAAATGCAGCCGTGCCAGGAGCACATCTTCCGGATGCACATTCGGATCCGGCAGGTCCACGCAGGGTATTTGTCCCTGCGACGAGTAAAACAGCTCCAGCACCACTTCATCAATGGTTTGCTCGGCACGGTTCAGATGGCGAAACAGCTGGAGGTGATAGCCCACCCTATCCATGAAGCGCGAGAGCCGATTGTTGGTTCGCACCAGATGGCCGCTGCGCCACAGGAAGGAGGCTATGGTATAGCTGGAAACACGACAGACGGAGAGCATCGTATTGGGTACCCTTACAGATATGGGATGCCGCCGGGGAATAAGTAAGGTCTTTTTATCAATGAGCATAGCAAACAATTGGAGCGCTTGCTCCCGACTGCAGGGCAGGACATAGTCCAGCCGCTCCTGGGCAGGTGCAGAACAGCCCAGCGTGTAACAGTTTAGGTATTGTCCTATCATTTTTTTCTCCAATTCAATACAGATAGTTCTTCACAATCATTTTTTTTGATGCCCCCACAACCAAACCAACATTCAATGCCCGATGATCTGGCTGCGGGGGCATTCCTCTCCTAACGGAATTTGGTGCGTACGATGTTCAGGGATTTTTCGGATGCTTCATCCTCTTCTCCCGGTGGTTCTGGCCGGCTTTCGGGTGGAACGACTGGCTCCGGCAAAACGGCCGTTTCCCCCGCTCCCAATTCCTTCTTTGCTGCCGCCGTATCTTTCTCAGCCGGATCGGCCATCGCCCCCTTGTCTATCAGCGCCGCCTGGATTTGCATCGTGAACGATGGCAGCAGGGGTAACCATTTGTCGTAGGATCGGGGCTTTGCTCCTGGCGTTGGCAGCAGCGGCGGTTGGCGCTGGGGGAAATCTTCGGGCAGCTTCACCGGTTGACCCAGGAACACGTACGGCCGTTCCTGTCGGGTGACTAACAGCAGCGCCTCGTCTGCCCAGCCCAGCACTTCTTCAGCCGAGAGCGCTGGCACGAGCTCCCCCGATTTGTCCAGGCTTGTCCCATAGCGGGTCGAGATGTGTACGGCCGTTTCCCGGTCCCGTGGCACATACCAGAGCTGGTGGCCAAACTGGCCGGCCAGCGTCTCCCCAGAACCAGTTGGGGTCAGGGCGTCCAGGGCAGTGAGCGATGGCGCGGTCAGGACAACCGTGATGCCATAGTCTGAAGCAGTGGTCAGAAATTGGGTGAAGTGAGGCAGACGGTTGGCCAGCGCCGCATCCAGCACCAACAACAGGGGCCGGCCACCACCGAAGGTTTGGTGGGCGAGCAGCTGGCTGTGAACGATGGCGGCAACCAATCCGGCCATTTCTGCCATCTGGCTTGTGGTATAGGTTAGATACAGCGTCTTCTTTTCCCGGAACCATTGCTCGGGCACAACTCCCTCGCTGACTGGCGGTAGGGCAAAGGTGGCGTACGCTTCCTGGTAGCGCCACAGCTGGTGGCTGAACCAGGAAAACGCCTGCACGGTCGCCTCATCGTAGATGGCCAGTTGGGGCGGCTGTCCTTTGCTGAAGTGGCGCACGTGCAGCCGGGCTTGGGGCACCGTCTCCAGCGCGGCCAATGCGCTGAGCATATCTGTCAGGGCAACATCCAGGAGCAGCTGGAACGGATTGCACTTGTGCGCCAGACTGTAAAACCCGATCGCACAAAACAGCGACACGGTACGGTTTGTTGCGGTATGATTCGCGTCTGAAGAGGAATCTGCCTGAGATAGCTCTGGCATGAGCAGTTGGTGCAGCTGGAAAGCGACTTCTTCATGCCAGAGACGGAGCAGGTTATTGAACCGCAGCCGGTAGCCGGGGTGGGCGTACACCACTCCATACAGCGCCTGGCGGAAAGCGGCCGTTTGCCGGTACAGTTGCCCATCCGGGTCCACGACGAGCGCCGCGCCGGGCCAATGGCTCAAGGTAAGGCGCAGCTGTTCCCGCCACAAGCTGCCTGGTGGGGCAACGATGAGGAGGTGGCCCCGGTTTTCGGCCGTGGCGTAAACCGTGGGCGTCGCGCCGTGGGAGACGGGCAATCTGGCCAGAGGCATCTCGCCGCTGTCAGGCAGGCGGGAGGCTGCTTCGTTGGCTGTTAGCCGCCCCTGGGCCAGACGATGCTGCTTTTGCCGGCGGGCGAGCTGCCAGGATTGGGTGAAGGTTTGGAGGTGGAGGTTCTTTGGCATACGGTTACAGCTCCAATCCCCAACCCTGCTGGGCTGAGGTACGTTCCAGAGCAGTTTCTGCCAGTTCTGCTTCCAGCTGCTCATCCAATTGGGTCGCCTGCTCGCGTGTCGCTCCATCCTGCGCCCGATCTGCTGGCTGCTGCACCAGCTCCACTTCCTGCTGCAACTGGTTGCTTCGAGATCGCTTGCCAACAGCAACTTCCTGCACCAAACCTGCTTCTTGCTGCAAGGCGGCTGCTCTGTCTTGCTCTAGTACCTGCTCCAGCTGCAACTCCCGGGCCGCAGCCTGCTCGCGTTCCAGCGCCTGCCGCACACCGTGCCACCACGCCTGAAACGCTTCCGACTTGATGTGCACCTCCTGCTGGCTAAAGGCCAGGGCATGGGCGTGGGGGTAGCGTGTGTCCTCGTGAGGAATAAGTCGCCATTCGGAGAAAAGAGGGCCGCCAGCGGCCATTGCCCGGTTGAACGCCTCTGGTGTCAGCTCCGTCTCCTTGACCGAGAGAATGAACTGGTGGGTCAGCTCGTGGCTCATCCCTTGCTGCCGCACCCATTGCAGCACTTCTTCATGGCTGCATTGACGCCCATCCTGGTCCAGCCATTGGCCCCGCTGCGGCCGTATTTCCTGCTCCTTTTCCCGGCCGCGACCCAGAGCAAAGTATTGGGCCAGCTTGCGCGCCTTGGTGGCGGAGCGACGTCCCGTTGGCGTGCGGTTGGTGAGCCAATCCATGCGGACGATGTTGGTAGTCTTGGATTTACTCATCTGTTTCCACCTCCTCGGCCGAAACCACGTCTACTGCCTCACCTTGCAGCTGGAAGACCAGCTCCCGCAGCGGCTTCTTGAGCAGGGCACGCTGCCGGTCGCGGGCGACGGTGCGCATATCTATATAGACGGCGCGGATACGGCCGTCTTGGGTGGTCCGGTCTCCCTGGCCAACGGCCATGATTTCCTCGAAGTTTTGCGGATGGCTTGCCGCCTCCTGCCGAATTTGTTGGAGCAGCAACATCGTGGTCAGGTCGTGGGCCATGGCGGCTTCGGCTGCGGCCAGCAGTCCCAGCTTGGCAATCCGGTTGAATTGGCGCTGCATGCCTTTCTCCACGCTACTATGGATGAGGGGAATGAGCAGAGCAGTCAGGTCGGCCTCCATGCCGACGAGCGCCAACGTCTCGATGGCGGCACTGAAGGTCATCTGGTGCTTCTTGGCAAAGGTTTGAATCTGTTCCCGACCGGCATCGGTCAGGGTGATCGTTTTCTTGCGGGTGGTCCCGCTTCGTTCTTGTAGATTAAGCATGATAATCTCCTCATGTTTGATCCGGGACTACTGCCCGGAGTTTCTCTGGAAGTTGATTGTTGGGTGCCTAAACAGGCAGCGGCGGGCGCGAACATGACAAAGCCCACTGCCCGGCAACGGCCGTCAGGCTATGGATATTTTGTTACTGGAGAAACGTGAGGAGAGATTAGGGAGCGAGAAGTAAGTTAGCCCGCTGGAACAAGCCAAGGGGCGCTTTGCCAACCGGCCACAGCGCCGGGGGACGCTTTGCTAGCCGGTGGCGCAGCTGGAGGGTGAAAGCGATAATTCTGGCTTGGATAACATTTTGCTGCCAGGCTTGCAGCATACGGGGCAATGCGTCTGCCGCCGGCGGTCGTCGACCAGCGCGGCAAAAATGGCTGGCCAGCACGCGCCAGGCGAATAGGGTGGCGCGCCAGTAGTGATATTTGAGGAGGGCCAGCAGAAGGCAAGGCAGCATAAGCGCGCCACTTAAGAAGGCAAGCTCATCTATGATGTCCAGCAGCGACAGCCAGTGGATTGTTTTGTTTTGTAAGACGGAAAGGAGGGTGATGCAGAAAAGCACGCCGAACAGGGCCAGCAAAATGGCGGCAGCAGCCTCTTGCAAAAGGCTGAGCGCTTGCTCCAGATGGCGCTGCTTTTCACGAAAAAATACAGTTTTAACTCTGAGTGCTATTGTCAGCATGCAAACCTTTATGGTGCACCCGTTTGTTGCGATTACGGGCGAAAATATGCCACAAACCGGGAAATCGGGCAACTTTTACGTCCGCACATTTTTTACCGCTTTATGTTCTTAACCAGAAGTGATAACGGCCAAAACCCCGGATGTACAATTTGCTGGACGTAAAAATAATCGCCCCATTCCTGAGATGGGCAATTTGAAAAGAGTTGATAAATTCACCCATTCCCCGACAGGCAAAGATAATGATCCTGACTGGCCAGAAAGATTGTGATCCTCCCTTGTTGTCGCAATTTAGACCTGTTTTGGGATGGGGATCATAATCCTGCTGGGTGCATAATCTTTATGGCTAAGGACGCTCGCTACGTTGCAAAATCGGGTGGCAGGGTGGGCACGGTTCCTGAAGGCCAAAGCCTTCAGGTTGAACGCCTTGGCGTTCAATCCGGGTGGGCGGGTTGGGAGTTTTTTTACCTCAACAGAAAGTCGATTTGGACTTCGTTGAAGCCTGTCCATCTATCCTCACTGTGATATTCAAATCGCGTCTGTTCCTGCTTACACCCAGAAAAAAAGATAGCCCAACCAGCCTCACAAGGGGACCGATTGGGCTTCGGATTGGATGGAAAACTTAGAATAGCATCAGGCAGATATCGCTGCCAGCTTCCGCTCAACGGCAAAGCTCGCTTCGTACAACCGCTCTTTGGTAATCTCGCCCACCGGACCCAGATGCGCCGCCCGCAGCAGCTTCTGGCCATTGACCTGGCGCATCTTTTGCAGCGACGCTTCCACCTGCCCGGCTCTCTTGCCATCATTGCGCCCGCGCCGCTTGTAGGTGATCGTGTAAATGCCGTGTGGGAAGATAACCATCTTGCGCACGGCCGTATTCAAAAACGTCTGGTCCAGCTCCTCAAAGAAGGTAATGCGCATCTGGCCCCGTAGCTTCACCATCTCCTGATGTATCGGTGAGAGCTTCAGGTAAGGACCGAGATGCCGCTTGCGCCAGCCCCAGTAGATTTCATACACCTCCTCGAAGTTAAGTCCAGTGCGCTCCTCGACATGTTCCCAGGTGTACTCTCGACCGAGCAGCGTGATGATGAGTGCTGCCCGGTAGAGCTGCTCCGGGTAGAAGTTGCCGGACATCCCGGCCAGGATGTAGAGCACCTCCCGCAGCGTTTCTGCCTGGGTCAGCCCCGGCGCTGCCAGGCGGCGTAGGACCGTCCATTCTACTGGCCGAGGCACGCGCTCCCAGGCTCTGGTTTTGAACCGGTCTACGGCCGTTTGCGGATCATCATCCGCATCCTCAGGTTGGGTATCGGCGAAGTTGAAGACCGAGTAGCCTTTATCAATGCAGGCCAGAGATTTCCAGCCGCCGTTCAGGCCGCGAATGTGAATCCAGCGGTAGTTCTTCAAAGCATTGCGAGCAGCGGCATAGGCGTAGCCTGCGGGCTTATCGGCCAGCTCCAGGAAGGTGATAACGGCCGTTTGCAGCATATCTTCCCGGTGCATCCGCCAGACGTAAGTGGGGCTGTCAGCCAGCGCTTCGCGCACCAGCCCTCCGGCGCGCTGGAGCAGTTCTGCCTGGCTCCAATCGGCCGGGGTTACTTCTGTTAGACTTGTCTTCGTGTTACAATTTTCATTATTCATTTTGTGGTTCCTCATTGACCATAAAATGGGAAGCCGGACAGAGCTGCTACTCTGTCCGGCTTCGTTTTTTGTAGGGAACAATCTGCTTGTTTAGCGAGTCTGCTCCGGAAACAAAAACGGCGTTGGACTCAAGAGATGAGCCCAACGCATGGATGTTTGTTAACTGCTATTTGGTTGTCTTTTTAGAACTAGGGAACTAACTGGCGGCTGCTACGGCCGTTGGCCAAAGAGCGCCGTGTGGACCTTTGCATCGTTTTCCGCAACGGCTGCTGGATGTAGTTGTGGAGAACGGCCGTTTTTCGTCATTGCTACCTGCTTGCTAGCTGCCACCTGGTTTGGGCTACTATTCGCCGCTGGCTCACTCGGCGTTGCCTTACTCCGGTCATTGGCCTGTTGGGCCGGTGGCAAGAGAATCTCATAGCCAGGGCTGCTGGCACTGGCGTAGCCGCGGCAATACACTGTTTCACCGGTCTCGGGATGGACCATTTTGTGGGAGAACCAGAGATCGCCATTGCGGTTTCGCTGCTGCATGGGCACGCCGTGCCGGGGACAGATGGGCAATCCTTCGGCCGTCAGGACGGGTTCCCGGCTCGGTGTGTAGCCTCGCGCCGCCAGTCGCCGCATCGTAGCCGGCAGTTCGTCAAACGCGACCGGGATATGCAGTTCATACCCCGTTGGATGGAAGGCAATAATTGTGATTGGGTTCATGGTTGAAACTCCTTGTGTTTTCTGGGTTTATTTCCGTCGTGCTGTTAGTTGAGTATCTGGCTGTCCATTATCGACCCAGGCTCCAGCTGAGCAGCTTCTCCTGACTAAACGGCCGTTGCTGAGTGTAAGCGATGTATGCCTGATAATGGGTCAGGTGCGCCGGCAGCACCGGCTGGCCGTTGCCATACTGCGCAGCTGCCTGGCTGGATACCAACTGGTGCAGGTTGTTCTGCCCCACGGCCGTGACTGCCCGACCGCGAAAGCGACCGGCGTGGCTCCGTTTGGGATGGAGTGGTGCTGGTGTCTCTTTGGTTAGCGGCCAGGCTAGATGGCAGGCCAGCCAGTAAGCCAGCAGATGTTTGCACAGCAGCTGGTTGACGAACGCCTCTCCCGTCAGTGCCAGCCCACCGCGCTGGAAGTCCGGGCAATCGCAGGCCAGGGTACCATCTGGCTGCCGCAGCAGGCGATACGGGTGGTTTGAGGCTGCTCGCCGCTGCGAGCGGACCCGCACCACTTCGTCTGGCTCCACCGGGTCTGGGTTAAGGACGTGTCCCATCACCAACAGCTCTGCCGCTGCCCAGGCCCGGCTGGTAGCCTCTGGGTGTTGCGTGCAAAGATGATCTACGGCTGTCGTCACCTGGGGAAATGCTTCATGTAGCGCATACCGGGTTGCCTCTCGTTCCCCTTTCGCTCCGGTGCCAAAGCCTTGCTGCTGTTTTTCATTGACCGCTACCCAGCCGGGTACGGCCGTGTCGTACCAGATGGCAAATGTGCCAATGTGTTTCATTGGTTGTCTCCTTGAATTTATTCTATTGAGTTGTTTGGACTTGCCTGGATTGTGTTGTTGGTTGCCTCATGCTGGCCGTACAGCGGTGCATAAGCCGCTCGACCAGCGGGGGGTACTGATGATTTACCGGAATGCAGGTCTGGTTTACGAGAACCCCAGCTGTCGCTCCTTAAGCGAAACGAAGCGATTGCGTCCCAGGATGATGTGATCTAAAACGGGGATTGAAAGCATCTCACCCGTCTGCACCAGGCTCCGCGTCACGTTGACGTCTTCGGGACTTGGCGAGCAATCTCCCGACGGATGGTTGTGACAAACAATGACGGCCGCCGCATTGTTGACGATAGCCGGCTTGAACACCTCGGCCAGGCGCACCACGCTGGTGTTGAGACTGCCTACATATACCGTAGGGATGCCAATAACCCGGTTGCGCGTGTTGAGCAGGATGACGCGCAGCTGTTCCTGGGTGAGATTCATCATCTCGTACATCAAAAGATTGGCTGCATCGGCCGGAGAGTGGATTGAAGGCTGTTCACCGGCATCTGCCTGTAAGACGCGACGGCCGAGTTCTAACGCCGCCTACAAGCGAGCAGCTTGGGCCTGGCCCACACCGTGCAGCTGCATGAGCTGAGCGCGTGTTAGCTGCGGCAGCCGGTGCAGTTGGCCTTCTACCAGGTGCAGCAGCTGGTGAGCCAGCTCCAAGCCGTTTTTGGTCTGGAGGATTGAGGCGATGAGTTCGGCCGGAGAGATTCTGTCGACACCGGCCCGATAGAGCCGTTGCAGCGGCTGCTCAGCGTGCGGCATCTCCCGGATGAGACGCGGCGGTGTCTTGGCGGCTGTTTGAAAAAAGGTTAGATTAAATGGTTTCTGGTCCATGAGTATATCTCCTTAGCGAAGCAAGAAGACGGCCGTCTGACATCATGGTGTTGTGCCAAACGGCCGTTTCTAATTTAGGCAGCCGCTGCCGCCAGGGGTGTGGAAGTAACGGTATAGGTAGATGAAGTTTCAGATGTCCCAGTAGGGCTCGCTGGATTGGCAGCGTTAGCCTTCGCCTCCAGCACTGCCAGCTTCTCTTGGAGAAGGAGCGACTGCTGCCACAGCCGCTGCCGGGTGATGTGCCCCACCTTGCCCAGCTCCACCGTCCGGTTCTGCACCTTGCCGTTTACCCGACGGCCCATCTGAATCCGGCCGATCTCTTTCCCTTTGCCCTTGTGGTAGTAGTAGCTAACAGTGAAAGCGCCGTGGGGCAGGATGACAATGAAGCGCTGGCCACTATTGAGCGCCGCTTCAGTCACCTCCTCCCACCATTGCAGGCGTAAGGCTCCTTCGGCACGAATCAGGCCCTGGATGAGGGGGGATTGAGCCAGATATTCGTCCAGGTGCGGCCGGTAATGGATGATGATCTGGGTGGCAGTGATCCAGTCCACCTCTAGCATCTGGGCGATGTTGTAGTTAGAGGTACCTTTCACGCTTTCGCAGAGGGCCTTAGCTGCCCGGCGCAGGGAGTTGGGGTGCCACTGCCGACCGCGCATCACGGCCAGGATGCGGGTAATCTCTTTCTCGAAGCGGCTCCAGCGGGCGTCGCTGGCGGCTTCGCCTTCATGTAGGACCAAGGCATCTTCGATGGGACGCCGGGCGTAGATGGTCATGGGCAGCCGTGGTGTGAGCTGGCCGTATGAATCTTCTTCGTAGTATTCCGGCTCGGTGAGGTTATCGGCAATCTGGTACTGCTTGGACAGTGCCCACTGGTGGCCGTTGCCGCCGCCCCGAATGTTGACAAAGACGTAACCGATGAGTTTGGTGCGGGTGGCCGTGTAGGCGTACGCTTCTGGCTGTCCCTGGAGGAAGTACAGGTCATACAGGTGGCTGAGCGCTTCCTGGGTCATGTCTTCGCGGAAGAGGCGGCGTTCGCTGGCGTCCATCCACATGTGGCGCATGACGTTTTGCACCACGATGTACGCTTTGCGGTTGAGCCAGGCCATCGCGTCAGGCGGCAGCTCTTTAACGGCTGGTTGGCCAGGGTGACCGGGCAGCTTTTTCTCCCGCCGAGATGGTACTGGAAAAGTAGAAAATTGTGGTTGCTGTACGGCCGTTTGGGGGTATACTGTTGACATTGTGAACATCTCCCTGTGAGGTGTGGGCGCAAGCCAGAGGGACGAACTCTGACTTGCGCTTTTTTATTGGTTGGTAAAAAGTTGGTTGGGTTTTGGCTCCGTGCCCGGTGGCTCCCGAAGATGAGGAAAAACTATTCATACTGGTGACCTTTCTCCCGCAGGGTACGTAGGGCGACGCCCCAGCTGTCCAGGGCAGCGGTGCTCTGATGTGGCTGCCAGGTCTGGCTGCCGGTGGTGCGCTTCTTCCGCTTGCGTGTTCGCTGGTGGGGTTTGAGCACAAGGGCTTTGGCCGGGTCTGGTTGGTTGGGTGATATTTGGTTGTTCATCTATCTCTCCTTTGAGGTGAACGAATGGGGGTAGAAACAAAAACAGCCAGCCGGATGACCCGACTGGCTGCTGGAAAACAATGTGTGACGTGGGTGTTATGCCCACACTTGTTGGTTTATGCGATTGTTAGCAAGACCTCCTTTTTTGGTGTCGTTGATTGGGGATTTTGAATAGCAAGTGACCGTCTCGAAAATGACCGCTAAGCTTCGCAAAGCTTACGGCTGTAGGCCGTTTTGAGGTGGATTACCCAGAGTGCTGCTCACTTTGGCACCACTTTCGTGTCAGTTTTTGAATCTTTTGCTCCATTGTTGCCATCTAGGCAACAACTCTCGCTTACCTTGCCAGAAATCAACCAATCTGGAGGTTAATCATGGCAAGAAAAGCAAATCAACAAAATTTGGATAGTTTACGAGATGCGATCATTGAGAATCCGGAGAACCGTGCCGGATGGTTTGCCACAATTTTGGGTCGTGATAACAAGTCTGTCAATCGTGACTTACCAAAGTTAGAAGAGAGAGGAGATATGTTAGTGGAAGATGACAACGGCCGTCTCAGCTGGTTCGGCCGTCGTAGGTAACAAATTGCCAACTAACGCAACAATTTTGGCAAAAAGTGGCGTTATTTTGCCATGCCATATGGTAAGATGTTGTCGCTAGTCAAAATGAACCACCCAATTCCTGGCAAAAATACAATATCGAAAGGAAAAAGAGTCATGTCACAAGACCGTAACCGACACTATTTGATCGAACGGATGATAGAACTATATCTTCAACACGCTTGGACGGATGCTCAACTGGCTGAAGAACTGGAAACAGATCGCACAAACATTTATAAAATCCGCACGCAAGAATTGGAACAAAAAATGGGCATCCCTGTCGAGCCGGTACCTGAGAGGCGGGGTTACTATCGCATCAACAAAGAGTTCTTCGTGGCTAACATTCGCTTGACACCTGCCGAAATGCTGGCTCTGTATCTGGGCGGACGCCGCCTGCAACAACAAAACAGAACGAGTCAGAAAGACGTTGCCAGTGCACTAAAAAAAGTAGCTGATGCCTTGCACAAGCCAATGTCACACAACCTGGTAGAAGCGGCTGAACACATCTTGACCCAAGAGCAGGATGAGCGACAGGCAGCCATTTTGCGGACTTTAGTTTCTTGTTGGATTCACCGCCGTTCGGTTCACATCGAGCACCAGAAGCTGCATGGTCAGGTACGCAAATATTTGGTCAGCCCTTATCAATTGGAACCGGCAGTTTGGGGGGACGGTATCTATCTCATTGGCTACAGCGATTACCATCAAGGGATTGCCTCTTTCAAACTGTCGCGTATTTTGCGGGCCACAGAGACAACCCAGCCCTACAAAACACCAGAAGAATTTGATTCCCACGCGCTATTACAGCACGCTTGGGGCATTTGGCACGCAGACCAATCGTCTGAACCCGTGAAGCTAAAATTTAACAAATACATTACACCTCGCGTCAAAGAAACCATTTGGCATCCTTCCCAAACAATCCAGGAGACTGTTGATGGTGGCTGCATCTGGCAAGTCGAAATCGCTGAGTGGCGCGAGATGTTGCCCTGGGTGCGCGGCTGGGGCAGTGATGTAGAGGTGCTAAAGCCGGAGGAAATGCGAGAGGAAGTCAAGAAAACGGCCGTTCGCCTTAGCCGCCAATACAAAACTATAATGGCAACCAAATTGCCCTACCACATCCCCTACGCCAAAACCAATCCTGATAACCGGGAAGATGTCCACCTGTTGCTTTATCATTTGATAGACGTGGGACAGGTCACTCGTGTTCTCTGGCAGGATGTATTGACCCCCAGCATTCGGCAGCGATTGGCGCAGATATTGAATTTAGATGAAGCAGCAACAGGTCGTTTCCTGGACTTCCTTGCCAGTTTGCATGATTTAGGCAAGGCTGGTCCTGCCTACCAGCGAAAGTATTCTCCAGATTGGCTCAAGAAAGAGCTAAACGATGCCGGACTCATGTTGCAGGATGTGGCCTACTCACACAAAACAATGGACACTAAAACGCCTCATGCGACTGTGTCTACCTGGTCGTTAATCACATTGCTGCCTGAGATGTTGAACCTGGATAAAAGGTTTGCCCGCCAAATTGCCGTGGCGTTGGGCGGACATCATGGCGCGTGGCCGCCCCCTGGCGCTGAGGATGGCATTGATGATAGCAAGTATAAGCAGTGGGACAAAATACGCCGAGACCTGGTTTGGGAATTAGTGGCTGTGTTCAACCCGCCAACGGCCGTTTCTCCACCCCCAGACAAAACCGACCTCAATACCTTCTTGACTATCTTCTCCGGTCTCGTTTCCGTTGCTGACTGGCTGGGGTCGCGCAACAAGGAATGTTTTGGCTTTGTCGGCGAACCAATGTCTACTCGCCAGTACGCCGAACGCGCCTATCTGAAAGCACAGGAGTCGTTAACGGATTTGGGCTGGAAGGGTTGGCAGCCAACCGGGGAACCGCAGACCTTTTCCCAAACCTTTGCCTACCTCAACTTTGAAGAACCGCGCCCCGTGCAGCAGCAGGTAATTGACGCTGCCCGCGATTGTCCACAGCCAACGCTGCTCATTTTGGAAGCACCCACCGGCATTGGCAAAACGGAAACGGCCGTTTACCTGGCCGACACCTGGCTGCAAAAGCATCACGGCCGCGGCCTCTACGTCGCCATGCCCACCCAGGCCACCAGCAACCAAATGTTTGGCCGTTTCCTTGAATTTTTGAGTCATCGTTATCCCCATGAACCGGTGAATGCCCACCTCGTGCATGGACAGGCTGCCTGGTCAGATACGCTGCAAGAAATAGAACTACAAAGCGTCGGCGATGATAAAAGTGAAGGCATTGCCGCCATGACCTGGTTCAAGCCGCGTAAACGCACCCTGCTGGCTCCATTTGGCGTGGGCACGGTCGATCAAACACTGCTCAGCATTTTGCAGACACGTCACTTCTTTGTGCGCCTCTTTGCCCTCAGCCATAAAGTCGTCATTTTTGACGAAGTCCACGCTTACGACACCTACATGAATACTCTCTTTCATCGTTTACTGGAATGGCTCAACGCCATCGGCACGTCCGTGATCATCCTTTCAGCCACCCTGCCCGCCGCTACCCGCCGCGCACTGGTCAAGGCGTATTCCGGGCAGGCATTGGAAGAATCAAAACCGGCCTATCCGACGCTTACGATTGCCGCTTCAAGGCAGGAACCGCAGCAGATCACATTGGATGCGCCAAAGGATTATACGGTGCAGTTGGACTGGTCTGTGGGGCGTGAACCGCAGGCCATCGCTGCTTTTCTCAAAGAGGAACTGGTGGACGGCGGCTGCACGGCCGTCATCTGCAACACCGTCCGCCGCGCTCAAGACATTTACCGCGCCCTGCAAGACGTCGATTTGGGTCTTCCCGCAGATGATTTGATTCTTTTCCATGCCCGTTTCCCACCCATCTGGCGGCAAAAGATTGAAAAGAAGGTGCTGGCAAAATTTGGTAAACCGGATGGAAACGGCCGTTCCCCCCATCGCCCCCACCGCGCCATCGTCGTTGCTACCCAGGTTATCGAGCAGAGCCTGGACCTGGATTTTGACCTGATGATCACCGACCTGGCCCCCATAGACCTGGTCTTGCAGCGTGCCGGACGCCTGCACCGCCACAAACGAGACGCCGCCGAACGCTACGGTCACAAGCGCCGCCTGATTATTACGGAACCGGTAGCCAATGAAGGGGAACTGCCTGATTTTGAAGCCGATACCTACGTTTATGAACCTTACATATTGCTGTGTTCCTATCTGGCACTGCACGACCGCCAGCAAATCACCCTTCCCGGTGAAACAACTGACTTGATCGAAGCCATCTACGGGTCAGAAAACAAGCTGGCGATTCCTTCAACGCAGTGGCAGCAAGCCCTGAACGAAACGCAGCGCAAGATGGAAGATAACTGGCGAAAAGCTGAAAGCAAGGCGAAGGGTCAGCTTATCTTGGAACCAAAAAACGCACGCCTCATGCGCCAATCTATTTTGGGCCTTGAAGAAGACAATCCCGAAGTGCATCAAACCTTCCGGGCGCAAACGCGCGACATGGATCCCGGTGTTTCGATCATCTGCCTGTATCAGAACGGAGAGGTGACGGCCGTTCATGACGACAAAAACCTAATCCCCTTCGATTTGGAAGCCATACCTTTTCATCTGGTCAAGACGCTGCTGCAAAACATGCTCACCATTCAACATCGCGGTGTTATTAACGCTTTAGCAGAGCAGCCGCTGCCCCCCAACTGGCAGGACAACGCCTCTCTGCGCCACGCAAGGCCGTTACTATTCACTAACAACGTCTGTGATTTACCCGATTCCAAATATTATCTCAAGTTAACCCAAACGTTTGGTTTGGAAATTATCAAAAAGGAGGCTGTATGACCCAAGAATTCTCATTTAACCTGGTTGACAAACCATGGCTGCCCTGCGTAGATGCAGACGGCCGTTTCGTCGAACTCAATCTGCGGCAGCTATTTGCCCAGGCGCACCAACTGCGTGCTCTTGAAGGCGAATCGCCGCCTGTCACCGCCGCCCTGCATCGCTTTTTGTTAGCGATTCTGCACCGCGTCTTTGGTCCAGCCGATTACGAAGAATGGGCCGACCTGTGGCAGGCTGAGCAGTGGGACATGGACGCGATCAATGCTTACCTGGATGAGTGGCAGCATCGCTTTGATTTGTTTGATGCGGAACGGCCGTTTTATCAATCGGCGACACTGTATTTGGAATCAAATTGGGTTTCAGTCAACCGCCTTGTTCATCATCTAAATGCCGCTTATCCACTGTTTAACCATGCCGAGACAAGCATAAAAAATTCACTAAAACCAGTAGAGGCTGCTGCTGCACTCATAGCTGCTCAAGGATTTAGTTTGTGTGGTACAAGTGGTGCGTTTTTCCCTCGCAAATCGCAAAGAGAGGCAAAAAAGCAAGCAATGTTTGTTGATGGGGTGAATGCTCGTGGCATCAGCTTTTTGATTCAAGGCAAATCTCTTTTTGAAACGTTGATGTTGAATCTGATCCAATACCCGTATGATCAAGTTGTGTCCCACTTTGATGATGATGCTCCGGTTTGGGAACAAAACGATCCTACAAGTCCAGAGCGCAGACCATTGTTAGGATATCTCGATTATTTAACCTGGCAAAACAGACGGATTTTGTTACGTCCAGAAGTGGATAATCAAGGTGAAACCACTGTAGTTCAATTGCGTTGGGAGCCTGCAAAGCGGCTCGATTCATCAACATTGGATTCTATGCAGCATCACATCAAGAACAAAAAGGAAGGTTTTCGCCTCTTGCACTTTAATGAGAACCGTGTCCTTTGGCGAGACAGCGCTGCTCTTTTTGAATTACATCGCGCTGGCGATGATTCAGCAACGAATTTTCCGCCCGCAACCTTTCACTGGTTGAAAGAATTATTGGATGAACCTGAAACTGGTTTGGATGATACAAACGTTTATCAGTGTATGGCTTTGGGAATGTCAACTAAACCTGGACAGGCCACCGTGTACTTCTATCGGGATGAATATATTCCGTTACCGCTCGCATATTTCCAGACCCCTGATTTAGTGATGCAATTACGCGACGCTTTGGAACGTACAGATTTATTATCAAAAGCGCTCTATCATGCGATACAAGTTATGGGGATGCACTGGCAGATTCCTGATGCCGATAACAAAAAGTGGGGTGAGATTAACCGGAATGCCAAAAGCGCTATCAACGATTGGGTAGATTACACCGGAGCCGAGCGTCATTACTGGGCCAGCCTGGATGTGCCTTTTCAAAGCCTAATTGTAGAACTGCCTCAGGATACAGAAACAGCCCGCGCCAACTGGTGGGCGCAGTTGCGTCAATCTGCTCAAAATGCCTTCGACCAGGCTGCTGAATACACCGGCAGTGGCCCGCGGTCATTCAAGGCTGTGGTGCGCGGTCAAAGTTATCTCAACTATCGTCTCAGTGAATTGTTTCCCAAACCCGAAACCCAAAAGGAGAAAGTTTTATGAGCAATAAACACAGTTTTGTTACTTACTTGGAAACCCTGGCCGACGACCGGGCCGCCCTGGCTGCCTTGCGACGCGGGTTGGGGCAGCCACCGGGAACCGTGCCCGACATGCATCGATACGTCATCCGACGCTTGCCCGACTATGCCTATCCCGGCAGTTGGACGGAGCAAGTTTATTATCTGATCGCTGCAATGTATGCTTTGCACCCCAAAAGTGCAACAGACGGCAATTTGGGCACTCATTTTGCCCGCACGTTGGACCCCAACCCGGATTACAACACGGCCGTTGAACGCCGCTTCACTGCCCTCTTAACTGCTCATCCTGAAGACTTACCCTTCTATTTGCGGCAGGCTATCAGCTTTCTCCGTTCCAAAGACGAAGTCGCTGTGAACTGGCATCAACTCATGTGGGACATTCTCAAATGGGATGATCCCGACAGGGCACCCCAAGTGCAAAAACGATGGGCCGCCCAATTCTGGCGTAAAGGTCAGGCCAAGCCTGAAGAAGAAACAGCAGTTGCCGAAACCAACTAATCAAACAAATCAATTAAAGGAGATTTACCCATGTTTATCGAATTACATCTGATCCAAAACTTTGCCCCTTCCAACCTTAACCGCGATGACACCAACAATCCCAAAGACTGTGAATTTGGCGGTCATCGCCGTGCCCGCATCTCCTCCCAATCCTTCAAACGTGCCATGCGCTATGAGCCGGTTTTTGGCCAAACAACCCAGGCGCAGAATGGCGAGCGCAGTAAATGGATGTCCCGCCCACTCAAGGAAAAGTTGATAGCTGCCGGGAAAAGCGAGGAAGACGCAGCTAATGTAGCTGCTGCCTTTGTCAATGCCTACGCTGCCAAACCGGACAAAAGCAATCCTGAAAAAAGCAGTGTACTTCTCTATTTTAGCCAGGAAGAAATTGACGCAACGGTAGACGGATTGCTGGAGAATTGGGATGAAGCCGTAGCCACAGCTCCTAAAAGCAGTGTAGCTGACCTGGTTAAAAACCTGCAAAAAGAGACAAAAGAGCGCACCAGCGCTCCGGACATTGCATTGTTTGGTCGTATGCTGGCCGAGAAGCCAGAACTCAACATTGACGCCGCCTGTCAGGTTGCCCACGCCATTTCCACCCACCGCATCAATATGGAAATGGACTTCTACACGGCCGTTGACGATTTGCAAAACAGTGAACAGGATGAAGGGGCCGGAGCCGGCATGATGGGCTTTACCAGCTTCAATTCCGCCTGCTTCTACCGCTACGCCCGCATAGACTGGAATCAACTCAAGACTAACTTAGGTTGGCGAGATGAAAATGATGCCAAAAATGCTGAGGAAAAAGCATCAATCCAGGAGAAAAATCAAGCAGCAAATTCCCTTGCCCAACGTACCGTTGAAGGCTTCCTCCGCGCCGCCATTGACGCCATCCCCACCGGCAAGCAAAACAGCTTCGCCGCCCAAAACCCCACCAGTTTGGCAATGGCCGTTGTGCGCGAAGACGGCCGTTCCTGGAACCTGGCCAACGCCTTCGAAAAACCCGTCACCCCCAAACGAAACAGCGGCCTCATCGAGCCTTCCGTTCAAGCCCTGGACCAGTTTTGGGGCGAACTGACCCGTGCCCGTGACGATGCCAGCTTTAAGACTGTTGCCGTCCATACCGTCAAGTACGGCGATGCGCTGGAACAACTGCAAGCCTATCAGCAGCCCACCCTTTCCGGTTGGATTAACGCGGTGAACAAAGCTTTGCCACAGGAGTAAGCTTATGCCAACATTACTTTTGCAATGTGTTGCTCCCCTGCAATCGTGGGACACACAAAGTCGCTTTGGCGTCCGTGCCACCGGACGTGAACCCTCTAAAAGCGGCGTCGTTGGTCTGTTGTGTGCTGCGCTGGGACGGCCACGAACCGAGCCGGTCGATGATCTGGCCACGTTACGCATGGGCGTGCGTGTGGACAAAGAAGGGCAAATCTTGCGCGATTGGCACACCGCCGGCAAAGGGGGCTACCTCAAAGCCAGCGGCTCTGTTGAACGCAAGAATCTCATCACCTCCACCCGTTACTACCTCAGCGACGCCGCCTTCCTCGTCGGGCTGGAAAGTGATGACCTGCCTCTGTTAAAACAGCTTCATGCCGCCCTCAGCAATCCGCACTGGATGCTCTTTCTGGGTCGTAAAGCGTGTCCACCTTCGCTGCCACCCTACTTGGCCGATGGTCTGAAGGAAGAAAGCGGCCTACTGAATGTGCTTGCCGCTTACCCGTGGCTGGGACGTAACCAGAAACAGTATGATAGCTTAATCCAGGTGCGCGTCGTGTTGGAGGATGATGCCGGTTCGCAGGTCTTTCACGATCACCCCATCAGCTTTGAAAAGGGCAATCGCCAATTTGCGCCGCGCCGCGCATCTACTACTTTCATCGAAAAACCACCCTTCCATCAAGTGCCAGGCACTTCGGAAGTGCCTGGCACTTTAAGCAAGGAGGAGAATTAACCATGTACCTCTCCCGACTTCTACTCAACCCCCGCTCCCGCCAGGTGCAGCGCGAAACGGCCGATCCCTACAACCTGCACAAAACCATCATGCAAGCCTTCGACCCCAAACGAGATCAAGCTGGTGTCTTGCACCGCATCGAGGTAGACGGCCGTACCGGAGCCATCCTGTTACTGGTCCAATCCACAGCCAAACCAGACTGGTCCACGCTGGCCGAAAAAGATTATCTGCTGCCTGCCGACCCGTTTAGCAACCTGGAGAATCCCGCCGTCAAACAATTCAGCCTACCCTTACAGGCCGGGCAAACCCTCCGCTTTCGCCTGGTGGCCAACCCTACTGTCAAAAAGAAACGGGAAGGCAAGAAAAACAGCAACCGCGTGCCGCTGGTTCGGGAAGAACGGCAGTTGACCTGGTTGCAAGGCAAAGGGGAACAGCATGGCTTTCAACCGTTGCAAATCGCCACGTCTGCGCAAGCCGAACACAAAAGCTGGCGCAAAAAGGGACAGCCGCCGCTAACTCTCTACACCGTCCAGTTCGACGGCCGTCTTCAAATCACCGACGCCAACAAATTCACAACGGCCGTGCAAACCGGCATCGGCCCCGCCAAAGCGTTCGGCTGCGGCCTGCTCTCGCTCGCGCCCGGCTGACATATTTCCCCGGAAACTCCCCAGTTTCCGGGGAATTGGAAAACCGCACCTTAACAACCAAATATCACGTTCACTGTTTACTGTTTACAGAATATGGATCACTGATTACCGACCACCGAAAACCGGTCACTGGAGATCACCATGCAAGATTTACACGAACTACCCAAACTACGAGACTCACTCAGCTACCTCTACGTCGAGCACGCCATCCTGGACAAAAAGCAGCAGGCCATTGAGTATGTGCAGCAAGACGGCCGTACCCTCATCCCCATCGCCAACCTCTCCGTCCTCATGCTGGGACCGGGCACCTCCATCACCCATGCCGCTATCAACACCCTGGCCCGCAGCGGCTGCACCGTCCTCTGGACCGGCGAAGATGCCACCCGCTTTTATGCCCAGGGGACGGGCGAAACGCGCAAAGGACGCCGCCTGCTGCGCCAGGCCGAACTCGTCAGCCAGCCGCAAATGCGGCAGCAAGTTGTCATCAACATGTACCGGCACCGCTTCAACTACGAACTGCCCACCACGCTCAACCTGAATCAAATACGAGGCAAAGAAGGCGTTCGCGTTCGCGAAGCCTACGCCCAGGCCAGCCGCGACTATGGGGTTCCCTGGCACGGCCGTAAATACAATCGCGGCAGTTGGGGCAGCACCGATCCCATCAACCGCGCCCTCTCTGCTGCCAACGCCCTGCTCAACGGCCTGTGCCACGCTGCCATCGTCTCCGGCGGCTACTCGCCCGGCCTCGGCTTTATCCACACCGGCAAGCAGCTTTCCTTCGTCTACGACGTCGCCGATCTCTACAAAGCCGACATCACCATCCCCATCGCCTTCGCCGCCGTCGCCGAATCCGAAGAAAAAGTCGAAAGCCGTGTGCGCGCTGCCTGCCGCGAAAAGTTCAAAGAAACCAAACTGCTGCAGCGTATCCTGCCCGACATCGACGACCTTCTCGATTTACAAGAAACGGCCGATACCCCCACCATTGAAGTCGATGGCGATGTAGACGCCGATCCCGCTTTACCCACCGAATACTGGCACCGCATCGAAGGTAAAAAAGGAGGCCAAGATGGTCATCATGATACTTGAAAAAGTGCCCACCTCCCTGCGCGGCGAGCTCAGCCGCTGGCTCATCGAACCGCGGACCGGCGTCTTTATCGGCCACGTATCGGCGATGGTGCGCGAGAAGCTGTGGGAAAAATGCAGCAAAAGTGCCGCCGCCGGAGGCGTTTTGCAAGCCTGGTCCACCAACAACGAGCAGCGCTTCCAAATGCGCATGATGGGTGATACCAGCCGCCAGATTGTGGAACTGGAGGGGTTGCAGCTCATCCAAATTCCCCACGACCTGGACGCAAAAGCCCGTGGAAGTGTCATCAAGAAGCGGCTGAAGAACTTGGCCTAAACCGCCATATCTGCCGCTTGCCAGATTCCTCATAACCAAATATGATACCTTTGCCTATCGAAGGGTTTTCCCCACACCCGTGGGGGTGAACCGGGAACCAATGACACAGATTACCGTAAGTGAATGTTTTCCCCACACCCGTGGGGGTGAACCGTAGTTAGACCACTCCAAACCCTCGCCAATCTGGTTTTCCCCACACCCGTGGGGGTGAACCGGAACTGACCGGCAATCTAAAGTCTGCCCTCAAGCGTTTTCCCCACACCCGTGGGGGTGAACCGAAATCAGAGCGGAGCGGCGGCGCACAATTGACGTTTTCCCCACACCCGTGGGGGTGAACCGGTGCCGGTGCTGTCTGGCTGCCCGAGCTGGGCGTTTTCCCCACACCCGTGGGGGTGAACCGCCAAAGAAGCGCGGCGTAAAACTCAACAACACGTTTTCCCCACACCCGTGGGGGTGAACCGAACACCGTTAGTTGACGCCTATGGTGATATACGTTTTCCCCACACCCGTGGGGGTGAACCGGGGCCGCTGGCGTTACAGGCTTCTTACTGTCGTTTTCCCCACACCCGTGGGGGTGAACCGTTGTTTATTTAGGCGGCGATCCCGGCATCCGTCGTTTTCCCCACACCCGTGGGGGTGAACCGTGTGCCCCACGATGAATTTATTGACTGCATAAGTTTTCCCCACACCCGTGGGGGTGAACCGGTGCGGGGGAAAATCGTTTCTAGCACTGCAACGTTTTCCCCACACCCGTGGGGGTGAACCGTCCTGCCCACGCCCGCGCAACACCTCTTCCAAGTTTTCCCCACACCCGTGGGGGTGAACCGTCCAGACCGTTTTTAAGGTCAGCTATCACCAGCGTTTTCCCCACACCCGTGGGGGTGAACCGCATTGAGGTAACATAACCATGAGCATCACTATGTTTTCCCCACACCCGTGGGGGTGAACCGGTATGGCTTTTTGTTTTTGATAGCGCATTGTTGTTTTCCCCACACCCGTGGGGGTGAACCGTTGTCTACATTTGTCTGCGTCAATGGCACTTCGTTTTCCCCACACCCGTGGGGGTGAACCGAATGGAAAGAAGATCAACGGCAAATTATGAAGGTTTTCCCCACACCCGTGGGGGTGAACCGTCAACGTTTTGGGCAAACTCATTAAACTGTCTAGTTTTCCCCACACCCGTGGGGGTGAACCGGTGATTTTTGCCAAACAGGTAACAATACCGGCGTTTTCCCCACACCCGTGGGGGTGAACCGCTATTTTATTGTTCCTTCATTGTCTGCCGTCAGTTTTCCCCACACCCGTGGGGGTGAACCGGCGGCGACTACCTTGTCTCCCTTCCACAGGCCGTTTTCCCCACACCCGTGGGGGTGAACCGTGGCTTTGTTAAAGCTTTCTCAATAGACCAACGTTTTCCCCACACCCGTGGGGGTGAACCGTATAAAACACCATTCAGCTACCGGCCGCAATTGTTTTCCCCACACCCGTGGGGGTGAACCGGACCAGGCAGAGATAGCTGGCACGTACACCCCGTTTTCCCCACACCCGTGGGGGTGAACCGAATCACGGGCCGTAATGTCGAAATCTTTAGACGTTTTCCCCACACCCGTGGGGGTGAACCGCACGGGTCACATGGGCGTGGCTTTATAATTACGTTTTCCCCACACCCGTGGGGGTGAACCGTTGAGTGCGGCGGCGCAACGGCCGTAACCAACGTTTTCCCCACACCCGTGGGGGTGAACCGCGCATCTTTTTTATTCATTTACGCCACTCCCGCGTTTTCCCCACACCCGTGGGGGTGAACCGTGTTGGGTACATATCAGGGCACCATTCCCAACGTTTTCCCCACACCCGTGGGGGTGAACCCTGGTGATGGCGCTGCTAGTGGCGGCAGCGATAGTTTTCCCCACACCCGTGGGGGTGAACCGATTACCGAAGACGTAACCGGCGATGGTGGTAAGTTTTCCCCACACCCGTGGGGGTGAACCGTACGTGGGTAATGGTGGTTTTTTGACCGGGATTCGTTTTCCCCACACCCGTGGGGGTGAACCGAACAGCGACGATTCAGAGAACAGAATAAGACGTTTTCCCCACACCCGTGGGGGTGAACCGAATAACTCAACACAAGCATTTTGGTTTTGCACGTTTTCCCCACACCCGTGGGGGTGAACCGATACCGACATTGTCATCGGCACAAATACCGATGTTTTCCCCACACCCGTGGGGGTGAACCGCGTATAGGTATTCGTATTGGCCCTGGCCACCCGTTTTCCCCACACCCGTGGGGGTGAACCGCTAGGGCAATTCAATACGCCGCCACATAGGGAGTTTTCCCCACACCCGTGGGGGTGAACCGAAAGTAGCGCACGGTTAGATTCTCACTCACAAAAAAAGTGTCGCCGCAGCGACACTTTAATCATGGTTGATAAACACCCGCCAAACAGCACGATATGGCTTAAGCCACATAGGCTATTTGGCGGGTGTTTAATTTAGGTAAAAGATATTCGGCGAAGCGTTTGGGCGTTAATCGCCACAATGATGGTGCTGAGCGACATCACCAGCGCGCCTACAGCCGGAGGCAAATCAATGCCCCACGGAGCCAGGACGCCCGCTGCCAGCGGAATGGCAATGATATTGTATCCAGCCGCCCACCAAATATTCTGCACCATTTTACGCTGGCTAGCTTTGCTCAAGGTAATGATCTTTACCACATCCAGCGGATTGGAGCGCACCAGAATCAGGCCAGCGGATTCCACCGCCACATCCGTGCCGCTGCCAATCGCGATGCCGATATCGGCCCGGGTCAGTGCCGGGGCATCATTGACACCATCACCGACCATCGCCACTTTTTTGCCCTGCTTTTGCAGCTCGCGCACCTTTTTGTCTTTGTCTTCCGGCAGCACTTCGGCAAAGTAACGGTCGATGTTCAACTCTGCGGCTACGGCTTTGGCCACATCTTCGCTGTCACCGGTGAGCATGGCCACCTCAATCCCCATCTCATGCAGCTTTTCAATTGCCTGTCGGCTTTCCTCGCGGATGACGTCGGCCAGGGCAAAAGCAACGATAACTGCCTCATCACGAATGAGGTAGATGACCGCCTGCCCTTTTTCCCCCGCTGCCTGGCTGAAGTTGGCAATGGCGTTTGGCAGCTGCATTTCTAAATGCTCCAATAAACGAGGGCCTCCGGCGTAAACGGCCGTTCCATCTGCCACTGCCTGCACCCCGCGACCCTTTAAGGCTTCAAACTCAGTGACAGATTTGGGTTTAATCTCGCGCTCCTCAGCAGCAGCCACGATGGCTCGGGCCACGGCATGTTCAGAGTCGCTTTCCAACCCGGCGGCTAACGCCAGCGCTTCCTCGTCAGAAACGCCGTCCTGAGTAATGATATTTACCACACCCTGCTCCCCTTTGGTCAGCGTGCCGGTTTTGTCAAAAATGATGGTATCCAGTTCGCAAGCCGCTTCCAGCGCCAGCCGGTCCCGCACCAAAATGCCGTTGCGGGCGGAAATGGCCGTGGTGAGGGCTACGACCAGCGGTACGGCCAGCCCCAGCGCATGGGGACAGGCAATGACCAACACGGTCACCACCCGCTTCAACACTTCGACGTCGAATCCCGTGGCGATAATCCAGAGAACGGCCGTTATCATCGCTGAACCCAAAGCCGCGTAAAAGAGAAACGCTGCTGCCCGATCCGCCAATAGCTGCGTCTTCGATTTGCTTTCCTGGGCCTCTTTCACCAGCCGCATGATGCCAGAAAGCGCTGTATCGTCACCGGTGGCCGTGACTGTAATGCGTAAACTGCCGCTGCCCTCGTTCACCGTACCGCCAATAGCCTGACTGTCCGGCTCCTTCTTCACCAGCTTGGACTCACCAGTAATCATCGCTTCATTGACATCCGAACTGCCGTCGTACACCTCACCATCGGCGGGAATGGTTGCACCGGGGCGCACTAACACTTTGTCGCCTGTTTGCAGGTCAGAGACGGCTACTTTTTGGGTATTGCCATCATTGCCGATTCGTTCTGCTTCGTCGGGCATGAGTTTAGCCAGCTCATCCAATGCTCCGGATGCCTGGCGCACGCTGCGCATCTCCATCCAGTGCCCCAAGAGCATCACATCAATCAGCGTTACTAACTCCCAGAAGAAGCTCTCACCCAGGTTGGCGAAAAGCGTTGCCAAACTGTAGAGAAAGGCCACGGAAATAGCCAGGGAAATGAGGGTCATCATGCCCGGCTGCCGGTCACGTAGTTCCCAGGTGGCCATTTGTAAAAAGGGCAGGCCACCGTAGAAAAAGATGACGACGGCCAGCACCGGGGTAATCCAGGCACTGCCAGGGAAAACGGGTGCGGTGTAGTTCAACCAACCCTGAATGGCTGAACTAAAAAAGAGAACGGGAATACTCAGCACCAGCGAGACCCAAAAGCGGTCGCGAAACATGATTTCGTGCCCGGCGTGGCTGCCGTGCCCGCCGTGTCCTTGGTGCTTCCCGTGCTCGTGGTTGTTCTGATCATGGTGTTGCCGGTGAGCGTCATGCTCATCGTGATGTTGACTGTCGGCCGTTAAAGCCTCTGTATCTTTTTTAGCTAGATCTGCCGTCTTGGACTGATGTTCTTCATGTTGTGTCGAGGAAGTCATGTTTGTCTCCTAATTGCCTCTGCCTCAATATTCAGGACTTGCTACCGGCAATAACGTAGGTCAATCCCTGATACATTTCGGTCATAGATACATCTACAAGCTGCTCCCGCATGGTTTTTTGGATAGATTCCCAAGGGCGACGGGCCAGCCATTCATCTGTTACAGCAAATGGCTTTATCAACCATATGCCTGTGTTCACCAACCAATCCGGCCATTTTTCGGGTACTTGTAACTCTAGCAAAGCAAGCCGTCCGCCGGAAGTCAGGGCGTTAACACCCTTTTCAAGAATTTGATCACTTTCGGGAATAAGTGATAGCGCATAGGTTGAGATAATAGCATTCACACCAGTTGGGAACGCATAGTTGCGTGCATCGGTATGGACTAATTCTACATTTTCCCAACCGTTGCCTTGGATGCGTTGCCGGGCTTGAGTCAGCATAGCATCGGTCAAATCCAAACCAATGATTTTTCCTTGTGGGCCAATGGCTTCTTGATAAAGGGAGAAGTTTAGGCCAGTACCGCAGGCAATTTCGATAACGGTATCTCCTGGTTGAAGGTGTAAGGCATCAACCGCTGTTTGGCGATAGGCCCACTCTCGATAGCCCAATAAATAGTAAAGATTGGCTGTGATATCGTAGTTTTGGGCCCTTTTACGATAGATCTCGATGATTTCTTGATTTAAAGAAGCGTTCATTTTGCACCCTCCTCAGTTGTATTAGTTAAAGTTCTGAATATGTTTTCATCTGGATTTGCGGCCGTTCCCGCAACTGCGGGCGGATGTGGTGACAATATTGAATGTTGGTGACCACCAGAATGCGGCTGCCGGGATTGTTTTCCGCCACGCGCCGGGCTGCCTGTGCCAGCTGCTCAATGTGGGCATGGTAAGCGTGGTTCACCGCACTCCCAGCCAGTGTTCTGGCCAGACCGTACAGCACATTGCCCAGCTCGTGCCGCCAGCCCTGGTTGATGGCATCGGGGCCAGGAGCGCTGGACTGCATCCAGGCCAGCAGCTTGCGTACACCGCTAATGAGTACGCCACGCCAGGCAACGGCCGTTGCCTGCGGCATCGTTTGGGCACCACCAATAGGCACCACCACAATGTCCGTCTGTTCAGCCAGAGGCAAAAGCGCCTCACTGTACTCGGCAGGTAAGCTGCTGAAATCCTGCTGCTGCCATTGTTCCAGGCTGATGTCCAGGCAGAGTAAATCGGGGTTGATCTCTGCCACCAGATCGACCAGGGCTGTCAGATCGTAGGGCAGCGGGTCGCGGTGAAATTCTGCCAGGGTGCCCAGAACCGCAATCTGGGTTGGATTTTCTGCTTCGTTTTTGTCAACACGTTCCATAAGTCTATGATAGGCGGCTCTTGCCGTGACC
>PABI01000073.1 GCA_002699125.1 Anaerolineaceae bacterium
CCAGCCAGCCAGCGAGCCGCCTGTCCGGCCCCGTTCACCAAGCCATCAATCCCCTTCAAATCCAGCACGTCAGAGGCGAAGTTAGAAAAGCCGACAAACGTATCGCGAACAATGCGCTCGTGGAAGAAGTTGTGCCACAAATCCCAGTCGATGGTGTAGCCTAAAAAGTCGGCCAGGCGATTAAACACAGGGATGACGCCCTTCATATACAAGGTATCAAATGGCAGCACAGCCATCCACCAGATGGGGGTACTTTGCAGCGGGTCACGCTCGTCGGCCGTCTGCCAGCGGTTACGGTACACCAGATAGATAGCGATCAGCAGCGCAGCAACGGCCAGCACGGTAGAAATAATCGCGACCTCAGGCTGAACCCAGGTGGGCGTGTGCGGCAGATGCACAATGCCTTCTTCAGACAGATGGAACGATTCAATGGAATGCTCCAGCCAATGCTCCAACGCCAGGAAGATGCCATACTCATGCGCTTCAGATGCCGCCTTGTACGCCGATTCGCTGAAGAAGGGTAAATTTAGGAAGCCACCCAGCACGGCCAACCCAGCCAAAACCATTAACGGCCGTGTCATCAACGGTGAACTCTCTTCAGCATGTTCGGCCGCTTCGTGGCGCGGTTTGCCAAAAAACGTCATCTTGAGCTGCCGCCCCATGTAGAAAGCAGTGCAGAAGGCTGCCACCGTCAACATTCCGTAAACAATTGTGAAAACGGTGCCATCATTGGTGCTGGCGTGGGCCAATATTTCATCTTTGGACCAGAAGCCGGCTAGCGGGAAAATGCCTGCCAGCGCCAGTGCGCCAATCATGTACACGGCAAACGTCGTTGGCATCTTGTGGCGCAGCCCGCCCATCGTGCGCATATCTTGCGGGTCAAAATGGTCATGTTCGTCATGATGGCCGTGCGAAACGTGGTGGTGACCATGCTCCATACCGTGAATAACGGAGCCAGAACCCAGGAACAGCAGCGCCTTAAAAAAGGCGTGGGTGATCAGGTGGAACATTCCAGCTACATAGGCACCCATACCCACGGCCGCAACCATAAAGCCCAACTGGCTCACTGTGGAGTAAGCCAACACCTTCTTGATATCATTTTGGGTGAAGGCAATCAGTCCGGCCACAAGCGCTGTCGCTGCCCCGGTGTAAGCCACCAGATCGGGCGAAGAAATACCAATGCCGGGGATGAGCGCACCACTCTCCCGCACCAGTTCAAACAACACGTTGCTGCGCGCAATCAAATAAATACCAGAGGTCACCATCGTGGCCGCGTGGATGAGCGCAGAAACGGGCGTGGGACCGGCCATCGCGTCCGGCAGCCAGACGTACAGTGGAATCTGCGCCGATTTACCGGCAGCACCCATCAAAAACAGGGCAGTAATCGCCGTTAAAACGCCGCCCAGCGACGCTTCAAATAGGCCAAAATGCACCATGTGGCCGCTTTCAAACATCTCCACCGCGCCGTCGAAAACCGGCTGGAACTCCAGCGATTTGAAGGTCCAGAAGGTGAGCGCCATAGCCAAAATCATGGCAAAGTCACCCACACGGTTGGCCACAAATGCTTTGCGCGCCGCGTTGGCGTTCATCGGTTCGCCCTTGTCATTCACCCGGTCAAACCAAAAACCAATTAGCAAAAATGAACACAAACCGACGCCTTCCCAACCAACAAACAGCATCAGGTAGTTGTTGCCCGTCACCAGGATAAGCATGAAGAATAAGAACAAGTTCATGTAGGTGAAGAAGCGGGAAAAGTTGGGATCGCCATGCATGTAGCCTATAGCGTAAATATGAATGAGGGAGCCGACACCTGTTACCACTAGCATCATGGTGACCGATAACGTGTCCACCTGCATGGCCCACGGCACATAAAAGTCACCCACATGAATCCAGTCGAACAATACAATGGTCTCGGCATGGAATTCATTTGCCTGCAGGCCCAGCAGCATGGCAACCGCAATGGCGAAAGCGCTAAGGGCCATGATGCTGGCAAACCAGCCAGACCATTTTTCACCGGTTTCCCGGTTATATTCCACAAAGCGCCGCCCAACCAAGCCGTTGAACAACACGCCAATGAGTGGCAAAACCAGAATTAAGGGAGCTAAACCAAAAATGCCCATAACTTAACCTTTCATTAAGTTGATTTCATCAATGTTGATGCTCTTCTTGCTGCGGAAGATGGTGACGATAAGCGCCAAACCAACCGCAACTTCAGCCGCGGCCACGGTGATGACAAAAAATACCAACACCTGCCCATCCAAATCGCCCAGGTGGCGGGCAAAGGCCACAAACGCCAGATTGGCCGCATTGAGCATCATTTCAATTGACATAAACACGATAATTGCGTTGCGGCGGGTCAAAACGCCTAGTGCGCCCAGCGAAAACAGAATGGCACTTAAGGCGATGTACCAATTTATGGTGAGTTCCATAACGCTATGCCTCTTTTTTCTTCTTTTTAGTCCGGCTAAACACAGCCACACCAATGATGGCCGCCAACAGCAGCACGCCGGTCACTTCAAAGGGCAGCACGTAGCCTTCAAACAAACGCAGCCCTAACGCGGCGGGACTGGCATCGATAACGGCCGTTTCGCCCCCACTCCCAGCACCACCTTGCGTCAACAAAATGCCAAAGCCAACTAAAAGCAGTATAACCAAAACAAACGCCACCGCCTGATGATACCGTTCGCTGCCGCGTGCCCCGGTCATACCTTGAAGCTGTTCCGCACCAAGGAGCATGATCACAAACAAAAACAGAACCATGATCGCCCCGGCATACACCGTAATCTGCACCATGGCAATAAAAGGTGCATTTAATACCACATAAAGCACAGCAATCGCCGAAAAGTTCAGCACCAGCCAAAGCGCGCTGTGTATGGCATTTTGGCTGCGCAGCATCATAATGGCCGATGTCACCGACACCAATGCCATCAAAATAAATATATAAACTACAGGTCCACTTCCCATGTCAGTCGCCTTTCCTTCTTCCTCAATACGGTCTAACGAGGATCTTCCATTTCGGGAATGGATTTGTCATACAAACCGGGTTCTACGGCTTGTGGGGTGGGACGGCCGTTTACCGGCACGTCCACAATCAACATATCCTTGGTATAAATCGCACCCGCCCGGTCATAAAAGCTCAGTTCGTACTTGTTCTCCAGCACAATCGCCTGCGTGGGACAGGCATCCTCGCAGTAGCCGCAGAAAATGCAGCGCAGCATATTGATTTCATACGTGCTGGCATACCGTTCACCAGGAGAATACCGATTTTCGTCCGTATTCTCTGATGCCTCCACAAAAATGGCGTCTGCCGGGCAAGCGGCCGCACACAATGAACAGCCAATACACTTTTCCAGCCCATTGTCGTACCGCTTCAGTTCATGCCGACCCTTAAACCGGTAACGCACCGGCCGCTTCACATTTGGATAATCGACCGTCACCGGGTCTTGAAACAAATGCTTTAGCGTTGTCGCCAATCCTTTAATGATTTCACCAATCATAAAATTCTCCGAATAGTAGAGAGATTAGGACACTGATAAACACAGATTGACACGGATTTTTTCCTTTGATCTGTGTTCATCTGTGAAAATCTGTGTCCCATTTTTTTTTAACCTATGCCAATGAGTTGTAGCAGCGAATCAAAAATGCCTTCTTCTTGCAGCACAATGAACACAGCCACGATAATGAAGTTAAACACCGAAATTGGCAGCAGCCGCTTCCAACCCAAACCCATCAACTGATCGTAACGGAAACGGGGTAAAGACGCACGAATCCAAATCATGATGCCCAAGAAGACAATAATCTTCAAAATCATGTACAGGAAGCCTAGTCCGGGTAAAGCATCCACAAATGGACCCTGATAACCACCAAAGAAAAGGACCACAATAATCGCGCTAAAGATGATCATCTTCATGTATTCGGCCATAAAAAACATGCCAAAGCGCATACCGCTGTACTCCACTGAGTAACCGGCCGACAGCTCCTGCTCGGCCTCCAACAAATCAAACGGGGCGCGCTGTAATTCGGCCATCATACCAATAAAAAAGACAACGGCCGCAATTGGCTGCCGGAAAGCAAACCAGTTCCAAAAGCCACCAGACTGCGCCACCACAATATCACCCAGGTTCATCGAATCGGCCAGCATGATGGGAATCAGCACCGTCAGGCCCAACGCCAGCTCGTAACTAATCATCTGCGCCGAGGCGCGAATGCCGCCGAGAATAGCGTACTTACTATTTGAAGCCCAACCAGCTAAAACCACCCCATACACACTAATTGAAGTAATAGCTAACAAAAAGAGCACAGCCACGTTCAAACCAGGCGCAATAGCAAAGTACGGCGTAAATTCAGCGCCGAAAATGTTGATTTCACCAGCCCAAGGAATCACCGCCAACAAAACGATTGCTGGAATAACTGTAATCATTGGTGCTAGAGTGTAAGTAATGCGATCCACCTTAGCGGGGGTCATATCTTCCTTGAAAAACAGCTTCACCGCGTCGGCAGCCGGCTGCATGATCCCGGCCAACAGCTTACGTTCTGGCCCGCCACCCCGACGCGGCAGCGGAATGTAGCCAGCCCGGTTAGGCCCCAGGCGTGCCTGCAAGCGCGCCAACAGTTTCCGCTCTAGCAGCGTGGTATAAGCAAAGCCGGTAATGACGGCAAGCGAGACAATAAACCCTACAATCAAAGCCCGCAGCGCTATCTGTCCTGGTGTCATACTTTTCCTCTTCGATCTAACTGTCACTCCGGCAAAGGCAAGAGTCCTGTTGTATGGATTCCCGCCTTCGCGGGAATGACAAGCAAAGGTTTTAGCAAGACGGTTGCATTTTGGGCTTACAAACCAGTCCCACTATTTCATTTACAATTTACGCGGCAACCTTGCTCAACTTCAGCTCGGCAAGGCCAGCCTGATACGGTACGCCGCTTAATAAAGCCACACCCTCTGGGGCACGGCCGTTTACACACAGCGTGACCTCTATCGCCTGGCCATTCACCTCAATCGTAACGGTTTCGGCATCGGCCAACTGCTGGGCTGCTGCATCGTTTTTATTGATGGTTAAAGTCGGCTGGGCCATGCGCGGCTTGAGCAGCTCTGTGTGATTGATCAGCGTGCCGGGGGTGAATAATGCGGCCGTTCGCACCACCGCCACTCCTGCAGGCAGATCGCTATCCGCATGGTCCACGTCAAAGTGTTCCACGGAGCCAGACTCAGCTTCAACCGCCCACTGCATCCCCAGGCCAACCCGGTTTTCATAGGCGTTGCCGCCATAGTACAGGTCGTCGCCGCCCACATCAGGCCACTGCTTCACCACTTTAGCCAGGGTGCGATAATCCATTTCTTTATACTGCGGCACCACTTTGGCCAGGTCACGGAAGACGAGGCTGGCGGCAAAGGCTGGCTTCTCCAGGCCGACCCGCTCACCAATCTGGGCCAAAATTTGCCAGTCGGGGCGGGCTTCGCCAACGGGGTGGATAGCTGGATAGTAGCGCTGCACGCGCCGCTCTCCGCTGGTGAAGGTGCCTTCACGCTCGGCCCAGCTTTGCGCCGGCAAAACGACGTCGGCCTGTGCGGCCGTTTCCGTCAGAAACAGCTCCTGCACCACCAAAAAGTCCAGTTGGCCCCGGTCGGCCAGCAAACCATCTCCAATGGGATCGGCCGCCAGGACAAACAATGCTTTCAGTTCGCCACTTTGGACCGCGTCATAGATTTCAGCAGCCTTCTTGCCGGGATTGGTAGCTTCTTTGTAACCTGGCTCCAATGCCGGATGGATGCCCATGTCCCAGGTGCCCTGTGTGTTGTTGTGTGGCCACACCGGGATCAGACCGTTATTCGGCCGTCCGGCGTGCGCTTCTTCATTTTTAATCAGCAGCAGGTTGGCCAGCAGTTTGGCCACAGCATCGGTCTCTTCGTAGGTGAGCCCTTCCGCGCCATAAAAAGCAACCACATTGTTGGCCTGCATAATCATGTCGGATGCCGCTTTGATGGGGCTGTTGTCGGCATCGGCGGTGGCAACTTTGGCATCGTTTACCAATTGACGTACGGTTGAAACGGCCGTTCCCGGCCGGTAATGAATCACGCAAGCTGCATTTTTGTCCAGACGGGTGGGTCGCACATTGAGCACCACAACTGCCGCGCCCCGTTCCGCCGCCTGTTTCACGCGCAGCCACCAGACCGGCACCTCTTCGTGCAAATCCGTGGCCACGACCAAAATAGCATCCCCCTGCCCCAAGTTGAGCAGGTTGCTGCCTTTGCTAATGCCCACTTTGGCTACCACATCACCACCAGCCAGCCGCCGGTTGGCCAGGTCTATGTGATTGCTGCCCAGCCCTTGGCGAATGAGCTTTTGGAAGAGGAACATATCTTCGTTGCTAACACGATCGCCACTGATGCCGGCAACGGCCGTTTTATATTGCTGCAACTTCCCGGCCACGGCATCTAGCGCCTCAGTCCATTCCACCTCAACCAGCTCACCATTTTGGCGCATCAGCGGTTTTTTCAGCCGATCCGGCGCATCGGCAAAATGATGAACAAACCGATCTCTATCCGAAATCCAAATCTCGTTTACCTGCTCGTTTTGCCGCGGCATAATCCGCTTGATGACGGAACGGCCGCCGGTTTTGGCTTCCCGCCGCGTGCTAAACGTCATGTTCGAGCCAGACGGACAGTGCGGCGATAACGTTGCCACTGGCGTCAATTCCCAGGGACGCGCCCCAAAACGGAAATCGGACGTGGTCAACGCACCCACCGGACAAATGTCGGTCGTGTTGCCGCTCCAGTAAGAATCAAAGCCTGGGTCCGACATCGTCACAATTTCCAGGCTGCGCCCCCGGTTGTGGAAATGAATCACCGGATCAGCCACAATTTCATCCTGGAAGCGCACGCAACGGCCGCACTGAATACACCGTTCACGATCCAGGTAGATCAAATCGCCCAGCGGTACATGCTTGTCCAGCTTGAGCTTCATGCTGTAATCCATGCGGCTGGTGCCCTTGCCATGGGCCATTGTCAGGTTTTGCAGCGGGCATTCGCCGCCTTTGTCACAAATGGGGCAGTCCAGCGGATGGCTAGTGAGCAAAAACTCAATCACATCTTCACGGGCCTCAATGACCGGCTCGGTGGTGGTGCGCACCACCATGCCCTCACTCACCTGCACCGTGCAGGCAGTCTGCAAGCCGCGGAAGTTCACCTGCGGCGTACCGTCTTCATTCAGGACAGGTTCGCCAGTTTCCCGGTCGCGCACCGGCAGGCCAATTTCTACCAGGCACATGCGGCACATGCCCACAGGGGCCATTTTGGGGTGGTAGCAAAAAACCGGAATCGGATTTTCAATCATTTTGGCGGCGTCTACCACCAGCGTTCCCTGGGGCACGCTGAGTTCGACGCCATCAATCGTCAAGGTAACCTGGTCACTCATACGTTTCCTCTTCCAGAGGGGTTGTTGTGTAAAAATTAATCGGCTGCGGCGGGAACGGCCGTTTCCTTCACAGCCTGCTTCCCACTCACTTTCGCCTTGTATTCATCAAAGAAGTGTCGCATTGTGCTCAAGACCGGGCTTATGGCAAAATCACCCAAAGCACACAGCGTTCTACCGCCAATCTGGCCCGCCACGCTCTTCAACACTTCCAAATCCTTCTCTGTGCCGTGCCCATCGTATATTTTGTGCAGCAATTGTTCCATCCAGTACGTCCCTTCACGGCACGGTGTACACTTGCCACATGATTCATGCTTAAAGAAATGGGCCATCTTCAACGCTGCCCACACCATGTCGGTTGTCTCGTCCATTACCACCACAGAAGCAGAGCCCATGGACGAACCATATGGAGCAAGCCCTTCATACGTGATGGGCGCCTCCAGAGCATCTTCCACCACCACAGGACCAGAGCCACCGCTAGGCAGCAGCGCCTTAAACTTCTTGCCGCCGGGAATGCCGCCGCCGTAATTTTCGCCGTACACCAGCTCCCGGAAAGACATACCCATCTCAACTTCATAATTGCCAGGATTGTTGATATGACCACTCAGACAAACAATCTTTGGCCCCGGGCTTTTTTCAGTACCCATCGACTTGTACCAATCCGCACCATTCATGATGATGGGCGGCACATTGGCCAATGTTTCCGTGTTGTTCACCACCGTTGGCTTTTTATATAATCCTTCAATAGCCGGGAACGGCGGCTTGGCCCACGGCTGGCCCAAATCACCTTGCAAAGAAGCCAACAGTGCCGTCTCTTCACCGCAAATATAAGCGCCGGCACCATAATAACCAGACATTTCACAGCTAAAATCGGTGCCCAAAATATTGTCACCCAAAATGCCGGCTTCGTAGCACTCCTTGATCGCTTCCTCAAAATGGTGGCCGATGCCCATAAATTCGCCGCGCATATAGTTATAAATTTGTTTGGCCCCGATGGCATAGGCCGCGATCAACGCCCCTTCAATCACCTGGTGCGGATTTTGCTCCAGAAGCTCGCGGTCTTTAAACGTCCCCATCTCTGACTCGTCAGAGTTGACCACGATATATTTATCACCGGGAGCTTTGGGAATAAAGCTCCATTTGAGACCGGTAGGGAACCCTGCCCCGCCACGCCCGCGCAACCCAGAAGCCTTAATGATGTCAATGATCTCACCCGGCTTGTGCTCGTTCAGCACTTTCTGCAAAGCGTCGTACCCACCGTTGGCTCGGTAAACCTCCAACTTGTGAATATTTTCAATATCTCGGTGACGCAATAAAATATGAGCCATTATCTAACCCCATTCATACAAAACGTTTGCCGATTATTTAGCAAACGCAGAAATTTGCTCAACAATTGATGGTTCTGCTTCTTCGGCCGCTGCCTGAGCACGTAAGCGAGAAATTAGCTGGTCAAACTTCGCTTCGTCCAAATGCTCTTCAAACTTTAGATTACATTGCAGCATCGGTGCCCGGTCACAGGCCGCCAGGCACATCACCGTTTTCAATGTGAACAAACCATCATTGGTTGTCCCATCCACGGGAATGTCCAGTTTGCGCGAAGCCATTTCCACAAATTCATCCGCCCCACGCAGGGCGCAGGCCAGGTCGTTGCAAACTTCCAGCACAAATTTACCCACTGGCTCTTCATAGTACAGCGTATAAAATCCAGCCAGGGACAAAACATGTGTCGGGTCTAAATTCAAAATTTCGGCAACTTCGCGCATCGCTTCACGGCTGGTAAAGCCATATGCTTCTTGCGCCAGATGCATCAGTGGCAAAACGGCCGATTTCTTATGTGGGTACCGTGCCAAAATTCCCTTAATCTCTTCAGGATACTTTTCTTGAAGTAACATACGCTTCCTACAGGTTATTGCTCAACTATACTTTGCGCCTCTGCGCCTCTGCGTTGATTATTTTTACCGGTCAATTTCACCTAAAACAATATCAATCGAACCAATGATCGAGACCAGATCAGCCACAAACACACCTTTGGACATGATGGGCAGTGAAGCCACATGCACATAGGACGGCGTGCGGAAATGAACCCGCGCCGGCTTTGGCCCACCATCACCACGCAAATAGCAGGCAAACTCGCCCCGCGGTGACTCAACACTCTGGTACACATAGCCTTCCGGCGCGCTAAATCCTTCAGTCCACAGCTTAAAGTGATGAATCACAGCTTCCATGCTGTGGCCCAGTTCAGAGCGCGGCGGCGGCACAACTTTTCTATCGTCTATATTCACCGGGCCATCGGGCAATTTATCCATTGCCTGCCGAATAATGCCTAAGCTTTCCCACATCTCCTGAATCCGGCAGCGGTAACGAGCATATACATCCCCGTCTGTGGCCACCGGCACGTCAAACTCATATGTTTCGTAGCCGCTGTAAGGCTGCGTCTTGCGAATGTCCCAGTTCACACCAGAGGCACGCAGACAGGGTCCGGTCATGCCCCAATCCATGGCTTGTTCGGCCGTTACCACACCAATCTCTTTGGTCCGGTCCAGCCAGATGGGATTGTTTTTGAGCAGTGCTTCGTAATCGGCAATTTTGGCCGGGAAAAAGTCCAGGAACTGCCGCACGGCCGGTTCAAACTCTTCCGGCACGTCGCGCCACAATCCACCAGGACGGAAGTAGCTCACCATCATGCGCTGGCCAGCTACCATCTCGAACAGGTCCAAAATGTATTCGCGCTCGCGGAAGCAATAGAGGAAAACCGACATGGCGGCCAGATCAAGTGCGTGCGTGCCCAGCCAAACCAGATGGCTGGCAACACGCGCCAGCTCCGTAAGAATCACGCGAATCACCTGGGCGCGCGGCGTGGCTTCCACACCCAGCAGCTTCTCCACTGCCAAAATGTAGCCTAAATTGTTGGACATCGGCGAGAGGTAGTCCAACCGATCCGTCATCACCAGCGCTTTGGTGTACGTTTTGGACTCCATGCTTTTTTCTACGCCAGTGTGGAGAAAGCCAATGTCCGGAGCCAGGTTGACAATATTTTCACCGTCTAACTCTACCAGCAGGCGCAGCACGCCGTGCGTGCTGGGATGCTGTGGCCCCATGCTAAGCAGCATATGCTCTTCGGCATCTTCAATAGCCATGCCGGTGCCAACTTTGGCCCGCAGTTCTTCAACAGTTAACTCTTGTATTGTGTCGCTACCAGAGGGTATGGTCATAATCAGCCTCTTCCCTATTAGCTGTCGGTTTCTACAAATTAATCTTTGGCGTACGGTTTTTTGGCATCAACTTCCTGCCAATTAAAGGAAAACTGCACTTCTTCATAACCCAATGGGTAATCCTTGCGCAGCGGATGCCCTTGCCAATCTTCGGGCAGGAACAGGCGGCGCAGGCTGTCGTTACCCTGGAACCGAATGCCCATCAAGTCCCACACTTCCATCTCCAGCCAGGTAGCAATCGACCACACCGAGGCCACCGTTTCTGGTCCTTCCTCGGGGTCTTCTACCCAGGTGCGTAACCGCAGCCGATGGTTATGATCAAAGGAGTAAAGATGGTAACTGACGGCAAAACGGGGAAATTCTGGTAAGTAGTCGTCAGCGCAAATATCGGATAGGAATTTATAGCTTAATTCAGGATCTTTCTGCAGTAGTTGGCAGACGTCTTTGATTTGCTCTTTGCGAATAAAGAGGGTTTGCTCGCCACGAAAGTCATTAGTGTCTTCGATGGCATCCGGGAAAGCAGCTTTAATTTTCTCAACAACCCGTTGATCTGCATTCATACTTTATCGTCTCCAGAGTCAGCTTCTCTGATTTTAAGTAGCCGTTCAGAAATAACATATCACTTTGGAAGCGAACGGCTACTTTAAGCCCATTCGCCAATTCCCAAGCGAAGCCTTTATTCTGCGAATGGGCACTAAGCGTGGTCAGTGAGTTTTTCGCCACGAATCTTTTCATGCAGGGTCATAAAGCCATCGATCAATGCTTCTGGGCGCGGCGGACAGCCGGCCACATAAACATCAACGGGCACTATCTCATCAACACCTTGCACAATAGCGTAGTTATTAAAAACGCCGCCGCAAGAAGCACAGTCGCCCATGGCAATGACCCATTTGGGTTCAGGCATTTGATCGTACAACCGGCGAACAACAGGAGCCATCTTGCGTGAAACGCGACCAGCTACAATCATGAGATCAGATTGGCGTGGCGAGGGACGGTTTAGCTCCATCCCAAAGCGGGAAGCATCATAGTGGGATGCTTGCGAGGACATCATTTCAATGGCGCAGCAGGCCAGGCCAAAAAGCATAGGCCACATGGCGTTGGTGCGCCCCCAATTGACTAAATCTTCTAAACGAAGGGTGATAACACCCATGTCTCCTAATTTTTGTTCTACTCCCATTCCAAAATTCCTTTCTTCCATACCCAGACATCACCCAAAATGAAGAGCAACATGAAAATGCCCATCACGGCCAGGCCGTACAACCCCAGCTTGCGGAAGGTCACTGCCCAGGGAACGAGGAGAATAATATCGACATCGAACAGAATAAACAGAACCGCGATGCGATAGAATTTTACAGGTAAGCGGCGCTGCGCCTCACCAATAGCCACAATGCCAGATTCATAGGGGATATATTTACTGCGAGCGCTTTCTTTGGGTTTAGGCCCCAAATTTAGGGATAAAACGGGGAGAAGCACGGCAAAAAACAGGGCTATCCCGACCAGCACGGCAATGGGAAGATATTCAACAAGAATTGGATTATTTTCCATAAGGTGAACTTTTCTTTTTTGAGGCTGCGCCTATGGTAGTAATCGGACAAATGGCCTGAAATTTTTCTGAAAAAACTTTTTGCCGATTACACATTTTCGGTAATATTTTGGTTGAAAATAAATGCAGCGAAATGTTTTTTTCTTCCTAAGTGATCTCTGTGCATTCTATCACAAGCAATATGGGGTGGCAACAAAGGTCACAGGCAAAAACGATGCGAGACGGGCATAAATCTTGTGATATTTTAGCCTGATTTTAAAATAAAAAACCCAACGGCCGTTCCCAACCGTTGGGCTAAAATTTCAGCTAAAAAACGTACCGTCTTTTAGGTCAAATAGTCGCGCAGTGCCTTGCTCCGGCTGGGATGGCGCAGCTTGCGCAGCGCCTTGGCTTCGATCTGGCGGATGCGCTCACGGGTAACGCCAAAACTGCGCCCCACCTCTTCCAGCGTGTGATCCTTGCCATCGTTTAGACCAAAGCGCATTTCCAGCACTTCCCGCTCCCGCTCGCTGAGGAAGCCGAGCACATTGCGGATTTGCTCGCGCAGCAGCTCTTTGGATGCGGCATCGACCGGCTCCAGGGCACTTTCATCGGGAATGAAGTCACCGTACTCGGTAGAATCTTCATTGCCCACGGGGGATTCCAGCGACATCGGGTCCATCGAGATGCGCTTGATGTCCCGAATTTTAGAGACTGCCTGCCGCCATTTACGGTTGAGCACCGGGTCGATGGGCTCTTCGTCGCGCAGCGCCTGCTTGATCGTTTCTGATTCTTCCGGCGTAAGGTATTCCAGTTCCAGGGCCAGTTCCTCGTCGCTGGGTTCATGGCCAAGCTTTTGCACCAGATCGCGCTGGAGCTTGACGATCTTGTTAATGGTCTCAAACATGTGCACCGGGATACGAATAGTGCGGGCCTGATCGGCAATGGCCCGGCTGACCGCCTGGCGAATCCACCAGGTGGCGTAAGTGCTGAATTTGTACCCTTTGGTGTGGTCGAATTTTTCTACGGCACGCAGCAGGCCCACGTTACCCTCTTGCACCAGGTCCAGCAGGTGAATGCCGCGCCCCATGTACCGCTTGGCCACGCTGACAACCAGCCGCAGATTGGCCCCGGTTAGGCTCACTTTGGCTTCTTCGGCCAGCTCGTAAACCATGAACTCGTTATATTTCAAGCCGACCAGGTCTTGCGATAACCATTCGCGAAAGGTTTCTATAGTAGGAAGCTTACCATCTTCCCTGTAGCCTCTTGCCATTTGACGAGACAAGTCTAAAGGCAGCAGGTAAACGGCCGTTAACAAATGAAAACACGCCTGTGCCAGATCGGTCCAGGTGTCATCCTGGCCCCAGTTGCCATTGTTGAGATATTGGCGCAGGTAAGATTCGGTGCGGGTGCGCCACCCTTTGCGCAAGTCACGCGCTTCGTCAATAAAAGCGATTAGATCGAGGCTGTCTACCTGAAGCGCCTTGCGCGCTTCCTCCACCACCTGCCAATTTTCCAGCAGATTGGTGTAATTGGTGATCATGGCCCGAAAATCAACCTCTTCTTCAGAGTCAATGCCATCTTTTGTCACATCGTTGTTGAGGCGATCCAAAACGGTAGCAGCCGTGAGCTGGGTAGAAAGCCAGATTTCTTGATCGGCCGTTAGCAGCGGCACTTGCCCGATCTCTTTAAGATATGTATGAACAGGATCGTCTTCTACCGTTCCGGTGAGGTAGGAAGTGCTTTCTTCTTTATCATCGTCATCGTCCAAATTGGTAAGCAGATTGGAAGATTCGCCAAAATCATCCAGCGTTTCACCATTTTCTGAGACGATGCGGATATTCATCTTTTGCAAACGAGCATAAAGCCGCTCTGCCTGTTCTTCATCGGCCGAGGCCAGCAGGGCCTGGACGTCTGCTTCGTTAATTTCACGAGAGCGGCGTGCTTTCTTCACCAAAGCTTCAATGTCTATAACTTCGGCTTCGGCTTCACTTTCGTCTTCGATATCTTCATCGAAATCGTTGTCTAGTTCAGATAGATCCATCGTATATTTTCCTGATCTGAATGAGGCGTTTCCAAGGACTACTGTTTTCTTATTACTTCAGATAAGCGTTATCACGGGTTGAACAATGTTTACTCACTGCGTCTGGCTACGTTGGCATATTTAGAAACGGCCGTTCAAAGCATCTTCTGCTCGGCGGCGGCTGGTAGCGGACATAGAATCTCTGGCTCTATTGAGCTGTAAAACAGCCAGGGGCAGCTCACGCAGCTGCTGTTGGTAAATTGCCAGGGCTTCCATGTCATTTTCCGCTTGGGCTTCGTGAAGTAAATGATTCACCTCACTTAGCAGCTGTCTGACCTTCGCCAGACGCCAATCGAGTACAGATAAAACAAGTGTATCGGCAATGCGCTCAAGCTCTGTTTCTGGTGATTGGGGTAATGTCAGCAAGAACTTCAACCGATCCTGAAGCGTCTGCTCTAGACTATCCCACAATTCGTCAATCGTGACAACCGGTGTCAAGGTGTTCAACTGGTACATTTGTCGCATAATGGCCCGGTCTTCCGCCAGCAAAAAATCTTCGTCCGTCACCTGCGGCTGGCCACATTCGCCCAGTTTCTGGTTCACGCGCAAAATCACCTGCGGAAAACGGACGCAATGGTGCAAAAAATCAGACTGGCGCATGTCGGTCGCCAGGGGATTCAGGCTGGTTTGCCCTTTGCGGGGCACGGTGGCCCAGCCCACGTGGGCTTCCGGCTGGGCCGGTTTCGCCGCCTGGCTCATTTTGGCCGCCTGATGCGGCTTCACTGGCAGGCGAATTTGCCGCAGCGCCCGTTCATCAATTCTTAATGCCCGCGCCAGCTGCTGCCAGTAATGATCCCGCTCGATGGGGTCTTGAATATCTTTGATGAGGGGGAGGACCTGTTGGGCAACGGCCGTTTTCCCTTTGGCATCATTCATATCCAGTTCAGCGGTCGCCACCGCAATCACGTAAGCCACCACCGGTTTAGCCTGCGCCACCAGCTTGGGCCACTCATCTGGCGTTTCCTGAATGATGTTGTCCGGGTCCTTGCCCTCCGGCATCGTTATCACGCGGATGTCTGCCTGGAGCCGGCCTTCGTGCTGCACCAGTCCATGAGCATCAAACTTCACATCCACTTCGCGATCCAGCGTCTCGCGCGCCACCTGCAAACTGCGCAAGGTAGCTTTAGCCCCAGCGGCATCGGCATCCAATGCCAAGACAAACTGCTTGGTGTAGCGCTTTAGCAATCTGAGCTGCTGCTCCGTCAACGCCGTGCCCATTTGGGCCACCACGTTGCGGAAACCGGCCTGCCACGCTTGCATCACGTCCATGTACCCTTCCACAATCACCGCCTGCCGCGCTTCGCGGATGGCCCGTTTGGCCGTGTCCAGCCCGTAAAGCAGGTGGCTTTTGTCGAACAGGTCGGTCTGGGGCGAGTTAAGATACTTGGGGATGCCGTCTTTTTCCAACGTGCGCGCGCCGAAACCGACGATACGGCCGTCTACATCCCGAATCGGTATCATTAGCCGGTTGCGAAAGCGATCGTATTTGCTGCCTTTGTCTGGATTTTCCGTTAGCAGCCCAGCCGCCAGCAGTTCCTGATCGCTGTACCCCTGCATATTAAAATGAGAGCGGCAATCATCCCAGGAATCCAGAGCAAAGCCCAGAGCAAACTGTTCAATTGTTTCCTCGTTCAAACTGCGCCGGGCCACGTACTGTCGGGCAGCTTCCCCCTGGGGTGCGTACAAAAAGAGCTGGTGAAAATAATCGGCGGCTGCTTGCAGCAGGCCCGCCTGCTTGTTGTGGGCGGCGCGCTTCTCTTTATCGACCGGTTTTTCTTCTTCCAGCGTCACCCCGGCCCGCTGCGCCATATTTTTCAGCGCTTCTTTAAATTCCCAGCCTTCCTTCTTCATCACAAACGAGAAGAGGTCGCCGCCTTCGGCGCAGGCGCCAAAGCAGCGCCAGGTTTGGGTTTCGGGGAAGACAAAAAAGGCGGGGGTGCGGGTGTTTTGGTGGAAAGGGCAAAAGCCAGCGTAATTCCGCCCTGAGCGACGCAGTGAAACGCTTTCAGAGATGATATCGACAATATCGAGCCGGCTTTTAATATCTTCGGTAACAGTCATAGGGTCAAGAACAGAGTTTAGTCGGACAACTGGGCAAATTATACCGTAGACCTTACAAATGTTCTAAATAATGGTAGGGGAACGGCCGTTATTTTTACGACAATCTAACGTGGAGAAATAAAAGAGGCACCCTGCTACACAGGATGCCTCTCACAAAGAAGGAAGTAGTTAAGCCAGAGCAGACGGCCCCACACCGCCTGCTCAGCTAAATGCCAAAAGGTTAGTCAAGTGGGGATTGCAGACGAATCGACTGCACCAATACGGTAAAGCTGCCATCATCCAGGGAGCCAACGGCATAGACAAAGTAGGCAAAACCAGGATCAAGGCTCAGATCAGCCGGGCCAAACACGACGGTGTCGGTGCCTGCCGGCTGGATGGTGGCCAGGTAGCGGTTGCGCGGCACCTCAAGCTGCACCTCGTTGGGATTGCTCAGCCCTTCGGCCGTACCCACAAAGTCACCCGTGCGACGGTCGAACAAGGACACGTCAACGGTGGGGGCTGCGGCCGTGTGGCGCACCACCAGGCGGCTCAAACCGCGATCAATTTCAGAAACATCATTCACAAAGACGGAGAGCGTCGGCGCACCGGCTTCTGTCAGGTGGGCCACGATGGAGGCGTTAGCGCCACCGGGCAGGAAGGCCGAGCCAGCGATGGCTGGCGGACCAGCGGTTGGATCAGCACCTGCCGGGTAGATTTCGATGTCGTAGTTACCTTCGGGCAGGGTCAGCGGGTCGGTGACGGTGTAAGGTTCAAAGTTGGGCAAAGCCAGTCCACCATTCACGTACACATCAACCGTCAGACCAGGCACGCCGTGAATCACGGTCACATCACCAACTGGGATGGTGTCCAGGTCAATGGTTTGTACCAGCAGTTGGAAGCTGCCATCGGCCAGCGAGCCAACGGCGTAGATGATGTAAGAGCGATCAAACTTAGGATTGAGCCAGAAGCGGGCTGGTCCAGCTACTACGTCATCGGTGCCGGCAGGCAGGATGGAGGCAAAGTACAAGCCGGTGCCTACCTCTACTTGAGCTTCTTCAGGATTGCTCAGACCTTCAATCTTGCCAATTTCATCACTTTTGTAAGTGAGAGAAACGTCTACTGTGGGTGCAGCGGCCGTATGGCGCACAACTACCCGAGCATCCCCTTCATTAATAGCCGACGTATCATTGACAAAAACGGAAAGGGTTGGTGCCCCGGCTTCCGTCAGATGGGCCACAATGGAGGCATTGGCACCGGCGGGTAACGTGGTGTAACCAGCAATGGCCGGGTCGCTCGCGCTGGGGTCCGCACCGGCCGGGTAAATTTCGATGTCGTAATCACCGGCGGGCAAGGTCAGCGGATCAGTGACAGTGTAAGGTTCAAAATCGGGCAGGGCCAGACCGCCATTGACGTAGACATCAACCGTCAGGCCAGGCACGCCGTGTACCACGGTGACGATGCCGGTATCGGCTTCTTCATCGGCCGCAACCCAGGCAGCGGTGGTCAAGAACAGCGCCATCAAGGCAAAAATAAGCAGTTTAACTTTTTTCATTGTTTTTCTCCTATCGTCTGATTTTTGTTTCTGAAATGGTTCTTTTTCAAGCTTTGTTATTGGTGGTTGGATTTTGTTCTGGTTAGTTTATTGTTGGGCGAGCGCATCACCTCCGTCGCTTAGATTTTTCGACCACAAGCAGCAGGCAGCGTTAAGAGAGCTCCCAAGGAGCCGAATTTATGCCATTTTTTCATAGAGCTTATGGAAATGTTTCTTCTGTTCTTCTGCTACTAATTACGAAGCCGGCTTTGTTTTGTACGTATCGAAATTAGACAAATTATTTGCAACACCTTTACAAATTGGCCGGTTCATCAAGAATTACGAACTTGTTCAGGTTTTGTACTTGTTTAATTTGGAAATTGGGGAAATTGGCAAAAAAAGAGACGCCTGGGGAGAGTGTCTGAGGATGGCAGAATATTCAGTTGGCTAGATTCAGAGGGATTTCTCGCCAAAAGCGGCTCGAAATGACAATTGAGGATTGCTCGTTGTCACCAACTATTTTCTTTATCAACAGCTGATTCCGGGAAAATTTACGTCAGTTGATGTTGCCCAGCAGCACAATCTCGCCAGTGCGCTGGACGCTGCCGCCTTCTGGTTCAACGGAAACGCCCACAGCATCAAAGGATTGCAGCGGTTCGGTGGAGTGTACCAGCAGCACCCCCTCACCCTCCGTATCAACGCGGAAGGTTTCGGCCGTTTCGTGTTCGGTCCCGCGAATGAGCAGTACCTGGTAGACAGCATCTTCCGGCAGTGCCGGCATCCCATCGACAATGAGCAGCGCCGTATTGGACTCAGGATCGACCACAAGCTGGGCCGATGCCTCCGGCTGCTCTTCAGTGCCGGGCAGCGTCACGGCATAAACGTCTGAGGAATCAAAAGGCTGGTTGGCCATGACCTCGGCTATTTCAGCTTCTAGAGCAGCGCTGTAAGATTGCAACTCGTCCAAATTGGCAGTTGCCTGCGCCAAATCGGTTTGCAGACTGTTGTTGGTGGCAATGAGTTCAGCATTGTTTTGGGCCAGGTCGTCGATTTGCTGGTCCAGGGCTTGATTGGCGGCTTGCAGTTCGGTCACGCGGGCGGTGAGGGTCAGGTTTTCGTTGGCCAGGGCATCAAAATCGGTGCGCAGGCTGCTGTTGTCGGCGCTGAACTGCTGCACGTCCTGGTTCAACTCTTGCACCTGGCTGTTGAGCGATAAGCCCCAGATGAGGAGGAGTACGGCCGTTCCCAAACTAACGGCCGTTACCAGCGGCAGACTAAAAAAGGCGCGAATTTGGTCCCATAGGGTTGGTTGCGGTGAGGTGGATACGGCCGTGCGCCGCACTGGCTCCGCCTGCGCCGCCAAATCTGCCTCCACGCGAGCAAACAGCGCCGCCTCCGCTTCTGACGACGGATCAACCGGGGGCGCAGTGTACGGCAGCAGGGCCACCGCCGCATACGCATCTTCCAGCAAGGCAGCCGCCTGCGGATTTTCCGCGAGATACGCTTCTACTTCCGCTTCTTCTTCGGGCGACAGCCCGCCTAATGCATAAACAGCGAGCAGTTCCTCAATTTGCTCGTTCATCTTAATCCTCAAATCCTTGCGCCTGCAAGGCTCGTTTCAATTTATCCAGGGCCAGTTTTGCCCGGGTGTTAATCGTGCCAAAGGGAATATCAAACTCCTGGGCAATCTGCCGCCGCGTTTTGCCCTGAAAATAGATCCATTCCACCACGTCCCGCTGCTCCTCGGGCAAGGTCGTCATGGCGGCATGGACCTGTTCGTGCCGCAGCAGCGACAGCGCGGCATCGGCCACGTTGTGGTCGGCTTCATAATGCGGGCTGGATTCAAACTGATCGTGATGCATATCAGGCAGCGCCTGCATCTTGATCTTTTGCCCCCGGCGCACAATATCAATCGACAAATTACGGGCGATACCAAACATCCAGTTGGGAAATGACCCCCGCTGCGTATCAAACGAAGCCGCGTTGTTCCAGATGCGCCAAAACGTTTCCTGCATCACCTCTTCGGCCGCAGCCTGATCCCGCAAAATTTTGTACGACAAACCCAAGACAGAACGCTTGTACCGTTCATACAAGGTTTTATAAGCAGCCATATCTTGTTTAATGACCTGAGCCATGAGCTGCTCATCGCTTAATTCATTCATAACTCACTGAATGGTACAGCCTGCTTAACAACTTTGAACAGATGCTAAGCCACTGCTCTTAATTACGAATACAATTGTGTTTTGTATCTATCAATTTTTCGCATGAATTAAAACCCTTCAAGCTCCGACAAATCAGCCAGACCGTCGGTGAGGGCAGAGATGTGCTGCAGCAGGGCCAGGCGATTGTGGCGCACGGCCGTATCCTCATCCATCACCAGCACGTCATCAAAAAATTGGGTAATCGCTGGCTTCAAATCACGTAAAGTAGCCACAAAGGTGGGCATCGTGCCGTCCTGCTCGGCGGCGGCCTGCTGGTAGGCGGCTAAAAGCTGCCGCTCGGCGGGCAGGGTGAAGGCTACCGGGTTCAGGGTAAACGTCTCGGTCTGGCTGCGGGTGATGCGTACGCAGCGGGCGTAGGCGTCCAGCAGCTCCGGCCAATCCGGTTCGGCAATGGCGGCGCTGAGTGCGTCGGCTACGCGGGAGGCTTTGTACGGATCGTGGTCCAATTCGGCCAGGATCGCCTTGACCACAAAAGCAGAGTGGCCCAAATCACGCAGGACGCCTTCAAGACGGCCGTTCACAAACCCCAGCACCTCGGCCAAAACAGACTCATCACAAGGCACCGGCAGCAGGTCAGCAGCGGCAGAAAATGCGGCGCGCAAATCAAACGGCTGCTCGTGAGCCATGAGGTTTTCGATGAGGTGCAGCGCGGCGCGGCGCAGGGCAAAGGGATCGTTGGAGCCTTTGGGGGCCAGTCCGGCGGCAAACAGTCCGGCCAGGCTGTCCAATCGGTCCGCCAGAGCCAGCGCCAGTCCGGGCCGGCTGCCGCTGACGGCGTTGTATTGCCCGGCAATTGCCTCGGACACGGCGTCGCTTTCACCGCTGCGCTTGGCGTAATGACCGCCCATAATGCCTTGCAGTGAGGTCATCTCGACGACCATGTTGCTGGCTAAATCGGCTTTGGAAAGGGTGGCGGCGCGAACGGCCGTCTCCGTCTCCTCTTCGCTCAAATCCAGCATCTGGGCAATGGTGGGCGTCAACTTTTCCAGACGATGTACTTTGTCCAGCATGGAGCCAAGCTCAGCCTGGAAGGTGAGCATGTCCAGCTCGGGCAGAAAGTCGGCCAATTGGCGCTGGCTGTCTTTGCCGTAGAAAAATTCGGCGTCGGCAAAGCGGGCTTTAAGCACGTGCTCGTTGCCGTTAACCACAAAATTGAGATGCTTTTCGTCCCCGTTGCGCACGGCGATAAAGTAGGGCAGCAGTTCGTTTTTGTCGTTGTAGACGGGGAAGTATCGCTGGTGCTTGCGCATGACAGCCACCAGCACCTCGGCGGGCAGCGCCAAATAACGCTTGCTGAAACGGCCGCGCAGCGGCGTCGGTTTTTCCACCAGGTTAGTCACTTCGTTGAGCAATCCGGGATCGTCGGGGATGGTGCCGCCCATTTCGGCGGCGAGCTTTTGCGAAACGGCCGTAATCTGCTCGCGCCGCTTCTGCTGGCTGATGACAATGCCGTTCATGCGCATGATGCCGCCGTAGCTGCGGGCATCGTCAATCACGATGTCGGGAGAGTCGTATGGCCGCAGCCCCCGACTGGTTCGGCCACTGGTCACCCCAGCATAGCTGAACGGAATCACGTCAGTGCCAAACAGAGCTACAATCCAGCGCAGCGGACGACTGTAGCTGACGTTGGTCTGGTTCCAGCGCATACTGCGTTCAAATTTGAGACTGGCAATAAGATCAGGCAGAAGTTCGGCTAAAACGGCGGCGGCAGGACGGCCGTCTTCACGCACCACGGCGGAAACGTAGCGCTTGTCACCCTCTTCCACAGTTTCCAAATCGGCCACATCCACGCCCTTGCCTCGGGCAAAACCGATGGCGGCTTTGGTGGGGTTGCCGTCGGCGTCGAAGGCACGGTCGGCGGGCGGGCCTTTGGCGATGGTTTCCAAATCCGGCTGGCGGCCAAGCAGACCATGCACCTGCACCGCCAGACGACGCGGCGTGCCGTCGATTTCGATTCGTTCGTAGGTGAGGCGGGCGTTTTTGAGGAGGGTGGGAACGGCCGTTTTCAACTGGCTCAAAGCGGAATCCAAATCAGACACGGGCAGCTCTTCACTGCCAATCTCCAGCAAAAAGCATTGCGGTGTTTCTGATGGGGTAACCTTTACCTCTTGGGGACGGCCGAGCGCCACAACTTGCGCTTTGTCGCCGTTGAGCAGCGGGAAGCCCAGTTCCTCCCGCTGAGCCACGTACAGCTCAGACACCTGCCGCGCCAGGCCGCGCATCCGCCGGAAATAGTTGGCCCGCTCGGTCACGCCAATTGCGCCGCGTGTATCTAAAACATTGAACAGATGGGAGCATTTCAGATTGTAATCGTGCGCCGGGATGACCAGTCCGGCTTCCACGCACCGTTTAGCCTCCTGTTCGTAGGTGTCGTAAATCTGGCGGATACTGTCTACATCGGCGACGTTGAAGTAGTATTGGCAATGCTCAATTTCGCTTTGCAGCAGCACGTTTTCATAGCTGATGCCCGCGCCGTAAGCCATCTCCCAAACGCTGTCGACGCCTTGCAGCGCCAGCGCAATGCGGTCCAGGCCATAGGTGATTTCCACGGAAACGGGGTCGAGGGTGACGCCACCGGCCTGCTGGAAGTAGGTGAACTGGGTGATTTCCTGGCCGTCGAGCCACACTTCCCAGCCCAACCCCCAGGCACCCAGCGCCGGGCTTTCCCAGTTGTCCTCGACAAAGCGAATGTCATGGCGGCGCGGATCGATGCCGATGGCTTCTAAACTTTTGAGAAAAAGCTCCTGAGGGTTGCCCGGATCAGGCTTGAGGATGACCTGGAGCTGGTGGTGCATCTGCATCCGGTTGGGGTTGTCGCCGAAACGGCCGTCGTCCGGCCGGATGCTGGGTTCCACATAGACTACGTTCCACGGCTCCGGCCCCAGCACCCGCAGCACCGAGGCGGGATTCATCGTACCGGCCCCGATCTGCACATTGTAGGGCTGCTGGACTAAGCAACCTTGCGTCTTCCAATAATCAAGCAGCTTTAAAATAATGTCCTGAAAAGTCAGCGTATCACTCATGCACACCCTCGAATAAATCTATCAAATGAACAGCGGGTGATTATAGCATGGGGGTACCGCGCTGGCATCTTGTGGATTTTTAATCACGAATTTACCGAATGGACGAATGAGACGAATTTTTTTCAATCGTAATATTCGTCAATTTGTGCCATTCGTGATTCAGCTTTTTACTCAGCGGGAGGCAGCAGGAGCGCAGCTTCCTGGCGGAGGCGGTGGAGGAATTCGACGGATTTGAGGTTGCGTTCCAGGACGTAGGTGATGTAGAAGTGCATCACGTTTTCCAGCTCGGTGTGGACGGCGCGCTTGAGGCGCAGGTTGTGGACGGTGTCCCACGGCCGTGTTTGCAGGTAGCGCAGAACTTTGACGGATACGGCCGTAATCGCCACAGCCCGCCTATCTTCCCCACGACAACTAGGACACAGCACCCCACCCAACTCCCCGCTAAAAAATTGATCCTGCTCTTCGATTGGATCACCGCAGGCCACGCAGTGGAACAACTGCGGCCGAAACCCCGCCAGTCCCAGTAAACGTAGTTCATAAAAGCGGGCCACCAACAACACATCTTCATGGATGGTGAGCCAGCCCAGCCCATCGGCCAGCAGCTGGTAGATGCCGGTGTGTTTGTCTTCTTCCACCGTGAAGCGATCCAGTAATTCCACAAAGTAGGCGGCGTAGGTCGTTAAGATGAGGTCATCACGCAGGGCACTGTACGGCTGCACCATCTCCGCCTGGGTGAGGATAGCGAGATCGCGCCCGCTGGCAAAGAGGAAGTTGGAGCGCATGAACTGCTCCACGTGCCCCGTTTTGCGGCTCTGCGGCTTGCGCGCCCCCTTGGCAATCGCTTTGATCTTGCCAAAGTCACGGCTGTAGAGCGTAAGCAGGCGGTCAGCCTCGCCAAAGTCGGTGCGGCGCAATACAATCGCCTCGCTACGGAAGGTGCGTTCTCGTGCCATGAGGGGAGTGTAGCAGCAGATGGGCTAAATTCAAGACTGAGTCTATTGAAAAAGCCAACGCAGAGGCGCGGAGGCGCAGAGAAGAAAAAAAGAGTCATTTGCGCTAATCTGCGAAATCTGCGGTTTTTTGATTTAAAAGGGGATGACGATGGCAACTTTGCTGATTTTGGGGACCTATCATTTTGCCAATCCGGGTTTGGATTATGCGCAAATAGAGGTAGCGGATGTGTTGTCTGAGGAAAAGCAGCGGGAGATTACGGCCGTTCTCACCACCCTCGCCACGTTTAAGCCCACCAAAGTTGCCGTGGAGGCCGCTTATGACAAAGCTGAATCGCTCAATCAGGAATATGCGGCTTACCGGGCCGGCAGCCACGAGTTGACGCGCAATGAGCGTCAGCAGTTGGGCTTCCGCCTAGCGGCACAGCTCAATCACAACCAGATTTACGCCATCGACCATCCCGGCAACTTTATTCCGTTTGAAGCCGCCCTGACTTACGCCGCAGAAAATCATCCTGATGTTGCCAAAAAGTTTCACGACACGATTGCCCGCTGGGAAGCAGAAAACAATCAACTCCAGCAAACGGCTTCTATTGGGGAAATTTTGCGCGAACAAAATCGCCCACCGTCTATCATCGACAGTCACCAACTTTATTTGGATTTTGCGGCCGTTGGTGCCGGCGACACCTTTATTGGGGCAGAGGTGCTGGCCGGCTGGTACGATCGCAACATTCGCATTTTTGCCAACTTGTGCCAGATTATGCAGCCAGATGACCGGATTTTGGTCATTTATGGCGCTGGTCATCTGCCCATCTTGCAAGAATTGGCGCGCAGCTTCGCCGGTATTGAGTTGGTCAACACTCTGGACTACTTGTAAGTTATGTCAAATACAGCTGGAACGAAGCGTGCTAAAAACCGTTAGCGACCAGGGGGAAAGATGCTGACCTTGTCACCCGGTTTGATGATCTGGTTAAGGCCATTTTCAAAGCTGATGTTACGGCCGTTTAACAACACCCGCCACCCTTTACGCACCTGGTGCGATTTTTCTACCATCATCCAGGGACGTCCTTGCTCATCTAGCTGCTCCTTATCCAACCATTCAATCTCAAAAACATCCGTCCGGACCCGAGGAAAGTAATTAAAAAACCGGGTCAGCAGCGTCTCCATACGGCTGCCTTCCGGTAAATGCATTGTCATGGTTTTTCGTTTGGTGTAATCGCGCAGCCGACCATAGAAGGAAAGCTCAACGGGGCAATCACCCGCATCCCAGGCACGTGCCGATTGATAACCCAGCAGCATCAGGTGCAAATGCAGGCTCAATAATTTGTTCCAACCGGCTAACGCTGCCGGCACGATGGGGTTGCCCGGCATCTCTTCTCTCAAAAAGCGGGCAAAGGTGGCATTGACCAGGCTAATTGAGCCGGTCACGTATACGTCTGGCACATGAATCTGGCGTGGACCATGCGCGGCATGGATCTGCCCGGCGCGGAACAGGTAGCGGGCAAAATCGTGGCTCATGTCCAGGCCCAGCATGCGGGCCAGCCAAACCGTAAAGAAGCGGCGCCGTTCGGCCAGATGCTCAGGATCGGCCCCTTTTTCCCACCCGAGAATTACGGCCGTACCATGATGCGCCAGCAAATAATCATACGTGCCCACGACCAGTTCGGGCCCGCGCCTAAAAAGCGACTCTACCGTCGCCAACATAGCCTCAAAATCAGCCGGGCCCAAAGCCAGAAAGTCCCGCAGCCGATTCCACTCCTCCTCTGGCGTTTGCGCCAGATTCGATAACTGCCAGGTCGTTTCTTCTGTAACGTGACCGTTTAATAAAGTAGCCATTCCCATTTAAACCTCCAATGAATCTAACCTTAGCACGAAAATTCTACAGACGTGATTTTGTGGTAAGATTTGTAACGGAATCCCACCAGGAGAATAAACGCTATGAAGGTCAACTTCTTTGCCACACTACGCCAAATCGTCGGTCAAAAAACGGTAGAAATTGATTTGCCAGAAAATACCTCCGTGCAAGATTTTGTAGAAATCGTGGTGACACAATATCCGCCTATGCGTAAGGAGCTTCTAGACAAAAACGGCAAGCTTTACCGGCATGTGCATGTTTTTGTTAACGGCCGTGATGCGCCATTTCTAGAGAATGGTATGGAGACTATCATCCAGCCAACCGACGTATTGAACGTTTTCCCGGCCGTGGGTGGTGGCTAAATCCGTGTACACCGAATCACGACAAATTCGCGGCATTCCCCTTTGGTTGCTCCGTGAATATTTAGAGGAGCTGGGAGGAACGGCCGTAAGTGAAACCCGTGTCGAAGGGGAGGGCTGGACAATTACGTTGGCCAAAATGGAACCCTTTATCCTGGGATCTCTCCGCGTCGGCCAGGTCATGATGGAAATTGAAGGAGACGAAGAAGCGATTACCCGACTCAAACCCGGCCTGGAAAAGAAAACGATGCGCGCCGGCGCGTAAGAATAATAAAAGGTGTGGTCCAGAAATGAGACCACACCTTTTGGGTTAACTTAGAAGTGAGGCTTTAAATTTCCAAACCCTCACCTAAAGAATCTCTAACTCTTTGAGCTTGGCCTCAGGCACGACGCCGTTCTCCCAACCGCGTGCCGTGTAATACTCTTCCAGCATCAGATCCAGTTCACAAACATGACCTTCTGAACCGGGCATCGTGGATGGTTCTTCAGTGAACCGCTTGGGCAGATAGTCACTGCCTTCACCAAGCCCAGCCAGATTGTTGTAGTAGCGCTCCAGATTGTAAATGCGTTCGCCAGTGGTCAGCACATCATCGGCGGTAAAATCTTCAATCCCCACAAAGGCAGCGTACTGCTGCGCGTACTCATCGGCACCTACAGCAAAGGCACTGAATTTACACAAGTCCAGGCTGTCAGAAAAGGCGTGAATATCCTGGAATATTTTCACCAATTCACCTTTCCCTTTCCATTCCAGCGGGTCAACGCTGAGGGATTGGAAAGGCATGATGTTCAATTCAGCGGCAGGCGTATATGCGCGCAAATGGCAGGCACCACGATTGCTGGTAGCATAGGCAATACCCATCCCTTTTAGACCGCGCGGATCGTAGGCCGGAATGCCTTGCCCTTTAACCGACATCGCAATTTCAGGATGGTTAAAGTGATTGGCCACCGCATTCACACCGTCTGCCAGCACATTGCCAATGCCTTCACGATGGGCTACCTTTTCAATCATAGACACCATGTTCATGTAGTCGCCCTCAGCCAAACCTCCGTCACCATTGGTGAACCCTCTGGTGCTGGCTTCAATATAAGTGGCCAAAACGTCACCAATCTCAATAGCGTCCATACCAAAATCGTTGGCCATATCAATCATCTTGGCCACGGAATTAATATTGTCGTTACCGCAGTTAGCCCCAAGCGCCCAGGCTGGTTCATATTCCACACTTTCCATACGCAGGCCAGCAAATTCACCCTCAGTAATTTCTACTTCTTTCTTGCAGGCAACCGGGCAAGCATGGCAGGTGGGATTGTTAACTAAAATATTGTCATTAACGTATTCACCGCTCAGTAGTTCTGCGCGTTCACCAAAGGAAGTGACACGGCCGTTTAAGGCAGGAAGTCCCCCCATGGTGCTTGTGATATTCATCAACACGTTGGTCCCATAAACAGACAACCCACCCTTTCGTGGGCTGGTGATATTGGCCTCGTCCATGATGGCCGACAATGTGCGGGAGTGGACTTTCTTCCAGTCATCATTGTGTGCCGGCTTGGGCATCTTCTTTTTTGCTTTAATAACAACCGCTTTTAAATTTTTGCTACCACCAACGCAGCCGGTACCCCCACGTCCGCTCGCCCGATCATCTTCATTAAGCCAGCAGGCATACTTGACCAAATTTTCTCCGGCCGGCCCGATGGCTATAACGGTCAAATCCTTTTCACCATATTGCTCTTGGAGCGTTTTGATTGTCTGGTGGACGCCCGTTCCCCACAGATGAGAGGCGTCACGCAATTCAATGGTGTCTGTTTCCGCCTCAATATAAAGATACACGGGTTTATCAGACTTGCCCTTGAAAATAAGGCCATCGTAGCCGGACCAGCGCAGCCGTGCAGCGGACCAGCCGCCATGATGACTATCAGTAACCGTGCCGGTAAGCGGAGATTTGGTAACAATGGCCATGCGCCCACTCATATTTGCGGCCGTTCCCGTCAGAGGTCCATTCATGAAACAAAGCCAGTTATCGGGTGACAAGGCGTCAACAGTTGGACCGGCCTCAAGCATATAACGCACACCCAGACCGCGAGCACCAATATATTTGCGGGCCCAATCTTCCGGTACTGGTTTTGCTTCGATCTTGTTGTTGGTCAGATCCACGTGAGCAATTCGGTTTGCATATCCTTTTAGAGTCATAAGTCTTCTCCATTTGGTTGGCACTTGGCGTCAACCATAATAAATAATACGGAAGTGAGGAATTGAGCAATGTTCGGGGTTATTTTGTTGCGTTCAACAGCGTTTTGTCTGTTTAGACTTGTAGGATCAAAAAAATAAACCGTCAGGATTCAGGTCAGTAAAACAAGGGCAATACCTCCCTACGGGAATCTTGACCATAGTTTATTGGACTGTATGGCAAACCGCATATGGCTATCGTCTGAATTTTGCATGACAAATGACACTAGGTTATGTCAGCGTAATTTGTGGAGAACGGTATAGCACCGTTGAATGGGCTACAATGGGAAATTTATGTTAAATGCTCCGGGCCGAAATGGTCGGGCAGGAGGGCGTAGAGGGTGGTGTCACGGCCGTTTCCTCCAGCATCCACCAAATAAACCGGCACGTCCCCGGCAAACTCGGTGAGCACCTGGCGGCAAGCCCCGCAGGGCGATCCGGCATTGTCGGTGACTACAGCAACAGCCAGGAACTTTTGCTGCCCCTGGGATACCGCCTTGAAAACGGCCGTTCGCTCCGCACACATGGACAGCCCGTAAGAAGCGTTTTCTACATTGACCCCCGTGATGATGCTGCCATCTTCCATGAGCAAGGCAGCCCCAACTGGATAATTGGAGTAGGGTGCGTACGCTTTTGCCCGCACTGCTAACGCTGCCTGAATCAATGCTGCTCGTTGTTCCTCGCTAATCATCTTCTTCTCCCATACGAATTGTGAATTGTGAAGGGGCGTTCATTCACAATTGACCATTCTCTCTCAATTTTTCAAGACAGAAAATGGCTCAACAACGGTTTCCGGCGCCAACACCATGCCTTCCACCACCGATTGTTCAATGTGGCAGCCATTGCCCACGGCCGTATCGCGCAAAATTGCGTTGGGTCCGATGATGCAATCCTGGCCAACGGCCGTTTGCCCCTGCAAATAGCTGTTTGGCCAGATCACCGTATCCTGCCCGATCGTCACGTCCGGGTCAATATACGTGCTGTCCGGGTCCACGATGGTGACTCCCTGTGCCAGCCAGCGGTTATTAGCCCGGCGGCGAAACGCTTTTTCCACCGCCACCATCTCAGCCCGCGTACCGGCCCCCAAACATTCATCCGGATCGTTCGTGGCGGTGGCTGCCACGCCGCGATTATGGTGCACGGCCAGCTCAATCATATCGGTGAGGTAATATTCTGGGCCACTGCGCGCCTGCCGCAGAGGAAGTTTGTCGATATTGTTCCACAACCAATCGGCGGCAAAGCAATACACCCCGGCGTTTTGTTCAGAAATGGCCAGCAGTTCCGTCGCATTGGGCCGTCGTTTGGCCTGGGCCACCTCTAAAATTTCCACGACACGGCCGTTTTCATCCCGCACCACCCGACCAAAAGTAGACTCCGGGCTGCCCTTGACGCTGAGGAGCGTTACGGCCGTTCCGGTTTCAGTCTGCAAGTCGGCCAATTTTTGCAGCGTGGGCCGTTGCAGCAGCGGCATATCAGCATAGATAACGATGACCTGTTCGACCACGCCGGCCAGCAATGGTTTGGCCATTTGCGTGGCGTGCCCCGTGCCGAGATGCTCCTCTTGCACGGCGTACTTCGCCCGGCTGCCAAACAGCTGCTTCACGCCATCGCCTCCCTTGCCAATGATGAGGACGGGGGGAATGGGGGTGAGAGAAACGGCCGTATCAAATAGATGCTGCACCATCGGCTTGCCGCCCACCGCATGTAAAATCTTTTGTTTTTTAGAGAGCATCCGGCTGCCCTGCCCGGCTGCAAGAATAACAATGGCTAATGACATTATTTCTCTTATAGATTGGTCGGTTAGAAAAATAGGACCTTAAGATACAATTTTCTGAATGGAAGTCAAATAGGAAATGTACACAGCAAAAACGGCCGGTGCATTGGGAGCAGCGGCCGTCTTCACTCACTATTTTATGGGTCAATCAGGTAAATCGCTTATTCTTCCATTGAACTTAGCGTCACAACATCGACCACTTCCTCGTCACCTTCGGCCGTGATGCCCAACAGCGTTATCTCTACCGAAAGCAACTCTTCCCAGTTTTCAACGGTGAGGTCGCTGGCGCCGCTGCGGAAGATGTCCAACAAGGGCACCGTCCACTTTTGCTTGCGCCAATGCATACGCAGTTCGTTGCGGGCAATTTTATAAAGCCAGGCTCCGAAACTGATTCCCCGCCATTTGTACTGCGGCAGGTGTTTCAAGGCTTTTTCAAAAGTCGCCGAGACGATATCTTCAGCTGTGGCCACATCGCCCGCTTCGCGAAGAGCATAAGCATAAATGCGCTCTACGTAGCGGTCGTACAGCGTGGCAAATACCTGCATATCGTCGCGGGCTTGCTGCACCAGACGTGCTTCGTCTTGCATAGGTTTTCACTTTCCTTAAACCATGGTCTGCATCCGCAATGAGCGAATGTCACCTATGTAATGCATGAACGGCCGTATTATTACAGTCAATCGAAAAAGGAGAAAATTTGTAGGAGGGTGAAGAATACAAAAAAATATGAGGCTATACGTAAACGCATAGCCTCATATCTATCTTTGTGCTGCGGTGCCTGGATTCGAACCAGGGAATGGCGGATTCAAAGTCCGCTGCCTTACCACTTGGCGACACCGCAAAGACGGGCAAATGTTAGCACATTGGTTAGGCGATGGCAAACAGACTGCCCCAGCGTTTTTACAGCTCCTGCCGCCCTTCCAGCGCCCGTCCTAACGTGATCTCGTCTGTGTATTCCAGGTCGCCACCCACAGGCAGGCCACGCGCCAGACGGGTGAGCCGCACGCCCGTTTCAGCCAGGCGGCGTTGGAGGTAGAGTGCGGTGGATTCCCCTTCCAGCGTTGGGTTAGTCGCCAGAATAATCTCTTGAAAATCAGCCTGCTGAACGCGCGTAATCAGTTCATTGATCCGCAAATCCTCCGGACCGATGCCTTCAACTGGGGAGATGGCACCGTGGAGGACGTGGTAACGGCCGTTAAACGCCTGTGACCGTTCAATCGCCAATACATCCAGCGGCTCTTCCACCACGCACAACAGCCGGTCATCCCGTGCCGAATCGGTACATAAGCCACACGGGTCCTCCTCGGTGATGTGGAAGCAGTTGCTGCAAAAAATGGTGCGTTCTTTCATCTCTTGCAGCGCTGCGGCCAAATCCAGCGCCTGCTCATCGGCCATGCGCAGCAGGTAAAAGGTAAGCCGCGCCGCCGATTTGGGGCCAATGCCCGGCAAGCGGGAAAACTCGTTGATGAGCCGCTGCACCGGCTGTGGTAAGGCCGACGCCATTTAACCTAACCCCAACCCGCCCAGCAGGTCATTCAAGCCGCCGCCCATACCGCCGGTGATCCCTTCCATGCGCTCGGCGGCCAATGCCTGCGACTGCTCGATGGCGGCATTCACACCGGCCACCAACATGTCTTGCAGCATCTCGGCGTCGTCTGGCGTGAGCAGCTCGGGGTCCACCTTGATGGACTCAATACGCTGATGACCGGTAATGACAATGCTAATCGCCCCGCCACCGGCCGTAACGGTAATTGTTTCTTCTTCCAGCGCGGCCTGCGCATTGGCCATCTGCTCCTGCATTTGCTGCATTTGGTTCATCAAACCGCCCGCGCTGGGCATTTTGTTTTTCTTCGGCTTGGGTCGGCCGCGAAATGATCGTTTAGACATGGTTTGCTCCTTCTTTTTTTACTAAAATTCAAGAATCTTCAGAAACGGTGCCGCCCAACTCATCGGCCAGAGCGCGGAAATCGGCTGGCTGGACGGGTACGGTATATTCACTGGTAACCACGGCACGAACCGCAGCGTCTTGTCCCAGCAGCTCGGTCAGGACGTCGCTCACCAGCGGAGCAGCCCCGGCCAGATTGTCGAACTTATCTTTGAACAACGGATAATCGAAGCCAATGATGAGCGTGCGTCCTTCAGTGGCCAATGGCTTGCCCATGCTGAGCAGCGCCGGCAAATTTTTAATTTTGTCCCCAGACTGGGTCACCAGCTGTGCCCAAACTCCCTGCACTTCTTTGACGGTGAGGGGAGTTGCTGCCTCTTTAACCGCCTTTTTATCCGATGCTGGGCTGGGCGTTGGTTCTGCTTCGTCAGCTTCTTTGGCCTTTGTTTTGGCTTTTGGTTTTTCTGGTGGTGGCGTTGAGGAAACGGCCGTTTCCTCCTCAACCACTATCTTTTGTTGAACAGCTGGCTGAGCTGGCGCTGCCTGCTCTACCTTTGGTTTGGCCGGTGCTGCTGTGGGTATGGGTACGGCCGTATCGGGAAGTAGTTCAATAAAGGCCATCTCCAGCGGCAGTTGGGGCTGCCAGCTGCCTGCCCCAACCAGGGCGGCTTCGTTAAACTTCTTAATCGCCTCAATGAGACCCTGCCGGGGGGCGCGCTGCGCCTGGGCCAACATCTCATCCCGCTGCTCCGGCGTTGCTTCCAAAGGCAACGTATCGCCGGCGGCCTGGAGCAGCAGCAGGTCGCGCAGGTAGGCGACCATCTGGCGGCAAAATTGGCGTGCGTCTGTGCCGGAAGCCAGGGCTTCGTGAATGAGGGCCAACCCGCCGGCACCATCTCGACTGAGCCAGGCGTTGGTCAGCTGGACCACCGCCTCGTTAGACGCCGTGCCCAGGACCATTTGGGTCCGCTCGGCCGTGATCACGTCATCCTTACCCACCACCAATTGGTCCAGCAAGCTTTCGGCATCGCGCAAGCTGCCCGCGCCCTGGCGGGCAATCATGCGCAGTGCTTCCGGCTCAATGGTGAATCCTTCTTTATCGGCCAGCCAGGTGAGCCGCTCGCTGATTTCTGCCAGGTTTAACAGCCGAAAGTTAAACTGCTGGCAGCGGGATTTAATGGTGACGGGCACTTTATGCTCTTCGGTGGTTGCCAGCACAAATTTTACGTGCGGCGGCGGCTCTTCCAACGTTTTGAGCAAGGCGTTGAAGGCCGCGGTAGAAAGCATGTGGACTTCATCGATGATATACACTTTGAAGCGGCCTTCACTGGGGGAAAAGTTGATCTTGTCGCGCAGGTCGCGGATGTCGTCTACGCCGGTGTTGGAGGCGGCGTCAATTTCGATCAGGTCCAGGAAACGGCCGTCTCGTATCGATTGACAAATGGTGCACTCATTACACGGCCGTTCCGCTACATCTTCATGCAAACAGTTGACGGCTTTGGCCAGTAAGCGGGCGCTGGTGGTTTTGCCCGTGCCGCGTGGACCACAAAACAGATAGGCATGGCCTAACCGGCCAGCCGCAACGCTGTTTTTCAGGGTGCGTGTGACGTGTTCCTGACCAATCACATCATCAAAACGGGCGGGCCGCCATTTACGATACAAGGCTTGGGACATGGTGTTAGTTTAACATTCCCCCTACCCCCTGACAAGCAAGCTCAGCAACGGTTTAGCGATCTGGCTGAAGCGATCGTCCAGTCTGCACCAATCCTGGCTGCGGTCTTGAAAAAGTCCAAATCATAGATCTGGCCGGACCAGCCTATAGTACCTATGAAGGGCTAACTTTTGTAAAATCAGTATTCACTTTATGTTATACTCTTGTTCTGATTTTTCCTGGTAGTGACGTAAACCACACGCCTGAAGCTTTGAACAAATGAGTATTCAACAATCCTCCCCTCCGCCAACTGACTTAACCAAAGAACCTGTTACGGTAAACGGCCGTTACATCATCCACGAAAAAATTGGTGAAGGCGGCATGGGCGTTGTGTTTCGCGCCACGGACCGGTTGGCAGAACAAATTCTGGCTTTTAAACAAGTAATCGTGCCCACCTGGCATTACCCTGTGGACAACGACACCGAAGGGGAAATTGAAGAAGCGCTGCGCCTGGCGCTGGCCCACGAATTTGAGACGCTGGCTTCGCTGCGCCACCCCAACATTATTTCTGTGTTAGATTACGGCTTTGATGCGGAGAGACGGCCGTTTTTCACCATGGATTACTTGCCGGAAGCCAAAAATATTTTAGTGGCCGGGGTAAATCTACCTGAAATAGAGAAGGTCAAACTGATTCAGCAAATGCTACAGGCATTGGCTTACCTGCACCGGCGCGGCATTTTGCATCGCGATCTAAAACCGGCCAATGTCCTGGTAACCGATCGCACCGTCCGTATTTTAGACTTTGGCCTGGCAACCACCCAGCACAGCACCATGCAGGCGGCCGGCAGCATTCCCTACATCGCGCCGGAGGTATGGGAAGAGCAGCCCCACAGTGAAGCAGCCGATCTGTATGCTGTGGGCATCATGGCCTTTGAGATGTTTGCCGGACGCCATCCATTTGATGTGAACAGCCACCGATTTATTGACCAGGTGCTGGACGATCCGCCTAATTTAAAACTTCTGAATGCGTCTCTGGGTGTCACGACCGTTATTGGCAAGTTAATTCATAAAATACAGGACGGCCGTTTCACCTCAGCCGAAGCGTGCATTGCCGCCTTTAGCCAGGCAGTAGGCCGGCCTGTTCCCGCTGAAAGCATTGCCATTCGGGAAAGCTACCTGCAAGCAGCTACCTTTGTGGGGCGCGAAAATGAAAAGAAGTCACTGCTTAAAGCTCTGGAAGAAGCCAAAGAAGGCCGTGGTTCCAGCTGGCTGGTCAGTGGTGAAAGCGGTGTGGGGAAATCCCGTTTGCTAGACGAAATTGGTACACAGGCCTTGGTGCAAGGCGCCTTGGTGCTGCGCGGCCAGGGCGTAGAAGACATCGGTGGTTCGCCGCTGCAACTGTGGCGCGATGCCTTGCGTCGGCTGGTGCTGACTGCTTCGTTGGATGATTTGGCTGTCACTGTTTTGCAAGCGCTTGTACCCGATATCGAACGGCTGCTGGACCGTAAAGTGCTGCCCGCACCTGAGCTGGACGCTCCGGCGGCACGCCAGCGTCTTATCAGCACCGTTACCAGCCTGTTTAGCAACCAAACCCAATGGATTTTGCTCATCCTGGAAGATTTACATTGGGCTGATGCCGGCCTGGAAATATTGCAGCAGCTGACACGGCTGGCGCCCCGTCTGCCGCTGCTCATCATTGGCAGCTATCGCACCGATGAGCGTCCTCACCTGGCAGAACTGCTGCCCCTAATGAATGAAATGCCCCTCAATCGGCTTTCGCCAGCCGAGATTACGGAGCTGAGCACAAGCATGTTGGGGTATGTGGGTGATAATCCTGAAGTGCTGGCCTTGCTGCAGCGGGAAACAGAAGGGAATGCTTTTTTCCTGGTCGAGGTAGTGCGTGCTCTGGCCGAGGAAGCGGGCCGATTAAACGCCATCGGGCAAACCCCCTTGCCCCGGCAGCTTTTTCCTCAAGGTATTCAAACGATTGTGCAGCGACGCCTGGCGCGCGTGCCGGACGATGCCGTGCCGCTTTTAGTGGGAACGGCCGTTGCCGGGCGGCAAATCGATCTGACTTTGCTCCCCCTGGTGGCCAACACAACCAACACCCATATTCCCCTGGAAACGTGGCTGGCAACCTGTGCTGAAGCGGCCGTTTTGGAACTGTTCAGCGGCAGCTGGCGCTTTGCCCACGACAAGCTGCGGGCCGGCATCCTGGAATCGATTGAGCAACCGGAGCGCAAACAATGGCACCAGACCATTGCCCAACTAATTGAACAGGCCCATCCCAACGATCCCGACCAGGCAGCCGCCCTGGTGCACCATTGGCACGAAGCAAAAAACGTCGAAAAAGAACGGCATTACGCGCAGATTGCCGGAAAACATGCACAGCAGCAGTTCCTCAACGAAGCGGCACTCAATTTCTTTGACCGCGCTTTGGCGCTCACAGACTCGGATGATTTGCTTAAAAAATTTGAGCTGCACCTGGACCGCGAACAAGCGTACCATTTTCTGGGCCGACGGGATGAGCAGCAAGAAACCCTGGCGGCGCTGGACGAAATTGCAACTCAATTAGCCGAGCAGCAAAATTTGGAACGGCGAGCCGAGGTGGCTTTACGTCTGGCCAACTATGCAGAAGCAACCGGCGATTATCCCTCTGCTATTGCCGCCGCCAGTCAGGCACTTGATGTTGCCCAGGCCAGCGGCGACAGACAAAGTGCAGCTGCCAGCTACCTAGCCAGTGGTCGGGCGCTGCTGCGGCAAGGCAATCATGAAGAAGCCCGGCACAGTCTGCAAAAAAGTCTGGCGTCAGCCCGCACCCACGGGTTCACCAAACTCGAAGCGGACAGTCTGCGCCTATTGGGGGCGCTTGCCTACGACACTGGCCAATTGGAGTTGGCTAATAATTATTATGCACAATCATTGCCTTTATATGAAACATTAAAAAACAAACAGGGGGAAAGCACAGTTCACAACAACCGTAGCATTGTGGCAATTTCTCAAGGCAACCTTGAACGGGCGCTTGTGTCTCTGGAAAAAGCCCAACAAATTGATGAGGCTATCGGTGACCGTGAGGGACGTGCCCGCATTTTGACCAATTTGAGTTCTCTTTACATGGACCTAGGCGACTTTGAAACGTCTGAAACTTACAGCACAGCTGCCCTGGAGCTTTGTCGGGAGATAGATGTGCCTTTTGGCGAATGCTTCAACCTGATTAACCTGAGCCTGACGGCTCATTTTTTAGGGAATGACCAGCAAGCAGAGCAATTCAGCCAGGATGCGCTAGCCTTGGCAAACAAAATCGGCAGCCAATTTTTGCGTGGGCTGGCCCTGAAAGATCGGGGGTTTTTGCTGGTAAATCAGCAGAAGTTCCAGGAGGCAAAGGCAGCATACATGGCTTCGTTGGATTGCTTAGCCCAAACGGAACAGGTTCTGGAGTCGTGGGCCGGCCTGGCGTGGTTGGCGTTGCAGCACGGGGAAGAAACGGCCGCAAAAAACCACATCCACCCCATCATCGAGCACCTCAAACAAGGTGAAACGCTGGATGGCACTTCGCACCCCCTTTATGTGATGCTGCTTACTTACAAAGTGCTGTGCTGGTTAGATGATCCATATGCAGAGACGGTACTGGCATCAGCTTACGGCCGTTTAATTGCCTGGGCCAACCAAATCACTGATGATGAACGGCGCATTTCTTTTTTAGATAACGTGCCATTCAACAAAGAAATTGCTTCCCTTTACAAATCTCAATAGTTTCTGGCAAAAGCACAAAAGTGGCAGCCACTATGGGGAAGTGACTGCCACCTGAGGATAGAAGCGTTTAAGGCTTTTAGTTTATGCTTTAGGGCTGCTGAGCCATAAAACCAATCTGGTACTCTTCAACCGCAATGTTGTTCTGTGAATATAGCGAAGTATTCCAATAATAATCAGTATTCTCAAAGTAGCTGCCAGCCCAGTAGTTACCACCGGCCCAGTAGTTACCACCAGCCCAGTAGTTACCACCAGCCCAGTAGTTACCACCAGCCCAGTAGTTACCACCAGCCCAATAATTGCCACCAGCCCAGTAGTTGCCACCAGCCCAATAATTACCGCCATCCCAGAAGAAATCTTCCCCTTCTGGCAGCGGATTGCGGTTGGTGTCTACCAGCGCATAGCCGCCACGGGCTTCATCATAAACGACCGGGCCAACGTACGCTTCGCCCGGAATCATCTGTCCATTGGCGGCACCAGGATAGTTGCCTAATACGGCTTCTGGTGCCCAAACACGCCCGGCTCCCTGCTGGAAAATGCTGGCGGCCAGTGTGCCATCATTATCGACAGACGGCCGTGCCGTTACCATCAGCCGGTATTTCACTTCATTGGGGGTGAGATTGGGGTTTTCTTGCAGCATCAGGGCAACGACGCCGGAGGTTACGGCCGTTGCCGCCGAAGTACCAGATCCCCGATACCAACCACCTGCCTGTCTAAGCTGCGGATACTCTTCGGCATAGGCGCTGTCGTCTCCCACATACATTAATAGATGTGCACCAGGGGCCAACACGTCTGGCTTTACAAAACCAGCTTCCGATGGACCAGAAGCGCTAAACGGTGGCACATAGTCATCATTGAAATACAAAGGAGAGTAGTTATCGGTAAAAGCTCCCACCGTAATGATAAATGGATCATTGCCAGGCGTGGTTATTGAACCCGCACTTGGACCACTGTTCCCAGCTGCAGCGACAACGACAATGCCTTCGGCCCACAGTTGCTCCACTGCCTGGTTAATTGGATTATGCCAATAGGCATCCGTTACCATTCCAGACAACGACATGTTTACAATGCGAATATTGTAATTGTCCTTATTTTCTAGAATCCATTGCAGGCCAGAAATGACATCCGAGGTGCTTCCCCTGCCATGTTTGTCCAAAACCTGCACGTTAATGATCTCAGCACCAGGAGCAACTGCCACAGGATTCCCTAACACATCTGTGGCCCCACCGGCAATAAGGCCAGCCATGAATGTTCCGTGGCCATTGTCATCGTCTTCTAAAAGGTTTAAATCAATATTAAAGACGCTTTTTGTCACTTTACGCAGCACATCAGAATTAATTCCAGAATCCAAAACTGCCACAGTTATCCCAGAGCCATCAAACCCCATGTCGTGCAGCTGGTCAACGCCTGTTACCTGCAAATAATCATTAAGCTGAGGCTCTGCCGTCAGCGCTGTTAGTGAGAGATCGTCCACCAGCAGGCTGCAATTGGAACAGCCGGTTAGCCAGGCCAAAGCACGAACATATGCAGTGTCATCTGGGGCAATGCTCGATATCTCAAAAGGGGACCAAACATTATTCAAATAAATCTCATGATGGGTTTCTGCCAGGAAATCGTTGTTTTCGTCTAAATATATGATGGACACAACCGCCCATCTACTCCAAGAGTAACCGTTTGAATCTATCGACTTAAACCAACCGGAGTAGGTATATTCTTCACCAGGCGAGCCAAAAATTTGCTGCCAGACGCCGTTACCGTTCCAAGAGCCGTTTATTTGCATACTGGTGCTGTCTGCCGGGGAATCCCCCACGACATTTGTCGCTGTGTTAGCCCCCCAGGTACCCCAATATTTTTCACCACCATTAAAATCGCTATTGTCCAGCATATTGACTAAATCTGTATCCAACCCCGATGGGGTTTGACTCAGATACACATCGTCCAAATACAGCTTGCCTAGTCCATCTTTGCCAATCCATACGTCAACATAGGCAGCCTGGGGTGGCGACACGCCGCTGATCTGAAACTCAGCAAAATCGCTACTGTGTTGCAGATCTGTACCAACGGCCGTTAAATAATTCCAGTTCGCATCATAAAAATCTAGCCAAACAGAGCCCCAATCTAATCCGCTGGATGACATTTTGTACCATCCTGAAAGCGTGTATTTCTGGTCTGGTAAAATCGGCAGCCATTGATCAATATTGGCATATCCCCAGCTAAACTCAAGACCACTGTTACCGCTGCGCTCATGGTAGGTTGTTGTGCGCACAATCCCGAATCTATGCCAATTGTTCAATCCGCTTTCAAAACCACCGTTTATCAGCAGATTGGCACTACCAGTGTCAATATCGTCGCTAACGGTTAACAAGGCATCGTCAATGAGCAAGGTGCCACTGCTTCCTTCCGTCCACACCAAAGCAACAGCATAATAAGCCTGCGCCGGCACCTCATACTCTATTGTGTACTGTTCATAATTATTGGCAGTAATCTCGGTACGTGTATCAGCGATGCGGTAACCGTACGCATCGTAAAAATCCAGACCCATATCGGTCCAACCGGGATTGTCTACCCGTTTAGCCCACACCGAGAACGTAATGATCGTTCCCGGGGCAACAGGAATATTTTGGTAAGCAACATCATCCATTTCCAGTGCATTGGCATCACTATACGCTTCACCGGAAATAGCTGCATTGCCTTCTACATGCCAACCCATAAACCCGGACTCAAAGCCTGGATTGGTTAACCGATTGCTGGCATCGCTGCTTTTAACTTCGGCATCCAGACTGATGTGGACAACAGCCTGCGAGCGCGCCAACTGCAAAATCGATGCTCCATCTAATTCGGTGGCAAAGGCGTCAATAATAGGCAGATCTTGGCTAATCACGCCGCCAAGCGCGTAAAGCACTTGTTCAGCCTGGCTCCTGCCCGGTTCTTTTTGCACAATAATGGGTATCTGATTAGATGGTTGCTCCGCTATCAATGCCTGCAAAGCCGGATCCAGCTTTTGCAAAATGATTTCTGAAGTGCCCGTTTGGGCAACGGCCGTTCCCCCGGTAAAGGTAACAATAACCGCCGTCAATAACAGCATCAAAATAGCGATGAAAACGAAGCGGGTGCGTTGAAAACGCATGACTCCCCGGTTCATGTTAGCTCTCCCAAGTTAGTTCGATACTTCCCCGATACAAGGCAATCACAGTTTCCTCAAACAGGTCTATGGATTGCAACTTTACGGTAGGAAATTTATCTTACAAAAATTGTTACACAGCAGTAAAAATGGGGGCAAATAGTCCCAAAGTACCAGTGGTTGGCACGCCGCTTACGGCCGTAAAAACAAAAAATGGCCCCTGCGTTTGCAACGGCCGTTTACAAGAACATACTCATAGGCAGTCCGGTTCACACACAAGCTTCTCTGCCTCCATAGTCCGAACGGGCAACCTGACCGTACAAACCGTCCCGGGCAACAGCGCTTCATCATAACCGCTGCTTTCTAAATGGATGCTGCCTTGATGCGCTTCAACGATTCCACGTGCAATGGGCAGCCCCAGGCCAAAACCGCCTCCCCGAAAAGCACTTTTGCTGGTGGAGTGTGTGTTCAAGGAACCCAACACATGGAACATGTCAAACACCCGCTGCTGTTCCGCAGGCGGTACACCAATGCCCGTATCCTTCACCAAAACCTCGATATGCCTGCCGTCGGGACAGGCTGCTTCCACAGAGATCTGGCCACCGTCTGGCGTAAATTTCACAGCGTTGCCGATGATATTTTGGAAAACAATCTTTAATTTTCCAGCATCGGCGTCAATAGGTGGCACAGATTGCAAACCGGCAGTGCAAATCGTTAACGTGCGCTCGTGACAAACTGAAGCCAATCCATTCACAACCGACAGAATGACATCTTGCAGTCGCGTTTTTTGAAAAGTTAGCTCTAGCTGTCCAGAAGCAATATAGAAAAATTGCACAATTTCGTTAATAACATGCTTCATGCGAGCGGTAGCCTTGTCTAGATTGGCGGCCGTGCGGCTCAGCATCGGGTCATCAACCAGACCGGCCTTTTCGATGATCATGTTCATCAGTTGGGCATTGGTGGAAACGGCCGTCAACGGCGTGCGCAGCTCATGAGAAACCAAAAGAATGAAGTTGTTCTTCAGCTCATCCAGCTCCGTCAGATGCTCATTGGCAATCTTCAAGTTTTCAATCAGCTCAGTATTTTCAATGGCCGTCGCCGCCTGATTGGCAAAAAGCTGTAAGGGAGCCAGATCCGAATCCCGAAAACGGCCGCGAATCGAGCGGTTTTCTACATAAATGGCCCCAATCGTCCGGTTCCGCGTAACCAAAGGCACGCACATTATCGAGCGCAGCCGAAATGAAATTACGCTCTTAGCATGACCAAACTGAGGGTCTTGCATGGCGTCGCTTAAAATAACCGACTCCCCACTCTGCACCACTTCCTCCAAAATAGAGCGGCTGATTTCATCTGTTGTGCCTGTCAAATCATTGCCCTGATTGTCTCGCTTTATCCGCAAATCAATTGAGCCATCCTCATTTTTCAGGACAAGATAGCCACGCTCAGCGCCAACTAACGTCAAGACTTCATCAATTGTGTAAGCAAGAAGCGGGGCCAAAGCGTGGGACTCTGCCATTTGACGGCTGACACGCAGCACATAATCCAGGAGTTCGATGCCTTCAAGTCGATTGATCATGCCCTAATAGTATGATCAATAGCGGCGTGGTCCTATGGGAAATAGGGGGTAAAAATATTCTATTACCGCCCTTTTCACGGGCAGCTTTTATTGAAAAAGTGCCGGATTGGCTGACACCCAATCGTACAAATCGCGAATGCCCTGCTGTGGTGAAATGGTTGGCTGCCACCCCAGCTTTTGCCCAATTTTACGAATATCGGCCACAAAAACGCGCTGGTCACCGGGACGCCAACCGGCCCGGGTGACGGGCACTTCATGGCCGGCCAGCTCCGCCAGCAGCGGGCCAAACTCCGTCCAGATGGACAACGTATTTTCCGGCCCGCCCCCTACATTGAACACTTCACCGCGCAGCGTGTCAATTTTTTGTATGCCCAGTTCATAAGCACGCACCAAATCTTGCACGTGCAGTAAATCGCGCACCTGTTGACCATCGCCGTAAATGGTAATTGGCCGGTTCATAATCGTGGCTATGACAAAATGGGCCACCCAGCCCTGGTCTTCAATGCCAAACTGACGCTGGCCGTAAATGCAAGATTGGCGAAACACCATTGTTTTGAGGTTGTAGATACGGCCGTAATCCAGCATATATTGATCCCCTGCCCCTTTAGAACAGCCATATGGAGAATGGAAATCAAGCGGATATGTCTCGGGGATGCCGTGGATGTAATTGGCATAGCGGTAACGGCCGTTTTCCAGCACCACCTTCGCCCCCTCCATACCGCCATACACTTTATTGGTTGAGGCGTATAAAACGGCCGCTTCCGGACATTGATGCCGTACCGCTTCCAGCACGTTAAACGTACCCAGCGCATTAATCTCAAAATCTTCGCGCGGGTTTTGCATTGAGGTGGTTACCGCCACCTGGCTGGCCAGATGCAAAACCGCATCCGCCCCACCAACTGCGGCCTCTAAAGCAGCATAATCACGGATGTCGCCGGCCACAAAATGGAGCCGTTCCCCATGTCGCGCTTGCAACCACGCCAAATTTGCCGGGCCGCCCTTACGCGACAAATTGTCGAACACCACCACATCGTGTCCCTGCTGCAAAAAGTAGTCTGCACTGTTGCAGCCAATAAACCCCGCGCCGCCCGTAATAAATAGCTTCATACTAAATTTCCCATGAAAAAATTTGGACGCAGATTTGCCTGATCCTCCTGATCAGGCAAATCTGCGTCCTATTTGTCATTCGTAACTAAAGACGCTTCTTACCAAACCTGCTTTGTTATACAGCCTGTGCCCGCTCAAACCTCACTTTGCAGGCGTTGGTAAAGCGCTTTTTGCTGTTCCTCCAGGAATTGATGGTAGCGGGCGCTCAGTGAAGGCATGGTCATGAGCAAGGCATCTTCACCGGTATCGCGATAGTAGCGCGGACGCGTGCCCACTTCTTCAAACTGGTACTTGCGGTACAGCGCCTGGGCTACCTGGTTACTTTGCCGCACTTCCAGCGTCACCATGTTGGCCGGATGATCATATGCCTGGAACAGCAGGTTGAGCAGCAGCAGTTCCCCCAGCCCGCGCCCGCGCCACTCAGGATGTGTGGCAATGGTGCTGATGTGTATCTCGTCGGCAATAAGCCAGTAGCCGGAAAAGCCAATGATTTTGGGGGAACGGCCGTCCCCCGCCACACCCAACACCTGATAATGGGCAATATCATTTTGCGCCAGCTCATGTTCAAACAGCCCGGTCCGCGCTGGCGTCGGGAAAGAGAGCCGATCGATCGCCTGCACCGTAGACAAATCGGTCAGCTGCATTGGGCGCAGACAATATGGCGTTTGGGAAATCATCATGGGAGGTTTTTTAACATCAATTGCCAGCAGGATCGCGTAAGTAGATGGGAGCCAACGTCTGCGCATCGTCCACATCATCAGCACGCAAGCGCCGCCAGCCCAGTTCAGCCAGGTAGCCGGCACGCCGCACGGCCGCTGCCGGTGGCGCAATCTGGTGGGTTTTGTTGGCTGCCTTGATTTTTCTCACTGCCTCCGCCGTAATTTCCCCGGCAAACGTAATGCGCCCTTCCAACCGGGGCAGCAGCTCATCCCAGCTTTCGATGGTGGGGATTTCGCTGGTTTGCCAGCCACGGCCGTTTTCCCATTCATAAGGAACCGTGCAAATGCGGGTGCGTCCTGCCTCGGCTACCACCCAGAGCTGCCCGGGGAACGGTCCAAAGGCCGCCGCCACAATGTCCAGCGTGCCGATGCCCAGCAGCGGTGTCTGGTTGGCCAGGGCCAGGCCCTTGGCCAGCGCCAGACCCACGCGCAGCCCGGTGTAAGAACCTGGTCCCATCGCCACCGCAATTCCTTCTAAATCTGCGGCAGAAACGTTGGCCCGGTGCATCAGCTGCTGCAAATTGGGTGTGAGCTCAATCGTGTGGTTGTTCAGGCAGCGCCAGCCAACCTCGGCCACAACGGCCGTTCCATCATGCAGCGCCAGCCCCAGCCAGCGTGTGGCAGTATCAATTGCTAAAATCATCATTAAACCCCAAAGGCACTCTTTTTAAAATCTTCCAGCAGTTCGGCCGACCGTTCTCCCGTAGCGTTAATGCGCAGCTTACGCCGCGTCTCGCTGACGTAGCTCAGGGCAATCCACAGTCGATCTTCCGGTAGCAGCGTCTCAATACGCTCCGGCCACTCAATCATCACTGCGCCGGGACCGTACAAAATATCTTCCAAACCCACCGTTAACTGGTCTTCTGTCTGTTCCAGCCGGTAGCAATCGATGTGGTAGAGGATACGGCCGTCCACCAGTCGAGGATATTCATTCACCAACGTAAACGTCGGGCTCGTCACCCGCAAACCCGTCCCCCAGCCCCGGCCAATGCCGCGAGCCAGTGCCGTTTTCCCCGTACCCAACTCACCAGACAGGCAAAGCAAATCATGCACTTGCAGCAGTTCACCCAGGCGCACGCCCAACCGCGTCGTCTGCTCCACGCTGCTGCTTACAAAATCAATTGTCCAGCGATCCAATATAGCCATTTAGTCACCTAATACTTAAATTCACGGCTGTTTTATTATACCCTCTCCCGGTGATCATGGTATCATAACAAACACCTCAAAAGAGGTGAAACAAATCTTGAGCAAATAACTCATGCGAATCCTGATAATTTCTGACATCCATGCCAACCTCACTGCATTCAAAGCGGTGTTGGAACACGCCCAAAACCAATGGGACGTTATCTGGTTCCTGGGCGACCTGGTTGGCTACGGACCAGACCCGAACGAATGTGTCCAGGAGCTGCAAAAGCATAAGCACATCGCCCTCTCCGGCAATCACGACCAGGCTGTTTTGGGCAATTTGGACATCAAATCATTTAATCGGGAAGCTAAATACGCCATCACCTGGACACAGGAAGCCATCAGCGCGGAAACCGAGAGCTACCTGAAAAGCCTGCCCTCCAAACAGGTTGAAGGAAACTTCACCCTGGCTCACGCCAGCCCGCGTTATCCGGTGTGGGAATATATTTTAGACCCCCTCACCGCTTCTGAAAATTTCAACTGGTTCCAAACCGAGTTTTGCCTGGTTGGCCATACCCATGTGCCTGTTATGTTTGAAGAGCGACTCAATGGTTTCCGCAAGGTGAACGTACGCCCACCCCATTATGGCCAGGGGCGCGACGCCCTCTTTCTGGGGCCAGAGCGGCTCATCATTAACCCCGGCAGCGTCGGCCAGCCCCGCGACTCCGATCCCCGTGCCGCCTACGCCCTCCTCGACACTGAAACCCTAACCTGGACTTATCAGCGCGTTCCCTATGCCGTGCGCGAAGTGCAAGAACGCATGGAAAAAAGTGGTATGCCCAAGCGGCTGGTAAACCGGCTGGCTTACGGCATTTAATTTTCACACAAGAAACCTCCCGCAGCTTCCCCAACTGATCCTCGTTGTACCATAAACCTGCGGGAGGTCGGGAACTTTTTGCCAGGTGCTTGCGTTTTACTCTCTAGAAGCGTACATTAATCAAACATTCAGGAGAGCATAAACATGATCCGCAAAAAAATCCTTGTAATCAGCGCAATTTTCTTCTTACTTCTTTTGGCTGCCTGTGGGGCAGCTGCCACCTCAGAAGATTCGATGGCAAGTTTTTCTGAACCGGCTGCCGCACCCGCCCGCGATACGGGTGGAAATTCTTCCTTTGGCGACGATTTTGCTATGGAAGAAGCAGAAGCCCCCATGGAACAATCTGGCGAAGCGATGAGCGACGGCAGCCTCGGCGTTAGCACAAACCAGGGAACGGCCGTTCAACCATTCCAGGAGCGGCTTATTATTCGCACCGCCAACATGAGCCTGATTGTATCCAACACAGAAGAAGCAATGGCCACCATCAGCCAGATGGCTGAAGAAAACGGTGGCTGGGTGGTAAACAGCTCCGTCTTCCAATACAACGAAAATGCCAAGACGGGCAACATCACCATCCGCGTGCCCTCTTCTGGCTTTAACAGCGCCCTGGAAGCGCTGCGCAGCATGGCGGTTGAGGTGCGTAATGAAAGCACCTCGGGGCAGGACGTGACGGAAGAGTTTGTCGATGTCTCGGCCCGGTTGGAGAATCTGGAAGCCACGGCCGATCGCGTGCGCGCCTTTTTGGATGATGCCGAAACGGTGGAAGAAGCCCTGGCCGTAAATCAGGAGCTGAGCCGCCTGGAAAGCGACATTGAATCAATGAAGGGCCGGCTGCAATACCTGAGCCAATCGGCTTCCTTCTCTACTATCACCGTGGACTTAACGCCGGACATCGTGTCTCAACCTATCGAGCCCAGCAACTGGCGACCGGCAGTTGTTTTCCGCAACGCAGTGGATTCACTGGTCGATGCCCTGCAGGACGTGGCTGAGTTTGGTATCTGGTTTGCCGTTTACCTGCTGCCCTTGCTGCTCATCGTGGGTATTCCGCTGTGGCTGGTGGGCCGCTTTATCTGGCGGCGCTGGCGGCGGCGTGGGCCGGTGCAAACGGAAACGGCCGTTTCCACCGAGTAACCTATCATTGTCATTTCGAACGAAGTGAGAAATCCCTCTAAGTTCAGCAGGATATAAGCCTCGCTAATCTCAGAGGGATTTCTCGCCAAGAGCGGCTCGAAATGACAAGTGAGGGTTTTTTGTAATTCCTCAGTCCTCAAATCGCTGAGACTCCTCTTCACAACTCCCCATTTTGAATCTTCTCAATTGCCTGCCGCACCGCCCCGGAACATCTTTGAAACTGCTTTGAGCCCTGCATCTCAATGGTACGCGGCCGCGGCAGAGCAATTTGAATACGCTCGGTAATCGTGGCCGGCTGGCCGCCCATCACCACCACCTCATCGGCCAGCAGCACCGCTTCAGGAATGCTGTGGGTGACCATGAACACGGTCACGGGCAGCGTGGCCCAAATGCGCAGCAGTTCTTGCCCCATGCGCTCCCGCGTCAGGGCATCGAGCGAGCCAAACGGCTCATCCAGCAGCAGCAGCGACGGCCGATGCACCAACGCCCGCGCCAGGGCTACCCGCTGGGCCATCCCACCGGATAGATGCGCCGGATAGCTGCGTTCGTATCCGGTCAGTCCAACCAGATCGAGCATTTCCCGTACGGCCGTATCTGACTCAGCCAGTGGCACACCTTTAATTTCCAACGGCAGGCGCACATTTTCATAAGCGGTGCGCCAGGGCATAAGATTGTCTTTTTGGAACATGAGGCCGATGGATGTTGGCTGGCCGTTTAATTGGTTGGCATATTGAATTTTGCCGGAAGACGGCCGTAGCAACCCCGCCAGCAGCCGAACCAACGTCGATTTCCCCACACCCGATGGCCCTACCAGCGCCACAAAACCACCGGCAGGCAGGGCAAACGACAGGTTGGCCAGCACTTTTTGTTTGGCACCAAAAACGTGGCTCACGTTGTGGACGGTGAGGAAGGGGGATGGATTCATACCCCCTCCCTAGCCCTCCCCCTGGCAGGGGGAGGGGATTGGCTCCCTCTCCCTCGTAGGGAGAGGGTTGGGGCGAGGGTAGGATTATCAAGTTTATTCATTATTGGCCAAAACAAACTCATTGGTGAAAACGGCCGTTAAATCCGCCACAGGTTCATCCATCAACCCCGCATCCAGCAACACTTGCTGCGTATTCTGCCACGATGCCAAATCAGAGAGGCCCAGCGTCTCAGCCTGCCACAGCGGCAGCGACGCATCCAGAACCGCTTTCCGCTCATCTTCCAACTCTTCCACATAATTTTTGCTGATCTCGAACGCTTCGTCTGGATTTGCCAACGTATCTGCCAGGCCACGCAGAGCCGCGCCAACAAATCGCTCCACCATCTCCGGATTTTCGGCAATAGTTGTCTCGTTGGTGATGATGCCGTTGGCCACCATGTCAATATAATCAGACACCTGGATCACGTTGATTTGCTCGCCACGCCCGGCCAACTGCACCGGTTCGTTGTTGGCATAGCCTACCACCGCCTCGGACTGGTCGCTAAGCAGCGATTCAATCTGGTTAAAGCCAATGTCCTGGCCATTCACATCTTCCGGCTGCAAACCGCTGGCCGAAAGCAGCCCAAGATAGCCCACGTAGCTGGCACCAAAAAAGCCGGGGAGTCCGACGGTACGGCCGTTTAAATCCATCGGTGTTTCAATATTAGCCTCCGCCTTGCTCACCACGGCGATGGGAAACCGTTGGAACCATTCCATCACGTAAACTACCGGCACCTCTTGTGCTCTGGCTAACAGCACCTGCTCGCCGCTGACGATGGCAAACGGCAGCTCATTGGCCCCCACCAATGACACGCCATCGGTCTCAAAGCTGTAATCAAACTCAACTTCAAAACCGGCTTCGCTGAAGTACCCTTTCTCCTGCGCCACATAAAACGGGGCAAACTGCGGATCAGCCACAAAGCCCATCGGCAGCCGTATGGGCATCAGCTCCGTTTCAGCCGGTTCATCTGCCCCGCAGGCAGCCAACAGCAGCACAACAATAAGCATGTTCATGATTATGCGCAATTTCTTTTTCATTATTTTTGTTCCTTTTATTGATTCACCTGCCAGCGCAGCAGCCGCTTTTCGGCCACAGTTACCAGACCATACAGGCTCAGCGCGATGGCGGCCAAAGTAAACAGAACGACAAACACCAAATCGGTTTTAAATTGGTAGCGGGCGGTGACGAGCAAATAACCCAACCCTTCGGTTTTGGGCTGGACAAACTCCCCCACCAGCGCACCAATGACGCTGAGCGTCGCTCCCAGCTTGAGCCCGGCCAGGACAATCGGTAGGGCAGCAGGCCACTCCAGTTTGCGAAAAATTTGCCAGCGCGTGGCCTGCAAGGAAGCCATCAGCTCGTACAGCTCGCGCGGCACGGAGCGCAGCCCGGCAATGATGTTGATGAGCACGGGAAAGAAGACGACCAACACAGCCACCAGCACCCGCGCCCAAAAGGTGGAGCGAATCCAGATAGTGAGCAAGGGGGCAATGGCAATCACCGGAATCGCCTGGGAAGCGATGAGGTAGGGTGAAATAAGCCGTTCAGCCAGCGGAGATTTGGCCAGCAAATACCCTAGCGGCAGCGAAATAGAGGCACCGATGAGCAGGCCCGGTATTACTTCGCTGATGGTGATGAGGCTATGGCGTAGGAGACGGCCGTCCTTCACCACAACCCCAAACTGCCGCGCCACATCTAACGGGCCGGGCAATATAAATTTGTCGTAGGCGCCCACCAACACCAGCAGCTGCCACAGCAAAAGCAGCAGCACAAAGGAGAGGGAAACCGTCACCGAAACGGGCTGCCGACGCAACCAGTTCATAAAATGCCTCACAGGTTTGTAGGGGCAAGGGGAAATTGCACGCGGAGATCGGCTGCTGAAACAGACAGTTAGCAGCGGTCTAACGAAGACGGCCGTCGCCATTTTTAGAAAGGACACACCATCCACAAAAAAAGCCCCACAACATATGGGGGGCATTCACATCATGGTATGACAAACAAAAACGCAGCGCGTCTCGTTTACCTTCTCCCATCCAGACTATACTGTCGGCTCTGGAGTCGCACCAGATCAACAGCGATTGATAAATCGCCGTTCGCGGGCTTGGCCTGCGCGGGCCTCACCGCCGGTCGGGAATTGTACTGATTTATATCAATCGGCACTCACCCTGCCCCGAAGGTATTTATTTTCTTGTGGCGTTGATTATACAGAAGCAGGGGGGAGCGTCAATTGTTTTTTGGGCGTTTGTGGTGGGGTGGTTGGGGGAACGGCCGTTTTCAACCAGACTCTGCACGTTGTTTCAGTCCAGCAGCAAATGCCTCAAAGCTGGCAGTGAGGTCAGGCAGCGAACGGCCGAAAACAGGCAGCAGCAAACCGCTAAAGATCTCCTCGGTATGAAAGGTAGTCTGGCCAGCTTCAGTGAGCGTGTGGGTCCGCTCTGATTTGAACAGGCCAAACGGCAGGCCGCCGGTGAGCACCATCTTTTTTCCCGGCTCAAAGGTGGTTACCTTCACGGCAAACGCCTGATCCGGGCTAAACTTGGTGAAGAACTTAACCTTTTCCCCCAAAGCCAACTGCCCTTCAATGCGCACCATGCCAGGGTCCCACGCCGGGTAACTGACCGTGTCCGTCAGGATCTCCCAAATTTTTTGCGGCGAGGCCGCGATTGTTGTGGTTGCCTGGTATTTCTTCATCGCCTGCCTCCTTTACTTATGCACCGCTTGTTGCACGTAATCTTGCAGCGCCTCGCGGTTAAAATCTGGCGACTTGATGCGCATGGTGCGCGCCTTTTTGCCGTCACCCTCCAGCAAACCATGCTCGTCTTGCAGGGCAACGCCATCAAAAAAGATCAGCGAGATTTTGCCTTTGCCCACAACCGTCTGAATGTGGTTTTTGCTGGTGCAGTAGACCAGGCAATCTTTCCATTTGATGGATTCGTTCAGGTCCGGGGCTGCATCCAGAATGCAGGCACGCACCTCTATGAAAAGGGGCGCAATGTCGGCACTGAGGTTGTCGATATATTCATTCACAATATCGTTTCGGGATGGTTGGTAGTTCATAACCTCATTGTATCCTCTTGACCTGAATGCTCATTGTAAGAAGCGGCCATAAGATTGTCTTGCAAAAAGGAGTTAGCCTCGAAATAGGCCAGAGGTGAAAGCCCGGTCACTTTTTTAAAGGCATTGTTGAGATGCGGCTGGTCGTAAAATGAGTCGGCATTGACGTACTCTACAATGCGGGGCATTCCCGTAGCAAAATCACAGGTTTGCCCCAAGAATTGATGCACATTTTGAATCGCCCGCAGTTCCTTCTGACTAATGCCCAAGACGGATTTGTACAGCCGCCGTTTGTGCCGGGGCGAATAGGCTGCCAGCCAATCGGTTTCTGCCAGCGAGGGGTGAAACATAGGCGCGATGGTTTTTGGGGTGCGTTGTTTGGTTACGGCCGTCACCACCTGGCTCGTAAAGGAATCCAAATCGAGTACCGGGCTTTCCAGCCAATCCTGCGCTAAAAATGAATTGGCCGGCATCTCCTTTTGCCAGAACAATTCAGCGAACGGCAAGGTAAACCGAGCGCCATACAAAACGAGCGGCATTTGCAGAATGAGGTCCAGCCGCTGCGTGTGCAAGGTTTTGAGCGTCTGTTGGGGAAGCGCCGCCCCGGCTGAGGTTATCTCGCCTTTTGGGATGTAGATATAGTCGAAGAAAAGTTCGGGAATGAAGATGTCGGGAACGGCCGTTTCCTGCGCCACTTCAATGTTCATCCGCCAGCAAAACAATAATTCCGGCAGCGTTTCGTCTTTTCTGATCTGAAATGAGATTTTCATGGCAATTGCCCTGAAATTCCACTAAAAATTACGTTAACCTTTTTCCATCCCTACCGGATCTATGTTATACTGATGGGCGCAAAGCAGCAGATTTTTATATCAAGGAGTCAATTCTAATGGCTAAAGTAAGAAAACGGCGTCAGCCCAAAAAGAAGCCACCGCAGGTTTCAGAGAAAAATCGGATTTACAATCGTAAGCGCACATTTGCGGAAAAATTCTTGCTGGTGATGGGCATCCTGATTGTCATCAGCATGGTTCTGTCTTTGATCATTACCAACGCAGGCACCGGCTTCTAAAAATTTGTAGCTCGATAATCCGTTAAAAACAACTCCCTAACGCCTTATCCCCGGCGCTGCTTGCGAGCAGGCCGCCGGGGCAGATGGCGTCTAGGATCAAACAACCCTCACTAGGCCATCGCATCCACACAGATGGCATCTGCCTCAATTTCTACCAACATTTCAGGTTCCAGCAGTGAAGTCACCTCTACCAGCGTGGCTGCCGGCCGAATCTGCCCAAAGACTTCACCATGCGCCCGTGCCACCTCATCCCAATCGGTTACATCAGTCACGTAAATGCGGGTACGCACGACGTCTGTTAGTTCTGCCCCGGCATTTTGCAGCGCTGTTTCAATCTTCTTCAGGATAAAAGCGGTTTGAGCATAAGGATCGTCCGCACCGACGAGATCGCCATCACCATTGACGGCCGTTGTACCCGCCACGTGCACGTAAGGTCCCACACGCACTGCCCGTGAATACCCTACAATTGATTCCCAGGGTGTGCCGCTTGAAATATTCATCCGTTTCATCGCTTTCTCCTTCTGATTCATTACGCATTTTGCAACGTTGTTAGTGGGGCCAAAAGATTGTAACAAAGTTACACGGGCACACCAAACGGCACTGCAAAGCTTAACGCCCCCTGGCCAGCAAATTGCCAGGGGGCGTCAGCCATGGAAAGAGCAGAAAAAGCTATCGCTTAATCATCATCGTCGTGGTCACCACCCTGACCACAGGGGCCAAGCGTGTCACCATGACCCAGATGACCATTTAAGGCAGATTCGGAGATGGTGAGCGTATTTCTGTCTTTGTGACAAATTGTTACCCGCCCGCCACCATTATCGACATCACCACTGTCATCGTCATCGTCACCGCCATCACCAGGACCAGGTGTCGTGTCTATAATTACTTGAATCACGATGATATTTACAACTACGATTGTGTCATCGTCTCCCAGACAAATATTGATAGCAATGTTGCTGTTGGGAACCAGGTTGCCGTCCACCTCAACATCATCGTCCAGTGTGATGGTTGGCCAGTTGGCCAGCGTAATTTGGGTGCCATTGATAGTGGTGATGCGCGTGTGCACGGTGAAGCAGCCGGTTGTAGGCGGCAGCAACGGCCGTATCCACACAATCTCCCAACTGCCATCTTCGGCCAGACGCGCCGTCACCTGCACCAGCATACCCACTTCCAGATCGTCGTCCAGGCGTGAATCATCTGTGACCAGCAGCGTAATGCCGTTGACCACCCAGGGATCGGTGCTCTCAAGAATGCCCGTAAAGCGCAGAATGGTCTCATCGTTATCATCGTCGTCCAGCAGCTTGATTTCCACAGCCAGCCAGGTGCCGTCGGGCAAAATGATGCCTTCTACTTTGACCAGATCACCGGGTTCAACGGCCGTATCAATCTCCGTCCATTCATCCGTGGTCAGCGCAATACCAGCTACCATCCAGGGATCAATTGTCTCGATTAGCCCGGTGAACTCAAATTTGGCCACGTCATCATCATCGTCATCGTCAGCGGCTTTGATTTCATGGGCCAGCCAGACACCTTCAGGGGTGACTTGCCCTTCCACTTTGGCCACATCGCCCACATCCAGATCATCTTTAATTTCGGTACGGCCGTTCACCGCCACCGTAATCCCAGAAATCGACCAGCTTTCATCACCGATTGTTTGCACGACGCCAGTAAATTCAAACGGGGAGCCTTCCTCTACCTGTTTTTGAATCCGTTGCGCCAGCAAACTGCCATCTTCTTGCACGACGCCGGTGACGCGCACCCAATCCCCTATTTCGATGTCGGGATCAACGGCCGTTTCCCCATCCAGCAAGATGACCACATCACCCAACAGCCACTGCTCGGCGCTCATTTCAGTGACAACGGCCGTCAGCGTAAACAAGTTCTGCGGCACTTCACGCACCAGCACAATTTGGTCCGCCACCTTGGTGCCGTCTGGCAGCAAGTGTCCCTGCACCGTCACCCAGTCACCCACCTGCGGATTGCCCACGATGACCGTTTGGTCATCGGTAGCAAACGTCTGCCCGCCAATGGTCCAACTTTCACCAATTTCCGTCACTTCCCCTTCGCCGCTTACCTGAAAAACAGGTTCGGCGGGCGGTTCATCGGCCATGATGGTGCTGAGCTGGCCGGCCATTACGGCAACGGTGATATTGATGCTGGTGACATCGACGCGGCCCTCAAGAACGGTGTAGCGGCTGGTGAGATCGGGCAGCACCACCACTTCAAAGATGGTGCCGCGGGCAATGCCCGTGCCGGTTGGGGATTTCACTTCATATTGCGATCCGCTGTCGTTACGGAACTCTACATCATGCGTGCTGGTGCCCTGCCATTGGGTCAAGACAACTGTGCGAAAACCTTCCTCTGGGCGCAGCGCGTTTAGCGTGTCAATGGAAACCTCGCTGTCCGGCCCCAGTTTGGCCACACTGCCATCAAAAAAGGTGAGGCTGGCTTTGGACAACGCGCCGGTACGCACCCGGCTGCCGGCAGCCACGCTGCTCAGTGCACTGACCTGTTCCCAATTGCCGTCTGGTTTTTGTATGGAAACCACACCTTGCAGATCGCCTAATACGGCCGTTTGCGGCCCCGTTTGCAGGGAAGTCACCAGGTTTGGCAAGAAAAGTTCATAGCCCGGATCGTCTTCCGGCACGATGGCCACCTCGGCCGCCTCGCCTGTATCTGTTTCGCCACTCGCTACAGGCGGGGCCTCATCTGCTGGCGCATCCGCTACCTCATTATTCGCACCAAACAGCCGATCAAACAAAGAAGGTCCGTCTGCTTCACTTTCTTGTGCCAGTTGATCTGCATCCTGTTCCAGCACCGTGGCGCTGTTTCCCGAACCGCGCTCAAACCAACCATAGGCAAAGCCAAAGATGACAAGCAAAACGGCGGCAAAAGCCGTCGCCCCGATCGCCACGGCCCGATGGCTGCGCCACCAATCCACAAAGGCAGCAAAAGCGGCAAACTTACCTTCGGTTGGCTGGTTCGCCGCTCCTGCGGATGATAGTTGCTCTTGCGCTGCTCGCATAACGGCCGCTCTATGGTGGATTACAGCCGTTTCATCCGGTTCCGGCAATGTCGTTTCTTTCAATTTGGCAGCGAAGTTGAGGGTTACGGCCGTATCTTCCGGCAAATCCGCCCCAGCGGTGGTCAACGGCTCCCCCGCCTCCAGCCGCGCCAATCGTCCCTGTAGTAGCTCATCGTGATCGTTCATCGTTTGCATCCCATACCAATCAGGTAATGATTCAAATATTTAATCTGCGTAATCTGCGCAATCTGCGGATAAGAAGTTCATAGTTCAACCCGCGCCAGCGTAGCCCGCATCGTTTTTAGACCCCGGTGCTGCATTGCTTTTACAGCCGAAAGCGTGCGTTCCATGACATCGGCCGTTTCTTGCAGCGACAGGCCCACCAAAAAGCGCAAAATGATCACCTGCCGCTGGTCCGGCACCAACGTTTCCAGCGTTTCCAGCAGCGTTTCGTTGGTCATCTGCTGTTCTACCTGCCGCACCGGACTTTGCTCCGGTTGGGCCACGGTGCTGGCCTTTTCCAGCGGAGCCAGCTCCTTGCCATTGGCTACGCGAAAATGATCCATCGTTAAGTTGTAGGCGATGCGGAACAGCCAGGCGCGAAACGGCACCCCGGTTGGCTGAAACGACGGCAAATGATGCACCATCCGCGTAAACAGCTCACCGGCCAAATCTTCGGCCTGCTCGCGCTGCCCTACCCGGGCATAAAAGTAGCGGAACATGGAACGATAATGTTTATCGAACAACGATCCCACCGCTTCTACATCACCGGATTGGGCCTGTTCAACCAGTCTTAAATCGTCTTCCACTGCGTGTTTATCCATAGATTTTTTTCGGTTGTTGATCAACGTTTCTACTAAGAGTAACGGCAAATACTGCAAAAGGATGCAAATTAGTCTAAAAACCGGTGGGGTTCAGTCAAACAGAAGAATTAAAGTTGCACTTCGTCGCGGGACCAGGCTTTGGGGAAATGGCTTTCTACCTGGTTGGACTTGGCGTGGAAAACCCCCAGCCCCAGCGGATAGCCATGATTACACACAACAACATAGCCGGTATCTGTGCAGTCTGTGGTTTGGGCGGCACTGGGGGTAATGGTTTGGCGCTGGAGATAGGCTTGAGTCTGGTCTGGAGTTAGCTCGATTCGGTTGCGGGTAGCATGTTGGCCCAACAGCATGGTTGCGGCCGTTGTCATTTTTGGGTAACGACTGCCGGCCCGCATAAAGAAAAGGCCGGGCGAATCCAGCCGAGGTTGAAGCGGCAGTTGCTGATCCTGGCTCACCAAATACACCCCGCGCTTGCTCCAGCGCACGATGTCGAATTTATCAAAAATCGCCGGGTCAATGCCAAACCGCTCCGTCACAATCTCCAGCCACGGCTCTGTCTCGATCATTTTCTCAACGTGGAGGCGCGGAGAACGCAGAGAAATATCATCCTCTCTCTGCGGCCTCTGCGCCTCTGCGTTAAATTCCAACACCGCCACAAAAAACCCACCCGTATCATTTTGCTGTGGCCAAATGCGGCTGGCGTGATGCAGGTCAGAATGCAGCTGCTGGCCCTGCCATTCGGTGAGGCCGGGCGAAGCAACCAAACCCGGTACGTCGCAGGGGCACAGGCGGAGACGATCGCCTGCTTCGCGCAGGATGGTATCGACAACCAGCTCGTTTTCTTCGGGGGCGAAGGTGCAGGTAGCATAGACAATGCGCCCACCGGGGCGGCACAGCTGCACCGCTTTACGCAGCAGCGCCGTTTGAATGCGGGCCAGCTTTTGCGACGCCCCCACGGACGAGCGTTCCAGCACGCTGGGATCTTTGCGGCAGGTGCCTTCACAGGAGCAGGGCACATCGACCATGATCTTGTCGAACAATCCTATCTCGGCCGGCAGGTTGCCGCCGTCATGGGTCATGGTGGTGACGTTAGCCAGGCCGATGCGGTTAAGGGCATGGCGGGCAGCCCGCATACGGCCGCTGCTGCGATCATTGGCGATTAGCGTACCCTGGTTCTGCATCATTGCTCCCATTTGGGCCGTTTTGTTGCCGGGGGCAGCACACAAGTCCAGCACCCGCTCGCCCGGCTGCGGATCGAGCAGCAGCGCCGGCAGCAGGGCGGCTTCTTCCTGCACCTGGTACAGTCCGGCCAGATATTCCCAGCGCAGTCCAGGCATTACGTCATCGGGCAGGCGGAACGCGCCGGGATACCAGGGAACGGCCGTCAGTTCCACGCCCCCTTCAGCCATCAGATTTTGCAAGTTGTTTGGCGTAATTTTTAGGGGATTGGCCCAGATAGTGGTGGGTAACGGCCGTTCAACTGCCGCCACAAACTCATCCCAATCTTCAATTAAATCCCGGTACCGCTCAAAATAATCTGCCATAAAGTTGCCAAGTGAGCTTGATGTGCCACAATAAGTGTTCAAGTTTTCAGGTGTTCAAGTTTTCATGTTCAATACACATTAACACCTGAACAGTTGAGCACCTAAACACCAATTCAACCATACCACTTTCTGTAGGAGAGATCACATGGACCTTGCTTCCGTCGATAAACTGTTAACCACCACCCGCTCCGTGCGCAAACGGCTAGACCTGGACCGCCCCGTTCCGCCCGAAATCATCGAGGAATGTTTGGAGATCGCTATTCAAGCGCCCACCGGCAGCAACTCGCAGGGCTGGCACTTTATGATTGTCACCGACGCGGAAAAACGAGCCCAGATTGGCGAGCTGTACAAGCAGTCATTCTTCATTTATGCGCGCTCCAGCCAGGAACAAGTGGAAAGCCGGGGCAATCGGGAACATGATCCGGAACAGCAAAGCCGCGTGGTGAAATCGGCCGTTTATCTGGCGCAAAACATGCACAAAGTGCCGGTATTGGTTATTCCTTGCATTGAGGGGCGCGTCGAAACGTTGGGGCCAATGGCGCAGGCCGGACTCTATGGCTCCATCCTGCCTGCAACCTGGTCCTTCATGCTGGCTTTGCGGGCACGCGGGCTGGGCACATCTTGGACAACCTTACACCTGCGCTACGAGAATGAAATCGCGGAAATTCTGCAGATCCCTAAACATATTACCCAGGCGGCGCTGCTGCCGGTCGCTTATTTCACCGGAGAAGATTTCAAACCCGCCAAGCGCGTTCCGGCAGCGCAGGTTACTTCGTGGGAAAACTGGGGCAGCAAACGGTAAACAAATACTTCCCCGGAAACTGCATTTTAAATAGGCGGCTCTTCAAAAAGTTTCCGGGGAATTGTCATGATTTTGGTAATTTACTCCAGCGAATCAATGAAACGGCTAACGCCATTTTCATCCCAATTGTCCTGATCGCCGAAGATCATCAACATGCCGGGGCTGCCACTTTTTGCTTCAAATACACCCACAATCTGTCGCACGTTGTTCCCTAAACTATCGGTGCCTTCGTAGGTGCCTAAGGTAGCCTCAGCCCCATTGATGGTAACATCCTCGCTGCTGACAAACTCCAGGTTCACATTTTGGCCAGACCCGGTTCGGTTAGCAAAGGCGTCGCGCATTTGCTGCTGCATTTGCTCTTCATCCCCCGCCAGCGAGGCCGGGAACTCGGCCAGCATGATCATCGACTCTTCGCTGGGGCCAGTGATGAAGGCCATGCGAAAACCGAGGAAGTTCATGGCACCCTGTTCGCTGTAGCCAGAGGGCAGATCGTATTCGACGATGGATTGAGCTACTTCGGCCGCTTCAGCGGGATCGTCCATATTTTCAGCAAAATTCTCAAACATACGCGGCAGTACCAGAGCCGCTACTATGGCAATCAGGCAACAAACGCCCAAAATACCCCCAATAATCCCAATTACAATTTTTGTATTCCGACTCATTGAAAATCCTCCATGGATAGACAGATGACAAACGGCCGTACCGCACCATTATGTAAACTTTTTAATTAACCTCATTTTGATAACCACCGGTATTAAAGACCGAACCGATCCCTTTTGTCAACTTGAGAAACTGCACCGTTGCCCTGATAAAATGCGGCAGATTAACGGCCGTTGTGAAAATTGACGCAACCGGCTAAAATTAAGTATAATTCGTTCAAAATATTTTGAAAGTTCTGTTACTTCATTGTAAAAGCCAAAATGACTTTTAAATTAGACCGATTGCGAAATTGGCTTTTACTTGAGCAAACCACAGAGAAATCGAACCTCGGTTTTCAAAATACTTCCTGTGGTTTGCTACGATTGGCACTCCTAAAAATTTGTTAGATAATCAGCCAAATCTTGAGAGACCAATCAATATTTAAAGACAAACTAACAAGGAAAATTGTGAGCATCCTGTCGAAAACTCAAACAACTTCGCCTAAATCACTGTCCGCGTCGCTGACCAAACCGGTACTCATTACGTCTGATTTTGCTGTGGGTAGCAGCAACGTGGTATTGATGGCCGGTCCCTGTTCGGTGGAAAGCTATGCCCAAACGCGGGCTGCGGCTGAAGCGGTGGCTCGCATTGGCGGGCGCGTGCTGCGCGGCGGTGCTTTTAAGCCGCGCACCGCACCAGACAGCTTTCAAGGTCTCGGTGACGAAGGGCTAGAAATTTTGCGCGACGTGGCCGATGAGTTTGGCCTACTGGTCATTACCGAGGCATTAGCCGTTGAACATGTGCCGTTGGTGGCCCGCTATGCCGACATCATCCAGCTGGGCAGCCGCAACATGCAGCATTATCCTCTGCTTTGGGCTGTAGGAAAGTTGGAAAAGCCTGTCCTGCTCAAGCGTGGTTTTATGTCAACAATTGATGAATGGCTTAAGGCCGCCGAACATATCAGCAGCCGAGGCAACACAAACATCATGCTGTGTGAACGGGGCATTCGCACGTTTGAAACAGCCACGCGCAACACGCTGGACACCAATGGCATCGCTCTGGCCAAGCAGCTCAGCCCCTATCCCGTCATTGCCGATCCCAGCCACGCCACCGGACGCGCCGACCTGGTGCTGCCCGCCGCGCGTGCCGCCGTCGCTGCCGGAGCCGATGGTCTGCTGGTAGAGTTTCATCCCGACCCGGCCAATGCGCTTTCTGACGGCCAACAATCGCTGCCGCTGACGGCCCTGCCCCATTTTGTTGAAGAGGTGGGCAAGATTACAGCCGTTTTCGGACGGAATTTTACCTAAATTGATTGGCCACAGAGAACACAGAGCTTTAGGGGAAAATCGCCTCATCTCTCCTTATGCTCTGTACACTCTGTGGCTTTTTTCTGGCCCGTTCAACAGCTTAAGACTTTATGACCGACTTTATCTTCAGCCTGGGCTACTTTGGGCTGTTTCTCATCAGCTTTTTGTCCGCCTCGCTGCTGCCGCTGGCATCTGAAGTCTTTGTGGTTGGGATGCCGCCGCTAGGCTACAACGTTTGGGTCGTAATCGTCGTGGCAACCGTCGGGAGCTACTCGGGTTCTGTGGTAAATTACATGATTGGCAAAAAGGGCACTGATTTTGTGTTGGGCCGTTACATTAAAATTGATCCCAAAACCTGGGACCGGGCCGAACGATTTTACGAGCGTTGGGGGCCGGTTGCCCTCTTTTTTTCCTGGGTACCGTTTATTGGGGATCCTTTAACGGCCGTTGCCGGTGCCCTCAATATGCATTTTGGCATCTTCAGTTTTTGGGTACTGTTTGGCAAAACGCTGCGCTACCTGGTGCTGTTGGGCATTGCCTCCCGCTTCCTCAAAATGTTCTAGCTCAATTGCCATTGCTAGAATAATGAAAAATAGAACGCTGATTTACCTGATCTTCCTGATCAGTACAATCAGGTAAATCAGCGTCCCATTCAAAAAGGAGTAAACTTGTGAAATTTATTGATCTGACCATTCCGCTGGGCATTGGTACGCCCCCTTGGCCCACTTATGAACCCCTTCAGGTGAAATATTTCAAGCGGCTAGCGCCAAATGGTGCCAACGGACAGGTGGTTACTCACAGCAATCACGTCGGCACCCATCTGGATGGCGAAATTCATTTCTACACCCCCGGCAAAGATATTGCCCAACTTGATTTTAACTTTCTAGCAGGCGATGCAGCCATCGTTGACTTAAGTGACGTGTGTGGCGATTACGATGTGTACACGCCTGCGATGATTGAAGAACGCGTGGAAGTACGCGAGGGCGACATCCTCATCATCCACACCGGCTACCACCACTTTGGCTGGGACCAGCCTTATGGCAATGAGGTCCGCTACATGGTGATGCATCCCGGCCCGGATGCCCGCTTTGCTCAATGGTGCATCGACAAAAAGATCAAGTGGATTGGCGTGGACTGCGGCAGCGCCGACCATCCCATGAACACCAAAATTCGCGACTGGATGCCGGCCCAGGCGGAAGATGCCGACGCTCATTTCCGGGAAAAATACGGTAAACCGCTGGCCGATTACTTTACCAAGGATATGTACCAGATGATGCATTTGTGGATGTTCGACAAGGGCATCATTCATGCTGAATGCGTGGGCGGGGACATTGATTTGCTGGTCAACCGCCGGGTGCAGGTGGGCTGCTTCCCCTGGCGCTTTGTCGATGGCGAGGCCAGCATCGCCCGTATCGTGGCCATGGTGGACGATGACGAATACGACGAATTAATGGCCAAAAAGGCCGAAATGCCCAAAACCAAGTTCGGCGACTGCTACGACCCAGTGCATGTGGAGCGGCTGGGCGGGCGCGGCCCGGTTTACTAAATTATTTGCCACAGAGGACACAGAGCAAAAAGAGAAAATGTCTTAATCCTCTGTTCCCTCTGTGGCTTTTTTTCGCCTGTATTTTGGTTAGTCAAGTTTTAAAATTTGACCAACGATTGCTGGAGCAGATCATGAAAAATGAAGCTTTGTTTACGGCCGTTCCCCACCTCCCCCACCTCATAGAATCCGCCGATCATGTTGACATGAAATCAATCAGCGGCGAGGTTTCCTTAAGACAATTTATTGCCGGCATGATTTCTTACAGTCCTGGCTGGGTCAAATTTCTCTACGGCGTGCGCTGGTTTTTTGTGCGGCTGTTGGGGATGAAGCAAGAAGGCATGCCCCAGGAGCTGACAATGCAAGCGGAAGATGTCTCATTTGTGACGGGGGAACCAGCGGCCTTTTTCTCGGTAAAAATGGCAAAGGAAGACAAATACTGGTTTGCCGGGATCACTGAATCCCACCTGACGGCTCATTTGGGCGTCATTGTGGAGCCAGGCCAGCCAAACCGCTTTCACGTGCTGACGATTGTCCATTACAACCGTTGGACGGGCCCGGTGTACTTTAATGTGATACGGCCGTTTCATCACATCGTTGTCAGGCAAATGATGAAGGCAGGCGTGCAGCAGCCGTTACGCTTGCAGGAAGCTTAAAATCTGGTCGGCTATCTCGTCGCGAATTTGGCGAAATACGGCCGTTACCTCCTCATCCGTCCCCGTGGCCTCTGCCGGATCGTAAAAACCGATGTGGGTCTTTTGCCCCGCCTTTTCCAGCCAGACCGGGCACGTTTCTTTGGCCGAATCGCAAACGGTGATCACGTGATCAAAATATTGCCCGCGAAACAGCTCTGTCGATTTTGACTCGTTCTGGCTCAGGTCAATGCCCAGCTCCCCCATGACGGCAATCGCCTTGGGATGCACAGTGCCGCTGGGCTGCGTCCCGGCCGAGTACGCCACAAATTGATCACCCAGCCGAGCATTAATCAACCCCTCAGCCATCTGGCTGCGGCAGGAATTTCCGGTACACAACACTAAAACTTTTTTCATTTAATTTTTCCACATCGTTGGTCAAGATTAAAAACTTGACCTACAAATCCAGGGCAGACAGCACCGTGTTGAGGTCTTTGTCTCCCCGACCGCTTAAATTGACCAAAATGATTTGATCCGGCCGCATTTTGGGCGCTTGCTTGATCGCTTCGGCCACAGCGTGGCTACTTTCCAGCGCCGGAATGATGCCCTCAGTTTTACATAACGTTTGAAACGCTGCCAGCGCCTCTTCATCTGTGGCGTACGTGTAGCCCGCCCGCTCCTGGTCGCGCAGCAAAGCGTGTTCCGGCCCCACGCTGGGGTAATCCAGCCCGGCACTGATGCTGTGTGTTTCCATGATCTGGCCATCGGCCGTTTGCATCACGTAGCTTTTGGTGCCGTGCAGTACACCCACGCGGGCAATGTTCATGTCGGCGAAGCGAGCGGCGTGTTTGCCGCTGGCAATACTCTCACCCCCCGCCTCCACGCCAATCAGCACCACGTCCTCATCATCGCGGAAAGCATGGAAGATGCCCATCGCATTGCTGCCGCCGCCCACGCAGGCGATGATCGTGTCGGGCAATTGGCCCACTTCGTCCAGCATTTGCTGCCTGGCTTCGTGGCCGATCACGCTTTGAAAGTCGCGCACCATCATCGGGTACGGATGTGGTCCCAAAACCGAGCCAAGCAAATAGTGCGTTGTTTCCACGTTGGTCACCCAGTCGCGAATGGCTTCGTTGATGGCATCCTTGAGCGTTTTGCTGCCGCTTTCCACGGCACGCACTTCGGCCCCGAGCAGCTTCATGCGGTAGACGTTGGGCTGCTGCCGGGCAATATCGACGCTGCCCATGTAGACGATACACTCCAGCCCCAGCAGCGCACACGCCGTGGCCGTTCCCACGCCATGCTGCCCCGCCCCCGTCTCGGCTACGATGCGGGTTTTGCCCATGCGCTGCGCCAACAGCGCCTGCCCCAGGGCGTTATTGATTTTATGCGCCCCGGTGTGGTTCAAATCTTCCCGCTTAAAGTAGATTTGCGCCCCGCCCAGGCTGGTGGAGAGACGTTTGGCGTAGGTGATGGGCGACGGCCGTCCCACATAACTTTTCAACAAATGGTTAAACTCAGCCATAAACGCCTCATCCTGGCGCACTTCATCGTAGACGCGAATCAGCTCATCAAGGGCGGGCATGAGCGTTTCGGGCACAAATTGGCCACCATACGGACCAAATTTACCGCGTTCATCGGGGACTGCTTTCGTTTGAGTCATAGTCGGTTCCTCTTCTTCTTACGTTACGGCCCTGATTATAGCAAGCTGCCACGTAAGGTGCGACGCACTTGTTCCAGATAATCGCATCACCGGAGCAAGTGCGTCGCACCTGGGCAAGGATGAATGACTTTCATCAAACCGGCTCATGCCGTCTATCACTACGGGCCAATGAGCAGGCACGGTACCATGCGGTGAGCTTTGGCCGGGGGACCGGCACTGGAACAGCAAGAGAAACGATGGATATTCTGACAACCAAACTTTTTATCCCCGCCTTGCGCCCCAGCCTGGTGGCCCGGCCACGGTTGCTGCGCAAGCTGGACCAGGGCGTGCAGCAGCGGCACTGCTTGACATTGGTTTCCGCACCGGCCGGATACGGCAAAACCACGCTAATCGCCGAATGGACCAACCGCCTGGCAGAAAGCCAGCAAAGCCAACACCTGGGCTGGCTCTCACTAGATCAGGAAGATAACGATCCGGGTCGATTTTTGACCTACCTGCTGGCGGCACTGCGCCAAACCGGGCTGGCACTGGCCGCCACCGAACAATATTTGCAGAGTCTCAGCCACCTACCCCCACCGCAAACGTTGGTCACTACGCTATTAAATGAAATTAGCCAGGCGAGCAACGGCCGTTCCCTTCTCCTCGTCCTGGATGATTACCACAAAATCCAAACGGCCGTCATCCACGAGACACTGCAATTTTGGCTGGACCACGCCCCGCCGCACCTGCATTTGGTCCTCATCACCCGCGAAGATCCGCCGCTCACCCTCTCCCGCTGGCGTGCGCGCAGTCAAATGACCGAAATTCGCGCCAGCGACCTGCGCTTTACGCTGGAAGAAGCGGCCGACTTCCTCAACCATACGATGGGCCTGTCCCTTACAGCAGGGGACATTGCCGCCCTGGAACAGCGCACCGAAGGCTGGATTGCCAGCCTGCAGCTGGCCGCCCTGGCCCTGCAAGCCTCGGAATCGGCCCAGGACGAAGCAACCGTGGCCGACTTTATTGCCAGGTTCAGCGGCAGCCATCATTACATCATTGATTATCTGGTGGAGGAGGTGCTGCGGCAGCAGGATGAAACGGTGCGGGACTTTTTGCGGGAAACGGCCGTGCTCCACCGCTTCAATGCCGACCTGTGTGATGCCGTCACCGGGCGTAATGACAGCCAGGAGATCCTTAACTATCTGGAACGGCACAATCTGTTCCTGGTGCCGTTGGACAACCAAAGACAATGGTATCGGTACCATCACCTGCTGGCCGATTCGCTGCGTGCCGGGCTGGACGACGCCACGCAAAACGCCGGGCACCGGCAGGCTGCTGCCTGGTTTGCCGCACAAAAATGGTTTGGCGAAGCGATTGTCCACGCTGACGCGGCGGACGACACGGCCGAAGTGGCGCGGCTGGTGCGTTTGGCGGCTGAACCGGCGTTACAGCGCGGTGAGTTTGGCCAGATTGCCGCCTGGCTCAAGCGGCTGCCACACGAAATCATCAGCCGAGATGCTGAGCTGGGCGTCTTCTGGCTGCTGAGCCTCATTTTAACGGGGCGGAGCCACGAAGTGCCTGCGGCTCTGGCGCAGCTAGAGCAACATCAAGACAGCTGGAACAACACACAGCAGCAAGCGCGCCTGCTGGTGCTCAAGGCCTATCTGGCTGACATTGTGGACAGTCCGGACCGCATTGCCCTGGCCAAACAGGCGGCCCAGGCCAGCACCATGGACGATCCGCTTTTTCGCGCCTTTGTGGCCGTTCCCTTGGGCCATGCCCACCTTTACCGGGGCCAACTTCAAGAAGCGGTGGCCATTTTTCGCGAAGGTTTGAGTTATCTACCCGGCCAAAAAAGCAACTTTGTCCGCCTGAGCCTGTTAAGCAATTTGATCCACAGCCTGAACCATGCTGGACGCCGCCAGGAAGCGGCCGTTACCTGCCAGGAAACCGTGTCCGAGTTTTTAGACGCCCAGGGCAAACCCCTACCACCGGCTGGCTTGCTTTATTTGCTCCAGGCGTGGCTGCATTATGATGCCAATGACCTTACCCAGGCGCAGGACACTTTGGCGCAAAGCCAGGAGCTGATGCAGCAAGCGTTTCAGGCAACGATGCTTTCGCCGCTGGAGATTGAGCTGGCGGTGCTGCTGCACGAAGCCGCGGGCAAAACCGAAAAGGCCGCTGCCGCCCTGCAGGCCGGTCTGGATCGCGCCACCCGGCAGAAGTACCAGCATGGCATTCTGTCCATCAAGCGAATTGAGGCGGAGCTTTTGCTGCGCCAGGAACGGCCGTCTGCCGCGCGCCACATTTTGCAAACATTACCCATTTTTGCCGGGCGGGAGGCAAACGGCCGTTGGCACACCATCGAACCGGTCCACGACACTGCTTATCTGGCCTACGCTCGCCTGCTGCTGGCCGAAGGGCAAAGCGAAGAGGCCCAAATGCTGCTTGCTTTACTGGCCACCTCCGCCCGTGAGGGCAGCCGAGAGCGCGGCCTGATTTCAATTTTGCTACTGCAAGCTGTAAGCGCCAACGAGCCGAATTTTCTGACCGAAGCGGTGCAGCGCGCCGGGGCAGCATCTTATCCACGCCTGATTTTGGATGAGTGTGCCTTTCCAGCTCACGGGCCACAGCTGGTGGAGTGGCTGCAAAAAACGGACAGCAGCGCCTTGGCCCCAACCATCGTAGACGCCCTGCCGGATACGGCCGTACAATCCCCCCACCTTCTGGAACCCCTCACAGATCAGGAAATGGTCGTGCTGCGACTGCTGGCCGACGGCCGTTCCAACCGGCAAATCGCCGAAGAATTGGTCATCACCGTGGGCACGGCCAAATGGCACGTCCACAACATCTACCAGAAGCTAGACGTGAGCAGCCGGGCCGAAGCCGTGGCCCGCATCCACGACTGGCAGCTCCTCGAACCGTAATCCCCTAACCGCCTACCCAACCAACCTAACCTCAAACCTATCGGCCGATAGGCGACTGCCACCCGTTTGGACGCTATCCTTTGTTTATGAATTCAGGGAAAGGAGCTGCAAACAATGAACAGATCAGAGGAAACGGCCGTTTACAAAATTCACATTCAAGGACATTTAGACAGCCACCGGACGCGCCACTTTGAAGGCATGCAGATCACCCTTCTGCCAGAAGGCATCACGCAGTTAATCGGTCCAGTGCTGGATCAATCCGCACTGTATGGCCTGCTTAGCCGCATTCGTGACCTGGGCGTGCCGCTCCTGCTGGTGCAGCGCCTGGACCCGGCTGATGAAGAAAAACTTTAGGAGGAAATGATGAATAAAAAAGTAGTTTTAGGAATTGCTGGTGGGTTGATGGCTTTATGTTTGTGCCTTGGCGCGGCAGGCTTCATTGCGGTACGCAGTGCCGGCTGGTTCCTGTCTCGCACGGTTGTCAGCGACACCCAAACGGTGTCCACAACCGGCACAGCCATTGCCGACTACACGCTACCTGCTGGATTTGACGACGGCTATGCGGCCAATGTCGGCGGCTTTTCGCTGGTGTCTTATACGGCCGTAGATGGCCAGAGCCACATCTACCTGCTGCAAGCGCCGCCAGCGCTCAAGCTGGACCAGGCACAAATGGAACAGCAGGGGAATCTTTCCAGCGGCAGCAACGGCTGGGCAGAGGTACAGGTGGTGGAGCAGCAACCCTGCCAGATTCGCGGCCAGGAAACGACGCTGGTGATCAGCGAAGGCATCAACCACGACGGCCAACGGTACCGCTCAGCCAGCGCCGTCTTTGAAGGCAACGACGGGTTAGCGCTGGTTAACATTTCCGGCCCGGCCGGCAGTTGGGACCAGGAGATGGTCGATGCCTTCATCGAATCATTCAATTGACATAAACTTTTTAGGAGAGAACAAAACAATGCGTAGTTTAACGAACGAGCAAATGACGAAAGAATTAACACAGGTGCGACACGACAATCGTGCCGGGCGGATTGGACGCAGAATTGGGATGTTTTTATTGACGCTTGTCGGGGGCTTGGTGGCGCTGATATCCTTGCTGCCGGTGGGGTTACTGCCTTTGGTAACGGCCGTTCCCCTCCCCTTTTTCCTGCTGCTGGCAGCGGCCGATTTGGCCTTGCTGGGCTACCTGTTTGTGCGGGCTGAAACGGTTTTGCTGCGAACGGCCGTAATCGGCGGACTGCTGGCGGTTTCGGTACTGGCCGTGCTGCTTTCGCAGTGGTACGCCACCACCCCGCCCATTCTGGGTGCCGATGGCAATCCGCTGCCGGGCAGCATTGCGGAATTGGAGGCGGTGGAGTTGAACGGCCGTACACAATGGATCAGCCTGCGCGGGCAAGACACAAACAAACCGGTGCTGCTCTTCCTGGCCGGTGGTCCTGGCGGCACGCAGCTGGCCGCCACCCGCAAAATGCTTGGCGGCCTGGAAGAACATTTTGTGGTCGTCAACTGGGAGCAGCCCGGCGCGGGCAAATCGTATCGTGCCGCTGATTTCAGCAGCCTAACACCCGAACAATACATCGCCGACGGGCACGAACTGACGCTATATCTGCTGGAACGGTTCGATGAGGAAAAAATCTACATCATGGGCGAGTCGTGGGGCACCCTGCTGGGTTTGTGGCTGGTGCAAGACCATCCGGAACGATACCATGCCTTTGCCGGCATCGCCCAAATGGTCGCTTTTCTGGAAACCGACACTTATGATTACAATCTGGCGCTGGAAATTGCCGAGGAACGGGGCGACACAAACACGATCGACGCTTTGCGGCAGCAGGGTCCACCGCCTTATTATGGCGACGGCGTGGCGCTCAAAGTCACCCGCTATGTCATGTACCTGAGTCAATACATGATGCAAAATCCGGCCATCACCGGTCCCGGTTATGACACCTTTGGCGACATCGGCGCGCCGGAGTACGGCCTTTACGACAAGGTCAACTACTTCTGGGGGCTGCTGCGCACAATGGAAACGCTTTGGCCGCAGCTGTGGGACGTAGACATGCGCCAGCAGGTGCCGCAGGTAGACGTGCCGGTCTACTTCATGGAAGGGCGACACGACGTGAACGCGCCGCCGGAACTGGCCGAAGATTATCTGCAAAAGCTGGATGCACCACACAAAGAGCTGATCTGGTTTGAGCATTCCGGGCACAGCCCGTGGGTGGATGAAGCAGAGAAGACAGTTGATGTGATGGTGAACACGGTGCTGGCCAACACGACACCGTAGGGGCACAAGCCTAATTCCAAACAAAAAAGCAAGCCTGGACGATGATGCCGGGCTTGCTTTTTTTACGGCCGTATTCTTTCCCCGGTTACTTCAAGCTGTCAAAGCGAAAATCCCAATCACTCAGCAGCGTCACGCGGCTGCTAAAGCCATAGATGGAAGCCGGGAAACGGCCGTTTCCCTCGAACGATAATCCACATGAAAACTCAATTGCTCGAAGCGGTAAATTGAATTGAGTTATAATCAGGGACAAAGTAAACCTTGCGCATTTCATAACTATCGCCCATCCAACGCCCTAAGCTGCCTGGCAAGCTTCTCAACAACAACTATTGCGCCTGCAAAGTAAGGAGGCTTTTGATCATGCGACTTTCATCCCCAATTTCTGAGCTTAAAGAGCGATATCAAATCGTGGTCATCGGTTCGGGTTATGGCGGCAGCGTCGCCGCCTCGCGGCTGGCGCGGGCGGGCCAGGAAGTGTGCCTGCTGGAGCGGGGACGCGAGCTTCAGCCGGGCGAATATCCCGACAGTGAATTGGCGCTGGCCAAAGAGACCCAGCTCAACACACCGTTGGGCCACGTCGGGGATGAAACGGCGCTCAATGAATACCACGTCAATGATGAGATGACCGTTTTGGTGGGCTGTGGTCTGGGCGGAGGTTCTATCATTAACGGCAATGTCGCCCTGCGGACTGATCCACGCATTTTTGCGCATCCCGACTGGCCGCAGCCATTTCGTGACGATGTGCCCACCCGGCTGGCCCAGGGCTACGAACTGGCCGAGACAATGTTGGGTACCACCACGTATCCAGACCACTTCCCTACCGTTCCCAAGTTTGAGGCGCTGCAAAAAACGGCCGCAGCCCTCAACGCCAATTTCTACCCCGCCCCCATGAACGTCACGTTTCACGATGGCCCCAACCTGGTTGGCATTGAGCAAAAAGCGTGCCGGCTGTGCGGCGACTGCATGACCGGCTGCAACTACCACGCCAAAAACACACTCATCATGAACTACCTGCCCGATGCCCAAAACCACGGTGCCCAGATTTTTACCGAAATTGAAGTGCATCACCTGGAGCGCAGCGACGGGGAATGGGCGATCCACTGCCGCATCCTGGGCAATTCAGACGCCGCCAAAGCCCGGCCGGAACGCATCATCCGGGCCGATTTGGTGATTTTGGCGGCGGGCACGTTGGGGACCACCAAAATATTATTTCGCTCGCGTGAGGCCGGACTGACCGTATCACAGCAGTTAGGCCATCATTTTTCGGGTAATGGCGATGTGGGCGCGTTTGCCTACAACAACGATTTGCCGGTAAATGCCGTTGGCACCGGCCCTGAAGCAGCTGATAAGCCGCCCGTCGGCCCGCTGATCAACGGCGTCATCGACACGCGCCCGCAGGTTGACAACTGGGAAGAAGGGCTGGTGATCCAGGAAGGGACTTTTCCCAGCGCGGCAGCTTTCCCTCTGGCCAAAGGACTGAAAGTGATGGCGACAGCATCGGGCAAGGACACAGATAAAGGGCTGCTGGATAAGCTAAAGGAAAAATATCGGGAATGGGTCAGTTTTTTCCGGGGACCGTATCATGGTGCAGTGCACCATACGCTCATGTGGTTGGCAATGACCCACGATGACAGCCGGGGGCGGCTGGTTTTGGAAAAAGACCGCATTCGCATTGTGTGGCCCGATATTGGCGATCAGCCGTTTGCCCAGCGGGTGAATGAGTTTTTGCGGCGGGGGACGGCCGTTCTCGGCGGTACATTTGTTTCCAATCCCGTATGGAGCCTGCTGGCAGACCGGCCGATGGTGACCTCACATCCGTTGGGCGGCTGCCCGATGGGTGAAGATGCGTGGCGCGGGGTGGTGAATCATAAGGGACAGGTGTTTACGGGGGAGGGAGATACGGCCGTTCACGATGGGCTCTACATTTGCGACGGCTCCGTCATCCCCCACTCCATCGGCGTCAACCTGATGCTGACCATCTCGGCCATGACCGAACGGGCCATGGCCCTCCTGGCCGAAGAGCGCGGCTGGCAGATTGATCACAGCCTGCCGGGGTAAAGACGAAGGGAAATTTTGTTGGAAACACCACTTGAGATTGTCATTCCCGCGAATGCGGCAATCCATGTGTTGAGGTTTGGGGATACCCGCCTGCGCGGGTATGACAGTTCCAATTGAAAATTGCTTCTCGGGTACTTCTTACTATGTCTGGAGAGTGCGCAATTTTTCGGCGCATTGCAGCAAAACCAGGGCCGAAGGTGCGTCCGTGATCTGGCCAGCGTAGGCCATTTGCAACACCTGGTCAATGGGTTTGCGGTGCACCTCAATCACTTCGGCCGGTTCGTGGGCGGGCGTGCCTAAGGTAACGTCAGTGGCCAAAAAGAAATGGCCTACTTCATCACAAATGCCATTGGCAGTATAAAACTGGCCCAGGTGAGTCAATTCTTCACAGCTGCCGCCCACTTCCTCATGCAGCTCTTCGAGCGCGGCTTCTTCCAGCGTTTGTCCCGGCTTCACACCTCCTGCGGGCAGCTCCCAACACCAGTCATCAACTGTATATCTGTAGCTACGACACAGCACAATTTCGCCCTGGGGTGTGACTGGTAGAATCCAAACGGCCGTTGCCTTCGTCACCGTGTTGTAAACACCCTGGCTGCCATCAGGCAGCAAAATTTCGTCCTGGCGCACGGCGTACCAGGGGCAGGACCAGGCGATGCGGCTGGATAATGTTTTGATTGGTCGTTTCATAATGGTTAATGGTTAATGGCGGATTTAGCATTGTGGATGAAGGCGCGGACGAGGTCGGGGTCTTTTTTGCCGGGGCTGGCTTCGACGCCGCTGGCGACATCGACGGCAAACGGCCGTACCACCCGCACCGCCTCAGCCACATTGTCGGCATTCAAACCGCCGGCCAGCATCAAACCGGGAATCGACTCAGCCAGCTTGGCACTCATCCCCCAATCGCCAGTCTCCCCTGTGCCGCCGCGCAGCGTAGGATGGTAGGTATCAATCAAAAGGCTGGGAAACCGATCACCGCTTACTGAATACTGATTACTGCTTACCGCATACCACTCCGCCTCTGCCTCCGCCTCGGCCAGACTGGTGGGGCGCAGGGCTTTGTAGCAACGGCCGTATATCGGTGAGCGTTCATCCCCTACTAGAAACGGCACCTCTTCGCCGCTGAGCTGGGCCAAATCCAGGCCCACGTCGTCTAAAATTTCGGCCGTACGCGGGCCGGTTTCATTGACAAAAACGCCGACCAGCACCGGGCAGTCGGGCGCAGCACGCAGGGTTTGTACGATGGCTTTGGCTGTGTTTATCTCTATTGAGCGTTTACTGGGGGGATAGAAGATAAAACCGAGGTAGTCAGCTCCGGCAGCGACGGCCGTTTGCGCATCGGCCAGGTTGGTGAGGCCACAAATTTTTACTTTCATGCCTCTATTATGCCGCGCCTAAGCAGGCGCGCCAAAACAGGCGCGCCAAAGGCTAAAAAACAATGGGACACAGATAAACACAGATTCTCACAGATAGAAGAATCAAATCTGTGTTTATCTGTGAAAGCTTGTGCTGAGCGCAGCCGAAGTATCTGTGTCCCATCTAATTTTATTCGACGATGCTGAAGATTTGGAACACGTCTGGCAAGATCACTACCGAGCGCGTGCCGGTGAGGGTGTCGACCTGTTGCAGCTGAGCGTTAAAGTTTTCGTCGTAGGCGATGAACAGCAGCAGATGATCATTGACCCACAGAGATTCGCCGCCGTTTTGGGCAATGAATACGGGTTCCTGGCCGTCCTGCGTGCCGTACCCGACCACCAGCACGCCGTGGTCGAGGTTCGTGCCGCACGTCTGCGTCAAC
>PABI01000074.1 GCA_002699125.1 Anaerolineaceae bacterium
GGACTGGGTGAAATATTCAATGACGCATGATTTAGATATTCTGGTTGCCTTTCATTTGTTTGGGCAACCTGTACAAACTTAGGTGTCCGGTAGAGAATCAAAATAGCGGATGCCAAATTTATCCAGAGCAGAACTGCCGCCAATGGTACTCGGCAGAATACGCTCTCTAAATCTGGACTCCATCTGTTGAGAGGTGGAGCAACTGATCATCAGAAGTAAAATAAGCATAAAGGCACGCTTAAAATTATTTCTCATATTTTCTACTTGTCCCTAGTGATATTTCAAAAACCAACACAGTCGCTCCAAAAAAAGATAGACTGTGTTGGTTTTTTGTTTAGGCTAATCGCTGTCGCTAAGAAAAATCTAAAAGTTGTTATTTAGACGCCACTGTAGTAACTAGAAGTAACATTCCCAATTGATGTTGAAAACAGTGCAGCCATTGAAACAGAAGTATTTGTCCATGGCGTAGCTGTACATCTTGGACCCAAGGTACGAATAAGCTGTCGCTTCCCTGTGCACTGTAGTACAGGACGTAGACAAAGAAATAGGTTCTGTATTCTCAACTTCCGTAACTGATAATGTGCCAGGAGGATTGGGGCCTGCGAGTGCGTACAATGGAAATTCCAGATATGATTCTATGTTCTCAATCTTCTGAACCGAACCCTCCATCACACCATATATCTCTGTTTCATCGAGCGTTGCCACAGCGCCTTCGTAGAAAACTTGATCCCATCTTCCTCGCCAAGTAGCAATGGTTGCACGAGAACCATCATCCTTAACAAAGGCGAACAGTCGAACACTCATATTTACTTCAACTTCTATATCATCATTAAACGTTACATCGTTAATTTGCGATCTGATTACTTCCCCTTCCTCAGCTTTATAACCCATTTCTTGCAGAAAGGTTGATAATTGATCATATTGTCGGCCTGTATCACGCGCATTACTTTCTTGAGCCAGAGCAATACTTGTTATTCCTGAAAACAACAAGAAAGCCAAGAGTGCGGCCAACGAAAAAGAACGTCTTATTTTTTGCATATCACACCTCCATACCCTTTGTACTGAAATTTCAATAGAATTTGGGGGTACCTGGGCACTGTGGTTAAACTACTTTGTTGTTATGAGAATGGCCCCAACTGAAATCATCGTAACATGGGAGCAGGGAATTGTAACCTGTAGTTTTCTATAGTTTTTTTGGTTTTGAAGATGAATGAAAAATGAGAAATGGCTCAACCTGTAGAAAACTACAGGTCCTAGCGGTGGTTGACGCCGCCATAAGTTTGGTTTATTGTCAAAAATATGAGCATATCTGAACAAATTGCCGACCAGTGGGCGGCACGGCAAAAAGAATTTGAAGTTGTGTGGTGGTTATTGCCGCGCATTCAACAAGAGGCAGTTGATCAGGACGTGGCAGCAAAACTGCAAAGTCGCATCACCGCCTGCCTGCTCATGACGCCCTTTCATGCTGAATCCGGCCAACAAGTTGGCAGCACGTTGGCGCAGCAGTTTGGTTTTCATTTAGAGAAGCTGGGTCAGCTGCAGCAGCTGCTGGCCGAGCAACTTTTTCGTGGTCTCAACGAAACACAGATGGCCTGGCTGGCTCCCCGCCTCATCGCCTTTTGGTCGGCTATGACGGTTGGATATAGCCAGGTATTGCAGCAGCTTTACGCAGAGGAACAGGCGGCGCAGCAGCAAAAGCTCCTGGCCGAATTCCAGCGACTAACCGAACAGGCCACGGAGAGCGAAGAACGTTTTGAGGCGCTGTTTATGGCGTCTGCCCAACCCGTGTTTTTGCATGAAAACGGCCGTATCCTCACCATCAACCACGCCGTCACCCAAAAGTTCGGCTACACAGCCGAAGACCTCGTTGGCGAAACAGTGCAAAGCCTGATTCAAAAAATGACCCTCCCCGCTGAAAAGGCAAAAATTCTCAAGCGAATGGAAAGTGGACGGGAACGGCCGTATCATACCCAATGTCTTACTAAAGAGGGAACGGCCGTGGCTGTCGAAGCAGCCGCCCGTTACACTGTCTACCGGGACCGCACCGTGCGCATGGTCATTTTGTCTCCACGCGATGACAGCGCCATCCCGCTGCCAGAACTCGATGAAGCTAACCTGAGTGAGCGGCAGCAAGCCGTTTTGCACAAGATGGCCCGGGGCTTTACCGACAAGGAAATTGCCCAATGCCTGGACGTAAGCCTTTCCACCGCGATTCATCACAAGGCAGAAATCTTCGCGAAGCTGCACGTAACCACCCGCGCTCAAGCCATCACCTGGGCCTGGCAAAAATTGCCCCTGTTCGACTTTTCCATTTAATATTTCCCCGCCTTCACAACTCACAATTCCCCATTCACGATTCACAATTCCACCCGTTTTGTCAACGGCCGTTTCCCGTGTACAATATTTCGCCAACAACACCCAACACAAAGAGGAAACCCCCATGACAACCGTCTCCTTGCACACTCAGGCCTCCCCCACCACCCGACGTGAGCGGTGGGCCTGGTATCTCTATGATTTTGGCAATTCCGCTTATGCGGCCGTCGTGTTGTTGGCCGTTTACTCCGCCTACTTTCAAGGTGTGGTGGTTGGCGGGGCGGAAGGGTCTCGCCTGTGGGGCTTGGCCGTGGGGATCGCCATGTTGGTGGTGGCTCTCACCTCCCCTATTCTCGGAGCCATCGCTGATTTTTCCGGCTCCAAGAAGAAGTTTTTGCTGTTTTATACCGTCATGGCCTGCGTTTTTACCGCAGGTCTTTTCTTTGCCGAGGCGGGCAGCGTGGCCATCGGCATGGGCTTTTTTATTCTGGCCGAGATCGGCTACCGCAGCGCCCAGGTGTTTTACAATGCGCTGCTGCCCGAAATTGCCGCACCGCATGAGATGGGACGTGTTTCCGGCAACGGTTGGGCCATCGGCACCGCCGGCGGCATCTTGTGCCTGCTCATCATCCTGCCGCTGATTGTTTTGATTGAAGGAGATTTTATTATTCGGGTGTCATTGGTGATTACGGCCGTATTCTTCACCATCTCCGCCATCCCCATCTTCCTCTGGCTGCCGGAGCGGGCCAAAGGCAAATCGCTGCCCGCCGGTGAGAATTATTTCAGCGTGGCTCTCCAGCAGCTGCGCCAAACCATCAAAACCGCCAGCCAGTTCAAAGAGTTTCTCAAATTCATGGCCGCTTTTCTTATCTTTAACGATGGCGTCATTATGGCTTTGAACTTTGCGGCGATCATTGGCGCGGTGCTGTATGGCATGGACCAGCAGCAGCTCATCATCTTTGTCATCATTGTGCAGATTAGCAACGTGGCCGGTGCGTATGCCTTTGGCAACTGGGTCGATAAGTTAGGCGGCAAACGATCCCTGTCACTTTCCATTCTATTTATGATTGCCGCTATCATCTGGCTCTACTTTAACAGCAGCGCCACCGGCTTTTACCTGGTTGGCGTTCTGGCCGGATTTGCCATGGCCGGCATCCAATCCGTCAGCCGCACCATGGTGAGCTTTTTTGCCCCACCCGGCCGCAGTGCTGAATTTTACGGTTTCTTTGCCGTGGCCGGACGCACCTCATCGTTCATCGGCCCCACCGTGTACGGTCTCATCGCCGCCGAAGCCGCCTTTTGGTATCAGGCCCAGGGCGAACCCATAGCCACGGCCGAACAGCTGGGGCAAAAGTTGGCAATTCTTTCGATCGGTCTCTTTTTGTTAGTTGGCCTGGTTGTTCTTAACTTTGTCAACGAAAAAAAGGCCCGTGCATTTAATCTATAATAACGGCGGTTCCAATCCGGAACCTTCCATGATTTGCTAAATATTTCCCATAATTCAAGGAGAAAGGAGCAGTTATGATCTTTAAAAGCCCGTACCCAGACGTTGATATTCCTAACGTGTCGCTTACCGAATATATTTTGGAGGAGACGCAAAAATTTGGCGATAAACCGGCGCTGATTGATGGACCAAGCGGCCGTACCATCACCTATGCTCAATTGGGGGGAGCGATCCGACTGGTGGCCTCCAGCCTGGCCAAACGCGGCTTTGGCAAAGGCGACGTGTTTGCCATTTACAGCCCCAACATCCCGGAATATGCCGTCGCTTTCCACGCGGTCTCGCTGCTGGGCGGTGTTGTCACCACGGTGAACCCGCTTTATACGGCACAAGAATTGGCCCACCAGCTAAAAGATGCCGACGCCAAATACATTGTGACCATTTCTTTATTTTTGGAAAATGCGAAAACGGCCGCAGCCGAAACCGGCATCGAAGAAATTTTCACCTTTGATCCCGTAGATGGAGCCACCCCTTTTGCTACCCTGCTGCAAAGCGATGGTTCTCTGCCCGAAATCAACATAGATCCCGCCGAAGACCTGATTGTGCTGCCTTACTCCAGCGGCACCACCGGCTATCCCAAGGGAGTTATGCTCACCCACCGCAACCTCGTGGCCAACCTGTCCCAAATGGCCGGCATTACGGGCATCGATCTCATGAATGAGAGTGACACGATTATGGGCATCCTGCCGTTTTTCCATATCTACGGCATGGTTGTGATTATGAATATGAGTTTGGCCCAGGGAGCCACCGTCGTCACCATGCCGCGCTTTGAACTAGAGCAATTTTTGGAGCTGGTGCAAAAGCACAAAATAACCCGTGTCAATCTGGTGCCACCCATTTTGGTCGGTTTGGCCAAACATCCCATCGTAGACAAATATGATCTTTCATCGCTAATCGAGCTGTTCTCCGGTGCGGCGCCGCTGGGCCAAGAGCTGGCCAATGAGGTCAAAAACCGGATCGGCTGCCGCGTGGTGCAAGGGTACGGCCTTACCGAAACCAGCCCGGTCACCCATGTTTACAATCTCACCATGACCGACACGGACAAACTCTCTTCGGTGGGTCCGGCCATTCCCAATACGGAAGTGATGGTGATTGATGTGAAAACAGGTGAACCAGTGGGGCACAATGCCAACGGCGAAATCTGGATTCGCGGGCCGCAGGTGATGAAAGGCTATCTGAACAACCCGGATGCTACCGACGCCACGCTGGATGAAGACGGCTGGCTGCACACGGGTGATATTGGCTATGTAGACGATGATGGCTTCTTTTACATCGTGGACCGCCTCAAGGAGTTGATTAAATACAAAGGATTCCAGGTCGCTCCGGCCGAATTGGAAGCGCTGCTGCTGTCTCACCCGGCCATTGCCGATGTCGCCGTCATCCCCAGCCCCGACGAGGAAGCTGGCGAAGTGCCCAAAGCGTTTGTGGTGTTAAAAGCCGAAGCCACGCCGGAAGGCATTATGGAATGGGTCGCAGAACGTGTCTCGCCGCAGAAGAAAATTCGCCGCGTAGAGTTTGTGGATCAGGTACCCAAATCGCTTTCGGGCAAGATTTTGCGCCGTGTGTTGGTAGAACAGGAACGGGCAAAAGCGGGTAACTGAGTAACTGAGGTCACAACCTGACAGGTTTACAGCATGACATAGAAAAAATGGTACTTTGCTTAGCGGAGCTGGCTTAATTTCAGATTCATTTGCAAACCTGTCAGGTTCCATAAACAGATTCAAACAAAAGGAGTTTTTGTGAGTGCATTGAGTGAAACTGCGCCGGCATTTGTAGAGATGGCGCATCAAATTGTTTGGGCAACTGTGGCGACGGTGGATAGCAACGGCCGTCCCCGTTCCCGCATTCTCCATCCCATCTGGCAGTGGGACGGTGAGGAGTTGGTGGGCTGGATTGCCACAGGACCAACACCGGTCAAACGGGCCCATCTGGAAAACAGTCCCTACGTTTCTGTCAACTACTGGACGCCAACACATGACACCTGCGTCGCCGAATGCCGTGCCAGCTGGATTTTTGATGATGAGGGTCGCAAAATGGTGTGGGATACTTTTCTGAACGGACCAGAGCCAGTCGGCTATGATCCGACACTCATTCCCGCCTGGACCAGTCCCACTGTTGATGCCTTTGCCGGGCTAAAGCTGGAACCGTGGCGGCTGCGCGTTTTCCCCGGCACGGTGTTGATGAGCCAGGGTGGTGAGGTGCTCACCTGGCAGGCTTAAAATAGGTAGCCGCGGATTATTGCATTTTAAGAATTAAAACCGGCAACGTTTTTGGATAGGGGCAGACCCCCGTGTCTGCCCTGATTTGGGCGGCCACGGGGGGTCGCCCCTACAATTACCCGATTTATTTTTTAAAGACTAAAAATCCGCGGCTACGGATTGAGGAGGAGGTTGTGAGTGACTCAGTTGTTTACACATCGCAGGTGCGCATTGAGCGGGTGAAGGGGCCGCTGCGGCGGGCCTACTTGCCACAAGAACCGGACCACGTTTTCTTCGGCGTTCATTCCGAAGTGGCGGAACATTACGGCGTGGACCAAAACGTGCATGAACCGCACGCCACCACGCTGGATTATGTGATTGCCGCTACCGCGGGCTGACTGACCGGAACCTTTGGCGGCGCGCTGGAGGCGCGACAAATTCCAGCCGGAGACGGCTTTCTCAGTTCAGAAACAAAAGGCGAAGTTGAAAAAGATGGCAAGGTGTTGGTAATCAAGCGGATTCATGTGGTGTATACGCTGAAGACGGATGAGAAGAATCGGGATACGGCCGTACGTGTCCACGAATTCCACGCCGATTTTTGCCCCGTTGCCCGCAGCATTGGTGGCTGCATCGACATTACCACAGAGCTGATATTTGAAGAGCTATAGTAATCAGTGAAAAGTAAAAAGTAGGCCACTTATCACTTTTTACTTTTCACTCTCCTAGCCAGGAAGCACTTCCTGTACGGCCTCGGCCAAAATTCCCACCATCTCAGCCAGCTGAGCCTCGTTGACGATGAGCGGCGGCCCCAACATGATGACATCTCCATTTTGGCCATCGGCACAGCCTTGCGAATAGTAGACGAGCAATCCTTTTTCAAACGCACGCTGGGCCACGTCCCAGGCCAAATGGCGTGATACCGGGAAAGGGTCTTTGCTTTCACGATCCTGCACCAGCTCAATCCCCCAAAACAAACCGCGCCCGCGAATATCACCCACGTGCGGATGGTCGCCCAGGGCTTCTTGCAGCATCTGGCCCAATTTTGGTCCCAAATTGGCTGAGTTTTCTACCAGCTTTTCTTTGTGCAAAATGTGGAGTGTTGCCAGGGCAGCAGCACAGGCCACGGGATGATGGCTAAACGTGCCGCCGTGGTTCCAATCCCCCAGCTTTTGCCGGATCAGCTCCACATCGTCATGTTTGGCGGCGATAAAACCCAACGGTACATAGCCACCGGCCAACCCTTTGGAGGTCACCATAATGTCTGGCTGCACCTGCCAATGATCCATGCCCCACCATTTGCCGGTACGCCCCATGCCCACCAGCACTTCATCGGCAATAAGCAAAACGCCGTACTTGTCACAGACGCGGCGTACAGCAGGCCAATAATCATCTGGGGGCACCACGGCACCCAGGCTGGCGCCGCTGATTGGCTCGGCGATAAATGCGGCTACTGTTTCTGCGCCATAGGCCATAATGGATTCTTCCAGCCGTCCGGCCAGCTCCTCACCAGAAATATCGAGGCGATACGGATATGGCGGACGCACGTGAGGCATGTTGATCATCATGCCCATGTAGGGTGTGCGCAAACCGGGACGGCCGCTTACCCCCAGCGCCCCCAACGTCATACCATGATAGCTTAAGGCCCGGCAAGTGATGATGTCGCGCGTGGCCTGGCCACGCGCCTGCTGAATTTGCCGCGCCAGCTTGATGGCCCCTTCCACTACCTCGGAACCGCTGCTGAGATAAAAGAAGCGCGGATGAGGCATGGGCACAATCTCAGCCAGCTCCGATGAAAGCTGCTCTGTGGCCTCGTTGGTAAACATGAGGGCATGGACGTAGGCAGCAGCTTGGGCCTGTTTGGTCATGGCTTCGACGATTTCGGAACGGCCGTAACCCACATTCACCACCAACGGCCCGCCAGAACCATCGATGTACCGTTTGCCACTTTCGTCAAATAAATAAATGCCCTCCCCATAAGCAATCTTGGGGCGGGCATGGCTCATCTTGCGATAAAACACGTGTCCGTGCGGATGTTTGTAGTTCATGATTTTTTAGGTGACAGTCACTTATGGAAGTAACTGTCACCTGCGTAACTTAATCGACAACCGTTTGGCTTTGTTCTTTCATGTATTGCTGGATGTAGTAGAAGCTGCCCGCCGCTTTGCCGGTGGAGCCGCTGCCTTTCCAGCCGCCAAAGGATTGGTAGCCAGGCCAGGCGCCGGTGGTAGCCCCACTGGAACGATTCACATAAATCACGCCAGCCTCGATGTTGTCCAGCCACCACTGCACTTCGTCGTCATCTTCGCTGAAGAAACCGGCCGTGAGACCGTATTCCACATCGTTGGCTTTTTTCATCGCTTCGTTCAGGTCTTCATAACCGGCCACCGTCACAATGGGCAAAAACATTTCATGTTTCCACAATCGGTGATCCTCAGGCAAATTATCCACAATCGTGGGGGCGACAAAGTAGCCGTTGCCCGCATCTTCGAGCACTTGACCGCCAAACACAATGTCACCATGTTCGCGCAAGTCGGCGACAAACTCTTTGTAATCGTTAAACGCACCTTTGTTGGCCACGGGACCCATCCAGTTTTCTTTCTTGGTAGGATCGCCAACCTTTATTTGCGAGGTCAGGTCAACCAGCTTCGTCATGAACTCGTCCTTTACATCTTTGTCTACGTAGACGCGAGAACATGCCGAACATTTCTGCCCCTGTAAACCAAAGGCGGAGCGCATAACACCCATGGCTGCCTTGTCAATATCAGCCTTTTTGCTGACGATGGTGGGGTTTTTACCGCCCATTTCGGCAATGACGGGGCGCGGATAACGGCCGTGAGCAAAAGAGCGCAAAATATTCATGCCCACATCGTAGCTGCCGGTAAAGGTAATGCCATCCACATCGGGATGGTCCACCAATGTTTGCCCGACAATACGGCCGCTGCCGGTGAGGAAGTTAAAGACACCGGCGGGAACGCCAGCATCACGGAAGCATTCAGTGAGCAGCCAGGCAGTGTACGGCGTGTCAGTGGCGGGCTTGAGCACCACGCAGTTACCGGCCACCAGGGCGGCTCCCGCTGGTCCACCGGCCAAAGCGCCGGGGAAGTTGAACGGGGAGATCACGGCCCAGACGCCATACGGTTTGAGCACGCTGCGATTATGATGTTTGTCACTCTCTGAGAGCAACGGCCGATTAAAGTTATCGTTTTGTTCCACGGCATCACAATTGTAGCGGATGAGATCGGCCGTTTCTTCCACGTCACCCAACGCTTCCAGTCGATTTTTGCCAATTTCCAGGCTCATCACGGCACCCATGTGGAAGAGGCGCTCGCTGATGAGATCGGCCGCTTTGCGCATGATAGCCACGCGCTCTTGCCAGGGACGGCCGCTCCAGGCAGGAAAAGCCGCTTTGGCAGCAGCAACAGCATCGTTTACATCTTGCTCGGTACCATATTGAAAATGACCCATGACCATATCCAGGTTCACCGGGCTGCGCTTCTCAAATTGTTTTTCGGCCGTGCGCTCCTGGCCATTGATGAACATGGGAAACGTTTTACCAAAGCCAGCTTTTGCTTCTTCAACTGCTTCGTCAAAGTATTCATGCAGCAGCGGATCAGGGCTGGCCAGTGTGGAGTATGTGACTTTTATATGTTTGCGTTCAGACATAGTTGCCTCCTAGGGAAATGTAAGTAAATGCTTTTATTTATCCAGCGATTGCAATTGCTAGCGACAATGTTTGGATATTTAAAAGGTCCTGTGGGATTCATTGATTCCTCAATTTAGGGAATCACAATGAGGTTTTTCTGTATTATACCTGCGTTTCTGCAATGAGGCAGTCAGATTTTCATCAACAGTAAAGAATTCACCACGAAGGTACGAAGAGAAGAACCAGCTTCTTTTCTTGGTACCTTCGCGGTAAACATTCAGACGGTCAATCACCAGACTGGGAGGCAAGGGGGGCGGACAGTTTGCCCAGGTGCAGTCCAGGAATCAGCATTGGTGTCTTGGCCTGGTAGGCGCGGTACCGGTCGCCAAAGCGATATAGTAGATCCCGCTCCTCAAAGCGCAAACCGATGAGGATGTAGGCCGTCATACCGAGAGCAAAGAGTAACCGCCCTACGGTCATCGTTGGCGCCGCCCAGAAGGCAATCAACACGCCAAGCTGCATGGGATGCCGCACAACTTTATATAAAAAGGGCGTGCGAAAGCTGGGGTGAACGGCCTCTTTATTTTGTAGATAGGCCCACGTTTGTTGTAGCCCCGTCAGCTCAAAGTGATTGATCAACACGGTGGCGATGAAGGCAATTACCCAGCCCAGGCCAAACAAACCCCAAATCAGCTGACGGCCAACTGGATTTTCCACCTGCCAGACCACACCCGGCATAATACGCCATTGCCAGATCAGCAGCACCATGAGCAAACCGGCTTGGAGCATGTAAATGCTGCGCTCCGTTGCCTTGGGGATGATCTTGGTCCACCAGCGTTTGAAACTCTGACGAGCCATCAGCGAATGGGGCACGCCCCACAACAAGATCAGGCCAACGTTGATCAACAATGCCTCGCCAAACGGGGAGATCTTGCCGCTGTTGAATAGGCCGGTCAGGAAGCCGATGATGCCACCAAAGTAGGCCCCGGCACCTACCAGGTACCCAATAATGCCAAAAAGAAAAACTGCGTAACGCTTCATAAAGTTAACTCCTCTCGTGTAAAATTCAGATATAAGTTGACTTTTGGCATATCGCCTCCTTTTTGGGTTAATTCAAAACCAGTGTAGCAACCGGGGATCGAGGCGTCGTCCCACCAAAGATGGGAAAAGTGATGTATTTGGTTAGCTAACGAAAGTTAGGAAAAGTTAGGAGAGGAAGCTTTGGGAGAGCTTCATTTCAGGCACGGTAACCACAAAGGCACAAGGGAGCGTGAGTGCTTGCCAAAATTGCATGAGGGAGAGCTCTGGATTGTGTTGGCAAATGAACAGAGTGAGTACGGTACCGTGGGAGACGATGGCAAGGGTGGTATCCGGGTTTTCTTCAAGCTGGCGGTTGATGGCCTGGGTGATGCGGGCGGTGGCTTGAACGGCCGTTTCCCCACCAAACACCAGTTCATCAGGACGAGCAAAAAAGGTGGCGACGGCCGTTGCAAAATCGGCCTTGTTCTCAAAAAAGGGCACGCCCCGCCGGTCGTGCTCTTGCAGGCCGGGGGCTGTTTTGGTGGGTAGTTGCAGCACCTCGGCCAGGGTGGCACCGGTGGCCTGGGCTTTGGCCTCTTTGCTGGTGATGATGCGCTGAGGCTGATATGGTTTTAGCTGGTGGGCCAGTTGGCGGGTGGTGGAACGGCCGTCGTCCGTCAGCGGCCATTGGTGGCTGGGGATATTGGGATCAACGTGAACGGCCGCATGGCGCACAAGAATCAGATGAGATTTCATGAGGTATTCGGGGAAAGAAAAATAGGGCACAGATTTTCACAGATGCACACAGACAAAAAAAATCTGTGAAAATCTGCGTTAATCTGTGTCCCATTAGCTTCTTTTTAGCCACCACCACCGGTCAACGCATCCAGCGAAATCTGCGCATAATAGGCGTTGTGGTTCACTTCCAGCGCTGCCTGATAATTGGTAATCGCATCGTTGATAAAGCCTTGCTCTTCCAGGGCTACGCCCTTGTACCAGAATGTCTCTTCCACATTGCGCCCACCCTGCGTTGCCAGCGTGGCGTCAGCTAGAGCAATCACGTCGTCATGCCGATCAACTCGCAAATAAGCTAGGTAAGGCCGGAACTGATACCACAACATGCGCGGCGGCAAACCGATAGCCCGCGCCTCATCATACGCCTGTGCGGCACCCTGGTAATATTGGCTCTCACCCGTCCGCGCGCCCATTTCTGTTAGCGCCGTGCCAAGGTTAAACCAGGCAAACATGTTTTCCTGGTCGGCATCAATTTCTGCCTGGGCGCGAGCGGCTACCATGCGCCACATATCCATCGGTTCCACCAGTTCCGGCCCTAAAATCGCCTGAACTTCGGCTTCTTGAGAGGGATAGTAAACCACGTAAAAAGTGTAGTTAAACTGTTGCCAGTAGAACTCAAACTCTTCGTAGTCGTCGGTACGGCCGCTGCCATCAAAGGGTCCCAAAAAGCTGTCCTGGCTGTAAAAAATTTGCTCCTCGTCATCATAGCCAAAAACGGTGAGATAATGCCCCCACCACCCCTGGCCAGGCAGTTCGTAACCTTTCTCAATGACCACAGGATAGCCTGCGGCAACAAGCTGCTTAATCAATTCCAGCGTACCGCCACTGTGGGCGCTGGCCACGAAGCTGCCGCCGGTACGCTCATTGACATAATCCCTAATTTGCCAGGGGCTCACGTTGCGATCTTCGCTGTTGGGTTTGAGGTAGTCGGCTACTTCTTCTTGGGTGATGCCATAACCCAGATAATTCAATACCATGGTCAGGTTTGCCGGACCGCAATTATTAAACGTCTGCTTAATGGAACCCATGCCTTCCAACATGTGCGCAGTGGGCAGCGGTTCCGGCGTAGGCGTGTTTGTCGGTGTGGGCGGTGGTGTATTGGTAGGCAGCGGGGTCGCTGCCTCCTCGTTGGCCTCGGGTGCGGTGGTGGGCGATTCGGTTGGCTTGATGGTGGCGGTGGCTTCAGGCACGGCCGTTCCCCTATCCCCAATTAAAGCATCAATATCCACTCGGGTTTCATTGGCGGAAACGGCCGCAGCCGGCAGGGACGTCGCCACCGGGGCAACTTGATCAATAACCCCTTCCACAATATCGCCCAAAAACGGGCTACGTTCTTGCAACGCCACTCGGTACCGTCCCGGAATTGCCCCTACCACGCTGGGCAAAGCCAACAAGCCAACAATGAGCACGATCTGCACACCGACAACGATTAAAATTAGGTTTTTGGTTCTTTTATTCATAAGCACTTCCGCCTGTTAGCCGTAATCGGTAATGTCGCTGCGCGACCGCTCCGCGTACGGTGAACGGTAATTGGTAAAAACAACCGATTACTGATTACCGATCACTGATCACCGTTCAACTCGGCCAGGGCCACAACGGCAGGGTCGAAATTGGGATTAAACGTGGCGGCCTTCTCTAAATTTTCTTCAGCAGCGGCCGTTTCACCTGTCGCCGCTAAAGCCAATCCTTTGTAATAAAAAGATTCTTCAAAATACGGCCGATCTTTCAAGGTCACATCGGCCAACAAAATCACATCTTCATACCGCCCCACTTCATAGTACGCTTCGTAGGGGCCAAACTGATACCACAACATGCGCCAGGGCAGGCCAATGGCCCGGGCCTGATCAAAGGCAGAACTGGCCCGTTCGTATTCGCCATTGGCATTGTAGCTGGTACCCAAATTGAACCAAAAGAAAGCATTCTCAGGATCTGAGGCGGCATCAGCCTGAGCCTGCACCAACGAATTTTGCCACATCGCGGCGTCATCCATAGCTTCACCGATGATGCGGGCCACCGTTTCGGCCTGCTCTGGCCGGTAAACGGCCACATAGCTGCGGTTAAACTGCGGCCAATAGGTTTCGACCTCGGCATAGCTCAAGTTACGGCCGTTTCTATCAGCATTCTCCAGCGGCACATCACTGGTGCCAAACCAGGAATCATACACAAAAAATTGCTCATTGGCATCGTCATAAGCTACAACCAGCAGGTAATGACCATACCAGCCCAGCCAGCGAAATTCGCCCGGCGGCTCAATGCCAATCTCGACGATAACGGGAATGCCGTTGGCCACAAATTGTTTGAGCATGTCGATACGGCCGTTCACCCGATTGATTGCCTGGTACGGCGTTTCCTCATTCACAAACGCCGCCATCTCGTGTGGGCTTACGTTACGATCTTCGGGATTCGGTTTAAGCACTGCGGCCGTATCGCTTTGGGTCAAAAACAGATCAAAGTAGCTCAACGTCATGGCCAGGGTAGCCGGGCCGCAGTTGTTCCACTCCTGAAACTGGTGCTGAACCCCCTCCAGGCGCGCTTCGACAGGAATGGGAACGACCGTTGCTGTAGGCACAGGTGAGGGTGTGGCGGTGGGCTGCACGCTTGCCGTTGGCTCGGGAACTGCTGCCGTTTCAACGGCGGGAGATGCGGCCGTCGGCTGAATCACCTCAACAATAGGCGCACTCAGCGCGGTTGGCTCCGCCAGCAAGCTGTTGATGTCTAATGGCTGGGCAATGGTCGGCAAAATAGCCACTTCCTGCTGGGGCGAAGCAATATTCAACAGGGGTTCAGGCAGCCAGCGCGCGGCATAGCGGGGCGGAATGGCGCGCAGCAATGCCGGAAAAGCAAAAATAGCCACTCCCAGCAAAACAAAGATGCCAATAATATGTTTCGTATACTTGCCCATGATCAATTTAACTTCTTTTTCTCCTACAGCGGCGCATAGTATAGCGAAGCAGTCCTCTCAGCCAAGCACCCTGCCCCTCCGTTTACCCAACTCTTAGGATGCGTTCACCAACAAAATGCCAACAAAATGCAACGCAGAAACGCATACATCGGGACAGCTCGTGCACCTAAATCACGAGTTAAAATTGATCTGACCACCGGATAACAGATTGGCTGGCGTGACATTTATCGGCATAAGCGCATGGGTTTGTCACTGGCAAACGGCCGTCTTTCTCTGGCATAATGGGTTAATATAGGAAGGTGTAAGTGAAGTAAATCACAGAGTTGGAGGCCAAATATGTTTAACCATTTACTTGTTCCCCTGGACGGTTCACATCTGGCCGAAGCTGCACTCCCCCCGGCCCTGGAATTAGCCAGCAAGTTCAACAGCAAAATCAGCCTGATTTGGGTCATCCAGCCCCCGCATCTCATCATGACTGCCGCCAATGGCAGTGTCTATGCGCAACTGCTTGCCGAAATGCGCCAGCAATCTGAACAAGATGCCCACGCATATCTAAAAGCACATCAAGGTTCGTTGCGCCAGCAAGGGTATGAAGTTCATACTCAGGTAACAGAAGGAGAAAATATCGCCGATGCCCTGCTTCAGGTCGCGGAAAACTTAAAGGTAGACGCCATTGTAATGAGCACACACGGTCGTGGCGGCCTGAGCCGTTGGGTTTTTGGCAGCGTCGCTGATAAAGTGCTGCGCTACGCTGGCGTGCCGGTTTTGCTCATCCGCGCCAGAGAAGAAACAGAAGATCATCCCAAGAAAGACCAAGAAACTATTGTGTAGGCAACGGCCGTTTCCACACAACAAACCAATCACCCCTCCGCGATGGGTCGGCAGGTTAGCTGCACCACACGGAGGGTTTTTTCTGTCACCCGGGCGCGTTCGTCCAAATGCTGGCCTACAATCCAGACTGGATGCTCATTTGTAGCCACAATGGGCCACAAAGCTCGATTACGCTGAGCCACCTTGCGATCACTCAGCAAATCTTGAACCGCCTGGGTACGTCCTCCCATCCCCAACAGCTGAAAACGCTCCCCCGATAAAGACGGCCGTAGCCACAATGCCCCCCCCTCCGCCAAAGCCACAAACGCCTGCCACGGATCATTGTTCTGGCGCACGTGTTCCAGCGTGATATCTGGTCGAACCGCAGCCGTAATTTGCCAGCCATTAGACAAATCCGCCCGCCCCGGCACAGGCAGCAGAATGGGCTGCTCACCGCCAAGCTGGGGCACAACAGTCGAGCGATCTGCCACCTCGCCAAAAATGATTTCCTCCACCTCCACCTGCATAAGCAAGCCGCCAGGCAGCCACGCTTCGGTGCCCGATTGGTTGTCCAGAATGAGCAAGCGGGCTTGCTCGATGGTCTGGAAGCTGATTTCTGTGTGCAACGGCCGTAATGCTGCCACCGCCCACCGCAGCGCCAACCGCTGCCAGGCCACCGGCAGCTGCATCACTTTTTGCCTATGCAACACCAGCCAATCTTCCCCTGTTTCGGCAACAATCTCGGGCCAAATCTGCTTAAACTGTGCCCGCTGCGCCTCATACTCGTCGGCGGTGATGGTGGCCAACTGCTGCAAGCGCGCTGCGATCTGTGGATTATACGTTTGCAGCAGCGGCAGCAGCTCGTGCCGGATACGGTTGCGGGCAAACTGCACATCTTCATTGGTGTGATCGTGCCGGGGTTCAAGACCGTGGCGGGCGCAGTAGGCTTCAATGTCGGCGCGGGCAGTGTGCAGAAACGGCCGCAATAACACCACCCCCTCACTTTCCGGCATCTGGCTCACGGGCAGCATCCCCCGCAGCCCGGCACTACCGCTGCCCCGCAGCAAATGCAGCAAAATAGTCTCTGCTTGATCATCAGCATGGTGGGCCACAACAACGGCCGTTGCCCCTACCCGCCCTGCCTGATGGGCAAAAAATTGGTAGCGCACCAGCCGCCCGGCCGCTTCCAATGATAATTGAAGCGATTCAGCAACTTCGGCTACGTTTACTTTTTCACTGACGAAGGGAATTTGCCAGGAAGCAGCCGTCTGTTCAACAAATCTGGCGTCGTCACCGGCCTGTGACCGCAAGCCGTGGTTGAGATGGGCCACCACCAGCCTTGCAGCCCCCAACTGCTGCCACAACAGGTGCAGCAGTGCCAAAGAATCCGCCCCACCCGAGACGCCGATGAGCAGTTTGGTTTGGGAAGATGTGAGGGGGAACGGCCGTACCGTCTGCAAAACAGTCCGCCATAGCTGCCGATCTTCTTTGCCCCAGCTGCCAACCATTGTGTAAATCCTGTCCTGATAAACAAAAAAAGGCCCATAAAGGGCCAATAAAGAAGTTGAGTAGGGCGGGTGGGATTCGAACCCACACGGACTGACGTCCGGCAGATTTTAAGTCTGCTGCGTCTACCATTTCGCCACCGCCCCACACAGCGTGCCAATTGTACACGTGAAAAGATGGCCGAACAAGCAAAAGAAAATTTTACCTCCTGCAAAAACCACAATTTCCCAAAATTGATGTGACATAAGTAGGTTTGACTCCATAATTTGCACCATGTATAATGCTCAGGTCAACGCCTTAGATGAAGACAATGCGATTTTTTCTGTGGGCTTTTTAAAGGTCAGATGTATTGTTAGGCAAATCGCAAAAAATTTTACAAACTGGACAAGCGTGATTTGCCCAAATAGGCAAATTAATATCTTGTAAATTAGCATTTTGGTAAAAAGTCCGCCACCAAAACCAGGCAGGAAAAACGACTATGGCCCTTAAAGGCAACCTGCGTGATTTCTCGACAACTCAGCTATTAAACCTCATTAACCTGGCTAGAAAAACAGGCACCCTTTCCATCCAGACAGATGATGAATCGGCCCAAATGTCTTTTCGCGAAGGCAAGCTGATCTATGCTTACATGGGAAATGACAATGGCAACCATCTGGCACAAATTTTGCAGAACAGCGGCAAACTTTCCCCTGAACAAGCCCAGGTGATTCAATCTCATGCCGAAGGGAAAAGCGACAAAGAGATTGGTCATCTGCTGGTCACGGCACGTCGGGTAACCCAAAACGATATTATTCAAAGCGTGCGCCAAAATGTTTTGGACACCGTGTATAAACTGTTTACCTGGGGTGAGGGCTTTTTCCGGTTTGATGCCAACAAGCTGCCCAACAGTGGCTATATTACCATTCCCATCGATCTGGAAAGCGTGATCATGGAAGGCAGCCGCCGCTTGAAAGAGTGGGAAATTCTGCAAGACGAGCTGCCAGACCTGGACGTAGCGCTTCGTTTTACAGACCGACCAGACGCTCGACTGCGCAACATTAATCTTACCGTCGAAGAGTGGCGCGTTGTTTCGTTTGTCAATCCTCGTAATTCTATTCGCCAAATTGCTAAAGCAAACAATCTAAGTGATTTTGAAATTCGCCGCATTGTATACGGCATGTTGCAAGCCGGGCTCGTTGAATTTGTCAACCGTCCTAAACCCGCTCCAGAAAAAAGAGACGGCGGTTCGCGGCAGCAGAGAGGTGCTGAACCATCACCGGCCGTTAAGCGTTCGGTGGTTGTTCGTCTCATTGACCGTATTCGCGGTTTGTAGATTAAATTTTGTGGCGAAACGGCCGTTGCTCATATCAGGCAACCCCCATCAGCCATACTCTTGGAGCCAAAAACAAATAATTCTCAAAGCCGTCGCTTAAAGAAGAAGGTAGTAACTATATGCAAGCTGTCAAAATGGTAATCACTGGCCCGTTTTCAGCCGGAAAAACCCAGTTTATTGGGTCTGTTAGTGAAATTGATGTAGTCTCGACTGAACGAAAAATCTCCAGCGCTGCCGAGCAGGTAAAAGAAAGCACGACGGTGGCAATGGATTTCGGCCGTATTACTGTTGGCGATGATCTGGTTCTTTACCTGTTTGGTACTCCTGGACAGCGCCGTTTCGACTTTATGTGGGACATTTTGTCTCAGGGTATGTTGGGTTTTGTTGTCATGGTAGACAGCACAAAACCGGAAACTTTTCGCGAAGCAAAACGCATCCTCGAAACGTTCGAGAGTTACGCATCCACCCCATTTGTTGTCGCCGCGAACAAACAAGACATGGAAGATGCCTGGGAGCCTGAAGACCTACGCATCATTCTACGGCTCAGGCAAGATGTAAAAATATTGCCCTGTACAGCCACCGATAAGGAAAGCGTTAAGAATGTTTTACTAGAATTACTTTATTCTATTTTGGATCAGCTGGATCAAGAAAACGGCGAATAATTGATTAACGTGACCTTTACACCTCCTTTACCTGCTTTTCACAGTTTTGCTATCGGCTAAATGCTACTATTTTTGGTGTGCATATGTCCACGAAATCATGCCGTCTAAGCGCACCACTTTCTATCTGAAATGAACCGCTAGGCATCAGCTTCTTTTTCCAGACGTCGCATACACAATTTACATTAATTTAGGTAACGCGTTTACCGTTTATAGCAAGCGATGATACGCTACCTGAACAAAGGTGACTTGAGCGTTACTTTCATTTTTTATGTAAGGCGAAAAGTCTACAATCAAGATATTTATGCAATCGGCCAATCACTTTGGTTTACTGCAAAGTTTTTCGCCGATTACATGAGTAAAAGCGAACGAATCATGCTTTGGTAATTTCAAAGACTTTCCCGCTTTTACAACAATTCCGTAAGAAAAACCACGGGGTATTTGAGGTAAGTGTGAGTTCTATTGTTACCGAGCAAGGGATTCTGCATTACGAATCAATAGGACGGGGCCAACCCATCATTTTATTACATGGTTGGATCAATTCCTGGGACGTTTGGCGTGACATGATGATCAATCTCGCCAGTACCAAACGGTACCGGGTTTATGCGCTAGATTTTTGGGGCTTTGGTGATTCAGCCAAAGCCTCGCAAACGCAATCCACCACCTTCCAAATTGAGAGCTACGTTGAAATGGTAAACCAGTTTATGGATGCTTTAGGTATTCAAAAGGCACCCATTTTTGGTCATTCCATGGGCGGTACCGTGGCTTTACAAATTTCGTTGGCCCACCCAGAGCGCGTAGAAAAAGTTGCTTTGGTTGGCTCCCCTATTATTGGCCGATCCCTTCATCCATTTTTGCAATTAGCCGGTTATGGTTCTATCGCCAAACTCGTCTGGCGATATCCTATTATGCTTCACTCCATCATGCGGATTTTGTTGGCAAAGGATTCTAAAAAAGTTCGCACCATGATCTTTAGAGATGTGCAGCGGACGACAATTGAATCGTTTTTCCGCAGCATTGGTGATCTGCGCGACACCGATTTGCGCAACCAATTACCCACCCTGGACATTCCAATTTTGGGGATTTACGGAGCCAAAGATAAGATCGTATCCCCCATGAACGCTGATCTGTTAAAAAGTGGTGTAAAATCTGTCGAGGTTCAGGTCATGCATCAATCTCGCCATTTCCCAATGACAGATGAACCAGAAACCTTTTTAAATGCGGTCAACAGCTTTCTAAATAATCACAATCATTCAAATGGCCAGGTAGTTTAACGGCATGAGTCAGGAAATAGTCGAACAGGTTGAATATTACTATCCCAATAAAATGGGACGTATTGTCTTGGTGGCTATGGAAGAAATTATGGGCCACCATGGCGTCAATGCCGTTTTGAACCTGGCAAAGTTGTCCCATCTTGTTAACAATTATCCGCCTAATAACCTAAAATTAGGATTTACTTTCAGCGAATTTAGCGCCATCCAGCAAACGCTGGACGATATGTATGGCGAAAGAGGTGGCCGTGGGTTAGCGCTGCGCGCTGGCAGAGAAACATGGAAGTATGCACTTAAAGAGTTTATGCCGGTTTTAGGTATTACAGATTTGGCCATGCGCATGTTGCCTCTGGGCATTAAAATAAAGATAGGTCTGGATGTTTTTGCCGAAACTTTTAACAAGTTCAGCGATCAACGTGTTCGTTTAGGTGAAGATGCAGACCATTATTTGTGGATCATTGAGCGCTGCCCGATTTGTTGGCAGCGCGTTTCAGACACACCCTGCTGCCACTTGGCAATTGGACTTTTAGAGCAAGCACTGGACTGGGTTAGCCGAGGTCAACGCTTTAGGGTTGAACAAGTTAGCTGTATTGCCACCGGTGATGAAACCTGTACGATTTCGATTGCCAAACAGCCGATTGTTTAGTTACGGCCGTTCACCATCTTAACCCATTCATCAACGAAATAGCGCTTGCGAAAGAATGAATCTATGCGACGTATAATTATTAATGAGCCCAGTTTTATAAGCCCGTTTAATGAGACGGCGCGTGATTTGCGGGTGCAAAACAAGCCGCTGTGGCTGTGGCAGCGCGATCTGTTGGTTAAACACGCTATCGAAGAACGGGAATATCCTGACTGGGAAGTGGCCCGTCAGCTAGAAACTGAAGAACTTGAATGTCTGGTGCATCGCGACAACCTGTTTTTTAACCAGCTGTTGATCGATGAATTTATTGAACGGGCGCGGGCCGGTGGGCGACCAGTCCGGCTGGCTTTTCACAAAGATGACCCGGCGATTGCCAAACATGTACGGCCGTTAACCCATTCATTCTTCAAACAAGGCGACCTGTTGCTGGCCGATATGTGGTACTTGCCGAAAGGATTGGCCCAAAGCCTCGAAGCCAAACCACTGGTGATCGACACCGAATCAAGAGAACGAGGCTATTATCATATTCCTCCCTACATGGCCACCGAATTTGGTGACCTGGTTTACCAACTGCCTAAAAAAGTGTTTGTCCTGGTCGAAAATTGGGTTCATTTGTTTGTGGCTGACATTTTACTGGGCGTGTTTACACAAGGAGCCAATGTCGAAGATCGGATTGCCAGCAGTTGGCAAGTTAAGCTAAAAATATTAGCCCGTTCTGTCCTTGAACAAAAACGCGTTCTGTCCAGCTCAGAGCTGGTGAAGGTGGGTAAAAACGTACATATTGATCCAACGGCCGTTATTCACGGCTACACAGTCATTGGCGACAACGTCACAATCGGAGCAGGCGCGGTCATCGACAACTGCATTATTGGCAGTAACGTGACCGTCTCGCAGGGATGCCAACTGTTACTTAGCGTGGTAAGTGATGGCTGCTTCTTGCCGTTTCGTGCCGCCCTGTTCATGACCACCTTGATGGAAAACACATCAGTAGCCCAAAACACCTGCCTTCAGCTTTGTGTCATCGGCC
>PABI01000075.1 GCA_002699125.1 Anaerolineaceae bacterium
CAGGTCCCAGTATTTCTTCGGCGCGTTGAACGGGAGGTGGGGTTTCCAGAAGCCGACCGCAAAGAAAAAGGGTTGGTCGAGCTGCTTGAGGTCCTGCATCGCGGCGATTGCGGTATCCGCAACCTGTCCATCGTAATACGCGTTGTCCGGGACATCGCGGCATTCGGTCGTCGTCAACGCCGATGAAAGGTCGGGGGGAATATCGCCTTCCACGGCTGGCAGATCCTGACCATGAGTCCCATAGTGCAGAATGGACGGAACCGACCAGGAAGTCGGATCGCCTTGGTAATCGTCCTGTCGCCAGTTATGAAAGATCTTACCGACGCAACGCGCGTGATAGCCGGCTTGCATCAATGTCTGGGGCAAGGTGACCGCATCGGGCCGAATCTGACGAAAATGGGTCGGCAGATCATAAACACGCAGCGTATCGGGCCTCAGGCCGGTCATGAGCGAGGCGCGCGATGGATTACAAACGGTCTGTTGGCAATACGCGCGTTCGAACAAAGTCCCCTGCGACGCCAGCTTGTCGATGTTGGGGGAAATAACCGCGTCGTCACCGTAGCAGTTTAACTGTGCCCGCAGGTCGTCGATCGCGATGAACAGTACATTCCGCTGGTTCGGCATCGCCGGCGCATCCGCTGCTTGTAAAGAAAGCGAATGCAGAGCGAGGATAACAGCCAGCAACGAGGTCGTAAAGAATCGCATGATCGGCGAAACTCCTCCGGGCGAATGGAGTGGAACAGATGGGGTGCCACCTCAGCGGTGATCGGTCAACAGATCCCACTGTAGTCGGGCCGAAGGGGGAATTTCCAGCGACTTATCGGCAAACGGGGACGAGTTCCGGGCGGTCAGAAGCTGACCGAACCATTCAATGTCCACCCGTTGGCGAGCGAGACATTGCGGCGAAACCGCTCGAATTCGAGTTCCCGTGCGAAGACGAATCCGGTTTCAATCTTCAACCGTGTTCCGGGAGCAAAGCGAACTCCCGGCGGGGCGAGTGGTGTCGATTCCCAGCCCATGACGAGACGCCAGTCGCTGTAAGTGATTTGATTTTCCCGCCCGTTCGGTTCTTCGAAAGCCCAGGTGGTTCCGTTCAGGCCGCCACCCGCATACAGAGCGAACTGGCGGTCGCTCATCCGTTCGTAGATCCAGGTCGCCTGGGGGCGGGGGAAGGTAAAATCGAATGACCAGTCGTCGTCGGGTCGATAGACGAGACCAAGCGCCGGAACAGCGGGCAGGTCACTTCGGCCGAGCGCAACGACCCCGAAAATCCATTCGAATTCGGGCGACGTCGAATAAATTCCAAACAGCCCTCCGCGAAAGAAGAGTGCGTCGCCGCTGGTGTTTTCCCCATCCGTATTGAAGGTGGCTCCGGCCCAGACCCGCATTTTCCACTCGTCGCTGATGAGACGAATCCAACTCGCTCCGAAGCGATATTCATGAAAGAGATCGGGCAGGGCGAGTGCCGGCGGTGAATCGAGCCAGGTCATCTGGTAGCCGACATCGATCATCGGCGGTGGTGGTCCCCAGAAAGGATACGTCGGCAGACTCACACGGATACCGGAACTGGTGAGCGGGAGATCGCCCCCATCGGCGATGTGTTCGGCGTTCAGCTGAATCACCGGTTTCATCAATTCGCGCAGATTTTCAGGAGCCTTGACCAGCGTCGTCAGCTCGTCGTATCGCGGAACCGGTTCGGCGATGAAAAGATCGGCGGGATCGCTGAGTGCGTGCGTGAGAGGAGTTGGATCACCGGGCTGCAGAATATCGTCGGCGAGCAGCTGTAGTTCACCACCTGACGATGCCTCGAATCCCTGACTTACTGAGTTTCCCCAAAACAGGACCATCGCTGTCCAATAAATGAACAAGCCTGCTCTGGTGGAGAAAAAAGGGTGCAGGGACACGATGAACCTCCTGTTCCAGTCCCGGGGAAAACGATGAGTGCGCCTGCCGAAAGCGCCACTGCGGTCACGAACTGTAGTCGCTTCCCGCAATCGGACAAGGGGAATTCGCACCGATTGGACATCGTCGCGGCGGCGAATGCGTAAAAAATCCCGCCCGAGCTGATTTCGCTCGGGCGGGAGATCAATGATTAGACGCGGGTCTTAATTTGCAGGTCAGCTGCAGAAGCCCATTTTCGAAGCACGGCACGCTGTTTTTCCGTCGGTCGCTCATTACAGAGTGTTTCCGACTATGTCGATCACCCCAACTTGCACCATCAAGTTTTAATCCGTAGAACCATTTTTCTTCAAGGTGATTATGAGACGACAAAGGCCACGACGTTATTAATACAAGTACTCGCGGTAATTGGGGGTTGTTCAAATGCCATGGCATTTTCATCGGAGGCTAACAGCCCGTTGAAGATCCTAACTTTACGCCGCGACCAATGACTGGTTTTCGAGCGGGGGAAAACAGGTTGTATGGGAGAAGATGCGGGTGATGAACCGAAACAGGCGCGGAATGGCGCTCGCCCGCGCCGGAAACGGCACCGAAGCGGCCACGCAAAACCACAACAACACCCGAACCGTCCCCTGCAGGCCCCGCGGACTGCCATATACGAACAGGGAACGCATCAGCGTCCGCGCTCGTGATAGTACGGTGCACAGAGTTCTTCGAGAAAGGCATCAAAGCCCGCTTCGCGCAGGAGTTTGTTGAGCCGGATATAGAAATGATGTCCGGGCGCGGCCAGCTTGGCCGTCTCAACCCACAACGACTCCTGCCGTTCCTGTTCGCGCTTACCGAGCGCCATGCCGTACCTCCGTTACCATTGAAGATTAAGTGACTGGGCGTGAGGATATCAATTGAAGATTCGGACGAGTAGAGAGAAAATCAACGGGCTGCTACGGCATGAAATATGGATAGCGTACAGAAAGTGATTTCTTACGAAGTCGATATGGTGAGAGAACTCGTTCGGTGCTCCGAAAATGCCGACTTCTTGGCAAGACAACCATGGTACCTGCAAAACGCGATTACTGAGTCTCTCGTATTACACACTCGAATTCTGGTAGAGGTCTTTTTATCGGACGAAAGAAAATCATCGGACAAAAGACATTCTGATGACATTTCATTGTGCGATTTGACGGAGGCGGATACGACAGAAGTTATCGAGGAGTTGAGACGAAGCTATGGCAGTAATAACGATCCCACCAGTGTGAGGTGGCAGTTCAACAAGATGATGGCTCACGCAACCACGAACCGAGGAGCGAGCCACGACTACGGTCCATTCCTCAAGAGGATATTTCCAGCACTTTTTAAAGTCATTGATTTACTCGAAAAAGAACATTCAGAACAGCGGAATTTGAATTCCTAATCCCCCCGGATACTCCTTTTCCAATTCCGTCATGTAATGCATTTCTTCGGGCCTGAATTCCAACGAGAAGACATAAAACTCTACGGGGATCCGAATCGTTCGGTAGAACTTGAGATGCGGGTCTTCGTGATCGTAGTGGCCTTTGTCGGCTCATGGAACGGATCGTCCCCCCGACACCCTTTTCGAAAAATTTTTCCGGTGGCCATCTTTGAGCGCGACACTCGGTTAAATGAACAAAGGCCGCGCAATGAAAAACAGCCTGCGCGACCGATCGTCGCGCAGGCTGTTTCCAGTTATTCCGATTCGTAACGCGAAAGGTTATTTCTTCGCGTCCGCTTCCACTTTCTTCCGGCCAAAGAGCGCCTTGTCGACGGAAAAACTTCCTGCTCCGGTGAACAGGAGGGTCACGTACATCAACAGAAAGAGAGCGGCTTTTTCCTGGGTGGCCCATGGGTCTTCCGCGTGCACTACGAACAGGGCGATACACATCGTGAAGCCCAGAGGAATCACCGCCAGCCGCGTCAGGAGGCCGAGAATCACGAGGATGGAGCAGCCGAACTCGGCGCTGATGGCCAGGATCAGGCTCATTTTCGGCCCCAATCCAATCGGGTCGGCGAAGTTTTCGGACATCGCTTCGAAGCCCTGAATCTTCTGCCAGCCGTGTACCATCATCATGCAACCGACACCGATGCGGAGTACCAGCAGACCAAACGACGTGAGTTTCTCTGACATCACAGTTTTCTTTCAGACAGAAGGGACGGGGTCACAGCCGGGATGATTCACTCGATGGAATCGAGCATTTTCATCATCGCTTCTTCATTATACTCTTCCTCGGGGACCTGAACGAGAATGAATGCGGAGCCCTGCTTACCCGGGAACGAGCCCGTGATCTGTCGGAACTTGGAACCGGTTTCGTTATTGGTCGCTTCCGAGAAAATGAATTCGTACATCTGACCATTGATGTCGATCTCGCGGGTCTCGCTCGAGATGATGGTGAGACTGTTCCCCTGATCCTGATTCTGCAACGATTGTTTCAGCGAGGATTCCATCTCTGCCGGGTTGGCGTTGGGAACTTCCATGCTGGCGATGACGAGGTAGTTTTCATCGCTGCCCGTCTGATCGGCATAAATGGCCATCTTCATGCCGAACATCCCGAACCAGTTCATTTTCAAACTGCCGGCAGGAGGGAACTGATCCTGCGGAATGTCGATGGTGGTGATTTCCTGCGTTGTGGCGACGGCGTCCGCCGGGTTCTGTGAGAACTCGAACATATTCATCATCATATAGATGAACACACCGCAGCAGAGGAGCAGGCAGAGACCTCCGCCCACCAGAATGAAAATCAGAACCTTGATGCCGGTCGACATCCCCTGCTTGGGTGGCCGGTCCTGATACTCGTCATCGTCAAATCGCTCTCGAGACATACCTTGCGTCCTGTCTGTGAATGGAATTAGTGCGCGGAGAGAATGGTTTTTGTATTTTGAAGTGAACTGATGAACTCTGCAATGACTTTGCGGGAGGGGGCTGCGGATTCCCCTGATTTTTTGAATGCATCGTCTGTGTGAAGCGCGCGATCGCTATCCCACCTGCAGCAGGAAATCTCTCCGCTGTCGTTACAATGATGCCACTCGCTCACAGCGTACGCAGCGAGAACGCAGAAACTGGATCGCGGGATCCCCGGAAATAAAAAAGATCGCGAATAATGCTCTCATGTTGTCATTCGCCGAGATCACCCGTTTATGATGGCTATTCCCGGAACCAATTTCTTTTTTCCGGATAAGCTATTCCTATGTTGTCGCTCTCGAACTGCCGAGGTCCGATCATGTCACGCCTGTTTTTGTCAATCCGTTTGTTCGCGCTCTTTGTCATTGCCGGATCGATTACCGTCGCCGCGGAACCGAACGCAGCGGAACCGAACGTGGTCCGGGTGACCGATTACCTGCCCGACGGCTATGTGGTCGATGGTTCCGTTTCCTATCAGGCGGAACTGCAGCAGGCGATCGATGAGGCGTCGCGACAGGGGGGCCAGATTGTTTTCCCCCCGATGACGTACCTCATTTCCGACGAAGCCGGGCTCAACATTCATTCAGACATGACGTTCGAACTTCACGGCGCGAAGTTCGTCTTTCCCGCCGACTGCGACAATGACGGGCAACTCTTTCGCGGCGAGAATGTGCAGGATGTCCGCTTCAGCGGCGGCGAGGTCGTGGGTCGTAACGACGTCTGGCCCGCGGGGGTGAACATTCGCGGCATCTATCTGACGGGCAATTGCCAACGCATTCATATCGAAGAGATGTACCTGCACGACCTGACGAGTAATGGAGTCGGCGTGTTCGGTAAGAGCGACGACGAGCCCGCGCGCGATGTGCGCGTCCTCGACACGATCATTGACAACTGCTGCAACGTGTATGGGGACTACATGGCCCCGGAGGGAGAACTGCGTGGACCTGAGAAAGGGAGCGTGCGTGAAGACCAGGGATCGGTCGCGTTTTATTATGTCGAATCGTTCCAGGTCCGCGGTTGCCGGTTTGATCGTGCCCGGTCGGATGGAACTCACTTTTATCACTGCCGTGCCGGGCAGATCAGCGGTAACGAGATCAACAGGTCGAAGATGGGGGGCTTCTTTCTGGAAGGCTGTCGGCATGTGACCGCCAGCGATAACATCATTCGTCTGAATGGATCGCGCGGTTGCACCATCGAGCGCGGATGCGAGAACTGCACGTTGATTGGTAACGTCGTGGAAGAGAGTGGGCGTGAAGGACTGTGGATTCCCGATAGCCGCTTCTGCGTGGTGTCGAATAACATCTTCCGCCGGAACGGACGCAAACCGAATGATCCGGACGGACGCCGCGCGCCGTGGAACGCGAACATCACCATCGATGAATCGTCCAGCGATCCGTCGGACACCATAGCGGGGCATTGCGTCTTCAGCGGCAACCTGCTGGAAACGAGTGAATCACAAATTGCCGCGATGCGGATCAACCTGACGAATAAAAGTCTCGCGATCGTCATCAAGGACAACGTGCTCAGCGGAGAACGTGCCAACATCCTCGTTGAAGGCGAAGGGGAAGTGATCCTTCGAGACAACCTGCCACCGCAACAACCGTTGATCATCCCGGCCGCCGAGTAAGGCAATCGTAGGCGGATCAAATCCAGTTCACCAATTGCGGTTTCTCTAAGATGCGCGGCGGGTCTGTTGACGCTGCATCTTCTTGAGCTTCTTCCGTTCTTTACGGCTCAGATGCTGCATGTCTTCGTCGTCGCTTGAGTAGTCGTCGTCCGCGTCGTTATCGTAGTCGCTGTCGTCGCTGTCGTCGACGGCTTCCCAATGCGAGTTGGAATTGGAACCCCCGTCCGATCCGGTCGGCGCTTCGCTCTTCAAGCGGAAGCGAGGTTTCTTTTTCGGTTCGCTTTCCCCCTCTTCTTCAGCTTCCCACTCAGAATTATTGCGGGCCGCGGCGGCTGCCGCTTTTTCTTCCGCTGCTTTAGCGCGGGCGGCTTTTTCCTCGGCAGCCTTCTCTTTCGCCGCTTTAGCTTGCGCTTCTTTCTCGGCGGCGGCTTTCGCTTTGTCCGCTTTCAACTGCTCGGCCTTCGCCAGTTTGGCGTCCGCTTTCTCTTTGGCCGCCAGTTCTTTCTCCGCTTTGCGTTGTTCCGCCTTCTCTTTTTTCGCCTGGGCTTTTTCGAGTCGCGCCGCTGTCCAGTTAGCGCGAATTTCACCCAGGCGACCGGTCAAGCCACCAAAGTTCATCGCCACATTCCCCGTGACCTTCCGCAGCAGCGACGGTTTCTGGACCACCACCGGTGCTTCCGCTGTTTCATACAGCACAAAACGGGCGTGCATCAGCATGCTCAGGAAGAACGACAACGCGCCGATCATACCGACCGCAGCGTGCGCGGCCTGTTGATTCTTGACGACGGGGAAATCGAAACCGAGTTCCATGGCGGCCACGATCACCCAGCACCCGGCGGCGAGCGAGAAGAGAGAACGGCTCCCTTTACATTCAAACATGTCGTGCCGCAGCGGCCAGAAGAGTCCCCCGGTTATGACCAGAGTCGGCGCGAGCCAGCAGAGGACGTCCTGCTTCCAGAACGCGACGTTCCACATCCAGAAAACGGTGAGACTGAAGGCGACGTGCGCGTCGGTCAACAGGCAGAACCCGAAGATGACGCCAAAGGTCGACGCCCAGGCCCAGACGCGGTAGGTGCCGTTGTAGTCATGCAGGCTCCGGCTCCGCGCCCACCAGATCAGGAAGGCAATCTGTCCCGCCAGCGTCATCAACCCGCCACTGAAGTAACTGACCGCGCGGCCGGTTTCGAATTCAAACAACTTGGCAAACCCGGGGCCGAACTGTTCGGGACGCGATTCCAGATGCAAACCGGCGGTGAGAATGAGCGCCGCTACGGCGAACAGGAACATCCCGGTGAAGGCATGCTTCCAGACGCGGGGAGAGATCAACTTGCGGACGGGAAAGAGCGCGACGGAAGCGACTTTGCGATTCGAGTTTTCGTCGCCGTATTCGGGGGTCTCGGAGGGAACGCGGCGCGCAGGGGTCACCGCCTGATCCTCGGCGGCCGTCGCCAGCCGGCGACGACGTCGCTCATCCAGATTTCGCGCACCCGCAAAACTAGCCGCCATTAACCACTCCGTTGGTACAGGCTCAGAGAGAGAAAGAACGGGAAGAACTCCCGGAGGTGTCTCGTGAACTCTAGAGGTTATCGTCCCGAATCCGCCTCCCGGACGACCCGAAACAGCGCCCCGAGGCCTCTCTTCCCACGACTTCGCCTTGTCGGATCGACCCCCCCCCCTAACCGGCAGAGTCGCCACAATGCCACATTGGCACCACGAGCGCACTGCCATTATGGCTCGCGCGTCGTCATTTTGGCAGAATCTTGCGCATAGTGAATCCGTCTAAGGGACTTTGGAAATCGCCTGCCAAAATCGCCGCCAAAGAATTCTCGAAACCAGACAAAACAAACATAAGAATCTATTAATCAATCACTTACGACATTCTCATCACCTTGACAGGCCTCGCTCACAATTCGATTCCGAGATAATTTCCGCCGCGGCGTTCGTCATTTTGGCATGGTCCGTGCATCTGCTCTCTGGCACCCCCGACGCCTGCCGTCGGAGCGGAATTCAACCATTCATTCCATTTTTCCTTACGGTGAAATGATAAAAGGAGCCTTCAGATGAGAACGACTTTGCAAACCTGGAATCCCTGGCACGAACTTGACCAGCTCAGCCATCAGTTCGAGCAGCTTTTCGGTCGCCAGTGGCCCGCGTCGGGCAAGCAGAACCGGATGAAATTCGGCGCCGTGAATGTCCTGAAAGGCGACAGCGGTGTGCTGGTGCAGATGGCGGTCCCCGGGTTTGAAGCCGACGACCTCGACATCTCCCTGACGCACAACAGCCTGACTGTCAAAGCGAGCCGCGAAACGGAGGGTGCCGAGACGGATAATGTCTCCCGTCAGGAACGTTACGGTCGCCAGTTCAGCAAGACTATCTCGCTGCCGGTCGACGTGAATCCGACGAGTTGCGACGCCACCTACAGCAAAGGGGTATTGACCCTCAAGCTGGAACTTCCCGCGGAACAGCAACCGCAGAAGATTGAAGTCAAAGCACTGTAATCTCTGGAGGCTGTAATCTCAAAACGCGGCGATCTCAAAGCCTTGTCATTCGCGTTAATCCGTCCAAACTGTGGCATCTGCAACACCGAATCAGCAATTCATCATCAGGAGCAAACCGATGAGCAATCATACTGAAACTCACAACAACGATCAGAACTGCGGCACGCAAGCCTGCTGCCAGGAACAGAATACCAGCCTGACCAAAGTGGAAACCCTCGTCTACTCGCCCGACGTTGACATCATTGAATCGGATACCGGTATCGATCTGAAGTTCGATATGCCGGGTGTCGATCAGGAGCAGCTCGATATCTCGATCGCGAAAGACGTGCTGACGGTCGTCGGTCACGCCGACCTGCCGCCCGTGGAAGGTTACCAGTACCTCTATCGTGAATTCCGCGGTGGCGATTATCGACGCGCGTTCCGTCTGCCGGATGCGATCGATGCCCAGCACGTGGAAGCCACGATCAAGCAGGGTATCCTGACGATTCACATTCCCAAGGCACAGCGTCAGACCGTGACGGTCAAGGCCGTCTGATCACGGCGCTGTGCAACAAGTCTCGGTAAAGACCGCGCGGTAGCAGAGGACCGCGTTTGGTCGGGAAGTCGGAAAAACGGGTTTCATGTGGCTGAGCGCTGTGTGAACAGGTGGAATTTGATGTCCTGATCAACCTTTACCGTCAAGTGCCCTCCGGATGACGATCCAGCATCCGGGGGGTCTTTTTATGCGCGATGCACAGTATCGATTCATCACGATCGATACATCATCACGCGATGTTCAGATTAAGTTGTTCCGAACCGACGATCTCCACTTTGCCCTGTTCGAACTTCACGCCGAAATCGCGGAAGCCACTCGGGTTGAATAGATGCTGGAACTGCTCGATCGCGGCAGTGGGGTTCTGCTGATAGGCCTGAGCGAATGCCTGGTGTTCCGCTGCCGCCTGTTGCAGAGAAGCCTGGGCCGACATCTGGCGATATAACTGATTCAGCTCCCGGTCGGATGCCAGCAACTGGTTGACCTCCGCCTGCCGCGGATGATCGCTGGTGACGACCGGTTGACCATTCAGGTCGGACTGGATTTCGAAACCGATCGCGGGATTGATCCCGAGCGCTGCGAGCTTTTCATTGAGTTTCGTTTGGAAGTCCTGCTTCGACTGCGCGAGATCGAGGCTGAGTTTTTCCAGCGGCAACTTCGCGGCCGGTTCTTCCGTTGCCGGTTTGAGCTGATTCGGAGAGACGGACGACTTATTACTCAGCGCGTTGAGGAATTCGGCAACGGTCTGCTGCTCCCCCTGCTGCTCGTCTTCTTTTTTCTCGCGCTTCAGGCCAAAGAGATCACCAAACGACGTCTTGTCGGTCGTCCCCTCTTCCTGCTGGCGCAGAAGTGTCGTCAGACTGTTGGAAAACGGGTTGAGTGCTCCAATATTCATCCGCAATCACCCCCGAAAACGATGTTTCGCGCTGGAGTTAAGTTAAGGAACCCCGGGCGAACTCCATTGCGCGCACAGGACCCTTACTGAGTATCATCGGGCTGGAAGCAGGGCAATATTTAACGATTTTATTGAATTCACCGGCAGCAACTGCTTAAGATTTAACGGAGCGGGCCAGGGTGGGCCCCTCCCCTCTTGAAAACGGAAAGTAGGAACATGCAGGAATCGCCGGAAGTGACTTCACCCGACGCGGGGCCTGACGCAGGCCGCAAATCGGACGCCCCGCCGGGATGGGGGACGCGAATCCGTCGTCATCTGGCGCGGCTCTGTATCATTTACCTGGGAGTCTGTCTGTTGCTGACCGTGTTTCAACGCAATTTGATCTACATTCCAACACGGGAGAATACAATCGATCCGATGGCGTACGCGCTTCCCGCCAGCCGCATTGAAGCGTGCAGTTTCACGGGCGAGGATGGTATTGAAGTCCGCGGGTGGCAGATTGCGGCGCAGAAGCAGATGGCTGACAAGGTGCCCCACACCGAACGCCGCGCGGCAATTATCTTTCATGGCAACGGTCATCATCGCGGCGGGCGCGGTTATCTGTTCCAACTCTTTAACGCGCTCGATTGCGATGTCTTCATTTTCGACTATCTCGGTTACGGCGAAACGGAAGGTTCCCCATCCGAAACCGCCAACGTCGCCAACGCGCTGCACCAGTGGAAGCAGATCACGGGTGAATGGGGATACCAACCCGACAATATCGTGATCTTCGGTGAATCACTCGGCGGGGGAGTCGCCACACAGGCCATATCGCAAATCTGTTCCTCCGGTACCGCGCCCCGCGCGCTGATTCTGCGATCCACCTTTTCCTCGCTGGTGGATGCCGCCGGATATCATTACCCCTGGCTACCCGTCCGCCTGCTGTTGCGTGATCGCTACCTCTCGACCGATGCCATCAGGAATGTCACCTGTCCGATTCTCGTCATCCATGGGACAGAGGATGAAATCGTCCCCTATGAACTGGGCGAACGCCTCTACAACGCCGCCCCCGCGCAATCGGCCTCAGGGATCCCGAAAGAGATGCTGAAGCTGATCGGCGCCGATCACAACAACGTCTCCCACCGCCCGGACTCGGTGCTGGGCGAAGGGGTGAGGGCGTTTCTGGGGCGGTTGGAATAATGATGACCAAAACTCGCGAAAATGCGTCACCTCTGAAACAAAAAAACCTCCCCGGTCGCGAACTCGCTGCAACCGGGGAGATTTGAGTGATGAGGTTTACACTCACTACATCCGGATGAAGATCTTGTTCTTCTCGAGGCTGCGGATGACGAGCCACATCAGGAACATGCCGACGGCGAGGCTGCCCCAGCCGTACCACCAGACGGGGTCGCGGGGGACGAATTGTTTGACCGCGCCGCAGACGAGTTCGAAGAGGACGTAGGCCGCGAGGGCGTTCGTACCCCAGGTGCGGAAGAGGGGGACCTGCCAGCCCCGGATATCACAGGCGATGTAGAACAGCAGGTACATCAGCAGCGAAGCACCGGCGGCGAAGGTCGGATAGGCGACCGTCCCCGCGCGTTGACTCATCATCCACGCATTCCAGTAGAAGGCGTCGCGCGGTTGATAGTCGACGACACGCGGGTCTTCATAAGGGGGACGCTCCATCGGGTTCCGGCCGATCTTTTTCGACCACGGGAGCGCGCTCCACTTGGAGAAATCGAACGCAACCGGGTTTTCCGCCAGTTTGAGATCACGCCAGCCGTAATTGGGAATCGAGTTCCAGTCGATCTCCTGTCGGGCGGCGAGGTTTTCAACCAGCAGCTGCTGTTCGCTCTTTTCCGCGGGGGGCTCGGCCCCTTCTTCGGGAGTGGGTAACTTCGACTCCGCTTCCGTCAGCGCGCTGTGCCAGGGGGAGATCTCTTCGAGGTAACGGGGCTTGAGCGCCGCAAGTTCCGCGCGCAGTCCGGTCACCGCGTCACCCGGTTCCGCCGCAAATTGCTCTTCCACCTTTTTGTTGATCTCTTCCGTAGGACTGTCTTTGGCCGGATCGAGATTCGCTTCGGTCATCAGCGTGTTGCGGATTTCTGTCTTGCGAGCATGCTCGGCATCCAGAAGGTCTTCGTACTTGCGGGCGACTTCGAGTTTGAAGTCTTCTTCCGCGTCGGTCAGTTCCCGATCTTCCGGTTCAAGGGCTGCCTGGTAATACGCAAGCCGCGCGTGCATCTCGCCGAGTTCGCCTTCGTGGTTTTCCACGTAGGTGGTTTCCCACTCTTCCACGGCGGCATCGGCAATCGCTTGCGGAGGATATTCCGGCGGCGGTTCGATCCCCTTCTCTTTCAGCATGCGGTCGGCGATTTCCTGTTTGACGGTGAAATCGCGGTTGGTGACTTCCGCGTTCAGCTTGCCGAAGAGTTCGTTGAACGGCTTCAACTGCTCGTTGAGCGGTTTGTTCATTGCGTTGATCTGCTCGTTGACGCGATCGCGGCGGTGGTACTCTTCTTTGAGGACCACCATCTCTTCCGGTTCAATGTCATACGTGCGGGCCGGCCAGGTGATGAACCAGCCGATGAGCATGACGATG
>PABI01000076.1 GCA_002699125.1 Anaerolineaceae bacterium
GACCAGCAAAAATTGACAGTAATCCCAGTGAGTTAACTTTTTCATGCACCTGATTATTACAGATTCTCACTGGTTTGCGTAAGTCCTAATACATTGTAAGCCAAAAAGTAGTCGCTTGCCTCATCATGAACCAGCAAAGCCCAGAGGGTATAGACACCTACCAATGTGCCAAAGGGGAAATTCATCAAGCTGAAAAAGCCAATGACAAGCGCCAAAATACGCGCCCAAGACTTTCGCTTGAGCAATCCCCAACCGGCAAGGATTCCTGGTATGGAGATAACTACCAAAATCCCCATGACAAACGTGCCCACAACGGCCAAAACGCTCATGGCTTCACCATCGGCGGCTAACAATCCGGCGCCAATCAGGATGAAAAAGACAAAAACGCCAATGCACAGCGTGAATACATTAAGGGCAATATGAAGCCAGCCCAAGATGTTAATGTGCTTATCCAGTTCTTTAAAATCTGTTTGTTTCATTGTTTGTTTCTCCCTCAAAAGTCTATTTTTATGCTGTTGATTTCCAATTTGTCAACATCTTCTCGTTCGTTTCCAACACGTTTAACTCTACGCAGAAGAAGGCAATGAGTTGTATTTCAGCTTGTCTTTTGGCAACGGCCGTATCTTGACAACCCTACGCGCCCTATGCTATCCTGCACTCATATTTGTTGACTAGTCAACAAAGTCCTTTAGGAAAGCAGTATGAGCGATAGTTCCCCAGAAGAAAATCTTTATCGACAGTTTCTAACTATCTTTGTGCTGCTTGATGATGGCGACCGGCGCACCTTCAAACAGATCGACCTCACTACCTCGCAGTACAACTTCCTTCGCACCCTGGACAGCGCCGCCACCGACAGCCTTACCGTTTCTGAAGTAGCCGATAAGCTGCTCTGTACCCGGGGCAACGTCACCCGGCTGGTGCAGCGGCTGGGCAAAAGCGGCCTGGTGCGCACCGGCAGCGACGCGCGCGATCAACGGCTGGTACGTATCTCCCTCACCCCGGAGGGGGAAACAAAACTGGCGCAGGCCCGTCAACTCCATGAAGCTTCTTTGCAGCGCCGCCTGGCTGAACTAACCCCGGCAGAACGGCAGCAGTTACTTGATTTGACAGCAACGGCCGTACAAATTCTAGAAACGGATCTGGCTGCACAAACGTCTTAAAACTTACGAATAGTTCATCACAACCGGCATAGTTTACCAACCCACTCACTTTCACATTTGGAGGTATTTCCTGATGCATTTTGCACGCAAATTGTTTGGTTCCGTGGCCTTTCGTGCCCTATTTTTAGTTACCCTGTTTAGCTTGTTGTGGCAAACCAGATCGGCCGTGGCCGCCGCTGCCTTCATCGATCATGCCGGCAATATTGTGCCCTCGGCCCCCACCAGCAGCGATACCGTCGATTTCTGGGTTCAGATTGGCTACCAGGGCTGGGTTACCGATACGCGGCTCTATCTCACCACCGACGGCAGCGAACCGTCCATCCACCCCACCACCCACGCCGCACAAGGCACCACGCAAGCCATCACCATGACGCTGGACCACACCGAAAATAACACCCTGTGGTACAAAGCCACCGCTGGACCCTGGTCTAACGGCACCGTCATTCGCTACAAGATTGCCTCCTGGCACAGCGGTGGCGGCGACACCAAATACGCCGACAGCACCAATGATTGGCCCGTGACCGACCCCACCCAGGCGCGCATCTTTGGCTTCCGCGTCGGTGAAAACCAGCTTCCCTCCTGGATTGGCGACGCTGTAATCTACAACGTTTTCGTGGATCGTTTTTATGATGGCGATACCAGCAACAACGATTACTGTGCCGAAGCCGCCAGCGGCTACTGCGACAACAACCATGCCGTGCACGGGGCGCTGCCTACCCACCCGCAGGACGATTACCGCTTCACGTACAATGGCGGCGACCTGGATGGCGTGGTCGAGCGGCTGGATTATCTGGAAGATTTGGGCATCAACGTCCTCTGGCTTTCCCCCGTCTTCGATAATCCTAACTTCTATACCGACACCGATTTCAACAGTAACGGCGACATCTATTTCACCTACCACGGCTACCATCCCAGTGATCCATTGAGCGTAGAAGAAGTCTTTGGTACCCAAACCGATCTGCAAACTCTGGTGACCCAGGCGGCCAATCGCGACATTCGTGTGATTTTGGATTTTGTACCCAACCACACTTCCAGCCAGCACAGCAACTTCATCAGCGCCAGCACCACCTGCGCCGGACCGTTCAGCGCCTGGTACACCTTCAGCGCGTGCAATACGGCCGCCGATCCCAGCTTCACCGTTAATTTCCCCTCAGGCTTCAACACCAGCTCCGCCAGCTACACCGTTTATGGCTCTAACGACACGAACAAAAGCTTCTTCGGCGTGCTGGAGCTGCCCCAAATCAACAACGACAACAGTGCCGCGCGCAATTGGGTCATCAACAGCCGGGCCGATTATTGGCTGGACACCCTGGGCCACGCCGGCTACCGGCTGGATTATGCGCCTGGTCCCAGCACCGACTTCTGGCGTGAATTTAACGATACGATTGGCGACAGCGACACCTTCACCATTGCCGAAATCTGGCTGGACAACGGGCCAGAGATGATTCGCCGCCAGCAGGGACGCGTCGATTCGGCAATGGACTTTGAGGCTAATGCGGCTATCGTCGGCTTTTTCACCGGCGGCAGCAGCGTGGATTCTTTAGACAGCAGCCTGCGTGACCGGGCCAGCTTCTACTATCAGGGCGGCATCTCGCCCAGCGAATTTGTGCGCGGCTGCTTCATCGACAACCATGACATGGACCGTTTCTCGCACCGCGTGAGCTACAACATGGCAGACATGAAGCAGGGCGCGCTCATCATGTTTACCCAGCCGTGCGTGCCAGTAATGTATTACGGCAACGAGATTGGCCTGGGGCAAGAGTTTGGCATTTACCAGTTTGGCGGCGGCCGTCCTGAATACGCCCGTGAACGCATGGCCTGGGGCTTTTACGATGCGTCTGCGCCAACCGAATGGACAGGCAGCGCCAACACCGCGCTGTGGGATTTCTACGAGACGCTCATTGACGTGCGCAAAGCAACACCGGCGCTGCAAACCTTCAGCTCAGCCGATTACATCGCCCTGTATCGCCACAACGCCGACCGCACTTACGCCTATCAGCGGGGACAGGGCAGCAGCGCGGTGCTGGTGGCCCTGAACGACAGCGGCGGCACCCGCACGCTGAACATTCCCAACATTGGCGGTGTGTCGCTCCCATACGCCAACGGCACGGTGCTGCAAGATTTGCTGGGCAGTGGCAAAAACTGCACGGTGAGCAGTGGCCAATGTTCCATCACGCTGGATAACAACGATCCGGGCGTGGTGCTGGCCCCGCAGGCAGGTGTGACGGTTAACTTTACGGTTAACGGCTACGTGACGCAGTATGGCCAAGATATGTACGTGGTGGGCAACGTGCCGGAGTTGGGCAACTGGAATCCGGCCAACGCCGTGCCGCTGAGCTGGGTAGACAGCGACACCTGGAGCGGTCCGGCAGTCTTCACCAGCAGTGCCGGGCAGTCGATTCAATTCAAGTTTATTGTGCGGCAGGGTGGCACAACGATTTGGGAAGGTGGCGGCAATCGGACCTACTCGGTGCCATCCAGCGGCACGGGTAGCTATACGGGCTGGTGGCAGTAGCCCAGCTAACAACAAAACGTGATTGATGTGAAACGGCCGTTCCCCGACAAGGAACGGCCGTTTTTTTATCTAAACCAAACTCATTTGCCCCCCCGTTCGCTGCTCGCTACAATGCACGCTACGACTGATTTCTGAAGGATGAACCGTGTATCGGCAAAACATCATTGTACGGACCAAACTGGTTCCGTCCCGACCACCCCAACACACCATGCCCCGGCCACGCATTACGCAGCGGCTGCTGGAAGCACAAAACCACCGCCTGACAATTGTGCAGGCCGGCACCGGCTACGGTAAGAGCACGGCATTGGCCGCTCTGGCCACTGGCCAGGCACAGGAGTCGCTGCACTTTGTCTGGTATCGGTTGGAAGCCGAAGACAGTGATGCCCAATCATTCTTGCTGCATTTATTACACGGCTTTGGCATCACCTTCCCCAATTTGTCTGATGCCCCCCTGGCCGAGCTAGAAGCATGGGGCCAGCAGCGCCAGCCACCAAGCTGGACGGCCGTAATCGACAGCCTCATCAACGAACTGGCGAATGAACTCAGCCAACCCACCTTCCTGGTGCTGGACGATGCCCATCTAATCAACGACAGCAGCGAACCGATCCGCATTTTGGACCGGCTGATTGGCCTGGCCCCGGATAACCTGCATGTGATTTTAGCCACTCGCTACCCGCTGGCCTTGCCTTCCCTGGTCACCTGGCGCGTGAAGGGGCAGCTGCTGGAAATCGACCAGAAAGAGCTGGCTTTTACCCCAGCCGAAATTGATGCCCTCTTTCGCCACACCTACGGGCACGCGCTTTCACTGGAGCAAGCGTCGATGGTGATCAACCGGGTGGAAGGATGGCCCATTGCCCTGCACCTCATCTGGCAGCAGCTGCAGCGGGACGGCGGTGCCTCGCTGGCCCAGGCATTGTCGCAGCTTTCCGGCAGCGCCAGTGACCTGTTTCAGTTTTTGGCACAGGAGGTATTGGCCCAGCAGCCGGAAGATGTGCAGGCGTTTTTGCGCGAAACGGCCGTCCTTCGCGAAATGACCACCCCTTTGTGCAACCAACTGCGCCGCCGCCAGGACAGCCAGCAAATGCTGCGCTACCTGCTGGAAAAAGGGTTATTTGTTGTCAACCTGGGCAACGGCTACGTGCGCTACCATCATCTTTTCCGCGAGCTGCTCTACAGCCAGCTGGCTCCGGCCGAAGCCGACGATCTGCATCAGCAGGCTGCCGCCATCTACCAGCACCAGGGAGATGAGGAGGAGGCAATTTACCATTTGCTGGCGGCGGAAGCGTATGAGAAAGCGGCCGTTTTGCTGGCAACGTTAGGGCGGCGGCTGGTGCGCCTGGGCCGACTCGACACACTGGCCAACTGGATTGGCTATTTACCGCCCGATATTTTGGCCCATTATCCGCCGCTGCTCACCTACCTGGGCGACGTTGCCCGGCTCCATTCCCGATTTGATGAGGCGTTGGGCTGGTACCAGCAAGCCGAACAGCGCAGCCGCGTGCAGGGGGATCGGCGCAGCATTGGCCAGGCGCTGCGCGGCCAGGCCCGCGTTTATCTAGACACGGTCAATCCCAGCAAAGGGGCCGAGCTGTTGCAAGAAGCGCTGCGCCTTTCCGATGGCCAGGATGACCGCGACAGCCAGGCCCGGCTGTTGGAACTTTTGGCTGAAAATCTGCTCAACCAGGGGCGGATGAGTGAAGCAGAAAATTACCAGATGCAGGCCAGAGAGCTGCGCGCTCAGGGACCCGATCAGGCCGAACTGCCGGTACGCTTGCTGCTGCGCACGGGCCGTCTGGCCGAAGCACGCGCCATGCTGGAAGCCCAGGCCCAGCTGGAAGAGCAAGCCCCGGTGCTGCGCCCCCGTGCCCACCGCGAAACCTTACTGCTCCTCTCGTTGATTTTGGCCTACCAGGGAGAAGCAGAAGCGGCGCTGCAAACGGCCGTTGCCGGGACACAACGAGGCAAAGCGCTCAATTCACAATTTATTACGGCCGTGGGCCACTGCCGCCAGGGACACGCCTGGCTGCTGCATAAAAACGAACAGGGTTATGAGCGCGCCAGACACAGCTTTCAGCAGTGTGTTGCCATCAGCGAACAGTTGGAGGTGCCGCGCCTGAAGATTGAAGCATTTTGGGGTTTGTGCCAGGCACATGGCTTTCCCGGCGACCATCAGACGGCGCTCACCTATGCCCAGGAAGGCATTGCCCTGGCCCGGCTGCACGGCGATGAATGGGTAGAAATGAACATTCGCCTGGCAATGGGAGCCACGTACACCTTGCTGAACATGGCCCAGGAAGCCAATGAATGGCTGGCTCAGGCGGCCATTGGTTTTCATGATTGCAGCGATATGTTTGGTGAAACGGCCGCCCGCCTGTGGCGCTGCCTGCTGTGGCACCAAACAGAGGATGAAACCCGGCTCAAGCGTGATTTAGACGATCTGCTGCCGCTCATCAATCAGCACCAGTATGAATTTCTTTTCTGCCGGCGCACCTTGCCTGGCCCGCCCGATCCGCGGGCGCTGGTGCCGCTGCTGCTCTTTGCCCGCGAAAACAGCCAACACACCGCCACGGCCGAAACTATCCTTATGCAGCTGGATTTGGCTCATTTGGAGCTGCATCCTGGTTTTCAACTGCGCATCCAAACGCTGGGGCCGTTTCGCATCTGGCAGGGGAATGAAGAGCTGCCCAGCCGAGCCTGGCGGCGCAAAAAGGCGCGCCAGCTGCTGCAACTGCTGGTGACTTTTCGCGGCACGCTGCTGCACCGCGACCAGATTGCCGAAATGCTGTGGCCCGAGCTGGACCCTGACGCCGCCGTGCGTGACTTCAAGATTGCCTTCAGCGCCATGTGTTCCGTGCTGGAGCCGAACCGGAAGCGGAATGCACCTTCTGCTTTTGTGGTGCGCGACGGCAGCCGTTACAGCCTGCGCGAAGAAGCGGACCTGTGGCTGGATGCCATTGAATTTGAGCAGCTAATCGAACGGGGCGATCAACAGTATCAGAAAAATCGGGAACAGGCGGTGGGGTTTTATGAAACGGCCGTATCGCTCTACGAAGGCGACTACCTGCAAGCGTACCCCTACGAAACCTGGTCCCATGAAGAGCGCGAACGGCTGCGCGCCCGCTATTTGCAAACGGCCGACCGGCTGGCGCAATGGCTGGCCGATCAGGGCGCATGGGAAACGGTCATCGACCTGTGCCAAAACATTTTGCAGCAGGATGATTGTTGGGAAAACGCGTACCGGCTGCTCATCCAGGCGCATGCCCAGCTGGGTAATCGCGTGCAGGCGCTGCGAGCTTACCAACGCTGCGAAACCGCCCTGCAAACTGGCCTGGGCGTCACCCCCGCTCCGGCTACCGTTCAACTTTATGAAACCATTCGATAACTTTCCCCCCTAACGATATAATCAGCCGCATGAATGTGAAATATCCTGATCGCAAACTGCTTGCCCACCTACCTACTCCTTTAGAAAAATTGGAACGTCTCAGTAAACATCTGGGCGGACCAGACATTTACATGAAGCGTGACGACCAAACCGGCCTGGCTACCGGCGGCAACAAAACGCGCAAGCTGGAGTTTTTGGTGGCAGATGCCCTGGCTCAAGATTGCGATCATCTGATCACTACCGGTGCGCCCCAGAGTAACCACTGCCGGCAAACGGCCGCAGCCGCCGCCCATTTTGGCCTGGGTTGCAGCCTTGTTTTGGCAGGACCAGAACAAAGCACCCTGCAAGGCAATTTGCTGCTGGATAAGCTGCTCGGTGCGCACCTTTACTGGACAGACGATCGCCCCCGCAATGAAGTCATGGCCGAAGTGACCAATGAGCAGCGCGTGATGGGGCACAAACCATACGTCATTCCACTGGGTGGCTCAAACGTGATGGGGGCTGCCAGCTACGTCCTGGCCATGCAAGAACTGATGGAACAGCTTGCTGCTGCCAGCATCAACATCGACTTTATTGTGTTTGCCAGCAGCAGCGGCGGCACCCAGGCGGGTATTGTCCTGGGCGCTGAAGTGTGCAGCTTCCGCGGGCAGGTGTTGGGCATCAGCGTTGATCACCCCGCCGATGATTTGAAGATGCAGGTGTCGGCCCTGGCCACGGCCACCGGCACCCACCTGGGCCTGGGCACCGTCTCCATCGCCCACAAAGTAGAAGTCAACGATGATTATTTAGGTGATGGCTACGCGATGGTCGGCGAAACCGAACGGGAAGCAATCCAGATGGTGGCCCAATTGGAGGGTATCTTGCTCGATCCGGTGTACACAGGCCGGGCAATGGGCGGCCTGATTGATCTCATTCGCTGGGGAGCGTTTACCCGCGGGCAAAGCGTGCTCTTCTGGCACACCGGCGGCGCAGCCGCCCTGCCCGCCTTTGCCGATAAGCTGCTTTAGTTTTTGCAACGGCCGAAAAATTTGTTGGAAAAGGCAACCCAGCACTTTACACTGCTGTAGTGAATTAGCGATGAGAAATGGCGACATAAAACAAGTCCTGCGCTATAACGAATATCTATGAAGACCTTTCGTCGTCTGCTAATTGCGATCGTTGCAATTTTCCTGATTGGAGCATTGTTGCTAGTTGGGTGGGCAACCATAAATGCCCAAGAACCCACAGAGCGTGCCATTATGGTGTTGCAGGAAAATGATGTCCAACAAACAGATGGGCAGCTTGTATTTCGGCCGACTTTCCCCACAAATAAAGGCCTTATTTACTATCCAGGTGGATTGGTTGAACCAGAAGCATACGCAGTTACTGTACAAGGCATCGCAGACGCAGGCTATCTGGTTGTGGTTCCTAAAATGCCCCTCAATCTTGCCTTCATGGGTATCAATCGTGCTGATGGTATTCGGGCAGAGTTTCCAGAAATTGATTCCTGGGTCATTGGTGGACACTCTCTCGGGGGCGCAATGGCAGCTGAATACGCTAAAAACAACGTCGCTGACCTCAACGGATTGATTATGTTTGCCTCATATCCGGCAAACAACGAGGAATTTGTAAACTTCCCAATTCCTATTTTGACGATAATTGGGTCAAATGACCCGGGGGCGCCTCAACAAGAAGCTTTCTATGAAGCCGTTCGCGATTCGGCCAGACGCTTCATCATTGAAGGCGGAAACCATCGCCAATATGCTGACTATAGATTTCAAAACAATGACGGAATCCCAACAATCTCTGTGATGGAACAGCAAAACCAAATCATCACTACGACAACCCAATTTTTAGATTCCTTAGAGTAGGCTGCCTCTGAAAGCTAAATCTGCCCAACAAAATCTCCACCTGATTGCCAGCACGAACCTTATTTGGTTTTTGCTTTAGAGTGAGTACAGTTGTCTCAATAAAAAAGTATCTGTATCCTGCTCACAGCAGGTGGAGGCAACGTTAGGCTTTGGCTATGAGAGAAGGGAAGTTTAAGCTACGCTGGGCAACTTTGCTAGACCTGGACATTGTCTACAACCTCATGGTCCAGCAAAACATAGCCGATTTGGGCCATGCGCTGCTTTCAATTGAGGGTTTGCGCGAACGGTGGCAAGCGCCTGATTTTTCACTGAGTGAACACAGCCAGATTGCCTTTTCCGCCGCTGATCAGCTCTTAGGGTATGCGGAGATACGGCCGTACCATCCCAACCAATTTTCCACCCAGCTCTATCTCACTTCAAACCCATCATCTTTTGCGGTTGGCCAACGTCTATTGAAGTCGCTAGAAGCCGGTTTGCCATCGGATACCCAATTGATTGCCCGAGTATCCGGCAAAAATGAGCGGAACCAACAAATTTTTGCGGCATCTGGTTACGGACGTGGCTTAACGTTTCTCATCATGGAAATTGAGATGGCAGAAGCGCCACCGGCTCCGGTGTGGCCGGCGGGGGTTGGGGTACGGCCGTTCACCCCCAACCAGGATGAACAAGCCACCTACGCAACCGACGAAGCAGCTTCACGCGACAAAGGGTATTCCAATCCAATGTCGTTTGCCGCCTGGGCTAAACGCATGAGCCTGAACACGGAACGATTTGATCCAACGCTGTGGTTTCTGGCCTGTTATGAAGAAGAGGTCGTCGGCGTTTCGCTCAACTTTTATTTGCCGGAAAATGACTGCGGCTTAATTGATCATTTGGGGGTACGACGCAGCTGGCGCGGACGCGGCATTGGCCTGGCGCTGCTGCAACATTCGTTTGCTGCATTTTTTGCTCGGGGTGTCAAAAAAGTACAGCTCAGCGTTGATTCAGGCAGCCTCACCAACGCGCCGCGCCTTTACGAAAAAGCGGGAATGCATACGGTGCAAACGTATCGCATTTACAGCAAAACCATCAGTTAACGCGATATTCTACTTTGGCTTCGGCAACGGCCGTTGCCAGCACTTCATCCTCCACCCCTTGCCGCCGCAAACTTTCTACCAGTCGGGACAGTTCTGTCTCTTGATCCAACTGTTCTAAATCTGCCCGCAGCCCCTGCCCAATATAAGCCCGCATTAGCGGTTGATAGCCAGAAAAGCCCAGCAGTGGTGCAATCCGCTTCAACTCTTCCACCACATCTTCCGGCATCCGAATACTTACCATCACTTTTTTACGATTTGGTTGCAACTTTGCCTTCAATTTATCCACCGTATTCCATTCAAAGTTGACACCTTGATAGTAAATTCTTTCATCCATGATATTCTACGCATTTGTATTGACAATGTCAATACATTTCACTCAGCAACCGTGACCGTGGCCAGCAAGTACGCATCTGCTGTACCCTCTGGGATGGTGATGGGCAGGCGGTTGGCGGGGTTGGCCAGATCATAGAGGCCAAGTTGGAGTCGGTAATCGCCAGGCGGCAAATCGCTAGGGATGAGCAGGCCATGATTGTCAATGACCACTTCACCCGGCTGCCAGGTGGTGGTAAGCGCCAGGCCACCGCCCGGTTCGCTGTCACGCTGGCTGACCAAATTGCCCTCGGCATCCAGCAGGTGCAGGAACACTTTGTAGCGGTTTTCGAGGGAAACGGCCGTTTGCCAAAACAGCGTCACCTCCACAATATCGCCAGGTCGAAGCATAGTCTTACCCAAGGTGTAGCCATTCAATGTAATGCTGTCGCCAAAGGGGAGATTTACGGCCGTTTCCATCTCAGTTGCCGGTGCAGAAGGGACAGCGTAGGTGACAAAACGCACATCGCCATACCAACTGTCGGTGGCTTTGAAAGCGTGGGCATCCAGCCAGCGCTCAATCAGCCGCTCCGGATCGCGCTGAGCTTCCCCCCAAAAAATGGCGTAAATGCGGTCGTGCCGGGCAGCAATCTCGCTCAGGATGGCGTCAATTTCATCAGGATTGGGACGGCTGCGTCCTTGCGGCAGCGGGTACACATTGCCCTCATCGGGATAGTAGTAGGTGAACGCTTCCCACTGATTAGCCGCGTTCAAAATGACGCCGGCATTGGGGTGTTCCTCGGCCAAAATGCGGTTAGCCATTGCCCGGTAATCGGCGCGAGCGTAGGCGGGATCGCTGACCATGTTTTGCAGCGATTGGGCCATTCCCCACGGCAGCGCCAACAGAAATACGCCCGCCAGCAGCTTAAAGCTCAACTGGTCAGTTTCGGTAAAAGCCGCTGCCAGCCAAATCAACCAAAACGGCACCGCCACTACCAAAAATTTGTAAAACTCTGGACCAGTTGTGCCGGTGGCAAACATCATTCCTAAGGCAACGATTACGCTTAACAAAGGCAAGATGAGTTTGGTACGACCGTAAACTAATCCCAACACGAGCAAAACCGCCACCAGCCACAACAAAACTGACTGCGCTTCGATGGTTGCGCCAAAAGTGAGCCAGTGGGATACGGCCGTAACAAACGCCACAATCCCCGGACGGCTGATCGGATCGCTGCCAAACTGGTCCAGGAAGATGGGCAGCCAGGGGGCATAGAGGAGGAGGATGGCGAGCATGAGGAGGGGCCATTGTTTAATGGTTAATGGTAAATGGTTAATGGTTGATGACCAATTGTGAATTGTGAATTGTGAATTGTGAATTGTGAACTGGATGATTTTTATAAGTATGAAAATATTGTGGACAAGGAGAACAGCGGGGAAAAAGTAGTGGGTGTACAAACCAGCCACGGCACACAATACATACGCGCCACCCCAAAACCATTTCCGATTACCGTTTACCGAATACCGTTCGCGAAGCGGTCGCTCTGCGACATTACTGAATACTGAATAGTGACCGCTGACTACTGAAAACCAGCGCAGCAGCAAAACCGTCGCTAGCACGGACCAGAAGCCCAAGAGTGCATACATGCGCGCTTCCTGGCTGTAGTAGATCATTGCTGGGTTGATAGCTAACAAAGTTGCGGCGAAGAAACCAAGCAGCCAATTTCGAGACCTTCCTCTGCGCCTCTGCACCTCTGCGTTGATTATTTTCCCTAACACAAACGTCAGGGGCACGGTTAGCAATCCTGCAAACAGCGACAACGAACGCAAGCCAAATTCGCTATCGCCGACCAGCTTTCGCCATTGGTTGAGCAGCAAATAGTAAAGCGGCGGATGAATATCGCTGGCTGTGCCTTCAATGATCAGCGGGATGGAGCGCTCACTGAGCCGGGCACTATTTCCCTCGTCGTTCCAAAAAGACTGCACTTCCAGATTATGCACCCGCAGCCCAAACGCCAACAGCAATACTGCTACCATCAGCCACTTTTTGTGAACCGCAAAGGACGCAAAGAACGCAAAGGTTTTTTTGTTTTTCTTAGCGTTCTTTGCGCGCTTTGCGGTTAAATTTTCACTCGTCTGATTCATGGGGCGTTAACCAGCGGAGTAAGGCAAAGAAGAGGATGGGGGCGGAGAAGAGGAAGAGATACGGCCGTAACCGCATCCACTCATAAATCCAGTCAGATTGTGGCGAGATATCGGTCTGCTGCGGCAGCGCTTTGGCCAGCGCCGTGTACACCGGCTGGGGCGTAAAATCTGAATCCATCAGTCGAAAATAGTAAAACGACTGATCTTGCTCAGAATCATCTTTGCGCTTGAGGAACCAGTAGTTGATGACGCCCACCCAGGGCCACTCTGCCTGCGCCCGCTCGTATGCTTCCACGGCAAAACGGGCCTGCTGCTCTGGCGTCACCCGGCCAAAGCGAGCTTCGATCTGCTCCGGCACCACGTTCCAGCCCATCTCTGAAATCCAGATGGGTTTATCGGCATCGCCGTGGCGCACCATCACATCACGTAAGTACAAATTGTGCGGGTAGTTGATCACGTTGGGCTTCAGCCGCCGGTCCAACGCGCCCGACCACAAGCCATATCCCTGGGCCGACATCACATCAAAGCACCCCCCGGCTCCGGCGGCGTACATCCGCTCTAGGAAAATGAGGTCGTTCATATTGGCGTCGTTGATGGCAACAGTGGGCGTGAGCGCCCCGGCCAGCACAACCGCGCCGGCATTCACTTCCTTGATGCGATTGTAAGCGGTACACAGCAGTTCAGTGTACTCCTCCGGGCTGACGGGCTGGTGTAAACCCCATTCGGCATTGCCGTTGGGCTCATTCCAGATTTGGTAGTAGCGGATACGGCCGTTATACCGCTCAGCCACCGCCGCTGCAAAGTCACCAAAATCGTCGTAATCGTCGGGCGGGGCCAGGGAACCGGTCACCTCTACCGGCAGTTCTCGGCTCCAGTTCGGCGGATTGCTCAACCGGGCAATAATTTCGATGTCATAAGCCTCGGCCAAATCCACAATGTTGTCGTACTTCTCCCAGGCGGAGCGGAACGGCTCGTGCCGCCGGTCCTCAAAATCACCCTTGCCGTGAATCTCAATATCTTCCCAGACAAACTCCTGGCGGATGAAGCGAAAACCCGCCTGGCCGGCCATTTGCAGGCTCACCGCCCGTTTTTCAATTTCGGCTTCTTCGTTCAAAAAGGTATTGACGCCAAAGGGGGACACATTGGTGTGATCGGGGATAATTTCCGGGGCGAGATGGGGTTGGGGGCGTACGGCCGTATTCAGCCAATGCACCACACCGCGCAGCTGGGCCAACAGTGCATCTTCTCCCGTCAGTGCATACAATGAGCCGACCGGCGGCCACAGCGCCACCACTAACATTAAACCGCTAAGCAGCAACAACAACTTCTTCCACATGGCGTTGGATTATAGTCCAGCCTAAAGTGACAGTCACCTTTCGACACCTTCATTGTGAGGAACCGTTCATCAGGTGCCGGTCACTCCCATAATGCACTGCGTCAATAGATCATGTAGAATAGCGGCGTTATTGCGGGGGGAACGGCCGTATGATAGACTTTTGCCCCAAACCCAATCCCGCATTGGGCAGGCGACTTTCCAAAATAATAATCAAGAGGGACACGCATGTTATCACCTATTGAAAAGGCTCTATTTGCATTTTTAGCACTTGTCTGCATCGTTGCCACCATTAACACGTTTGGCCAGATGTACAAAATCATCATGCGCGGCGAGGGAAAGCTTAAGCTCGATGAGCTGCCGCGCCGCATTGTCACCGGTCTGGTTGCCCTCTTTTCGCAAGGGCGCATTATTCGCCACCGCAAACTCACCTCCCTATTTCATTATGGCGTTGCCTGGGGCTTTATCTTTTACTTCCTCGTCAACGGCATCGACGTGGCCGAAGGGCTTATCTCCGGGTTTGAATTCCTGCCCGACCACATCATTGGCGACATTTACCGCTTCGCCGCCGACATTTTTGGTGCGCTGGTCCTCATCGGCATCATCTACTTTATTTTGCGCCGCTTCGCCTGGGGTGATCAAGCTTTAACCGCGCGGGAAAATGTGACCCTCTACCCCAAAGCCCGTGAAGGCGGCATCAATAAAGATTCTTTTGCCGTTGCCCTGTTCATTCTCTTCCACGTCGGCTTTCGCATGATGGCCGCCGCTTTTCTGATTGCCCAACATGGCCCCGATCCTTCTCAACCCACCGCCAACCTGATTGCCCAAACATTCCTGGCTGGCGGCTCGGAAAACGCGCTGGATTTTGGCTGGCATTTTAGCTGGTGGGTGGCCGTCGGACTGGTAGTGATGTTCCTGCCCTACTTCCCCTATACCAAACACGCCCACCTCTTCATGGGTCCGGTCAACTTCATGACCCGGCCCGACCGCACCTATTTGGGCCAAATGTTTACCCTCGATTTTGAAGATGAGTCGATTGAGCAGTTTGGCGCGTCTAGCCTGTTTGATCTGGAACAAACCAAAATTGTCGATGCCTTTGCCTGCATCATGTGCAACCGCTGCCAGGAAGTGTGCCCCGCCTACAATACCGGCAAAGAATTGTCGCCGGCCGCCCTGGAAATCAATAAGCGGTACCACATCCGCGAGAACATGACCGCCTTTGCTAACGGCGCTGAAGAAACCACGCCGCTGCTCGATTACGCCATCAGTGAGAGCGCCATTTGGGCCTGCACCGCTTGCGGCCACTGCATCGACATCTGCCCCGTGGGCAACACGCCCATGCTGGACATCATGGACATTCGCCGCGACCAGGTGCTGATGGCTTCTGCCTTCCCCAGCGAACTTAAAGGCGCGTTTGTGGGCATGGAGCGCATGGGCAATCCGTGGCAGTCCACTGAAGATCGCATGGAATGGGCCAAACCGCTCGATTTTGACGTACCCACCGTGGAAGAAAATCCCGACTTTGAATATTTGCTCTGGGTCGGCTGTGCCGGCGCATTTAATCCGGACGCGCAAGAAGTGGTCCGTGCCGTGGCCACAATCATGCACCATGCCGGCGTGAGCTTTGCCGTGCTGGGCGATGCCGAAAGCTGCACCGGCGACTCCGCACGCCGCGCCGGTAACGAATACCTTTACTACGAGATGGCTCTGGGCAACATTGAAACGCTCAACGCCGCTGGAGCCGACAAGAAGCGGATTGTCACCAGCTGTCCCCACTGCTTCACCACCATCGGTAAAGAATACGGCGAGCTGGGCGGCCATTACAACGTGTTCCACCACACGCAGCTCATCTCAGACCTGGTTGGGCGAGGTAAATTGCGGCTCAATGGCAGCAAGCTGGAAAGCATCACCTACCACGATCCGTGCTACCTGGGGCGGCACAACGGCGTCATCACCGAGCCGCGTGACGCACTGGCCCAAGCCGGCGCCACCCTGCTGGAGATGGACCGTCACGGCAAAGATTCATTTTGCTGCGGCGCGGGCGGCGCGCAATATTGGAAGGAAGAAGAACACGGCACGGAAGCCGTCAACGCCAACCGCTTCGCCGAAGCCCAAAGCACCGGAGCTACCACCCTGGCCGTCGGCTGCCCCTTCTGCGCCACGATGATGCTTGATGCCAACCGGGAAAAAGGCGAGCCGATGCAGGTGAAAGACGTGGCTCAGGTTGTGCTGGAAGCCATGCAATAATTTTTAAGAATGGTGCGGCAGTCATTTCACTTAAGGGATGGCTGCCGCATTTTGTTTTTGGTCTGTAACGGCCGTTTCTCAACACTTTCTCCAATCTCAAAATCCCCTAAAACTTGCCATGTGCTCTCGCCAAATTGACGCTGCCAATGTATCATCAACGCAGCATTCCTATCTTTTTGGAGAATTCAGGCAACCATGCAAAGAAATATCGTAAAAATAATAATTGTTTTGTGGCTAACGGCCGTCCTTCTAACCGCCTGTGGTAGCCAACAAACCTACAGTGAAACCTTCGACGAGCCCGGCAGCTGGCGTGTCGAGAGCAGCGGCGACGTCGTCGGTGAAGTGCGCGACGGTGTTTTTGACTTCACCGTCAATGAAAACGAGCTCACCAGTTGGACCACCGCCGGCGAAGAATTTAGTGATGGCGTCTATTCCGTAGAAGCAACCCAGGTGGCCGGACCAGACAACAACGCCTACGGCATGCTCTTCCGCGTCGATGATGAGAACGACAACTTTTACTCCTTCCAGATTTCCGGCGATGGCTTTATTTGGATCGGCCGTTACCGTGACGGCGGCGCGGCTGAAGCCGAGCCGATTGTCAACGATTGGTGGTTTGAGTCACCGGTCATCAACCAGGGCAACGCCACCAACAAGCTGTCGGTCCAGGCTGAGGGACAAAATCTCATCTTCTTTGTGAATGACCAGGAAGTTGGCCGCGTTACTGACGATGCGTTTAGCAGCGGCGACATTGGCTTGATGGTGCGCACGCTGGGCATTGGCGGCGTGCAAGTGCAGTTCGACAATTTCACGGTTGAGCCATTACCCGGTTCTTAAGCATTGGGCTAATTTTCAGTGAGAGTTCAACTTTTATGTCTACTCTTGCTCGAAAAAGTGCAGCAAAGTCGCTATAATATAAACCGATTCAACGCCACGGCCGTTACCCAACACCCACGCGGAAAACGGCCGTCTCTTAATAATCAAAGTAACCGAATCAAACTATCCTTAAATGACCCACTATCTTGACCGACGCAGCGGCGGGAAACGGCCGTTTCCCGCCCCAACAATTATGCGGAGAACAAAAAGTCTTAAAATAGTTTCAACTTCAATAAGCTTTTGTTCTCCTAAACGTAAACCGCAAATAACCTCTGGGTTTTCTACAAGCTTTTTGCGGTTTACGTAGCACAAGGAGTTCCCGAAAACTTATGCTTGAAACAGAAAAAGAAATAGAGTCACAGTTAGTTGGTGAGCGTGAAACCGATCAGCTTTACATAAGCACGGCTGAAATTCTGAGAGATTACACCCTCGCTAACGAAAGTCGCAACGCCAGCCTCATCGGACGGCGCGAAGTGCTCAGCGGCAAAGCCAAATTTGGTATTTTTGGCGATGGCAAGGAAGTGGCCCAGCTGGCCATGGCCAAAGCGTATCGCAAAGGTGATTTTCGCTCCGGCTATTACCGCGACCAAACCTTCATGTTTGCCATCGGTGCCACCACCATCCAACAATTTTTTGCCCAACTGTACGCCATCGCCGATGTCGCCCTGGAGCCACAATCCGCCGGGCGGCAGATGAACGCGCACTTCGCCACCCGCAGCCTGAATCCGGATGGCAGCTGGCGCGATCTGACCCAGCAAATGAACACTTCCGCCGACATCTCTCCCACCGGCAGCCAAATGCCACGCCTGGTGGGTCTGGGCTACGCCTCTCGCCTGTATCGCGAACTGGATGAACTGAAGCATCTGACGCAATTCTCTCAAAACGGCAATGAAGTTGCTTTTGGCACCATTGGCAACGCCAGCTGCGCCGAAGGACTCTTTTGGGAATCCATCAACGCCATTGGCGTGCTGCAAGCGCCCGTGGTTCTTTCTATTTGGGACGATGGCTACGGCATTTCGGTCCCCAACGAATACCAGATCACCAAGTCGAACCTATCTGAACTGCTAAAAGGGTTCCAGCGCGAGCCAAACAGCAAACAGGGCTTCGACATCTATACAGTGAAAGGCTGGGATTACACGGCCCTGGTGGAAACCTACCAGAGAGCCACAAAAATCGCCCGCCGCGATCACGTTCCGGCCATCATTCACGTGATTGAGATGACCCAGCCGCAAGGGCATTCCACCTCGGGCAGCCACGAACGATACAAATCGGATGAGCGTATGGCGTTTGAAGAAGATTTCGACTGCATTCGCAAAATGCGGGAGTGGATCATCGACCAGCGCATTGCGACGGCGGGTGAGTTGGACCAAATCGAACGAAATACCAGAAAATCGGTGGAGAATATTCGTACCAAATTGTGGAAAACATTCTCCTTGCCCATCTACAAAGAGCGGCAGGAAGTGGCCAATATTGTCGAAGAAATTGAGCAGCATTCTGCCAAAAAAGATGAGCTGGCCCGGCTGCGGCGTAAATTAATGGAAAAGAAATCGCCATTGCGCCGGGACAACATGGAAGCAATTCGCGATGTGCTGCTGCTGGTGCGCGACGAAAATAGCCCTGCCGTGCAGAAACTGGCCCAATGGCGCACCAACCAGATAGCCATCAGCCGGGAGCGGTACGGCTCCCATTTGTACAGTCACTCGACCGAGGCTCATGCCCAGGTGCCAGAAATTAAACCGGTTTACTCAGCCGAATCTATTACGCTGAAAGGGTATGAGGTACTTAATCGCACCTTTGATGCCATTTTGGAGCGCGATCCTCGGGTTATTGCTTTTGGTGAAGATGTGGGTCAGCTTGGTGGCGTTAACCAGTCAATGGCCGGCATGCAGGCCAAATATGGCAAGCTGCGTGTATCGGACACGGGCATTCGTGAGGCCACCATTTTAGGGCAGGCGATTGGTTTGGCGATGCGAGGATTACGGCCGTTAGCCGAAATTCAGTACCTCGATTACCTGCCTTACGCCCTGCAAATCATGTCCGACGATTTGGCTACTGTTCAGTGGCGCACCCGCGGCGGGCAAAAGGCCCCGGTCATTGTGCGCACCCGCGGCCACCGGCTGGAAGGCGTCTGGCATGGCGGCTCGCCGATGGGGGCCATTGTCCATTTGCTGCGTGGAATGCACATTTTGGTGCCGCGCAACATGGTGCAGGCGGCCGGCTTTTACAACACCCTGCTGCAAACAGATGAGCCGGCGCTGCTGGTAGAAGTTTTGAGCGGCTACCGGCTGAAGGAACGCGTACCGGACAATCTGACTGAGTTCACCATCCCGCTGGGCGTGCCGGAGGTGGTGCGCGAAGGGGAGGATGTCACCGTGGTGACCTATGGCGCGATGGTGGGCGTGGCCCAGCGCGCCGCCAATTTGCTGGCCCGAACCGGCATTGAGGTGGAGCTGATTGATGTGCGCTCCCTGCTGCCGTTTGATGTGAACGGCCGTATCCTCGAATCACTCAAAAAGACCAGCCGCATCCTCTTTTTGGATGAGGATGTGCCCGGTGGGGCAACCGCCTACATGATGCAGGAAGTGATCGAAAAACAAGAAGGCTTTTACTGGCTGGACAGTGAACCGCGCACGCTGAGTGCCCAGGAACATCGTCCGGCTTACGGCTCCGACGGCAACTACTTTTCCAAACCTAACGCCGAGGACATTTTTGAAGCCGTCTACGACATCATGAACGAGGCTGAACCGGCCCGGTATCCAATTTTTTACCGCTAAAAATTACTCAATTACCCAATTACCTAATTACGTTTTGTAATTGAGTAACTGAGTAATTAGGTAATTGAACAGTCGAGGAACAAATGGCAACCAAAGTCATCATGCCCGAGATGGGCGAAGGTGTAGTGGAAGGAACAGTGTCCCGCTGGCTCAAGCAAGTTGGCGAGCCCGTGGATCAATACGAACCGCTGCTTGAAATTGAAACCGATAAAGTAACCACCGAAGCCACCGCCGAAGAAGCCGGCACGCTGCTGGAAATTCTGATTCCTGAAGGCGAAACGGTGGACGTTGGCACGGTGTTGGCCTACATTGGCCAACCGGGCGAATCAGTGCAGAAAAATGGAGGAGCACCGGCCAAAGAGTCCAGGCCGGAACCCAAACGTGCGCCAGAGCCAGCGAATGCGCCCGCGCCAACGGCCGTTCCCAGCGGCCAACCACAACGCTACACAGGGCGCATCAGTCCAGTTGTAGGTCGCATCGCGGCTGAACATGACGTGGACTTAAATCTGGTGAATGGCACGGGGCGAGACGGCCGCATCACCAAAAAAGATATCCTGGCCTACGTGGAACAACGCGAAGCGCAGCCGGAAGCCGAACCCCAACCAGAACCGGCCGCCCGGCAGCCGCAGCCTGCTGCACCGGCACCCGCTCCGGCAAAACCACAACCGGCACCACAGCCAACGGCCGTTCCCGGTGAAGTCGTTCCCCTCACCAACATGCGCCGCGCCATTGCCGAGCACATGGTGCGCAGTAAGCAGACCAGCCCGCATGTGACGACCGTGTTTGAGTTTGATTTTACGGCCGTTGCCCAGCACCGCGCCGCCCACAAAGCCCAATTCGCTCGCGACGGGGCTAATCTGACCTTCACGGCGTACATTGTCGCCGCCACGGTAGAGGCGCTGAAGCAGCATCCCCTGGCCAACAGCACCTGGACCGATGAGGGCATCGAACTCAAACAGCAGATCAACATCGGCATGGCCGCGGCCATCGACGATGGGCTGATTGTGCCCGTCATCAAGGGAGCCGACGGCATGAACCTGTTGGGCCTGGCCCGCACCATCAACGACCTCACTGAGCGGGCACGCAACAAGCAGCTCCAACCCGCCGAGGTACAGGGGGGGACCTTCTCCATCACTAACCACGGCACTTCCGGCAGCCTGTTTGCCACGCCGATCATTAACCAGCCGCAGTGCGGCATTTTAGGCGTGGGCAAAATTGAGAAGCGGGTGAAGGTGATTAACGATGCGATTGCGATACGGCCGTTGGCCTACGTCAGCTTCACCTTCGATCATCGCATCCTGGACGGCAAAACGGCCGATGATTTTGTGAGTACGCTGAAAGAGATAATTGAAGGCTGGCATTAGGGAGTTCGCTATTTTCCCGGAAACTGTTTGTCAGGATATTCGTCTGATCGATAGTTTCCGGGAAATTCTGTACCAAGCCATCCATGAACTTTCATGGATGGCTTTTTTGTTTTTGGCTGTTTTCTTGTGATTTTTTAGCCAGATATCAATTTTCTTGCATATACGATCATGTTTTTCAATATTTTTCTTGACAATCTTAACATGATTCTTTATTATTCTTGTCATTCAGCTAAAGATTCTTAACCCGAAGATCAATTTCTCGAAGTTGGAAGGCAAATAATATGGATAATTCAAAACCGTTACGGCCGTTCCTAATCCTCTGGTCTGGTCAAGCACTCTCCCTCATTGGCAGCGCCGTCGTGCAGTTTGCCCTCGTCTGGTGGCTGACGCAGGAAACCGGCTCCGCCACCATTTTAGCCACAGCCTCTCTGGTTGGCTTTTTGCCCCAGGTGCTGCTGGGACCCTTTGCCGGTGTGCTGGTAGACCGCTGGAGCCGCCGCTGGACGATGTTCCTGGCCGATACCGGCATCGCCCTGGCCACCCTCTTGCTAGCTTATCTCTTCTGGACCGAAGCGATTCAAATCTGGCATATTTTTGCCCTGATGTTTGTCCGCGCCCTGGGCGGTGCCTTCCACTTCCCCGCCATGCAAGCGTCTACCTCGCTGATGGTGCCACACGAGCATCTCACTCGCATTCAGGGCTTCAACCAGATGCTGGAAGGCGGCCTGGGCATCATCGCTGCGCCGCTGGGCGCGCTGCTGCTCGCCTTCCTGCCGATGCAAGGTATCCTCGCTGTCGATGTCACCACCGCCCTCTTTGCGGTCGTCCCCCTTCTCTTTATCGTGGTGCCCCAGCCAGAAAAATCGGCTGAGGAGCTGGCAACCGGCAAGAAAACCCCTTACTGGACCCAAATGCGGGAGGGGCTAGCTTATGTTTGGGCCTGGCCGGGCATTCTGCTGCTGATGCTGCTGGCGATGCTGGTTAACTTTGTCCTGACCCCCGTCGTTTCCCTGCTGCCGCTGCTGGTTTCCGACTATTTTGGCGGTGGGGCATGGGAGTTTGGCGCGATGCAGTCCACGTTCGGCATCGGCATCATTGTGGGGGGCATTGCGTTGGGTGCCTGGGGTGGCTTTAAGCGGCGCATCTACACCTCGCTGGTCGGGCTGGTTGGTCTGGGCGTTGGCATTGCGCTAATTGGTTTGGCCCCGGCTAACCTGTTTTGGTTGGCGATAGTCGGTGGCTTTGTCGGTGGCAGCATGATTGCCATGGTGAATGGCCCGGTACGCGCGATTTTGCAAACGGCCGTTTCCCCCGAAAAACAAGGGCGCGTCATGTCACTCATTAGCAGCCTGGCCACCGCCATGACGCCGCTGGGGCTCATGCTGGCAGGTCCCCTGGCCGATCAATTTGGCGTACGGCCCTGGTTTATTGTGGCTGGCGCGTTCACCATGCTGGTGGGCTTCGCTGGATTCTTTATTCCGGCATTGCTTACGGTGGAAGACGGCCGTTACAACACCAATACCTCATCCCCGGCCGAAGAAACAATCTCAGACGAAATCCAGCCAGAAACCGGGACTGTTAAGGCATGAGCCAGGTTGTGAAGGGAGAACTGGGCCAACGGCTCGACCACTACCTGAGCCGCATCACCCCGTTTGGCTTTGCCGGGGCCGCGCTGCTGGCCCAAGACGGGGAGGTCGTGCTCAACAAAGGGTATGGCCTGGCTAATCGGGCCGAAGGCATACCCAACACAGCCCAAACCGTTTTCAGCACCGGCTCCATCAGCAAACAATTCACCGCCGCCGCCATCATGAAACTGGAGATGCAGGGCAAGCTGCACACCGGTGATCCGCTGACCAAATTTTTTCCTGGCGTGCCCGCCGACAAGGCCAACATCACCTTGCATCACCTGCTTACGCATACGGCCGGCATCATCAACTACAGCGGTGAAGATTTTGTGATGGCCGACAAAGAGGAAACGGTGCTTAAAATTTTGGCAGCACCGCTGCGATTTTCCCCCGGTGAGGAATATGCTTACTCCAACGCCGGTTACTCGCTGTTGGCCGCCATCATTGAGCAAGTAGCGCAGCAGCCATATGAGCAATTTTTGCACACACAGCTCCTGGCTCCAGCAGGACTGCACTGCACCGGCTACCGCCTGCCGGATTGGTCAGCAACGAATGTGGCGCACTGGTACAACGGCCGTAACGATTTTGGCACCCCGCTGGAAAAACCATATCCGTCCTGGAATCTGTTGGGCAACGGCGACATCCTTTCTACAACGGAAGATATGTTCCGCTGGCATCAAGCGCTGTTGGGAAATGACATTTTATCCGAGGCGGTGAAAGAAAAAATGTACACGCCGGAGCAGCAGGAGTATGCTTACGGCTGGCGCGTGGTGGAGACTGAGCACGGCCGTTGCATCCAGCACAACGGGGCCAGCAGCTACGGCAGCAGCGCCCTGTTCCGCCGCTGGATTGATGCCAATGTCGTGTTAGTGCTCTTTTGCAACACAGATTACATGGGCGAAGTGTTAATCCGCACCCTGCAAGAACCGCTGGAAGCACTCATTTTTGGTGAAGACGTTCCCCTACCACCCCCCTTACCCGCCGCGCCACCTTGTCCATTGGAAACATTTGCCGGTGAGTTTGTTTTGCCAGAGGGCGATACGATCCACGTTTCGTTAGAAAATGATTCGCTGCACCTGATGCCATCAAGCCAGGCCGGGATTAACTGGCTGTTAAGTTTGAGCGAGGCGGAAACGGCCGTTTACAACCAATCCTTCCAGCAAACCCAAACCGTCATGGCCGCCGCCCTGGCCGGCGATACCGAACCATTGTTCAATTCGCTGGCGCGACGGGAGGCGCGCACGTCCGGCGTTTTGCGCACCTGGCAGGAGCTGGTGGAAGAAGTGCAGCCAACGGAAATAAAGGTTTTGGGGATACGGCCGTCGCTCTACCTGGAAGATGCCTGCGAAGCCATCACCAAATTCACCGGGCCGGAAGAAAGCGGTTGGTTTGTCTCCATCTGGCGCGACGGACAAAATGTAGGTGTGCTGCTCACAGAACTGACGAGCGATAATATTTTTACGGCCGTTGCCCAACCGGTCACCATCGACACGCTGGTAACATACCATTTATCCTACGCCCAGCCGCGCCAGTTCCAAATTGTGTCTGAAAGCAGCAGCATCCGTGAGCTTATCTCTGAACAAAACATTCCAGCTCGAAAGGTTTAATCTTATCAGCCAGAATTCTTTGGCAAAACAAACAACCATCAATTGTCATTTCGACCGAAGGGAGAAATCTTTGACGTGATCATAAGCGAATAATCTACGAAGTCTAAAGGGATTCTTCGCTTCGCTCAGAATGACACATACTTCAGGGAATCTCTATGACCGAAGATACAAAACGCCCCGCCGGGATGACCGGCTTTACGATTGTCTGGGTTGGCCAGCTGGTTTCTCTGCTGGGCACCAGCATGACCAACTTTGCTCTCACCATCTGGGCCTTTGAGCAAACCGGCCGGGCCACTGACCTGGCGCTGATTGGCTTCTTCTTCCTGGTGCCGCTGCTCATCGTCAGCCCCATGGCCGGGGCCATTGTTGATCGGAACGACCGCAAGTTTATGATGATGGTCAGCGATCTGGCTTCCGGCGTGGTGACCATCATTGTCCTGGTTTTGTACGCCACCGGCCTGTTGGAAGTGTGGCATCTGTACATCACCGCTGCCATCTCCGGCACCTTCCAGACGTTTCAATGGCCGGCCTATTCGGCCGCCATCAGCACGATGCTGCCCAAGAAGCAGTATGCCCGGGCCAACGGCATGATTTCCCTGGCTGAATCTGGCTCCGGTATTTTTGCCCCGGTGCTGGCGGGGGCACTGTTGAGCTTTTTTGGCTTAACGGCCGTTTTTGCCATCGACATCATCACCTTCACCGTAGCGATTGGGGCGCTGCTGCTGGTGCACATCCCTAACCCCAAGCGCACCGAAGCCGGCGAAGAAAGCCAGGGCAGCATCTGGAAAGAGTCAGCCTACGGCTTCCGCTACATTTTGGCCCGCCCCAGCCTGCTGGGCTTGCAGCTGCTGTTTTTCGGAGCCAATTTCATGGCCGCACTGGGTGGCACCGTTTTTGCCCCCATGCTTCTGGCCCGCACCGGCAACAACGAACTCATTTTTGGCTCCGTGCAGTCGGTTGCCGCCGTGGGCGGTGTGATTGGTGGTCTGGTAATGAGTGCCTGGGGTGGTCCCAAGCGGCTGGTCTATGGCGTGGTTTTTGGCTGGGTACTATCGGGACTAGCCCAATCCGTTTTTGGTGCCGGGCAAATCGTACCAGTCTGGCTTGTTACCGGCTTTATCATGTCTGCCTTGATACCGCTCATCAATGGCTCCAACCAGGCCATCTGGCAGGCCAAGGTGGCCCCCGACGTGCAGGGGCGCGTCTTTGCCATTCGCCGCCTCATTGCCTGGGTGTCTACGCCTCTGGCCCAGCTCATCGCCGGGCCGCTGGCTGATTACGTGATGGAACCGGCGATGCAGGAAGGTGGGGCACTGGCGGGCACGTTTGGCTGGCTGGTAGGCACCGGCAGCGGCGCAGGCATGGGCCTGATGATGGTCTTTTCCGGTGTGTTGTCCAGTCTGGTAGCGTTTGGCACATTTTCCGCCAACGCGGTGCGCAACGCTGAAGATTTGCTGCCAGACCATGAACAAATGGCTCCCGAAGAAGAATTAGTTCCCCCAGACCCAGTCGAAGGCACCCAATTGGAAACAGATGGCATGAGCGCAAGCTCAACGTTCGGCTGAGCTCACGTCGAAGCCACCATGAATGAAAATTTCACGCCAAGCCGCCAAGTGTGCCAAAGGTCTTTGCGACTTTGCGTGAGGCAATTTTCGAAGGAACATAACGATGCAAACAGCACCAATTAATGTAACAAATGAGACGGTGGAAACGGCCGTTCTCCAAGCCAACCTCCCCGTCCTGCTAGACTTTTGGGCCGACTGGTGTCCGCCGTGCAAAATGATCAGCCGTTGGCTGGACAAAATTGCGCCAGACTACGCCAATCAGCTCATCATCGCTAAAGTGGATGTGACCCACGACCGAACCGTGGCCGACCAGTTTGACGTCCGCTCTATGCCCACGCTTTTGTGGCTGGTCAACGGCAAGGTCAAATATCGCCTAGTCGAAGAATTTAATGAGGCGGAACTGCGAACTTTGCTAGATTCACTGCTGCAAGACAACATGAGCACACACAATGAATAGAACGCTGATTACCCTGATTTTCCTGATAAGGGACATCAGGCAGATCAGGGTAATCAGCGTCCCATTTTCTGAGGAATACCATGAAACAGTATGAAGGTTATTTTTGTTTAGACACATTTTTGCTGACCGTGCGACACATTGACGATCGACTGACCGCTGGCGCACCGGGCGTGCCGGAAGGGTACGAGATGATCCTGGAACCAACGGACACGCCGCACACGTTCACTATCTTGCGCGGGCCGATGGCGGGAGTAACGGCCGTATTCCAGCACAATGCCGACGGCCAGCTCACCGGCGTTAAGGTTGGCGACGAATACGAGCTGGCTTACAGCACCACCCCACCGCCTGAACCAGAAATCCCCACCGGGCAGGGCTTGCTGCCGCCGGAGATGGTCCTGGACGCCGGCAAGGAAGCTGATTTTGCCGCGCTGCTGGATGAGGTGTTGGGAGGAGACGGCCGTCTCCTGCATTACGATCTCCCCTACCCCAAACACGAATTCCTGCGCTACCTGGCCGCGCAGGAGATGTTCATCTTCCACGGCTCGGCCAAAGCCGACATTGACGAATTCCGCACTCGTCGCACCTCAATGGAGCTTAAGGACAAAAGCGGCCGGGGCAATGTGCAGGGCATCTACGGCACCCACGACGGTTTATGGCCGCTGTTTTTTGCCGTCGTCAATCGGGACAAAATCTCCGGCTCCATTCGCAACGGCGTGCAATATTTTCAAAACGACGACGGCGATGAAGTCGGCGTTTATCACTTCTCGATCAACCACGAGTGGTTGGACAAAGACCCCTGGCGCAGCGGCACGCTGTATGTCCTACCGCGCAAAACGTTCCGGCAAATGCCCATGTCGGCCGGCGGCGGCCTGTCCAACGAATGGGTCAGCGAAGTGCCCGTCAAGCCGCTGGTGCGTATCGCCATCGCGCCGGAGGATTTTCCCTTTTTGGCCCAGGTAGGCGGCCACGACGATTCTGAACTGATCAACCTGGGTGCGCTGGGTCAGCAAATCACCCAGGCCACCACCGAAGCCGATTTGGGCACAGACTGCGTTGGCATGAAGCTGGAGTACACGCCGGAGCTGGGGGAAACGATTCTGCAATACATCCCGCTGGCACAAAAATTCATTCCCACGGCCCGCTTTGTCCTGCGCTTTGAGCCGGAAGCGGGCGTCTGGCTAGACATGTTCGGCCCCCCGGCCGTCATGCAGGTGATGCGCGACCGGGTGGAAAAGCACCTGGCTGGAAATGATTCAGACTAAGGCTGGTGTCATGCCCGCGCAGGCGGGTATCTATCTGCCAAAAACAGGATGGACTCCTGCCTGCGCAGGAATGACAGTTGGGTTTTGTAACTTGACCTGAAAACCGGGCAGTCACAACAACTTAATTCCTGCCTCTTCTTCTCAAGACGGCCGTTACGCCATCCCCGGTGTAACGGCCGTTTCTTGTTGAGGATCCACGCGGCCAAGGACCGGCAGTCCTGGCGTAACGGGTTGTAAAGTAAGCACAGTTAGGACTGCCAGTCCTGAAAGCGCTACAACTCAGCCAGAATGCGCTCGGCTTCGTCGAGGGCGGATTGGTAGGCGTAGGGCGGGCCGTCGCAGAAGGCGTAGTCGCGGGCGGTTTGGGCCTCGCTGCGCGCGGCGGCAGTGTCGCCCGCGTCCAGGGCAAGGTGGGCCAGATGGTTGTGGATGTCGGCCAGGTCGAGGACGTAGCCGGAACGCTGGGCGATGGTGAGGGCTTGTTGGGCGTAATCCATTGACCGCTGTAGGGGCGTTTCGCGAAACGCCCCTACGGATTGGGCGCGGGCCAGGCGGGCCTGGGCCAGCAGGATGGCCGGTTCCAGCTGAACCAGATTGATGGCGCGGCAGCGGCGCAGCGCTTCGTCGAGGCGGGTTTGGCTTTCCAAATAGTGGCCTGCCACCAACGCTGCCCAGCCCAGCAGCCAATGCGCCCGCACGAAATCCCGCTCAACTGGGTAGCTGGTGCGGGCGTTTTCATCGGCAAGGCGCAGCGCTTCCTGGGCCGCGTGTTGCGCCGCCACGCCGTCCCCTTGCAGTAAGGCGGAGAGCGCCCGGTAGGCCCAGATATTGCCTTGCGCTTGCACATGGCGAGTATCTTGCTTGATTTCCACTGCCTGAGCAAACTCCGCTTCCGCTTCATCCCATTGTCCGCAGTAATCCAATGTTCGGCCAAGTTGATATCTTCCTGAACCTTCCCTTTCACGATCTTCAATTTCCTGGCAGAGCGCAATGCTGCGGCGCAGGTTGTCTGCCGCCGCCGCCAGCGCGCCAATTTGTATTTGTGCCATAGATGCCAGATTGAGATGGCCAACGGCCGTATTTGTTTTGTCGCCTCGTTTCTCAGAAATGAAGATATATTGTTGGAAAAGAGGAACAGCCGCTCCCGGCTGTCCCGACAAACTATAACTATTGGCCAACGCATTCAGCGTCCACGCCTGATCGCTTTCCTTGCTCAAACGCGGCAGTTTGTCTTCCCCATCAGGAAACAAGGCACGCATCAGTTCAATTTCTTGCTGGTATGCGCCCAGTTGAAAATATAATGGGTTGGCCAACCGATCGTTGTAAAGGTCGAGGGCTTCATCGTACCGTTCGGCGCGGGTCAGGTGGTGGTACAGTTCAATCGCTGGTCCCAGGTCGGCCAGGCTGGTTACCTTGGGCGGTTGAGGTGCGGCCTCAAAATAGACAATCAGCTGCACATGGATGGCGGCGGGGTCGGCCAGGCGCTCGTAGGCGTAACGGCGGGCAATGGGGTGGAGGTCAAAGGTGAGCGGGTGAGCGGGTGAAGGGGTGGGCGACCTCTGGTCGCTGGAGTGAACAGGTGCGGTAGCGCGTTGCAGGAGGCCACGCTGTTCGAGCAGGTGGAGGTTGGCCCGAGTGTGGCGGTTGTCGCCAAACACGGCGGCAATGGTTTCCCAGGGCACGGCGGCGCGGAACGCGGCCAGCCGACCTAGGGTAAGCTGCGCGGCGGGCGGCAGGTTGTCGTAGGCGCGCTGCAGGATGTGCTGCCGCCGACCCAGCAGGTCGTGGGTCGGGTCGTAGGTGGCCACGGCGCGCAGGTCGTTGGGGGCCACAAAATCGTGGGCGGCGGTCCCGGCCAGCAGGGCCATGCAAAAGGGGTGGTACTCCAGCGGTTGGCAAACCGCCTTCACCTCGGCGGGTGTCGTCTGGATGCCCCATTCGCTAAAAAAGCGCACGGCGTCGGCCGGGTCCAGCCCGGTCAAATCGCGGCGGCCAATGCGGACGGGCAGCCTGTCCCCCCGCCCCAACAGCTCTTGCGGCATCAGGCGGGTGGTCATCAACGTTTTGCTGCCGTTGCGCAGGTTAGACAACCCCAGCAGCAGTTCGCCAGCAATGGGATCAACACATTCAAGCGCCCGCTGCACCTGCTGTTCTTCATCCCCCTGGTAAGCGGCGTTCAGCCCGCTGTAGGCCCGCAGCAGCCGCTCCGCCCCATCCAGAACGATGAGGGCGGGCGCGGCGGCCAATCGTTCCAGCAGCCGGTTGAGCTGGACGCGCTTGCTGCCCAGTTCCTGCGGCTTCTCGCCCAAAAATTCAAGAACGTCGGTCAGGAAAGTGTCTACCTGCCCCGTCTCGTAAAAGCCGTGCCAGATAATGAGCTTAAACGGCTGCTCGGCCCGTGCTTTGACGGTTTCCAGCCAATGCCAGGTGAGGGCGCTTTTGCCAGTGCCGCCCAGGGCGACGATGACAAACATGGGGCGGCTGGCGTCGGCCTGCCAGTCGTCTAGCTCTTGCAGTTCCTTTTTCCGACCTACGAATTGGCTAGCGAGGTTGTAACGGCCGTGTTCATAAACACGCACGCCACTTTTTGTTTCCGGTTTACGGCGCTGAACAGCTTCGGTGAGTTCGTCAATACGGCCGCGACGCTCCATCCACTTAACCAAAGAGAGCACCAGCTCTTCTATGGTGTCACCGGAAAGACTTTCAAATTTCACGCCCAAATCGGCGCAAAGAAGGCGTAGTTCTGCTTTGTTGAATTGGTCAATAATTGTTTGGCGTAACTGGCTTAGATTTTCTTGTTGGTCCATGGCACCATTTTTGTTGTGAACGGCCGTCTATGGTCAACATTGTAGCCAGAACAACGTTAAACTTCAATGCCATGTTTATGAATGTGCTTTGTATGGAACAACAACTGCTTATAGAATTCAGCCTATGAAAACCAAAACAGTTATTTTCGGGCTAATGGCCCTTTTGTTGGCCGGCTGCGGCCTAGGACAGGCCGGAGAAAACGGCGACGAACCACAGGAAATCACCGTTTTTGCCGCCAGCTCGCTAACCGATGCGTTTACCGAGCTGGCCGCAACGTTCGAGGCGCAAAATGAAGGGGTGGAAATGGTGCTCAACTTTGCCGGATCATCCCAACTGGCGGCACAGCTGAGTGAAGGCGCGGTAGCCGACGTGTTTGCTCCGGCCAATCCCGCGCAAATGGAGGCGGTGGTAGACAACGGCCGTATTGCCGCAGGCAGCGAGAAGCTTTTTGTCTCCAACCGCCTCACCGTCATCGTCCCAGACGATAATCCAGCGGAGATTACGGCGCTGAAAGATTTGGCCCAACCGGGCGTGCAGATGATCCTGGCCGTAGAAGGCGTGCCGGTGCGCCAATACACGGACGAAATTGTGGCCGCGCTGCCGGCCGATTTTCAGACGCAGTTTTACGGTAATCTGGTGTCAGAAGAGGACAATGTGCGGCAGGTGGCGGCCAAAATTGCCCTGGGCGAAGCGGATGCGGGCATCGTCTACACGTCAGACGTGACGCCAGATATTGCCACCCAGGTGCGGCAAATTCCCATCCCTGAGGCGCAAAACGTGGTGGCTGCTTACCCCATCGCGCCGCTAGCCGATGCGCCATCACCTACGCTGGCACAAAGCTTTATCGACTTTGTGCTGAGCGATAAAGGACAAGCGATTTTGTCGCGTTGGGGTTTTGGTCCACCACCGATTGATTAGCAATTGAGGGGTGAGCATCCTCACATGCGAACGGAGCCGCATACTTCGCTGCGCTCAGCACAAGCCTGAGGATGCTCACTCCACCTTGTTTAGCTATCTTGTTGGGTTAGCCCCACCACGTTACCATCGGGATCGAAGACGGCCGCAAGCAGCGCACCCCACGGTTTTTTGGTAGGTCCATATTTCACCGGCGCGCCCATCGCCACAAAACGGTCAAAAGTAACCTGCAAATCGGCCACGGCAAACCAGAGCGAGACCGCGCCCGGGTAAGCGTAATCCTGCACTACCAGATCGAAGCCGAAGTAAAGATTGGGCAGCTGCCAGCCAAAATGATCATCGCCATGCGGCTGGCCTTCCCCCAGCGCCAGACCTGCCCGGTAAAAATCGGCCAGACGCTGCATATCTTTGGTGTTGATGATAACGGTGTGCAAAAAAGTTTGGGTATCGGATTTATTATTCATGATTGTCTCCTAATAAAATGGTACGCTGATTAACCTGATCGCCTGATTTACCTGATATCACTAAGAAACGATGCCATCAGGGCAATCGGGCAAATCAGCGTTCTATTTCTTTTATTCATAGTGTGCTTGCGGACAAGGTATCTCTTTGCTTCACGTTTTATTGGTCAAGTTTGCAAACTTGACCTACGATCACGACGAATACACGGTTCGGCAATCGACAATTCCAGGAAAATAGTTATTTATGTCAACAATTAAGCTGGATGAGCAGCTAACATCAGATGTTTTGACTTTCCTAAACGTAGCAGCTTCTACACCAACATTGTCCGTCCTGGAAAAACTGCTGGCGGCTTATTATTGTACTGTGCCGTGGGAAAGCGTGTTTCGCATTGTGCGGCGGGCAGAAACGGCCGTTCCCAACCCACGCTGGCCCCACATTTTCTGGCAACAGGCAATGTCTCAGGGCAGCGGCGGCACCTGCTTTGAGAGCAACTACGCCTTCTTTGCCCTGCTGCAAGCGCTGGGCTACGAAGGCTACCTGACCATCAACAACATGGGCGACTCAATTGGCTGCCACACGGCAATAGTCGTGTTGCTGGACGGGCAAAAGTGGCTGGTCGATGTAGGCCTGCCGCTGTATGCGCTTCTGCCGATCAGCCGCCGGGGCGTGCTGCACCGCAGTTCTCCCTTTTTGCATTACGTGGTGCGGCCAGACGGCCGTTCCCGCTACCAGATCGAACGCCGCCCCCACCCCAAATTGAATGCCTTCACCCTGATCGATGAGCCGGTAGATGACGCCACATACCGCGCCGCCACCGCAGCCGACTACGGCGAAAACGGACTTTTCCTCGATTTTGTCATTATCAACAAGATTATTAACCATGAGCCGTGGCGCTTTAACATGGCGGAACGGCCGTGGCAGCTTAACCGCTTTGATTGGGGCCAACGGATCGATACCCCGCTTAACGGTGATACGGCGACGGCCGTCGCTGAACATTTTGGGCTGGATACGGCCGTTGTCCAACACGCTTTTAACCTCACCCAGCACAATTATCCCAACGATTGAGAAATTTATGCGTAAACCAAAACCTTATCACCAAAAACCCAAAAAGAAGACGACACCACGCCAGCGCAGCGGCGATTACCGCATTTTTGTCGGCGCGTTCCCGGAGAGCGAAAAAATCAGCCAGGTGCAGCAGCTGCGCGAAAAAATCGACTGGAAAACGTCGCAGATTACCGCGCCGCACGTGACCCTGGCCGGCACTTACTGGCGCACCGGCCAGCCCAACGCTGCCAATGAAGGCTTGCTCATCGAAAAGCTTTCTGCCCTCGCGCCCTATCTTAAGCCATTTACGCTTCAGTTGGGCGGCATCTACACCTTTGGTAGCCGCGTCATTTACCTGGGCGTATTGCCCACGGATGAAATGTTGGCTATCCGAAATTCATTGCTCAGCGTGATGGGTAAAGACAAGCACCGCCAATTCAAGCCGCACCTCACCCTGGCGATGCGGCTCAAAGGCGAGCAGTTTGATGCAGCGTTGGCTGAATTACAGGAATCGGATTGGGACGACGGCCGTTTCACCACCCCCATCCACGAACTGCGCCTCATGCAGCGCGGTGCCAACGACCCAGCCTGGCGCACCATCCACACCATTCCACTTACCAATCAAGAGAATGTGCCATGAATCCAAATATTCAACTGCGTGATGTCATAGAAGACGATTTTGATATCTTTTTTGTCCAGCAGCAGGAGCCGGCCGGCGTGCAAATGGCTGCCTTCACCGCCAAAGACCCCAGTGACCGGGCTGCCTTCGACAAACATTGGGCTAAAGTACGGGCTGATGCGGGCGTGACTATCCAAACCATTTTGTACGAAGGTGACGTGGCCGGGAGTGTTCTGTGCCACAGCTGGTTTGGTGAACCGGAGATCAGTTACTGGCTGGGCGAGGCATTTTGGGGCAAGAGTATTGCCACGGCCGCCCTGCAAGAATTTCTAAGCCAGCTGCCCACCCGCCCGCTTTTTGCCCGCGTAGCCCAGGACAACATCGGCTCGCTGCGCGTGCTGCAAAAATGTGGCTTCATCATCACCGGCGAAGATAAAGGCTTTGCCGAAGGACGCGGCGAGGAAACGGCCGAATTCATTTTAACGCTGCCCGATGAATGAACAGCGTGATATTACGATCAACGGTGCCAGCTACTACACGGCACGATTTGGCGCACAGCACGCGCCAGCTTTGCTGCTGCTGCATGGGTTCACCGGCAGCGGCAATAATTGGGTCGATCATATTGCACTATTCAGCAAGCAGTTTTCAGTGATTACAGTAGATATTTTAGGGCACGGCCGTTCCGCTTCGCCACCAGATCCCAATCGTTACACCATGCCCCACGTAGCCGCCGACCTTATCGCCTTGCTAGATGCCTGGCAGATTGAACAAACAGCGCTGCTGGGCTACTCGATGGGTGGAAGGCTGGCGCTGTACCTGGCCTGCCACCATCCTTACCGGTTCAGCCACCTCATTTTGGAAAGCAGTTCCCCTGGCCTGGCCGGTGCAGAAGCACGAGCCGAACGCCGCCAAAACGACGAGGCGCTGGCAGATTGGATTGAGGCTAACGGCATCGAGGCGTTTGTGGGCCGGTGGGAGGCGCTGCCGCTGTGGGCCAGCCAGCAGCAGCTCGGCACAGAAGCACGACAACGACTGCGCCGGCAGCGACGGCAAAACAATCCCGTGGGGCTGGCCAATTCGCTGCGCGGCATGGGGACGGGGGCGCAGCCATCGCTGTGGCCGCAGCTGCCCGCACTCACCCAGCCCACGCTGCTCATTGTCGGGGAGCTGGACACAAAGTTTGTAGCCATTAACCAACAGATGGAAAAACAGTTGGCCAACGGCCGTCTTCATATTATTCCCCAGGCCGGCCACATGACGCATTTGGAACGGCCGTCTGCCTTTCAAGCCGTCGTCACAAAATTTTTAGCTTGACCTGAACGTCGGAGGAACGCAGAAGGTTAAGATACCGGCTGCTGTGAATTTGGCTCTCTAGCCGTCCCTCACAAAGTCGCTGGGAACGCTTTCCATGAAGACGGCGTCGCCGCTGGTAGCGGCAAGGCGCAGGGCTTTGAGGGGCTTGTATGCCTCGGAATTGTACCATTTGTACGCTTGCTCCAGGCTGGGAAACTGGATCAGCACCGGGGTGACGGGCTGCCACGTTCCCTCAACGCGGTCGCATTGCCCACCCAGCAACAAGTAGCGTCCGCCGTGCTGCTGCACCGTGGCCAACACGCCATTTTTGTACTGGTCCAACTTTACCGGATCGGTTACTTCACGCACATCAAAAAAGCAGTAAGCTGCCATTATTTTTCTCCTTAATCAATCATTTTTTGCATAGAATCATGTGGGAGCGAAACGGGATTTGGATACGGCCGTTTTCCGCGTACCGATTCAACTTCTCCGCCACTTCCCGAATAACAGTTTGCTGGATTGCCTTTGACGCCTGGTTGAAACCAGTGGCCATCGGCGTTGCCTGAATGTGGCGCGGCACAAAATCTGTCAGCTCAGGCATGAGCAGATCAAGCTGGGTCTCCTGCATCTCGATCTGCCCAAAGCCGCTTTCCTGAAGCAGGTTGTAAATTTCCGCGGCATCGGTCAGGGCAAAGGCGGCTTTGAGGCCAACGGCCGTTTCCACACCCACATGCCGGGCCATCGTTTCCACCAACGTGTAAAAATACGGATTGTCTTCAATGGGCGTCCACAAGCTTACCGCCACGTGCCCATCTTCTTTTACGACGCGCTGCATTTCAATTAAACTCAGCTGTTTTTCCGGCAAAAATTGCAGCGTTTGGGCACAGAGCGCCACGTCAACACTTTGATCGTCCAAGGGCAGGTCTGTAGCCAGGGCCACGTGCCATTCAATTGGTGCACCGGCCACCACCGGCAGCGAGCGCGCCACGTCGATCATGCTGGCATTCATATCCACTGCGGCAATCTTGCCCGTGCTGCCCACAGCTTCGGCAGCGTACCGAGCGGCAGCGCCTGTTCCACAGCCCACGTCCACAATCCACTCACCCTTCTGCGGAGAAGCAAATTCAACCAGCGCCCGGGCAAAGGGACCAAGGATAGCTGGCGTTAGCACAGTTTGATATCTTTTAGCAGAGTCGCGCGCCAATTGCCACTGAGTAGAAGCTGTCATTTGTCACTTATCCTTTTTGTTGGGTTAGGAAACGGCCGTAGCCCATCAAAATCACGGGTCCGCTTCAGATTAACAAGCCAGCGTCGGATCGAATAGTTCAAAAATTGAACTGGTCGGCACTTTGCCCTAGAATGTAGACTGTGTCTACAAGAGATAACAGTTGCTGGACTAACAACGGAGTGCCTTTATGTATAAATATGGACAATATTGCCCTGTCGCCAAAGCGGTCGAGATTTTGGGCGACCGGTGGACGTTGTTGATCGTGCGGGATTTGCTCACAGGAACCTGTCACTTCAATGAGCTGGAGCGCGGCTTGCCCGGCATTTCACGCGGGCTGCTGGCGGAACGGCTGCGCAGATTGGAGCGCATGGAGTTAGTGGAAAAGGTGGACCTGGCGAACGGCCGTAAACGCACTGCCTACTACCTCACCGAAGCCGGCCAGGAGCTGCAATCGGTGATCAATTCGCTGCTGGTATGGGGGGCACGCTGGGCGTTCGAGGAACCAGAAGAAGATGAACTGGACCCGGTTCTGCTAATGTGGTGGATGCGCAGCCGCGTCTGCGTAGAAGAACTGCCTGAAGAGCGGGTGGTGGTACGCTTCGATTTTCAAGGGGCAAAGTACGAAACGTTCTGGCTCCTGCTCAGCAAAGAAGATGTTTCCGTTTGCCTGACCGATCCCGGGTTTGATCTCGATTTGCTGGTCACGGCGGATCTCTCCGCGTTTTTCCAAATCTGGCTGGGGCGGTTCACTTTTGATGACGCGCTGAGAGAAAATTTGATTGAAGTAGACGGCATTCCCGCCCTGGCCGATGCTTTACCAGACTGGTTTGCGTACAGTCTGGCCGCCCCCGCGGTGCGCGCGGCTAAGATAGAATGACCACCTATCAGGCGGCGCCAGCCATCTGGAACACCATTGGGCTAAAATAAGGAATCAGCCAAATCACCCACACGGCAACGCTGAATTTGTGAAAATTCCGGATAGCGTTTTCATCCTTCCTTAGTAAAACGGCCGTGGCCCACAGTGCATGGATAAACATCAGGATGATGGCCGCCAGGCCGCTTATGCCATGCACATCATAGGTCAGCCCCCCTACCATCTCAAACATCAGGCCGGTGCCCCAGGTGTCGCAAACAATGCCCAGCCAAAAGAAAGCCAGGTGCCATACCTTTAAACGGCCGGCAAAACGCTCACTCCAAACGCCAATCGAATAAAAAACCAGGGCCAGGTTAATAATGATTACTGTCATCCCACTCATGTTGACGATTCCTTTCTCAAAGCTCGACCATTTTCCATGATTGTAGTGTGCCCCGGTCGATTGTTAGTAGAAAAAAGTCATGTAATTCAAAGTACTTTCCACCAATTTCGTCGGGATTATTGAGCCTTCCTGTTCCTGTCAGGATGTTTCAAAAGAAATGCGAGTCAGCTACAATAAACATATGGAAATTGAGTACTATTCCCCTCCGCTGCTGATTTACGACGGCGACTGCGGTTTTTGAGACAAGTCAGCACGGCTCGTGGAGTCGTGGACCAACGGCCGTATCAAACCACAGCCCTGGCAAGCCATCCCGGAACAAATGTCTGCCCTAGGTTTGACTGATGATGACGGCATGACGCAGGTCTGGTTTGTGGATGAAGACGGCCGTCTGACCGGCGGAGCCGAGGCGGTGAATCGGGCGATGCGGTATTGTTGGTGGATACGGCCGTTTACCTACCTCTACTTTCTCCCTGGCATCCGCCAACTGCAAGATTGGGCCTACCGCTGGGTGGCAGAGAATCGGTATCGGCTGCCGGGGAGTACGCCGCAGTGTGCCTTGCCATCTGCAGAAGTGAACAGTAAAAAGTGAAAAGTAGGGGCGAGCCAGTTGTTCAACGCTTTGGCCAAACAAGAGACCTTCTCACCAACTGGCTCGCCCTACACCTCCAAAATGATTGAACCCTTGTCAAAGAAACAGTGCCAACTGCTGGCACAGCACCTGCCAGATGGTCCACAAACGGTGATCTCGCGAGCCCATTTGCGGTGGGGCACGGCGCGGGCTTACGCGGTGGGGTTGTCAAATGACGGGTTTGAAACGGCCGTCATCGAAGACCCCGGCTGCCCCGGTGAACCGATGGTCTTTGGCCACAATCCCCGGCAAATCGCCAACCTCATGCCTCGCATCCCTGACTGGTTCTGCGTCAACGTCGCCACCGAACTGGCCGAGGAAGTGGCTCTGCTGCTAGCCGAGCAAATGGGCTGCCCCGTGCGCCAGCAGGGTGATGTTTACCACATTCTCACCCAGCCACCGCCAGCCAATTTACTAAACCAGTCCGATGTCCGCCTGCTCACCGCAGACGATCTTCCCTTGCTTCAAGCCGCACCTCCAGAACTGCGTGGTCCCAATCCAGAACATCTGCTGCACCAAACGGCCGCTGCCGGAGCCATCATCAACGATCAGCTTGTAGCCATCGCCCAAAATTATGCGCTCACAGAAGGGTACGGCGACATTGGCGTCTTCACACTGCCTGACTGGCGCGGTCACGGGTTGGCAGCCGCCGCAGCGGCACACGTGGCCCAATGGTTACAGGGGAACGGCCGTATCCCCGTCTGGAGCTGCGGCGAGCAAAACCAGGCCAGTTTGCGCGTGGCAGAAAAATTAGGCTTTGTGGAAAACGGCCGTCGCGTGTATCTTATTCTTCAAGATCAAACAGCAACAGATTTCGCAGATTAAAAAGATTCTTATTTTTCTCTGCGCCTCTGCATCTCTGCGTTAAATTACTTTTTAAGGAGTGCACCGATGACCATCTTCATCCAATTTTGCGCCGGGGCCAAGATGCGCCATGATTTTAGCGACCAGATTCAGGTGCGCTACCCGCACCCAACGGGCGAAAAGTTCGACACCTGGATCAGTGGTGAAGAGGTGATGAGTCGCCTCAAAACGATGTCGCGCGAGCAGCTTATCCACAGCTTTAGTCGCATGAACTGGACTGAAGCTAAAGTCGCACTCCAGCGCGAGCTAGACGAAGGCAAAAGCAAAGCACGGCGCGACCTGAAGGACCGTCTGGCAGACAAGGTGGAAGACAGCATCGGCGGCAACATTTTTGGTGACACGCTGGCGGACAACATCCGCGGCGTGGATAGCAATGTGGACCCGCGCGACCAGGAAAAAGCGCTGTGGCAGGAGCGGCTGCACCATGACGGCTTTCGGGCCGTGGCGCTGGAGCTGGCCTGGATCAATCTGGAGGGCACCTTCCCCGATGAGCCAACGGCCGAACCGGATGATTGGGTATGACGATTTACGACTAACGATTTACAATTGACGCCTGATCGTTATTTGTGGGAGCCGGGGCTTGTTAGTGAGCCTCGGCTTTTTTGTTGGAGGTGGATGATGCGTAACTGGCTGCTTTCTGTGAATGGTGTTTTGCTTACGGCCGTATGCCTCACCCTCATCGCCGCCCTAGAAAACAGTGTTTTGCCCTGGGCTCCCTTCTTTGTGGTGCAGGCAGTGCTGGCCCTGGCCATTCCACTGGCGCTCAAAACGTACCGCTTTGGCAGCCTGCGGGCCGTGCGCTGGTGGCACTGGCTGGCAGGGATCGCTGCGGCCGTATTGATTCAAGTTGTCGGCGGGCTGTTTTTGGGATTGTTGGTACCCAATCTATTTGGCAGTCCGGGGGAGACCGCCGTAGATATTGGCGCCGCACTGATGGCTATGTATGAAACGGCCGCTGCTCGTCTCAACAGTGACCCGGCTACGATCCAAACCGCCTACATGGTGATGATCTTCCTCTGGGCGGCCGTGGGTGAAGAGTTGTTCTATCGTGGCTACATGCAGGGGACGCTGGAAAAACGCCTGAATTTCAACCGGGCCATGCTCATCTCCGCCGGATTTTTTGCCCTGCGCCACGCCACCCAACTGCTCCTGCTCTGGCCCGGCTATCCCGTTATTGCCGCGCTTGCATGGATGACCTTCAGCTTTGCCTTTGGTCTGTTGATGAGCTATCTTTACAAGCGGACAAACAGCCTGATCTTGCCCATCTTTGTTCACTTTATCCTCAACACCATTCCGCTGCTAGGATAACATGCATCAACTAACCAACTATCTGCGCCGGCTTACCTACAAACTGTTTCCTGACCTCGAAAAGCAACCACCGGCCCAACAACAAACGGCCGTTGTGGCGATGACTTATTTTTATCTCTTGCTTCCCTTTTTTGTCGCCGGCACGGTCTGGTTGTGGTGGGTCACCGATTGGTCGGTTTTGCTGGAAAACTGGGGCATTCTGCTCTTTTTGCTGCTGCTGATTTCACAGCTTGATCAACGGCCGTTCATTCTCCCCATTTCACTTACAGAAGAGTTGACACTTCCCTTCTCCACCTCCCTCTCCAACCTGTTGAGCATGACGCTGCTGCTCGTTTTCGGCCCCAGCGCCTTGTGGATCATTTGGGTCGTGGCCTTAAGCTCAACCATACGCACCGGCCGGCAAGATCGCCAGCAAAACCTCCCTTATCTTTTTGCCCTCAACAACTTTGTTCAGGCGAGTGGAACTTCTATCTTGCTCCTCTTGGTCGCCGGATTCGTTTACACATCCATTGGTGGTACCTACCCCTTCCAGGCAAGCAGTTTTGCCGACTGGCTGCCTGCCGTTTGGAGCGTCCTGGCGCTGGCCATGTTGCCCATCATCATCTATTTTTTGCCGACCTGGAGTGTAACCATCCAGAGTGGACAAACTTTAAACCGGCAAACGTTGTTTCAGTTAATTGGCAGCGGCGTTTTGCTTTCGCTGCTCACCGTGCCGTTTGCCCTGCCGCTGGCGCTGGTTTACGATGCCCAAAACCTGGCGCTGTTCATTTCGCTTTGTCTGGCCGTCGCGTTCACCAACATGCTGGCTTACTTTTTGAGCCAGTTCAACCTTTTGACCCAAACCCGTAGCAAAGAGCTGCGCACGCTAGAAAATCTCGGCCAGGAATTGATCATCGCGCCGGCCGATGGTTCCACACTGGAAGTAATCCTGGCCCAGCATTTGCCCGGCCTGTTTCCCAGCGATCATCTGGTGGTGCACCTCTTTGCTGAGCTTCCCAACGGCAAAGAACCTGCCTGGCCACCTTTTACCTGGCAAACGGCCGCTCACAACTGGCCACCCGTCACAGAAACCCACTGGCAGCGCATCCGCGACGCCGAAGAAACCAGCCTGGTCGATCGAGACGTGCGGCTGCCAGGCCAGAAAGAGCCTTCCGGCCATCGTTTTTTGCTGAAAATTCTCGTTTCCGGCGCAGGCGAAACGGTGCAATGTGTGGGCGCGCTTTATTTGCAGCGGACGCCTTCACAGCGCACGCCCAGACAGGTGCTGCCCACGCTGCAAGAGCTGGCCAGCCAGATCGGTTCGGCGCTGTACCGGGCACAAACGTACCAGGAAACATTGCAGCGCCAGAAGATGGCCCAAGAACTAGCCTTGGCCGGGCGCATTCAGCAAAGCTTTTTGCCCAATAAGATTCCGCAGCATCCCAACTGGGATTTTGCCGCCACGCTCATTCCGGCGCGGCAAACGTCGGGCGATTTTTACGATTTTGTGCCGTTGGACAACGGCCGTCTTGGACTCATCGTGGCAGATGTGGCCGACAAGGGCACCGGGGCCGCGCTTTACATGGCGCTCAGCCGCACGCTCATTCGCACCTACGCCATGCAGTTCCCCAACGAGCCGGGCAAGGCGCTGCAACTGGCCAACGAACGCATCCTCAGCGATACGGAATCGGACCAGTTTGTAACGGTGTTTTATGGCGTGCTGGAATTAGAAAACGGCCGTTTCACCTACGCCAACGCCGGACACAATCCCACCTACCTCATCGGCAGCGAAACAAAAAGTCTGGCCAAAACGGGCATCCCGCTGGGGATATTTGAAGCGCTGGAATGGCAGCAGGCAACTATAGAAATTGGCGTGGGCGAAAGCCTGATCCTGTACAGCGACGGCGTGCCGGAAGCGCAAAACAGCCGGCAAGAAGAGTTTGGCGAGGATCGTATGCTGGCCATCGCCGAGCAAACCACCAATGGGTCGGCCACGGCCTGCCAGGCTGCCATCACCGAGGCGGTCAGCCAGTTTGTGGGGGATGCCCCCCAGTTTGACGACATTACCCTGATGGTGGCAATCCGCCTAAAATAGAAGCCATGCGTCGACGTTGGTTTTGGCTGGTCAACAGCTTGCTGATCTTGCTTTATTTTTGGGCGATGGGGGAGGAAACGGCCGTATCCCTTCAAGTAATCAATGGCCGCTGCATCGCCAACGTGCCCGAGCGGCACATCGGCATCGATTGCCCGCAGATTGGTCCGGGGAGCCAGGTTGGCCTGTACGGTACACAACCGGCCACAGGCCGAATGGAGCTGGCCAGCTACCCACCGCTGCGCTGGCTGGCCCCGCACACCGCCTGGGCCGAACTTAATCTCTTTTCTGCTGATGGGCAGCCCCTCTGGCGGCAAACCTTTAACCAAACAAATTGGAGCGAGTGGCAAACGCTCAGCGGCGATTGGCTCACGCGCTGGGGCGAGTTGCACGGCACGGCCAGCCAAAACAGCATCGTTCTGCAAGAAACCGTTGGCGACGGCTTCATCCTCACCAGCCGCCTGCGCCGCGCTGAGGGCGAA
>PABI01000077.1 GCA_002699125.1 Anaerolineaceae bacterium
TGACCGACCCGCCGTATTTTGATAGCGTGCAGTACAGCGATCTGGCGGCCTTTTTTCGCGTCTGGTTGCGGCATTTGCTGCCGGATGCTGCCGACTGGGAATATGACACGCGGGAATCGGCCGTGGACCCGCACCAGCTGGACAGCGAAAGCCGCTACACGGAGCTGATGACGGGCATTTTTGCAGAGTGCCGCCGGGTGTTGAAGGAGGAAAACGGCCGTTTCATTTTCACCTTTCATCATTGGAATCCCAAAGGGTGGGCAGCGCTGACGGTGGCCCTGCAAAAAGCGGGCTTTGCTTTGGTAAACCGGTACGTGGTCCATTCGGAGAATCCGATTTCGGTCCACATCTCGGGGATGAAAGCGCTGCTGCACGACGCGATTCTACTGTTTGCCCCGGCGGAACGTGTCGATGTGGTGTGGCAACGGCCGTCCCACATCAACCAGAGCGACAGCGAACAATTTTGCTATGACTGTGGCACCTTTCTAGGCTGGATGTTGCAGGAAGGCGTGGCGGAAACGGCCGTGCTGCCTCTGTGGCAGGAAGCGTTAAACGATGCCTGATCCCGCAGATTTTCCGCTTGGCGCAAAAATAACGATTGCAGAACTGGCCAGCGATGTGCATCCCGTTTTGCACCGGCTGCGGGCGGTGGAGCCGGTGAGCTGGCTGCCGGCACTTAACGCCTGGCTGGTGACGCGGCACGATCTGGCCACTGCCGTGATGCGCGATGCCCAAACGTACACGGTCGATCATCCCGGTTTTTCTACGGCGCAGGTGGTGGGACCAAGCATGTTGTCTTTAGACGGCGAGGAACATTTGCGGCAGCGACGGCCGTTTGATGCTCCGTTTCGCCGTGCGGCCGTACACAACCGCTTTCGCCAGCCGGTTGTCCAACACATCGCCCAACTTTTGGCTGAGCTTGCGCCAAAAGGCGAGGCGGAGCTGCGGCGCGAATTTGCCGGTCCCGTAGCCGTCAAAACGATGATGACGGCGTTGGGGTTGGAGGGTGTGGTGGAAACGGCCGTTCTCGGCTGGTACGATACGATTGTCAACGCTGTTACCCAGGTGACGGCCGGCGAGCCGGTCAGTGAAGAAGGACGGGCTGCTTTTGCCGCTTTGCGCGAGACACTGCTGCCATCTTTGCAGCGCGAGCCGGAGGCCAATTTGCTGGCAGCGGCCAGCGGGGCGTCCCAGGGTCTGTCTGACGAGGCGATTGTGTCGAATGCGGCCGTTTTGCTCTTTGGCGGCATTGAAACGACGGAAGGGATGATTGCTAATGCCCTCTACTTTTTGCTGACGAATCGAGAATGGCTTCAGCGCGTGCGCGAGGATAGCACGCTTTTACCCGCCGTCATCGAAGAGACGCTGCGGCTGGAGCCGGCGGCCGGTGTGGTGGACCGGTATGCCACGCAGGATACCCGACTGGGCAACGCCAATATCGCAGCAGGCGATCTGGTGCGTGTTTCGCTCAGCGGGGCCAATCGTGATGCGGCCGTTTTCGCTGAGCCGGACCAATTTGACCCGCTGCGGCCCAATCTGCGTGAACATGTTGCCTTTGCCCAGGGACCGCACGTTTGCCTGGGGCTCCATCTGGCCCGGCTGGAAGCCCAGCTTGCTGTGGAGCAGGTTTTGGTGCGTTTACCAAGTGTGCAGCTTTTGGGGACGGAAGCTGCGGTCCGTGCCGCCAAACCGCAAGGGCTTGTTTTCCGTAAGCCAGAGGCGCTCCAAGTAATCTGGTAGGTTTGTCAGCAACCGATTCTTACAGTTGGCCGGATTTTTGCCGTTAGCTCATGAACGCGAAACGAGGCCTGAGCCTGTCGAAGGCCGGCCTTCGACAGGCTCAGGCCTCATCGTGTACTCCAAACGATTTTGCCGCTTCATTGACAATCTCTTCTCTAGTTGTATATTCTCTGGCTACTCATGATCTCAATCATTCAGACAATTCTCAAGCGAATCGTTTCTCTTTTTGGTGGTGGTGCGGCGGAACGGCCGTCTTCCCCAGCACCACGCGCTGCCCTTGAATCAGCAGGAGGCAACATGGTCAAAGTCCCCAACAAAATTGGTTTTCACACCGGACCGGGCGGCAACCCGTCTGGCATTGGTGACTGGATGCGCGCTCTGGATAAGGCAGGCATTCCGTTTTGCCTCAAATCCGTTGATCATTACGGCCCCATCTTTGAGGCTCAGGAGCTGATGAAGAAAAGCAACGTCCCGCACGTGCTTGTCTACCGCCTCAGCACACGGGGTATTAACGACGGTTATGATTACGACGTGCCACCGTACAAAGATCCCAAATACGTAAACGATCCGGAAGGCGGGGCGGAAAAACATTGGCGCAAAACGGTTGCCAAACTCCCGCCGGAGTTTGACAAGAAGCGGGTCTGGCTGGAGCCAATTAACGAGGTGGATAAAGATTTGTGCGATTGGCTGGGCCGGTTTGCCGTCCACATAGCCAACCTGGCGCATCGGGATGGTTACAAGGTGACGCTGTTTGCCTGGTCCAGCGGCGAGCCGGAGCCGGGCTGCTGGGAAACGCCGGGGATGTTGAAATATTTGGAGCTGTGCGGGAAACGGCCGCAGCAAGCCGCCGTCGCCCTGCATGAGTACAGCTACATTGAAAGCGACATTTTGCACGAGTTTCCTTTTAAGATCGGCCGTTTTCAATATCTGTTCCAGGTGTGCGATAAACACAACATTCCTCGGCCACGGGTGCACATTACCGAATGGGGCTGGACGCTCAACAGCGTGCCGGGGCCAGAAAAAGCGCTTAAAGACATTCGCAAGGTGGGCGAACTGTACGCCCGTTTTCCTGAGATTGAAGGAGCAGCCATCTGGTACCTTGGCCCCGATTTTGGCGGCATTGCCAATAAAGCCCAGCAGCTTATTAAGCCAGTGACCGATTTCACGCTCAAGCACCGTTTTGCGGTGCCAGAGGGCAGCGGCAAGATCGACGTGCCGGAAATTGACAGCCCGCCGCAGCCTCCGGTGCCTGATCCCCAACCAGACCCTACGCCGCCGCAGCCCGAGCCTGAACCAATCCCACCGGACCCGGAACCTGAACCAACGCCGCCAGACCCACAGCCACCTCAACCGTCGCCGGCACCAAACATCCAGTTCATCGCCGATGTTAATATTCCGGACGATACGCGCCTGCAAGCGGGTTCGACGTTTGTGAAGACGTGGCGCGTAAAAAATACAGGAAATGTGGCCTGGGATAGCCGCTACAAGCTGGTTTTTGTAGATGGTACGGCGATGACAAAAAAGATTACGCAGTCGCTGCCAAATTTGGCCCCGGGCCAGGAAGGCAATCTCTCTATTGAATTTACCGTGCCTTTACAGCCGGGCGTTTATTTTAGCGACTGGCGTTTGCAGGATGAGCGTGGCAATTTGTTTGGCGACTTCATCTTCACCCGCATCATTTCAGAGGATAATCGTCCCAGCAACGGCGTTTATGTGGCCGATGTGACGATCCCCGACGACACGCGGATGTCACCGGGACAGACGTTTACCAAAACGTGGCGCGTAAGGAATACGGGGGAACGGCCGTGGGGCGAAGGCTTCCGGCTGGTCTTTGTCAAAGGTACACCGATGACCAATCAGCGCAGCATTCCCCTACCTGCCGCAGCCCCAGGGCAAGAAGTGGAAATCTCCATCCAGCAAACAGCCCCTACCCGGCGCGGCACCTACTTTGGCGACTGGAAAATGCGCGACGACCGCGGCAATCTCTTTGGCGAAGTCCTCTTCCTGCGAATTGTTGTTTAAGCTGAGGTTTAGCGCAATGTACAAAAGCCAGGTTGCTCTAGAAATTGGATCAGAGCAACCTGGCTTTTTGTTTATGTTTCAAATTGTCATTCTGAGCCGCTTTTGGCGAAGAATCCCTAAAACCCCCAGCCGGCACAGTCTAAATCTTTGCGCAAGGGATTCACTGTATTTTGGTACTAGGGATGCTTCGTTGCACTCAGCATGACAAAATCAACTCTAACCGGCCAGAAACTCTTCCATGTTGGCTTTGCTGATGCGGTAAGCGTTGCCGATTTTGCGCGCTTTTAGGTCACCGGCTTCGATGGCGGCGACGACGTCTTCATAAGAAACCTGCAAAATTTCGGCTGCTTGCTGTGGCGTCATCACGTCGGGCATGCCGGCGCTTTCGCCAGCCGGAGCGGCTTGCGACTGCTGTGCTTGCTGCGGCTGTTGTTGCTGCTGTTGCTGCTGCATGCTTTGCATCGCAGCCATCCCCATTGCGCCAAATCCAATTTCACCCATACCACCTCCTGCGGGGTTGTTAGCAGCGTCCACAAAGGCATCCGCCTGCTGCTTTTGCGTGTAGCTGGTGCCGTAGCCCATGTTGGTGACCACTTCCAATGATTTGGGATGCAGCCCCATACGAATGTTGAAATCGACCAAAACCATGCCCAGGGCGTCAAATTCTGCCTGGAGAAGCCCGATGAGCAGCTCGTTGAGGTCTTGCGAGAAAGATTGCAGCTGCGCCGGACCTAAATTCTTGGCGATGGCCAGCTCGCTCATTTTGTCTTGCATCATGATGGCCAGCTTGGGATCGAGACGGTCTTTTAGCTGGGGTTGGCGCACGCTCTCGCGGAAGGCGTCCATGGCGTTGAGGAAGCGCCACGGCTCTTTCACGCGCACGACGTAGGTGCCGTTGCCCACGATAGCGCTGGCGCCGGGAGAGCGGTTGAGGTGCTCAATGATGATGGGTTGGGTGGTGCCCCATTTCATGGTGAGGTCAGTGGTCTTTACATAATACACATCGGCGGTGAACACATTTTTGCCGCCAAACAGCCCTTTTTCGACCCAATCCATGAGGAAGGGAACGTTGGCGGTGGTCAGGACATGGGTGCCGGGCTCGAAGGTGCCCATTGCTTCACCACTGCGCACGAAAACGGCCGTTTCCCCCGGATTCACAATACAGGGCGAGCCTAACTTAATGTCACCCAGTCCACCGGGCGGGAATTTCCGCACAACTTCATCTCGAAGCCAGGAATCAATTGCTACGCGATCAAAAACTTTTGCCATGAGTCAATCTCCTTGGAATAATCCGCAGATTACACAGATTTACGCAGATTTTAATTATCATTTGTGTAATCTGCGAAATCTGCGGTTTCTATTTTTGATTAATATTCACCTTTTAGGTCGTCGGTGGCGGCTGATTCGCCGATGCCTTTGATGACTTCGTCGCGGCCGTCGAAGGTGGTGTTGGCTTCTTTGAGCGTGCTGTCCAGTTCGCGGATGGCGCCACTGATGTCACCATCATCGACGACGGCTTTTTCTAGGACGGCCGTTCCTGCCGCAATCTGGTCAGCATAATTCAACATATTTTCATCAAAGGCGTAAATGCGGGCCAAATCTTCTTCCTTCACCTTGATGGCGTCGAAGAAACCGGCGTAGCCCTGGGGCGCGTCCTTCACCTTGCCAATCAGCCCCATCAGCCGGGTATCGACACGACCCAACGGCTCGGCATGGTCCATTGCCTTGATGATGTCGCGGCTTAATTCCTCGCTGGCGCTGCCCAGCTGCAAGCGGCTGCCTTCCAGCCGGTCAGCAATCGTTTTGCGCAAAAGCTGGTCGGCTTCACGCCGGCGGCTGCGCTCCATGTAGCCATCCAGGCCAGGAATCTTGCTCAACAAATTGCCCAGGCCGGTTGATTCGCCCTGGATTTTGTCAAATAAATCAGAAATTTGTTCTTTCATATTGGGTCGCCTCTCTTGCTGAGTTAATTAGAGTTATTCCTTCTTAATATTTTGGACACAGATAAACACAGATTTTCACAGATAAGGAAAAAATCTGTGTTCATCTGTGATAATCTGTGTCCCATTTCTTTTTGAGAAACAACTCTGTTGGTAAAACATTACGATTCCAAAAAATACTCTGTACCGCAGAAGGGGCAGCGAATGACGCCCTTCCCGGCCAGCTCTAGCTCGCCACCACAATGTTCGCATTTGTTAAGCTGATGCAGTTCAGTTGCCTGGCGAGAGTATAACATACCTTCATCCCAGTTTACATAGCCGGAAAACAGCCCCATGCCCACGAGTTGGTATAAGTTTTGCTGCACCACCTCGCGGCTGCTGTTTAGCTCGATGACCAGATCGCTGATGGCAATTTGGCCGCGTGTTTTAACCATGTCTAGCAGCTGGCGTTGTTCTTGGGCGCGGGCGGAAACGGCCGCATCCTGCCCACCTTTCCAAAAGAGAAACGCGCCAAAGCCCAACTGCGGCAGCACCAGCACCAAAAAGCCCAGGGTGATGCCCAGCGCCATGCCGCCAGCGGTCAGCCGGCCTTCGCCACGATAAACGACCATCAGCACCGTTACAATAATGCCGACGAGTGTGCCGCCAGCGATGAGAATAAGTCCAAGTGTTCTGCCCATAATCTTATCCAAACCCTCGACTGCCACCACCGCCGGAACTGCCGCCGCTAAAGCCCCCGCTGAAACCGCCGGAACTGCCGCTGCTGCTGGTCGAGCGTACGCTGCGCATGGTGGAAGCGGTGCTGTTAAGCATCCGCGTCAGCCCGGAAGACATCGATTCCAGGCCGCCGGCCATGCCCGACGCGGCCGAATCCAGGCTGGGCAGTGAGGGGGCGGTGCCGCCGCTGCCGCTTGTACCTGTTGGCCTGCTGCTGCCGTGGTAAATGGGACGGCCGTAGCCATACGGATGATACCATGGCGGAATCGGCGTGTGGGGCACGGTGGCAAACTTGCGAATCCAGGTGCGGTCCAGGCCAAAGGCGGTGGCGTACGGCAAATATTTTTCAAACAGCTCGCCGGATTGCTCCATATCCTGATATTCTTCGATGTTTTTCAGATAGTTGCGGAAGGCATCCCACTTGGCTTTTTCTTCGGCGCCTTTGGCTGTTTTGTTGGGCATGAACCGCCCAACGATGCCCGTAAAGAGCGCCGTCAGTCCCAACGCCGCCGCACCACAGCAGCCGACATAGGACGCCTCTTCAGGCAAGATGGCCACCAGGGCAATAAAAGCGCCCACAGCCACAACGCCGATCAACACGGCTACGGCAACGTAGGTGGTGCGCACCTTGTCTGGCGAACGATCGACCAAGCCCTCGCTGAGGAGCTCGTCGTAGAGCATATTGCGCAGTTTGGGCAGCTTGCTGGCGAATTTATAGCGCAGCTCAGACAGCTTGCGCTCTGTTTTGCTGCCAAAGAAATCGCGGAGGAATTGGGCTTCATACGGCCGTAACCCGCTCTTGTCACTATCTACCAGCGTAAAGACATGGTTTTTGGCCTTGTTTTCGCTAATCGTGATGTAGCCGCGCTGCGCCAAATCCACCAGCGTAGAGATAATGTCGCGCATGTCGGCTTTTTCATCCACCAACGTGCCCACCACCGCCGGGCGCAGGTTGGACGGCGGCTCTGGCAAATAGTCGGGCACGACGAGGCCGGTTTCCGGGTCGCGGCCGCGTGTATACCACAGGCCCAGCACGGTGAGCGGACCGCCCACGAAGAGCAGCCCTGACAGCGCCAGCCCGATGAGGCCGTAGACGTCGGCGTTTTGCTGCCGTGCCTGCCAACTGGGGGTAGGAATGTCCAGGATGCCGTGGGGGAACTGGACGCGGACTTCAAACGCCTGCCCGGGCAGGAGTGGTTGGGTGAGGCGGTAGGTGATGATACGGCCGTTCCCACTCACGCTTGTCTCCACCAGATTAGCATTCCCTGCCGCCAATCCTTCAACCAAATAGGTGCCGTCGTCGATGTAGCGCTGCGGCTCCACACCTTCCGGCAGGCGAATGGTGACGGTGCTGTCCTGGATACGGCCGGGATGGTCCGAAGGGATCGCCTTCCAGAAAATCTGGTCGCCGCTGCCTTCATCCGGCGTGCCGACGATAACGCCACCTTCCACCGTGTAGCTGAAGGTGTAGGTGCGCCGCCCCAGCGCCGGCTCAAAGTACCAATCAATGCGCACCTCGTCGCGCGAGCGGCTGACCTCAAACGTGCCGGGGGCGTTGCTGCCGGACTCCTGGTAAATCAGGTCGCCTTCACGCAGGGAAATGTCGGTGATGTTGTCGTTGTTGCCCGCGCTGCCGGTGAGGATGGCGCCATAGCCAAAGGTAAACGGCTCGCCAGAGAAGTTGAGCACTTGCGTCTCGACCACCTGGATATCGCCATTTTCCAGCAGCGTCATCTCCACATCAAATCGCTCCCAGTAAAACGACTTTGTTTGGGCTGCGGCCGAACCTGGCCTAACAAACATGCCCAGAAGCAGACTGAAAAACAACAGAGTAACGGCTCGTAATTTTAATGTTTGTGAGTAAAAGTTGATTTTTACCATTTGCTCTTTCGCTTGTTCATATTAGCCTTTTTCAGCTTTGAAAAACTGCTTTGCTTAATTTCCTGCTAGATTTTATAGGAACGGTCAAAAGCGCGCTCAACAAATTCACGGATTTGCCCCTCGCTCGGCATTTCGAACTTACCTGAAGGTCTTTCTTTGCTGCGAAACTCTGCAAATTTGCTACGAATTTCCTGCATTTTTTGAGATCTGTCTGTAATTTTTTCGAGAACACCATTTTCAAAAATTATTTCAATAACTTCTGTATATTTCCAGGCAGGATGAAAGCCCATATGCACATATAATTCGGAAAGAAATCCATCAGCAATTAGCAACCCTCCGCTATAATCCAATGGATAATTTATTCCTTCATAATGGTTATTGAAGAGCCTTTCAATAAATTCGTCATTTTTTGTGGATGAGGCTGCTGGTGCACAATCATTTATCGGCGGGCCTTGTTTCCGCTGATAATCTTGAAATCCCTCAAACAAGTTGATGCGTAGATTAGCAAGCAGTAATTGTGACTCTGAGACGGCGAAAATTGCCTGATAGCCTCTCCAACAATTTGTACTTGCCGCTCTTGGTTCCAGGTTTAACATGGCGGGATCGAACAAGTTGCCCTCACTGATACCTGCAACAGCATATTCTTTTTCTTTGTACAGGAAAATATCGTTGATTTGTGCAGTCATTATCACTCGCCTACATTCTCTTGCAATCTCATGAAAAATTCCGTTATACAAAAAGAAAATGAAGTAGCGGTTCAGGAAAGCGTTGGTTAACAAATGCAGAACATTCAACTAAAGACAAAAACTGTTGGGGGCAACGCTTCATGAAATCTGCGGTTTGCAACAACTTAATAGTTAATGACTTTCCTGGTTCAAGAGTGATTTTACGCATTCCAGACAATGGATCGCTTAAACAAGACATGCAATCAACCCAGGCGTCCATATTTGCACCATAATAGTCTGGAAATCCAAAGGCATCCTTGAATATCTCATGAAATGATGGCCCGTCATGAATTTTTGTCGTATCGATTTGTATTTCTTTCATGAATTGTTTAGCTCATTATTGATTGAACCACTTGGCTTCGATTTGGTCAAGTTGGCCGGACTGCTGTAGGGTGGCCAGGCTTTGGTTGAGCACGTTCAATAATTGCCGGTCTTCACTACGCACGACCAGGGCAAAAGGTTCTACGGTGACGCTCTCTGGCAGCCGCTTGAGGCCGTCGTGGTCGCGCACAAAAAGCCGCCCGCTGATGGCGTTGGTGAGGGCCGCGTCGGCGCTGCCTTGCTGCACGGCCGTTAACGCTTCATCTGCTGTGGGGAACGGCCGTATTTCCAAATCTACCACTCGTTTAGCCCACTCCGTCGCTTCCACATGCCCTAAGCTGCCCAGCTCCACGGCCAGGGTGTGGCCACCTAAATCTGCCATCGATTCAATTGTCTCGTTATTGGCCGGGACAATCAAGATTTCACCGGCATCAAAATACGGCTCACTGTAGCTAAAATCCCGCGTCCGCTCTGGGATGATCACCAGGGCGGAGATGAGCACGTCTACCTGTTCTGTGGCCAGGGCGTCGTACAGGCCGTCGTAGCCGAAGTAGACAAACTGCACGTCTACGCCTAAATCAGCGGCAATGGCTTTGGCTAAATCAACGTCCAGACCGGTGACGCCGCTGCCGTTGTCCACCTCAAACGGCGGGTAGGTGGGGTCCAGCCCCACGCGCAGGACGCCTGCTGCCTGCACCCGTTCCCAGCTGCCATCGGCTGGCTGGCAGCCGGTCAGCAAAAAAAGTGTGAGGAGGAGAACGGCCGTTAGCCAAAAGCTGCTTTTAGCATAGTTAACAAGCGATCCGAATCCGATCCGGACTAGGGTAGGGGCGGGACGGTGCGGCAAGGAATTGGTCCAAGCAAACGGCCTTGTCTCCGCACCGTCTCGCCCAATGGTTGCAGATTTGGGCGAGACAGGCGGGAGGCAAGGCGTTTTGTGATAGCCAAGAGTGTTTCCCGCCTGTCCCGCCCCTACAGTAAAATCATTCATTGCCGGTGAACCTCTGCAATTCGGTATAAATCGGCTTGGCTACAAATTCGGGCGTGACGAGGGTGTAGTAATCCATGAAGCTTTTGGTTGGTGCGGGGAAGCGGAAGGCCCAGATGGCGATCATCTCGACGTAGGGCCAGTTCTGTTCGGCGTAGGTGAAGGCGTCGAGGGTGTTTTGGATGCGCTGGCCGGGGCGTACGGCCATGGTCCAGCGCGGATGGTCGTTCCAACCGAATTCGGTGATGTAGATTTTGGTGTCGGCGTCGTTGTGGTGCAGCATCACGTTACGCACCAGCTCCACCCGGCGGAAGTTGAGGATTTCCGGGCCGGGATCGGCCAGGGCGGGGAAGGTGAGGCCGTAGCTGTGCACCGCCAGCCCGTCGAAGTAGTCGGCAGCGCCGGCGGCGTACATCTGGTCCAGATATTCCAGGTCGTTGAGGCCCCAGGGCGATCCGGCCGGTTCCAGGGTGGGGGCCAGCGCGCCGCCCAGCACCAGCACGTCCGGATCGGCGGCTTTAATGGCCGGGTACATCACCTTGAGCAGATCGACGTAATCAACGGCCGTTGCCTGCCGATAGCCCCACTCATAGCTCAAATTTGGCTCATTGCCCACGATGATGGCGGCCAGCTTGCCCTCGTACCGGGCAGCAAAGCGGGCCGCAAACTCGGCAAAATCGTCGTAGGCGGTGGCGTCCAGGTAGTTGAGCGGCGTATCTGGCGGGCGGGCCCAGGCGGGCGTCAGACCCAATCGGGCAATGACTTTCAGCCCCTGAGCGTGGGCGTGCTCAATCACCATGTCGGGATGGTCCCAGGCGATACCGCCGTCGTCGGCGTGATAGTAGGCCCAGGGGAACAGCTCCACAATCCAGGGGGAGCCCATCTGGCGTACCATCTCCAGGCTGCGCTGAATTTTCCACTCTTCTACCTCATCGGTCAGGCGGGTGTGTACGCCAACGAGGGGATGATCCGTGTGTACCGTTTGTGCTGGGCCGGGCACGATGAGCAGCGGTGCGGGCTGCATCAGAGAAATAATGGTGATGAGCAGCAGCAGGCGCAGCCCACTGCGAAACTGGAGCCTAGCGAGGGGCAAAATCACGTTTGGACTTGCAGGGCGGTTTGGTAAAAATCGGCCCACCATTCCAGGTGCTGGAAGATGGCGTCCAGCCGTTTTTTAGCCGGAACGTCTCGTTCTGGCAAAGGTTCTGGCGGCACAAATTTAGCCGGGATTAGGCCGAGGCGGAAGAGAAGTTCATTTTCAAGCTGAACGTTGAGCATCTTGTTTTGGTAGTCGTGAATGAGCTTGTGCAGCGTTTCATCATTGGCGTTGGCGGCGGTGAGGAAGCTGTGGGGCAGGGCATCGACCAAAATGTATGAAGGCGTGCGCGCTGCCTGGCGCAAAATTTGGCGGCTCGATGGGGTGAGCAGGGGCAAAAAGTGGATGCCCCATTTGTGCTGGTATTTGTTGAAGCGCATATCCAGCGCCTTGTCGTAGAGGGCCATCAAGCAAAATTGGGCCACGGTGGTGATGTGTAAGGCGTCGTTTGATTGCGGCAGCTGCTGGGCCAGCGATTGCCAGTTGATGCGGCTGACCTGGGTGGGAGCGAGCTGGTTAAAAACAAAAATATTTTTGTTGTTTTCGTTGTAAATTGCCTGCAAACCAGGGATGGCGGGGGAGGTAGGGCCGGTTTGGGCGGCTTTGTGCCATTTTTGGGCGGCGGGCAGTTGGTTGATCACGGCCGTTAATGCCTGCTGCACGCGGTTGAACTGGGTAACGGCCGTTTCTGTTTGTTTTAGTGGCTGGCTGCTTACCTGGCGCGCCAGGCGGTTGAGCAGTGTCTCTGCCTGGGCATCGCTGGTTTGGCTGAGGGCCGTGGAGGCGTCCAGCAGCTGCTGCGCCAGATGGGCGTACACTTCTGCCGGGTTAACGCGGGTGCGAAAATAGCCATCGGGCATGGGACCCCCGGCCAGCTGCTGGCCGTGCTGAAGCAGGTTCAGCGCCAGGTGTGGGTTGAGCTGTAGATGGCGCTTAAACGCATCCCGGCTGGCGACGAGTGGCGCTCGTTTAAGCAGCGCTTTGTGCTGCTGCCATAGGGGGAAAAAGGTGTCACGAATTTTGTGGATATTCGCGCCTGGGGCGGTGATGAGCAGGAGGTTGGTATCAGATACGGCCGTTTGACTCTGCTGGGCTGCCTGGCTGCCAAAAAGAAAAATTGCTTCCAGTTGCGAACCTAAATCCGCTGCCAGCGTTTGGGTGATGGTATGTAGGGCCGCATTCATGAGGGGAATTATACTTAGGGTTTGCCCGTTTTCAACCTGAGACTTACCCGGTTGATCTTTAGCCGATGGTCGTTTGGCAGGTATAATGTGGCTGGTCACGTTTGATGGCCAATCTTTTCCCAAACAAGCAGAGGATGTGTATGCGTATTTTCATCACGGGGGCGACTGGATTTGCCGGGTCCCATCTGGTTAAAAATCTGGTGACGGCAGGGCATGATGTTTTTTCATTGGTGCATGAGGCGACCAGCCATCAGCCTTTGCAGCAAGATGAGCATGTGACGCCTATTCCGGGTGATTTGCTGGACGTGGGGGCGCTGGAAGCGGCCGTAAATCAAGCCAAACCGGACGTCGTGTATCATCTGGCGGGACAAGCGTATCCAGCGCGTTCCTGGCAGCAGCCGGGGCTGACTTTGGCGGTGAACAGCGTGGGTACGGCAAATTTATTGCAGGCGGTGGTGGGCTACGGCCGTCCGCGGGTGCTTATCGTGACCAGTGCTGAAATTTATGGGGAGATTCAACCGGATGAGATGCCCATTACTGAAAACAGTTTGCCCGCGCCGAATCATCCGTATGGCGTTAGCAAGTGGGCGGCGGGGCAGCTGGTGCCGCTTTATTGGCACCGGTATCAACTGCCGGTGGTGGAGGCACGGCCGTTTAACCACATCGGTCCGCACCAATCATTGGGTTTTGTGGTGCCCGATTTTGCCAGCCAGCTGGCCGAGATTCAAGCTGAAAAGCGTCCCAACCGGATGATGGTGGGCAATCTGGAAGCGATGCGCGATTTTACTGATGTGCGGGACGTGGTTCGGGCTTATGAGCTGCTGGCTGAAAGTGGGAAACCGGGCGAAACGTATCTGATTTGCTCTGGCCAACCGGTAAAGATTGAGGCGATTTTGCAGAAGCTGATTGAGATTGCCGGCATTGAGGTGGTGGTGGAGCAGGACCCGGAGCGAATGCGGCCGTCTGACACGCCCTGTTTGTATGGCAGCTATGCCAAGCTGGAAGCACAAACCGGTTGGCAGCCACGCTACAGTTTGGCGGAATCGCTAAAAGATATTTTGGTAGATTGGGCGCAGCGTGTGGGGTGATTTTTGGCGAAGAAAAAGGAACGGCTGGATAAGCTGCTGGTGGCCCGTGGGCTGGTGCCGACGCGGTCGAAGGCCCAGGGCGTTATTTTGGCGGGTGAGGTACTGGTGAATGGGACGCGGATGGATAAACCGGGAACGGCCGTTCCCCTCGAATCCACCATTGAGCTAAAAACGCCATTGCCGTACGTGGGGCGGGGCGGCTTCAAGCTGGCGGGTGCGCTGGAGTCGTTTGACCTGGATGTGGCTGGGGCGATTTGTGCCGACGTGGGTGCTTGTACCGGTGGGTTCACCGATGTGCTGCTGCAAAGTGGCGCCGAACGGGTCTACGCCATTGATGTGGGATATGGCCAGCTGGATTGGTCACTGCGGCAAGACGAACGCGTGGTGGTGTTGGAGCGCACCAATGCCCGCTATCTGGAATCGCTGGCTGAGCCGGTCAATTTTGTGGCAATTGATGTGTCGTTTATCTCGCTGCGTCTGATTTTGCCGGCGGTGAAGCAGTGGCTGACCCCGGAGGCCAACATCGTGGCGCTGATTAAGCCGCAGTTTGAGGCAGGGCCGGAGCAGGTGGGGCGAGGCGGTATTGTGAAGGATACGGCCGTGCACCGCACCGTCTTACTAGATCTGTGGCAATGGTTTCGTGAGAATGGGTTTGGGGTGCAGGGACTCATTACGTCGCCGGTGACGGGGGCTGAAGGCAACGTGGAGTTTCTGGTGTGGTTGCAGCTGGGGAGTGAGGATGCTATGGGGGAAACGGCCGTTGACGACCTACTCGCATAAATTATCTGAATCTTCAATGCAGCGTTGTTGTATTAGGCATCGTTCCCAAATGGGTGGGCAGTGGTAAATAAATATTAAACGTTGTGCCCAGGCCCGGCTGGCTGTCAACCTGAATTCCCCCTTTATACAAATTTACAATATCTAATACAGTCGATAAGCCCAGACCCCGCCCAGAGGGTTTTGTGGTAAAAAATGGAGAGAAAACCTGTTGAAGTTGATAAGGTGTCATCCCGCTGCCTGTATCAGTTACTTGAAAATATACGTAAAAGCCGGGATGTAAAGAACGCGTGTTGATAAATTGGTATTGTTTATCATTTTCTCGAATTGTGTCTCGACCAGTTCGTAAGAGCACCAAACCGCTTCCGCCTTCAATTGATTCGGCGGCGTTGATGATTAAATTCATGATGAGCTGTTGAATATGAGCCCGTTTTGCCTCGACAGGGGGGATATTGGGCATGAGATCTAGCTGCAAAGAGACGCCATTGAGCAATGTCGTATTCAGCAAGCTAATGTTGTCTTTGATTAGCTCATTCAAGTCAATCAATTCATCCGGGGCATCCTGCGAAGAAGCATAGGTGAGCAGCTGCCGGGTTAGTTCAGCAGCAAATTCGGCTGCCTGCATAGCTTTTTCAATATGTGATCGAGCAACATTGTCTTGCGGAAGTGTGGCGAGAGCCAATGAGGTTTGGCCAACGATGCTGGTAAGTAAATTGCTAAAATCGTGGGCGATGCCAGTTGCCAGAAAGCCAATGGTTTCTAGCTGCTGTGCCTGGGGATTTGGGTGTGGCGGCGAATTTGAAGACATATCTAACTTTACGTTCGCAAAATATTAAACAGTTTTTAACGATATAAATCAAAATTATGGTAGCACAATCGTAACAGCCAGCCCTCAAAAAGACTGTAAAACACCTTCAAAGTAACTGCAAATCCGGTGCATGTAACTGGGAATGGGGTAATCCCAAGAGGCGAGATTGGGGCTTGTTGGGGGGGTTATTTTGCGTTAGCCAGTCGTTTTTGCATGTAGTCGAGCAGTTCCGCCGCATGGGGCGTGTCTTTAAGCACCTGCAAACCAGCTATAGCTTCCTGCAAGGTTCGTTTGAATGCGGCCGTTTGGTCTCGTGCTTCGTATAAATCTGCCAGATTGTCGAGCGAATTGGCCCAGCTAAAGGTATCACCGAAACGTTGGTAGGCTGTGATTGCTTTGAGCAGCATTTCTTCGGCCGTCTCCCACTCTTCCAGCTGAGTGTACACCATGCCCAGATTGTTATAAATACTGGCCAACTCCATAGGTTCCTGAATTTGTGAATTTAACTGTAAAGCTTCATGCCATGCGGCCTCCGCCATATTGTAATTTCCCTGGCTAAAGGCTGAAATACCCATGTTGTTTTTTAATTGGCTTAAGTTGTGTACATCCCCCGACGTATTTAGAACCTGCATTAATTCAACGGAAAGTTGGTTAATTTCTTCCCAATTCCCTGACTCAGCCCAAATCGCAATCAATGTAATAGACGCCTTAGTCAGTAAGTTTGAGTAGCCTAAATCGTGATAGAGGATGTAGGCTGTTTGTGCTGTTTCAAGTGCTTGTTCCCAACTGCGAATGCGACGGTAAATATTTGACAAATTTAAGTACGCATTTGCCAGAGCTAAATCGTCTTCTGCCTCCTCAGCTGTTGCCAATGCCTTTTGACACAGAGAAATCCCTTTCTCCGGTTCTCCTTGAATATCTTTTAAAGAGGCAAGCATGGCTAATGTTCTTGAGTAATTCGATAAATTGCCTTGGTTTTTATAGAGCAGGCTGGCAGTATGGTAATTTTCTTCAGCATCGTGAAGATTGCCTTTATGATATTGAATGTCGCCAATTTGTTCGAGCAAGCGCGCTTCTTCATTTTGCCTATGCAAGAGCTTGCTGGTGTGGTGTATTTGCTGAAGATAAACGAGCCATCTATCCCAGTCTGCATAGCCAAATATGATTGGAAATAAAAATTGGCCAAGTTTGAAAGCAAGTTCAAAGGTTTCAGGAGTTTGTAATGTCGTTTCTAGGGCCCGTAAAAAATTGTCGTAATCTTCATGAACAAGTGTAACGGGATCAGCGCTTGTTTCCAGAATTTCAAACCAGCGTTGGGCATTGGCCAGCTTCTGCTGCTGGAGGACGTTTCGCCATCTAGCCTTTTCTGAAATAGCAGGGGCAGTACTCATTAACTTTCCTCAAACATCCGCAATAAAAAGATCTCCGTTAGTCGGTGCAGCTTATACCTTCTTTCCAAAAGTGAGCCGGCAATATCCACCAGGGATGACAGTACCAATCCTGTCACGCTGTTATAAACCACCGGCTCCGTTAATTCGGAAACAGCGACTAGATGCTCTATCGTAAAACCTGAATCCCCAGCTTGTGTCAGGCTTATCAAGATAGTTTTACTATTATCGTCTAATGATTCCCAAATTTCGCGGAAAATATAATCAAAAATCCCTTCGTTTGTTTCTGTAGGCTTTTTGGCCGTGAACCGGCTGAGTACACTGGACAGAGAGTAAAATCTTAACTGTCCAATAATTAGTTTTAGAGCCAAAGGGTTTCCGCCAACGACTTCATAAATCTTTAGGAGTTCTTCATTTGTTGCACTGACGAGATCCGTAAAGCCACCCCGTTTAGCTTCTTGCCGAATTAATTGAAGTGCCGCGTCTTGACTTAATTCTTTGTGAGAATAAGAAAATACTCCAGGTTCAGATAATAAGCGAATGCGTGAAGTAAGTAGAAATTTGGTGGGATTCTGCCATGTTTGCAGCTCTGGAATCAAACTCTGATAGTCAGCAACTGTTTCCAGATTGTCTACGATGATGAAGCAGCGACGATCTTTTAAAAATTTGTAAAGCATTCGCTGTCTTTGTAAATGTGTTGAGCTGTTGCCAGTGGCCAGATTAAATTGAATGCATAGCTTTTCAATTAAGAGAGGAAGGGTCAAAGCCGGACGGCCGCTTTCAATTTGCAGACGGCCCAGCATAGACAGGTGGGTATGCTTTGCTGTAACCCAGGCAATTTCATCAAATCGTGTTGTTTTTATAGTTTGCCGGGCTAAATGATCGGCCAGTGCTGTTTTGCCTAAACCGCCAATGCCATCAATAGAGACTATAAAATGCCCGTTCTCATCGAATAAAGCATCTGTCAAGGTTTTTTCTGCTTCCTCAATACCAACCAGTGTTTCGTATGAAGGAATACTTAAACGACTGCTCATCTTGGCCCGCCATTCCGTACTAGCCAGATCTTCTAGCTGGTTCAGAATTTCCGTTAAATGAGATACGGCCTGACGCTGGCGATAATAGAGGGTGGATTCAGATATATTGAGACGGTTGGCTACCGTTAATACATCCCGTCGGTTTTCAAAGCGTTCTCGTAATAGCTCTTCTGCTTCTGGGGAAACATTACGCAATTGTTCCAGGGCATAACTAAGAATGGCCCGGTTATTAGCAGCTGGCCCAGCTTCTGCCAGCGTACTGTACACATCTTCGGATTGAGAGAGATTCAAGCCCAAACGCATTTGCTGCAAAGGCCAATAGTTGGTTTCCCCACCATGCCACAAGCGTAGAGCAGCTAGAACATCATCTGAATTAATCACAATTTCCCTCATTTAGTTCAGTTCGGTAATAAGGTTACTATTTTATGCTCAATACGGCCGTCGCCATAGGATCATAAGCTATCTTACACGCTTTGGGGAATTTTTTGCAGGGGGGTTGAAGTCATATTGAAGTTCTTTTGTAGTTTCTTGCAGTTAGCTTCTGTTAACGTTGCAGTCACTTATGACTTCTAAGCCCACATCACATAGTAGTTTTCTAGATAAAAATGGGCGCTATTCAATCTTCACGGAGAGGAGGTTTTTTATGACATCGTTAATCCATAGCAATAAGGTGGCTTTTTTTCTACTCGTTCTGGTTATTGTCAGTCTGTTGACCATTTTGGCTTTTGCCATTGTTACCCATGGTGCTGGCCTGGAACTTCTTGATACGTCCACGATGCGCTACTGTGCATCAAGCGGTGGAGTTTGCACCGGCGTCTGATTTGATCATTCAATTTATAATCAAAAACATAACAAGGTAGCCACAACCTTGTGAGTTGTTGGCAACACGAGGAGCATCATGTCTTTACCCTATCGGAATGGCAGAAAGAAAAGATCACAAAGCTATATTTTGATTGGCGACGGCTTTGATGAGCTGGAAGTCATCTACTTCTTGCACAATTTTCGCCAGGCTGGCTTGTCGATTAAAAGTGTGAGCTTGTTTGACAAACTGGTGTACAGTCGGCAGGGTGTGGGTTTAAAGGCGGATTATGCCCTGGCAGATAAGCCATTTGATCCCTCCGGCGATGATTGCTTGCTGATTTTGCCATCGGGTGGCCGAAATGGGGATGCGTTACGCCATGATGCCCGGGTTAAGTCATTGTTGATGCAGTTTAACAGTGGCCGGGGACGTGTGGCGGTAACGGGTAGTAACCGGCATTTGGCTGAAGATGTGGAACAAGTTTGCTCTGATCGGTTGACATTGCAGCACAAGGCAGAACAAGGGCTCGAAGATTTTGTTAAATCATTGACGGAACGCATTGTTTATGCTTCATAATGAATTCTTGGCAAAAATATGTAGGTAACAACGGAAGCCCTGGACCAAGTTCCAGGGCTTTTTTTTACGGCCGTTTCCCTGCCTCAATCCCCCACAACCTTCACCATTCCTACCCACTTTACCTGTCGCAGCGCATCATCCCGTTCGCTGGGCACGATCAGGCGCACCAGTCCCTGTTCACGGGTGAGCGGCTGTCCATCCATCTGATACGCCAGTACAATAGGGCCAGCCGGGTCTGGTTGGTACAGTTCCACCGCCAATACGCGGTTGCCAAACCCGTCGGTGCTTATAACTTCTACTTGAGACCATGGCTCAGGGCAATAATGGCGAACAAAATCTAAAAGCGTTGCTCCGGTGAACGTGAAGGGGCCAGAGGTGCCGTGCCCGGTGCTGACGATGTAGCAGTTTGGTACGGAGGTTGTTGGTAACTGCTGTAGATCGTGGACGGTGATGGTTTGGGAACGGCCGTCTGGCAGCACCAGTTCAAACGCCGGGTCGGTTGAAGGGGGCGCTGGATTGGGGTCATGGCTGTGTGGTTGCAGGGGATCGGCCGTTTCATCGTGTGGACTCATTAAAAACCTCACAAAAAATGTGCTTTCCGCAGCACTGAATAACCATTTATCATTCATTTTGATATACTACAGGGCATGACACAAAGCAACATTCGTAATTTCTGCATTATCGCCCATATTGATCATGGGAAATCTACCTTAGCCGACCGCCTGCTGCAAGAAACCGGCACCCTCACCGAGCGTGAGATGCAAGAGCAGGTGCTAGACAGCATGGATTTGGAGCGGGAAAAAGGCGTCACCATCAAAGCTTCGGCCGTACGTATGAAGTACACCGCCAAAGATGGGGAAGAATACATCATGAACCTCATCGACACGCCGGGGCATGTTGATTTTGGCTACGAAGTGAGCCGTGCCTTGCTCGGCTGCGAAGGTGCCTTGCTGGTTGTGGACGCCACACAGGGGATTGAAGCCCAAACCCTGGCCAATCTCTACCTGGCGTTAGAAGCAGACCTGGAGATCATCCCCGTGGTGAACAAAATCGATCTGCCGGCTGCCTTGCCCGAAGACGTTGCCGAAGAAATTGAAAACATCATTGGCATTGCGGCCGAAGATGTGATTCCTATCAGTGCCAAAACAGGTACAAACATTGGCCGGGTTTTGGAGGCCGTGGTGCAGCGCGTGCCGCCGCCGACCATTAACAACGAAGCTCCCTTGCGCGCTTTGGTCTTCGACTCCCACTATGATTCCTACAAAGGCGTCATCGCCTACATACGTGTGTTTGAAGGCAGGCTGAACAAACGCCAATGGATTAAGATGATGTCCAACGAGGTAACGGCCGAACCCATCGAAATTGGCATTTTTGCACCTGCTATGAAGCCGGTTGATACCCTTTCTGCAGGTGAGGTAGGCTACATCGCCACTGGACTGAAAACCGTGCGTGAATGTCGCGTCGGTGACACGATTACCCTGCGCGATCAGCCTGCCGATAAGCCATTACCCGGCTACCAGTCTGTCAAACCAATGGTGTTTGCCGGTTTTTATCCCACCGAGGGTGAAGATTATTCCCTCTTGAAAGAAGCTTTAGAGCGGCTGCAATTGAACGACGCCGCCCTTGTTTTTGAGCAAGAAACGTCTGATGCGCTTAACTTCGGCTTCCGCTGCGGCTTTTTGGGATTGTTCCACATGGAAATTATCCAGGAGCGGCTGGAGCGTGAATACGATCTCGATCTGGTGGCCACCGCTCCCAGCGTGCGTTATGAAGTGAAGATGGCTCACACCGGTGAAGAAATTGTCATCGACAGCCCTGCCGAGCTGCCCGATGAAAGCCAAATCGAAGAAATTCGTGAGCCGTGGATGCATGTGCAAATCTTCACGCCAGATGAATATTACGGCGTAGTGATGGATTTGGTTATCAAGCGGCGCGGCGAATTTGTGGGGCAGGAATATCCCGCGCCAGGGCGCGTCGTTCTCAAGTTTGATATTCCCCTGGCGGAAATCATCATCGATTTTTACGACAAGCTCAAAAGCGGCACGCGTGGCTATGCCTCGATGGATTATGAAGCGGCCGGTTACCGCGCCTCTGACCTGGTGAAGCTGGAAGTGCTGGTGAATAAACAAGAGGTTGATGCCCTGGCAATGATTGTCCATAAAGATGATGCGTACCATCGTGGGCAAAGGTTGGTGACGGCCCTGAAAAGCAAAATTCCGCGCCAGATGTTTGAAGTGCCCATCCAGGCAGCCACGGGCAAACGGGTCATCAGCCGGGCCACGGTGAAGGCAATGCGCAAAGACGTATTGGCCAAATGCTATGGCGGCGACATCACCCGTAAGCGCAAGCTGCTGGAGAAGCAGAAGAAGGGCAAGAAGCGCATGAAAATGATTGGCACGGTAGAGGTGCCGCAAGAAGCGTTTATGGCCGTCTTGCAGCTTAACGATGACTAACTAATTTTCAAAAGCCATCTCGTTATTGAGATGGCTTTTCTTTGTTCTAACATGGCAGACTCAGAACCGAATTCACTGCTGGAACTTGGGCCAAAATCCACTGTTTGGCTGGCCGATATAGGTATACAGACGCATCGGGAGCTGGAGGAAATGGGGATTGTGCCTGCGTACTGTCTATTGAAGGCGCAAGGCTATCCGGTGAGCCTCAACTTGCTGTATGCGCTCTATGGCGCATTGCATGGCATCCCCTGGAATAAAGTGCCACCAGAGGTAAAAGAACAGCTACAGGCCGAAGTGGAAGGATTTCACTTTGGATAGTTTGTATTCGCGGTTTGTGTTTCCGTTGCTGCGGCGGATGGATGCGGAAACGGTGCACGAACGCACGCTGCGTTTGCTGGAACTGGGGCAGGGGCGGATGACACGGCCGTTCCTCCACAAAATTGCCGGTCAACTTCCTTATCAACCAATTGCATTCGCTGGACTCACTTTCCCTAACGTGCTGGGCATGGCCGCCGGTTTTGATAAGGATATTCGCGTAGCCACCGGTTTGGCGGCGCTGGGCTTTGGCCACATCGAGGTAGGCACGCTTACGCCCCGACCCCAGGCAGGCAATCCGCGACCGCGCATATTTCGCTTGCTGGCAGACGGCGCGATTATTAACCGGATGGGTTTTCCCAATGGTGGGGTTGCAGCCGCGGTGCCACGCCTGCGCCAGTTGGCCGCCCAGCCGCATGATTTTGTGCTGGGGGCGAGTCTGGGCAAACAAAAAGAAACGCCGCTGGCCGACGCCGCAGGCGACTATATTGCCGTGATGCGAGCGGTTTACCCGTTTGCCGACTATCTGGCGGTGAACATCAGCTCGCCTAACACGCCGGGCTTGCGGGAGCTGCAAGGTGGCAATTATCTGAGTCAGCTGCTGGGTACGTTGACGGCCGAAAATGCGTCATTGGCGCAGACGCAAAACGTGAGCAAACGGCCGTTATTCGTCAAAATCGCCCCTGATCTGACTGTGGCTGAACTGGATGAAATCTTAACGGCCGTACAAGATAACCAGATCGACGCTATCATTGCCACCAACACGACTGTTAACCGCGATGGACTCACCTCAGTCAAACAAAAGGAGGCCGGCGGTTTGAGCGGTTTACCCTTGCGCCAACAAAGTACCGAAATCATTCAACACATTCACAGGCAGACAAACGGCCGTCTACCCATCATTGGTGTGGGGGGCGTGCGCACCGCCGATGACGTGCAAGAAAAGCTGGATGCAGGCGCCAGTTTAGTGCAGCTGTACACCAGTTTGGTGTATGAAGGCCCCGGTTTGCCGGGCCGCTTGCTGCGAGCCCTGGCCCCATCCTCCACGAACTGAATACGATTTAATGATTATTTGGATACGGCCGTGTTAACCACCTACGCATCCCTGCGCCCCTCAGGTATAATGCCGCTGTGGGAAGTTGCCCCACAGTAGGAGAAAAATTAGCAAATGCCTCAGCATAAACAGTTAACCGCCATTGTGCATGGCTATGTGCAGGGCGTCTCTTTCCGTTATTACACCCGCCGTGCCGCAAACCGCCTGGGAATTTCTGGCTGGGTGGCTAATCTGCGTAATGGCAATGTGAAGGTGGTGGCTGAGGGAGAGGAAGCAGACTTGCAGCAGTTTCTGGCTTTTTTGCATGAAGGCTCCCCTGCTGCTAGGGTGGATCGTGTGGAAGCAGCCTGGGCTGAGGCTGAAAACGCTTTTCAAAACTTTTCGGTACGGTTTATAGATGTTTGAAGAAAAAAGTAAAGTAGAACGCCAGCGCATGGCCTGGGCTGTGTTATTGAGCAGCTTTGTCATTTGTATGGTCATCACAATAGCCATTCCTTTTACGGCCAATGCACTTGTCCAAAATCTGTCGGAATCGCTGGCAATTTCGGTGCAGTCGAACCAGGGAACGGTGGGCATAGAAAATACCACGGGTGTTCGTTCCGCGCTGCTGGCTGGTGAGGATGTGATTATCGGGCCAGGAGAGCGGGTATTAACCGGAGGAACGGCTTCGGCGCTTATTGCTGTGAATCCGCCCAACGAGGAATTACTGCTGGCGCGGCTTCAGGTATACAGCAACACTGACCTCACCTTGTTAGAGGCCGAAACGCCACGTTTTGGTGTGAGCGATCGCACCCATGTCTTGTCACTAAAGCTGGACGACGGCCGTATCCGCATCACCATCCCCGAATTTGGCGAACGGCCGTCTTTTGTCACCATTGCCAGCCCACAAAGCGACATCACTATCCAAACGCCGGGGCAGTACACCATTATCGTCAACAATGACGAGACGCAGGCGACGGTGCAGACGGGGGCTTTGAGCGTAACGGCCGTTAACGAAGGTGGCACACTGGCGCTGGCAGAAAACCAGCGCACCGTTGTGCCCACCGGCTCTGATCCGGTTGGTCCTCTAGAAACCGAGCGCAACCTCATCGTCAACAGCGATTTCAGCCAGGAGCTAAACCGCTGGACTATTTTCCCCTGGAACGTTGAGCGCGCCGACCAGCCGGCCGGACATGTGCGCGTGCTTGACGCTGGTGATGAGCCTCGGTTAAATATCAGCCGTGAGGGGGTAGGGCACGCTGATGTGCAGGTGCGCCAATCCGTGAACCAGGATGTCGCCGAGGTTGAATCGCTGCGGCTGCTGGTAACGTTCCGCATTCTTGGCCAGTCGTTAGAAGTTTGTGGGATTGATGGTAGTGAGTGTCCGCTCTTTTTGCGGGTCAATTATGTGGACGGTGGGGGCTTCTCAAATACCTGGCAGCAAGGCTTTTATGCCGCGGGTGATCCAGTTCCTAATGTCCAACCTGATGGATGTATCACCTGCGCCATGGTGCAGGACACTCACGAGCGCGTGCCGCTGGGGCAAGAATATTTTTATGACGTCGATTTAGGGGAAGAGATTGCTCGCCAGGGGCGCATCCCGCCCCGATTTATTGAGAGCATCATTCTCGTTTCATCGGGCCATAGTTTTGAAATTGAAGTGGTAGATATTGCCCTGCTTGCCGCAGACTGATTATTCCAGATCGGTCCAGTTTTTGAGCCAATCTTCTAGATCTTCCGGCTGGTTGGCGACAACGGCCGTAAACTTAACCCCCGGATAATGCTGCTGAAACCAGCTGGCGGTCAGCACCTCCGGCCAATGGTGTGGATTTACCGCCAGGACATGCCGGTTTTCCAGGTTGCCAATCCCGGCATCGTCGGCTGAGTAGCCTATGGTGAAACGGCCGTCGTACCCTCCTTTTGCCGCTGCCAGCACCCACTTCTGGCTGGCCGTGGGCGGCAGCAGTACATAGACGCGGCGATAGTTGTAGCGGGCTGCATCGCTGGGCACCAACTGTACGTCACGCGCCACTTGCAGCAGGCGCAGCGCCAGCAGCCGCGCGCCATAATCCCCCACAAAGCGAATGTCATACAGGCCGTCGATGTCCGTGCTGAACTGGTAACGCCACAAATAGCGGTCGTCGTCAAAGGTACGCCCTTTGTTGACGACTTTGCCCCAGGTATCATCCGGACGGTTCACAACCAAGTCTACATGGGTGTGTTCGCGGCTGGAGGAGATAACGGCCGTAATTGGTTCCCCCGGTTTTGGCTGCTCCGGCTCCAGCGAAATGTGCGTGTCGCCCAGCCCCACAATGTTGACGCCCCGCTTGTGCCGCCCGATGGGGCGCAGGAATGCATTGCGCCAAAAGACAGATTGCAGCCGTTTGGGCAAATTGGGTGCCGATTTCAGATAAATGGTGATGATAGAGGCTTCGGCTTCTGCCTGGACGCGCAAAGTTTCCCAGCGGCTTAGCGGTTGAGCCACCTCGCTCCAGCTGATGAGCGGGCTGGTGGCGTCCAGGCCGCCCGTCGGGTCGATACCGATTTGCAGGTTGACGTCGCTGGCTTCCAATTGGCTGCCGTGGGAGGCATCTTCGCTGGACCAGGCCTGGCCTTCAACGCTCAGCTCGTACTGGTTGCCGGCCACGGAGGGGAGCTGCTGCCACAGTCCGGCCTCGTGTGTGCCCCAGGGGGTGCTGAGCTGCTGGGTCAGGCTGTCATCCATTGTGTAGGCACTGAAGACAGGCTTGCGGTTTTTCCAGTCGGGCGCGCCTTCGTCGGGGTCCAGCCACCAGGGTGCCCAGCCACCAGCGATGATTAATTGTTTGTCGTTCCGATACGGGTGAAACGGTTTGCCGATACGGCCGTTTGTCAATAGTTCAGTTCGTGCCATAGCGTAACAGTTTACTGGTTTTGCTACGAAAATCCTAGTCCACGTTCTTTGAGCGAGACAAAACGATTGTGACCAATCACGATGTGATCCAGCACGTCAATATTGAGCAGCGACCCGGCCTGGACGATTTGTCGGGTAACGGATACGTCTTCAGGGGAGGGGGACGGATCGCCGGAAGGATGGTTGTGGGCCACGATGAATGCGGCCGCATTTTCCTTGATCGCCGCGCGAAACAGCTCCCCCACGCGGATGACGGAGGTATTCAAACTGCCGATGTAAATCGTCGGTGTGCCCAGCACCCGGTTGCGCGTATCCATCAAAATAAGCCGCAAATGTTCTTTGTCCAAGAAACTCATCTCTGACATGAGCAAATTGGCTGCATCCGCAGGGGAAGTGATGCGTGGCTTTTCTTCCGGGGCGGTGGTCAACAAACGACGGCCGATTTCCAGCGCTGCCTTAATTTCTACGGCCTTAGCCGGACCGACTCCCTTGACGTCGGTGAGTTCAGCAATGGAGGCCCGTGCCAGGCCGGGCAAATCTTTGAAGGTGTTGAGCAGCCGCTCGGCCAGCCGCAGCACGTTTTCGCCGGGAACACCAGAGCGTAAAATAATGGCCAGCAGTTCGGCGGTGGAGACGGCTCGTTCGCCGACTTTGAGCAGCCGTTCGCGGGGGCGGTCGTGTTCCGCCATATCCCGCATCATCAGGGTGTAAACGGCCGTTTGCTCCACATTATCCTGCTGTCCATCGCCACGCTGCCCATTCTTCGTACTACTTGTCATCTACATCGCCCATCAATTCCAGAAACTCTTCCCACTCGTCAGACGCCAGGTGCAGGGTGATGCTGCCCAGTTCGATATGATAAATAAACCCTTCCTCATCCGGGCTGCGCCAGACGGCAAAATTTTCGGTTTCCGCCACCATATCAACTTCAAGATTTTCATCTTTGCTCATTGGTTTGATTGTCCTTTTCTGTGTGAAGTCTGTCATTGGCACGGCGTAAGACGGCCGTTTCTGCCAATATTGTATGTCTGTTTGCGGGATTGCACCAACACCGCTTTACGCCGTTGCGGTGCTGTCTTGCTGCTCCTGGGCTGAGGAAGAAGGTGGATTGGGCGCCACGATTGGCGCTGGCGGTTTGGTGCGTTCCAGCGGCATAAAGCCGTCGGAAAAAGGGTCCTGATCGGTCAATTTGAAGTAAATATACATCCAGATAAGCCTGATGCTGGCCAAAACAGGTGCGGCCAGCAAGACACCCAGAATGCCGGCCACGCTGGCACCACCCAGCACGCCCAGCAGAACCGCCATCGGGTGCAGCTTCAGGTGATGGCCAATAATTCGCGGCACCAGATAATAATTTTCTAGCTGGTAAACGACTCCATAGATAATCAAAACCATCATGGCAAACCAGAATGGCGACATTAAACTGCCCAACCAGCTGGCCTCTGTTTGCAATGCGGCAATGACCACCGCCGGAATGGCTGCCAGAATAGGACCAAACGTGGGAATCAGCTCCATGAGCCCGGCAATAAGTGCCAGCGTAATCGCATTTGGCAGCCCAATGATGAGGGCAATCACAAAAATGATGACGCCCACCACCACACAAAGCACCAGCTGCCCGCGTAAGAAAGCGTTCCAGGTTAAGCTAATGCCCTCGGTAAGCCGAATGAGATCGCTTTGGTAGGATTTAGGCGTCAGCTTCACCATCGACTCAAATAATATCTCGTGATCCTTCACCAGATAAAAAGATAAAAACAGCACCATGATGGTCCAGCCTACGGTGGAAATGGTGGCTGTTGCCAGACTGCCAAAAATGCTGATTGTTTGCCCGCCCAGCGTCTGCACAACCTCGACCAAATTACTGCTTAACGAAGCAAAGAGCTGGTCCAGCGAGAGCTGATCAACCGGGATAACGATGTCCTCGGCTAAAGTGATGGGTTCCTGGAAAAATTCGCCGATGTCACGAATATATTGTGGTGTGCGATGGATGAAGTTGCTGACCTGGGTCACAATCGGATTAATGGTGCTGACAGGGATAGAGACGAGTGCGGCAACCAGGAGAAGATAAATGACGGCAATGGACAGATTGCGGCTGAGGGGCGTACGCTTTGTGAGTTGGGTGACAAGCGGTTCAATCAAGTAGGCCAGGATCATGGCCATGCTGAGCGGCAGCAGCAGCAGGCGAAAACGGTAGAGGGCCAGCGCCAGCAAAAGCAGCAGCACCATGAGGACCAGTCGTTTGTTATTATTGCTCCAGGGCGGAGAGCTGGATCGAGTTATGCGTTTCATGTTTAAGATACCAATTCCTGTACGCGGTTGGAAACGGCCGTTACGGCCGTCCTTCCTCATGAAAGAACAACAAGCAAGGGGCCGGACACACCCACACAACTATTGTACCGGTAAAAACCTGTCAAAAGGTATGACATTTTACCATGATGGTCATAAAAATTTGGCCAAAGCAAAAAAAAGCCCAGGCCATTTTGTTTAGCCTGGGCTTTGATGTTCATTTTTGAGCTTACAGGACGGTTGCCCAGTAATTAACGCCGGTTGCCACCGCGTCCACCGCGATTGTCGCGACCGCGGCCCCCGCCACGATTGCCACCGCCGCTGGAGCGTTTGGGTTTGTCATCCTCGCGGGCTTCTTCCAGCGTGAATCCTTCCAAAACTGCCTTACGTGACAGCCGAACTTTGCCATCCGGTGTCACGTCAGTGACCATCACCATGACCTCGTCACCGAGCTGCAGGGAGTCTTCGACGCGCTTTACGTGCTCAGCGGAGATTTGGGAGATGTGCACCAGGCCGTCGGTGCCGGGCAAGAATTCGATGAATGCACCAAAGTCAGTGATACGCACCACCTTGCCCGGGTAAATCTGGCCCGGTTCTGGGGATTTGGTCATCGCATCAATCTGCTTGGCCGCCATTTCTGCTTTGGGACCATCAACGCCCGCCACAAAGATGGTGCCATCTTCCTGGATGTCGATGGACACATCATATGTTTCTTCCAGGCTGCGAATGGTTGCGCCACCCTTGCCAATAACTGCCCCAATCTTGTCGGGATCAATCTTGATGGTGAGCATGCGCGGTGCATGGTCGCTGAGCTGGGCCCGTGGTTCGGAAATCGTCTGCAGCATGTTGTCCAGAATGTGCAGCCGACCCACGCGGGCTTGCTCCAATGCCTGAGCCATGATCTCTTTGGTGATCCCGGCAATTTTGATGTCCATTTGCAGCGCCGTAATGCCTTCACTGCTGCCCGCTACTTTGAAGTCCATATCGCCCAGATGATCTTCCATCCCCTGGATGTCGGTTAGAATGGCGTATTTTTCGCCTTCTTTCACCAGACCCATCGCCACGCCGGCGACCGGTCGTCTGATCGGCACACCGCAGTCCATCAGTGCCAGGGTGGAGGCGCAGACGCTGGCCTGGCTGGTGCTGCCGTTAGAAGAAAGCACCTCAGATACCACGCGAATGGTGTAGGGGAAATCTTCTTCGGAAGGAATCATGGGGCGCAGGGCGGTTTCTGCCAGGGCACCGTGGCCAATTTCGCGCCGTTTGGGGCCGCGCAGGAACCAGGTTTCGCCGGTAGAGAAAGGGGGGAAGTTGTAATGATGCATGTAGCGGCGGGTGTCGTCGCTGGTGAGCCCCTCGATTTTCTGGGCTTCACGGGGCGTGCCCAACGTGGCTAAAGAAAGTACTTGGGTTTCACCACGCTTGAACAGCCCGGAGCCGTGGGTGCGGGGCACAATACGGATTTCGGATGAAAGCGGCCGTACCGTGGTGTAGTCACGGCCGTCTGGGCGAACGCCTTCGTGCAAAATGCGATCGCGCACGGCTTTTTTCTGCACGCTGGTGATCACTTCACGCACTTCACTCAGGTTAGTGGTTTCGTCCAACTCGAAGAAATCATTGACGATTTCTTCGCGCAGGTCGCCCATTTCGTCGTTACGTTCGTGCCGGTCGGTGATGCTGGCGACAATTTCTGTGATGCGGCTACCGATTTTTTCTTTGACGGCCGTTTCCAACTCTTCATCTACAGAGCTGAGCACAACCTCGTCTTTTTCTTTGCCCACAGCGTCGCGCATCTCGTTCACCATGTTGATGAATGGCTGCATCGCATCGTGGCCAAACTCCAGCGCCTCTACCAATACGTCTTCTGTAACTTCATCAGCACCGGCTTCCACCATAATGATGGCGTCTTTAGTGCCGGCCATACGCAGGTCCAGCGTGCTGTTTTCCATCTCTTGCATGGTGGGGTTGGCGACAAACTCACCATCAATATAACCAACGCGCACCGCCCCAATGGGGCCAGCCCACGGAGCGTTGGAGATGTGCAGCGCGGCGCTGGCGGCGTTTACCGCCATAACGTCTAAATGGTGAACCCCGTCGGCTGACAGCGTGCTGATGATGATCTGTACTTCGTTGCGCATTCCTTTGGGGAACAACGGCCGTAACGGCCGGTCCGTTAAGCGAGACACCAACACGGCATCCGTTGTGGGGCGGCCTTCGCGCTTGAAGTAGCCACCAGGAATACGGCCGCCAGCGTACATTTTCTCTTCAAAATCAACGCTCAGGGGGAAGAAATCCAATCCTTCCCGCACGGATTTAGACATGGTAGCCGTTGCCAGCAGCATACAGTCACCTGCACGAATGGTGACGGCCCCGCCAGCCTGTCCGGCCAGTTTACCCGTGGCAACGGTAATCTCTTCATTGCCAATGCGGGCGGTAAAACTTTGTTCAGTACTCATTATTTGAACCTCCATAAAAGGTCATTCTCGTGGGAATAGCCGTCTGTAAGAATGCAAACTACTGGAGAGATTGCGGTAAACAATCTGCCAGCGTTTTAGGCATTGATGCAAACCAGATAAAAACGCTTTCCCGTTCGCGTTTTGGTTGGAGGGGATGGATTAGGGACTGGGGATTGGCACATACCAAGAGGCTTCGGCCGTATGTAACAATACCCAATTCCTAAACCGCCAGATCCTCTCCAGAAATTAATAAACAGAGGGGCGACATCTGCGCCCCTCTTTCAACCCATTTTAATTAACGACGCAGACCCAAACGGCCCAAAATCTCACGGTACCGTTCTGGATGGCGTTTGCGCAAGTAGGCCAGCAAACGACGGCGTTTGCCCACCAGCTTCAGCAGTCCCCGGCGGGAACTTTCGTCATGTTTATGAACCCGCAGGTGTTCCTGCAACTGCTTAATGCGACGATCAAAAATCGCAATTTGCACTTCAGCAGAGCCTGTGTCACCTTCACTTCGAGCAAAATCGGTAATTAATTCGGCTTTCTCTGTACCATCTAATGGCATAATGTTGATCCTCCAAAATATCTAATTTAGCCTGTAGGCCGCCGTGCCGAAGTCGTCGCGCCTCCAAGCCACCGGAGATTATAGCTTAAATAAACCAGTTTACAAATTTGCTCAGGTAAATTTTACTGTGGGTAAGAATCTTGGCGGTTGGCGCACCTTTGTGGCCTGCTCAAAAGCGTATGCCAGCCGCAGCAAGGTTGGCTCCTGCCAGACAGTACCTATGAACGAGATGCCCACCGGTAATCCAAACACGTACCCGGCCGGGACGGTGATGTTGGGATAACCAGCCACCGCTGCCGGGGAAGAGCTGGACCCACCGTAATGATCGCCATTTACCCAATCGGTGAGCCAGGCCGGACCGCCGCTGGGGGCCACGATGGCGTCCAGCTTGTGTGCCTGAAGCGTAGCGTCGATGCCCTCGTCGCGTGCCAGCCGGTGTCCGGTGGCCAACGCTTCCTGATAGGCGTCGTCGCTTAAATTACCTTTGGCCTGGGCCGCCTCAAACAATTCCTGGCCGAAGTAGGGGAGTACGGCCGTTTCCTGCAACACATTAAACTCAATCAGCTCAGCCAGGGTGCGCTGTGTAACAGTTCTCGGCGTGGTAGCCAGATAGGTATTGAGACTGTGCTTAAATTCATACAGCAGCACCTCGAATTCAGGGTCGCGTAATTGGCCTTTGGTTTTAATGTTTGCCGGATCAATTATGTTGGCTCCTTGCTGGCGCATTATTGTAATCGCATCTTCAATCACAGCATCAACACGAGGGTTATGGCCAAAGTAGTTGCGTGCGACGCCAATTCTGGCTCCCAGCAAGCCATTTTTGTCCAGAAATTGCGTGTAGTCAGTATGGTTGTGGCTTGGGCTAACGGCCGTAGCTGAATCGCGAGGATCAACACCAGTGAGCGCCCCCAGGAGAATTGCAGCATCCTTTACAGTGCGGGTCATAGGTCCGGCCATGTCCTGGCTGGGCGAGATGGGCACAATGCCGGAACGGCCGATTAATCCCACAGTCGGCTTAAGTCCCACAATACCATTCACATGCGCCGGACACACAATCGAGCCGTCGGTTTCGGTGCCGATAGCGGCGGTGCACAGATTGGCCGCCACAGCTACACCGGACCCAGAACTGCTGCCGCATGGGTTGCGGTCCAGGGCGTACGGATTGCGCACCTGGCCTCCGGCGCTGCTCCAGCCGCTGCTGGAGCGGTTTGAGCGGAAGTTGGCCCACTCGCTCAAGTTCGTCTTGCCCAGGATGATGGCCCCGGCGGCACGAAGCCGTTCGGCGACGAAGCTGTCTTGCCGGGCAAAGTTTTGGGCCAGTGCCAGCGATCCGGCCGTGGTGGGCAAGGGATCGCGGGTTTCGATGTTGTCCTTGAGCAGGATGGGGATGCCGTGCAGCGGGCCGCGCGGGCCGTTCGCCTGCCGTTCAGCATCCAGCGCCTCGGCGATGGCGAGCGCATCCGGGTTAATGGCCAAAACAGTGTTGAGGCGGGGGCCCTGCCGGTCGATCTGCTCAATGCGATCCAGGTAAAATTGCACCGCTTTTGCGGCAGTTATCGTCCCCTCTGCCATCATTTTTTGTAGTTGGTCAATGCGCCACTCTTCCATGGATTTTCTCTTATTCCTCTGTGTGCTCTGTGGCTAACTCAGCTTAAATTCTTCATACTCGTTTTCGCTGGGCAGGCCCCAGACGGCCCAGAAGGTGCCAGTTTTAGGCTGCATGATAGCCGCCCCGCACGATTCGATGTGCATCGGTGGTTTGGCCCGTACGCAAATAGCATCCGGGTCGCGGGTGAGGGCGATGAGATGGTGGATGGTTAACGGCCGTTCCGCCAAAAGCGCCGCTGCCTTCATTAACCTTGCTTCTGAGCTGGCCTGCGCTGCGGCGGGGCGCTCTTGCGAAAACTGAAGCGTTTCTGGCAGCAGGCAGTGGTTGGTGTGCAGCAGCGGCTCATCGGCCAGCGGCGTGACCACGTGATGACTGGACATCGCTTCAATGTTGTAGCCGTGCCCGGTTTTGTCGAAAAGCAGGTAGTTGTGTGCGCCGGCCAGCTTTGCCTCAGTGATACAGGCCAGCGCATCGTGGATGTTGTCCTGTTGCAGCACCTTGCGCACGATAAACGGCCACGTCACCCCAATTTGCCCATCGGCCCCCAGCAGGTTGTTGATGCCCACGCAGATGCCGTGTTCGTTCATGCCGATTTGCCCCAGACAGCCGGTGGTGGTGAAGACCAGGCTGCGCGGTGCGTCGTCTGGCTGCACGTCCAGCAGAATGACAAATTCAGTGGCCGTGTCGTGCATGTCCCACGTCTGACCGAAGAAGCCCGCACCCTCAGCCGCATCATCTGGCACAATGAAAGCGGTGCAGTCATCGATTGGCAGCCGGGCGGTTTTTTGATGTGTGGCATTGTAAACTGTGTCTACAAAGTCGGTAAAGCCACCGACGATGATCAGTTCAGCCAGGGAGAGGTCGGTGGCGGCAGCGAGCCCTTTCAGCTCCTGGAAGAGAGCGGGGGCGTATGCTGCGTGATCCGGCAGGCATGCTTCGGCAATGGCCAGTACCTCAGCGCGGGACATTGGCCCACCGCTCCAAAGGCCATTGCACACCAGTTGCACCCGTTCGGCTGTGTAGCGGCGGATGTCATTGCGATAGATACGGCCGTGTTCATACCCAACTTCATACGGCGAGCCGCTGGTTTTAAGGACGCGGATTTTTTGGGTCATAATCTTCTCCGTAGATATGTCGTTTGGTCAAGATTGTTAGTCTTTAAAAAATAAATCGGGTAATTGTAGGGGCGACCCCCCGTGGTCGCCCAAATCAGGGCAGACACGGGGGTCTGCCCCTACCCAACA
>PABI01000078.1 GCA_002699125.1 Anaerolineaceae bacterium
CCCGGAATCACGTTGTCTTCATGGCTTCAAAATCGCCCAAAGCGGCTCAATTTTCGTTTTTGGTCTCATTTATTATCGAAAGACAAGTTACAGAATTAAAAATTATTGTTGTGGTAAGGCTTGCTGTGAATGCAATGCCAGTCAGAGCGATTCCAGTAACACCAAGTACCCCTGCTGCAAGAGCACCGGCGGCAATTCCAACCGTACCAGCTAGTATACCAAACGCAATAGCAGTAAAGGCTCGCCAGAAGTATTGATTAGGCGATAAGCAAAGGTTACTTGTTAGCAAATCAGACGCAAGTTGAAAAAAGCCATCTATAAGCCCTGCCCCTGCTATTGATCCTAATGCCCCACGTGCTCCTTTTGTCCATTGCCAACGTGGGTTACGAACCCCTGCTCCGGCGTGGTCTTCGGCCAACGCAAAACCGTACTCGGCTGCGGCATGGCGTCCCCGCCACGCTGCCTACCTCTGCAATATTGAACACTTGAATTTTAGCAGAATGTGGTCAGCTACGGCCGTTCACCCATTAAACACAAATTGAAAGAGTGGATACGGCCGTTTACAGACACGTGAAGAAACGGCCGTCGCTCACGTTGTTGGTGGACGGCCGTTTCCCCACATCTATCAACTGAGTTCGTGAAAAATTGTCAAAAACTCAGGCACATTAACACTTCATCTTTGCCGATGCCGCCAAGCTTGAATGACAAAATATCCAAATGTGATTTCTAGCCAGGCAAAGATACAGCCCATAAGCAAATATTGGATTTCTTGTCCTAATATGTTCGACAGGATATTGGCGGCCAATGCACCAAGTGGAATAACCCACAACAGGTGCCAGCCCGCCTTCGATGTTCTCGGATTGGTAGGCTCCAAACCCACTGGATCCCAGGCTTCAGCCAAATAAATACAGGTGCCCAGACCAAATACAGCCCCACAAAGAAGCCCCCATCGGGAAATAATCGACTCGCTAGTGACGTTAAAAATGATATAGGTAAAAATGAGTAAAAGAAAAGGACCAATTAAGATCACGATTTTTCGATTTTGTTCCATTGGAATCACCACCTCCCTGCAGCTTCAGTTACATTATTACGCAACTGTTCTTCCTCGCCGCCTTTCCGTTCAAAGTACAAACCTAGCCCTGTACTAACAGCAAAACCGCCAAGTCCAGCAACGATTACAGGGGCACCAGCAGCAACCAAAAGAAAGACAGCTGCGGCACCTACTGCTCCAGCACCCAACCCGAACAGCAAGGCTACATATGCCCGCCAGAAGTATTGGTTGGGTGACAGGCACAAGCCTTGCGCCCAATCATTATAAAGCTGAAATGCTGTGTCTATCAGTTCAGCCCCAATAATCGAGCTGATAAGGCCCCTGCTCTGGCAAGGTCTTCGGCCAACGCAAAACCGTAGTTGGCTGCGGCCAGGCATCGGCGCAGGTGTGCGCTGCCGCGCCGTTTACTTTGCAATATTTAACGCTTGAATTTTAGCAGAAGGTGGTCAGCAACGGCCGTTTGCCCATTAAACACAAATTGAAGGAGGGGATACGGCCGTTTCCGCTCAATTATCAAATAAAGTTGAGGTTATTCAGACGCGAGGGCTTTTACAAAGGCATCGGCCAGGGCCTGGACGTGGGGCTCATCTACGATTTGGTTGTGGTTGCCCGCCAACGAATGCACCGCAACCTTTTGCGAGACGCGCTGCCAGCCCATGAGCGGGTCTTGCGTATCGCGGTAAATGTCGCGGTAGCCTTCGGTGGATTTAAATAGGGTGACCGTGCCAGGATAGTGGCTGGGCACATAGCAGAAATAAGCGCGGTTGTTGATTGCCGTGATTTTTTGCACGCGCACATCTTCCTGTTCTTGTGGATGCGCATTAGGCGCCTGCCCATTTTGTCGGTTTGTTTTCCGGACGATTCTATTTTTCTGATTGGCCATCGTCTGGCGAAAACCCACCCAGAAACGGTGTCGATTTTTGATGAACATCATTTGCTCCCGTTCAGGCGAGAGATTCAGCAGGCGCGCTGTCCATTTAGTTGCGAGGCGCACCCAGCGCAGCAGGGGATGCTGCGCCGGCGTATCAATAATGCCAACGAAGGTTACTTCGTGGCCCCGCGCCGTAAGCTGCTGCGCCATTTCAAAAGCCACGGCGCCGCCCATGGAGTAGCCGCCCAGTTGGTATGGCCCTTCTGCCTGGTGGGTGAGCAAAGCCTCCACGTAATGGGCAGCCATTTCTTCTACGGAGGTAAACGGCCGTGTCTTGCCATCTAACCCCTTTGCCTGAAACGCGTACACTGGCTGGGTGTCCGGCAAGCGCCGGGCCAGCTTGGTGAAGACGAGGACATGTCCACCGCCGCCGTGCACCAGGTAAAGCGGCTGTACACCGGCAGCACCTGATTGAATCTGGACCAGTGTCGGCCACGCTTCGCTGCCGGATTGATCGCGTAAAATGTCGGCCAGTTCGGCGATGGTGCCGGCCTGGACCAGCGTCGCCAGCGGCAGGTAATGGCCGGTGAGCTTTTCGATGTCGGCAAAGAGGTTCATCGCCTGCCAGGAAGTGCCGCCCAAATCGAAATAGTTGTCGTGGATGCCAATGCGCGGCACGCCCAAGACTTCTTCCCACATGTTTTTGAGATCGAGCTCTAAATGGTCGCGCGGCGGCACATAAGCGTTTTGCCGGGGGGCATGGGGCGCAGTATCCCTTTGGGCAACGGCCGTTTGCAAAGCGGACCAGGGGAGTTCAATGTCGACAATCGGCCGATCTATATCCTCTAGAAACACATTTAGCAAGACGTCAAATATTTGAACGGCCGTTTCCCCCTGTGCCTTTGTGAAAATATCGCTGTGAAAATCGAACTTAAACACCAGCGCGCCGCTGTCATCAAATTCATGAATGTGCAGGGCAAAGCTTTCATTGCCGTGACCAATGTCCAGATGCTCATGTTTGATACGTTGACCATTGAAGATGAGAGACGGCCGTGTGTGGTAGTTGAACATCAAATCATGCGCTTTATTCTTCAGCGAAATGCTGGAACCATGCTGAGAAAAGCGCATCACGCCGCGCGTTTGCAGCTTGAGCTTTTGAATCAGCGAAGCAAACGTTTCATCCGGTTCAATATCCACCACAAAAGGGCACAGCTCCATCAACAGCCCAATCATCTGCCGAAAGGACTGGGTGGGACGGTTGTGCATTGGCGTCAAAAATGTGAGCCGTTCATTGCCGGTAAGGTGATGAACCAGCGCAAAAAAGAGCGTGCCCAGCAGATTGAACATGGTCAATTCCATGGTCAAATCCCGAAACGCAGCCTGTTGCGCCATTGCCGCAATTTTGGCGGTGCGCTCCTCATCCAGCACCACTTCAATGCGGTTGAGCTCTGTGCCTTTTTTACTGCCTAGCTGGCCGAAAAAGCGCAGAGGCTCTACATCTTTGTCCAACTTCTGCTGCCAATGCCGCTCCGCCCGCTGAAACTGGGGCGAATCCCGGTACTCACGCTCAAATTTCTGATACTCGGTAAAAGGCGCAATGGGCAGCGGCTCACTTTGGCTATCCGGGCAAACCAGGCGTTCATAGGTGTGGGCAATGACCTTGTACACGTAAAAAGAAGAGGTTGCATCGGCAATGATGTGGTGCTGATTTTGCAGCCACAAGTACGATTCCGATCCTACTTTGGCCAGGGCAAACTGCACCAGCGAGGTAAACGGGTCAAAGGGAGTATTAGCAATTTTAATCAGCCAGTTACGGGCAGCTTCTTTGGGGCTTTCTTCGCCGGAGAAATCTTTAACTTTTAGGGGAGCAGCCGCCTGCGGCCGTACTACTTGTTGCGGCACCCCATCTACAACCTGAATGATGGTGCGCAGCACGTCACTCCGGTCTATGACAGATTGCAAGGCAGCACAAAACAGCTCAACGTCTAGCGGCTGGGGGATGTCGAAAACCAGCGGTGCGGCGTAAAGCGGCACGTCTGGACGCATCTGGTAGCCGGTCCAGTACAGCATTTGCATCCGCGTGAGGTTAGACCGGGTATAAAGATCACCTGCCGTTTCATTTTCTGTTACGGCCGTTGGCTTTGTTAAATTTGCTTGCATTCCCAAGTCGCCTTTTTTCCAATCATTCGTTACTGCTTCCGTGCCGATTACACAACAATCGGCTCGGCTTTTCGTTAAAGAAACATGCCCATTATACAACTGCCTCGCGGGCGGCCCGGGCATCGTCTAGAGTGGTTTGCAGATGGCGCGCCAGCCCAGCAACGTGCGGCTTGTGCAACATGCTGCTGTGCGAACCTGGAACGGTGCGCAGCGTGATGGGCCGCAAAACGTAATCAACCCATTCATGAGCATTATTGCCGGGATTGAGCAAGGGCCGGCTTTGTGCTTCATACAGAACAACTTCGCCATCGTAACCTGAGTGGGTATAGTGCAGCAGCGCCTCCAGATGAGATTCAATCACTTTTTGGCGGTGTTCGGGCAAATTATCTGCCTGATCAATGACATCCGTTGCGTTCAAGCTGGGATCATTAGATTTTGCTCTGATTTTTTGCCAGAGTGCACGCAGCGCCACGCGGCCTTTGCGCCGCACCCGGGACGAAATCTCGCTGCCGCCCAGCCGCATAAACTCACGCAGCCAGTATGGACTGTTTTGCACAAAATCGATGATATAACGGCCGTTTAGCGTCACGCGTTCATTAAAATTAGCTGGAGGGGGATCAATCACTGTCAGAATGGGCACCTCTTCGCCCTGCGCTTGCAGTTGGCGCGCAACTTCATAGGCAATATCGCCGCCCATGCAGTAGCCGCCCAAATAATAAGGACCTTCTGGCTGCACCTGGCGGATCTGTTGCAGGTAGTGGGCGGCCATATCTTCCAAACGATTAAACGGTTCCGCTTCACCATCCAGGCCACGCGCCTGGACACCGTAAAATGGCTGCTCATCATCCATCAAATCGGCCAAATCTTTAAGCCACAAAATATCCCCGGTGACGCCGTGGATGCAGAAGAAGGGCGGTTTGCTGCCCGTAGCGCGGATGGGCACCAGCGACGTCCAGGTTTGGGCATCTCCCCCCTGCCGGATGACGTCGGCCAGTGCGGCAATAGTTGGGGCCTGGAACAAGGTAGCCAGTGGCAAATTATGCCCGGTAACTGCCTGCAATTCAGTAAATAGGCGCACAGCCATCCAGGAATTACCACCTAGATCAAAGAAGTCATCATCGATGCCAATACCCGTTGTGCCTAACACTGTTTCCCAGGTGGTTACTAATTGTCTTTCCAGTTCATCGCGCGGGGCCGCGTAGACCGGTTTTTCATCAAGGGTGTCGTTGGTCTGCACGGTGCCCTTGGCAAATGACGTGGGGGAAACGGCCGTTGGCAAATCCAGCTCGGCCAATGGCACATCACCATCAGCCAGATAGGCTGCCAAAATTTGCTCAAATGCGGCCAAGGTTAACGTCTGCTCGGCTTGCGTGAACACATCTTCATGAAAATCAAAGAAAAAGGTAAAGGTATTATCTTCTTCAAACTCATGGATATGCAGGGCAAAACTGTCGCTGCCGGCATGGGGATGAATCAGCTTTTGCTCTACGGGCTGTTCTTCAAAGTGCAGCTCTGGACGATGGTGGAAGTTAAACATTAAATCGGTCAGGTTGCTGTCCATGGCAACGGCCGTACCGTATTGATAATGTACCAGGGTGCGTTGGAGTGATTTGCTTACTTTTTTAGTCAGGGACGTGAAGGTTTCACCGTCTTCAATCTCTACCAATAAAGGGCAGATTTCCATCAACAAACCAATGGTACTTTTCATTGGCTTGGTGGGGCGATTGTGAAAGGGCAACATTGTTGCCAGGCGCTTATTCCCTGTCATGTAATGCAGTTGAGCAAAATAGACGGTAAGCAGTACGTTTAGCATACCCAGATCATGGGTCATGTTAAAAACGCCGGGCCGCTGCATGGCATCTTTCAACTGCTGCGAACGCTCTGGATCGAGCTTGAAGGTAGCACGCTGCTGTTTGTGGCTTCTTTTTTGCGGTGAACGGCCGTAAAACTTAAGCGGATCAATACCTTCCGCCAATCTGTTCCGCCAAAAAGCGGCCGATTTTTCATACCGGGGCGAAGCACGATACCCTTTTTCAAACTCAACGTACGCTTCAAAAGTGGGCAATTCCAGTTTGGGCGTCATCGCCCCACTTTCTTTGGCTTCCTGGTACAGGTTCACAACCTGACGATAAACGATAAAAACAGAAGCTGCATCGACAATCATGTGATGCTGATTGACGTACCAGTAATAAGCCGCTTCAGCCAGTTTAATCAGCACAACATCATAAGCGCATTTGTCAATTTCTAGCGCCTGCTGGCTGCGCACGGTGAGCCACTGCTGCAAAGAGGCTTCGGGGTCGCTGTCTTGGGAAAAATCGAGCAATTCCAACGGCCGCGGCGGCTCAGGTAAAATGATTCGTCGCGGTACGCCGGCTTCTTCATGGATAACGGTACGCAACGCATCACTGCCACGCACTACAGCAGCAAACGCCTCTGAAAACAGTTTCACATCTATTGGTGAATTCAGCCGAAAGGTGACAATGACGTTGAACAAGGGTGAGCGCGGTCGCAAACTTTGACCTACCCAATAGATCATCTGCAACTTTGTCAAATTAGAATCGGTGTATATATCTTTCTGACTGTACTTAGACATGTTCTCAAGTGAAGCAGTTGCTTGCATACAATTCCCCTACAAAAGCGTTTAAATCTATCTGGAGCAGCGTGCCGGATGTGGCAAATCGGGTCGCTTGGCCAACAGCCTCCTGAAAAACTACCACAGGCGGCTTAGGCGCTTAACATCATGTTGGGGGCCAGTTTGGAACGGCCGTTGCACAACTTTTCTAGCCGAATGAATATTTGTAAAGCTTTTTAACTGGCAAACGACTCACCAGTCGCATCAGCAGCAATGGCACCCCAAGCGCAAAGATCATCATGATAGGCTGGTATAAAATCTGATAACCTAAGATCCAGGGAGTAAAACGGAACATCAACGTTCCCACTAACTCCAGCACCTGTTCATGAACCAGATAAATGCCAAACGCCTTCGCCCCAATGTCCATGATCTGTGGTGTCAGGGGCAGCTTTAGTTTCTCAACCGATAACAGCGCCAACATGAAAAAACCAGCATAAATATTAGTTGTGTAGGTGGAATAAAAATCTATCCATGGCTGGCCGGTTAAAGCAAGCAGCACCTCAAACTCAACAAGTGAGAGCAGGTAGAAAACCACCGCACCAACCACCAGCTTGTTCTTGTGCCGCACCAAAAAGGGCTTGAAATCGCCAATATGAAAACCAAACACAATGCCCAAGGCAAACCAGAAGAGACGACGCGGGAAAAACCAAAGCGGCGTGAGTGAGATCAAGGTGGGCACAACAGGTTCACCGAGACCAAACAGTTGGAAATACCGCAAAGTCTCAACGAATAACATTAAAACGGCCGAACCCACTAACAATGCTCTCCAATTATTCTTTGCCAGCGGCACCAATAACGGTGAAAGCAAATAAAGCTGAATAAGCAGCGGGATGTAGTAATAAGAACCAGTGGCCCCGCCAACTAGCAGCCGGCGTATATACTCCCAAACGCTGGGATACATCCGATTGTAAAAGAGCGCCTGACCCACAAAAATAATAATTGACCAAACCAGGTAAGGAATTAATAATCCCACCACTCGCGCTTTCAATATGGGCCACTTTATCCTGGCATCCTTGCGCCCGGCAGCAAAAGCAATGAAATAGCCAGACACCATCAAGAAAACCGGCACGCCAAAAGCAATAAAGCGACGAACCAGCGACAATCCCCAGTACGTGGCCGAGTGAACCTGATCGTAATTAGGGCAGTTAACTGGGGGAGTCAGGTCTTCACAAGAAGCAGCCACCTCTGGTCGATAGCGCCAGGCTAAGTCAAATGTGGCCTGGTATCCAAAGGTGGCTGAATGGTTCAGGATTAAACCCAAAATACCCAGTCCCATGAGCAGTAAAAATCTTCTGGTCATTTAGGGATCTATCCTTCTTAAAGTGATTTTGATATTTTTGGTGCTAACTTTGGGAAGCAACGTAATCAGACATTGCCTTGACACTTTGGAAGTTGTCAATCGTCACGTCTTCATCAGGTACTTCAATGCCAAATTTTTCTTCAACGAACGAAACAAGACGGAGAATACCGAGCGAATCGATGATGCCAGCAGCCAACAAGTTTTCACTTTCATCCAACTCAGTGCTGGAACCATTCATTAACTCTTCGCGGATGTACTCTTTTAAAACTACCGATGTATTCATTTTATTAATCTCCCATTGAAAATATTGGATACCAGAGAAGCTTTCATTCCGCTCACCTCTGGTTTTGTGCTTATAATTTACCAATGAATCCTTTAGATAAGTCTTACAACTAGCCGGATAAAGCTACGCAAATCCCCTAAATTTTTGGCTTCCTGTTAGAGGCTATAGCCATATGTTTACCACAGAGAACACAGAGATTTGGTGGTTTCCAAATCTTCTGTGCCCTCTGTGGTTTATAGGATAGGTTCTTGTGAATTTTAGCGGAGCAAACAGTTTAGTGGTTAATCGGCAGGTACGTGCTCAAACAACTCCGGTTGTTCCTTCTCTAACCGGGCCATTTTTGCATTGATCTTACGCACTGCCTGCAAGCCAGGTGAGGCATCTTTTTGATAAATACGGCCAGCAAAAATATCAATAAAGTCCTCCCGATAGCGCTCATGTGCAAAGAAGGCAAAGGAAATGGGACTGGACCAGAAACAATCCAATACATCTTGAATAGTATCCATGCCCAACTCGCAGTATTCCTCATATGCAGCAAACGGATTTTCCAGATCGCGCCCAACACCATCATGCAGGTAGGCAGCAATGGCATCTGCGGCCAGGCCGGCTTCCTTCAGAGCAAAGTGAAGGCCAAAAGAGAAAATGGGATCAATGAAACGATGGGCATCCCCGACACAAAGGTAGTTTCGCCCAGTGAAACCATGAATGTGGTAGGAATAATTGGAAGTGGCGCGAACTTCTTCAACCAGCGTCACGTCCGGAACTCGCTCAGAAAGGGCCGGATTAATCTTGTGCATCTCGCGCAGATAAAAGTCCCGCATCTCTTCATTTGAATCCCGATAATAGTCAGAGGGCGTCACCACACCAATGCTCACCGTTTCATCATCAATCGGTATAAACCAGGCCCAGTGATTTTTCTGTTCGTAAAAGATGAGCGTATTGTCTTCATCGTCACGCCTGGCACCTTTCACGTGGGAATAAATGGCAAGTTGGCGATCGTATTTGCCACGCTCTTTCTTGCCGGCAATGCCAGTTGTTGACAAAAAGGTTGTTTGACCCGAAGCATCTACCACCACATCAGCTTCAATGGTTTCGATGTCACCATTTTCTAGCCGAACCTCAACGCCATAAACCGTACCATCCTCTTGTTGCAGCACTCTGGTGGCTTTGCCAAGCACCAGTTCAGTACCGTCTTGAACGGCCTTATCCAGCACGATGCGATCAAAATCACTGCGCTTCACCTGCCAGGTGAAGTTCTTTACCAGTTCGCCATTTTCATCGCGCTTCATAACCGGCAGCCAAAAAGTGCCTGTGCCGCTCTGGCCATAAACGGTTACGCCCCATTTAATGGTTTTGGGAACATTTTGCATTTCGGCTTCAAGCCCCAAATCGCGTACCGATTGACCACATTCACCCGTCATCGATTCCCCAATATGGAACCGAGGAAAGGTATCTTTTTCAATAATAATTGATTTGATTCCTTTTTTGGCAAGGTGAATTGCTGTTGCGGCACCACCAGGCCCACCACCTATTATTGCTACTTCCGTCTTTTTCATGAATCTATCCTCTTTGTCGTAAAAGAAAGCGTCTTTCTGCTTTCTTCTACCTAGGTTAATAATTTTCAGTGATAGTTGATAAATTAATTGACTACGGCTTCCGTTACTTGTTGCGCAGCCATCGTTTGCAGTTCGCGACGGTTAATTTTTCCAGTTGACGTACGGGGAAAGTCCACCATGACATGAATTTTGGTTGGCACAGCATAAGGTGGCAATTTATCTCCCACGTGTTTGGCCAAAATACTATGGGTTAGCTCTGTATCTTCATTGGGAACAACGGCCGCTTCTATCAAATTACTGCCATTGCCATCAGAAACGGTGTAAACGGCCGCTTCCTTCACGTCATCATGCGAGAGCAATGCTACTTCTACTTCATCAAGCTCCACTCGATAACCACGTGTTTTTACCTGGCGGTCCTTGCGGCCAAAGTACAAAAAGTTGCCGTCCGGCAGCTGCTGCACCAGGTCACCCGTCCGGTAAAAAACGTCTTCATAATGACCAAACACCGAACGCCGGTAAAATCCTTTTTCATTTAAATCCGGGCGGCCCCAATAACCACGCATCACCGTGCCACCACGCACCAACAGTTCGCCTATCTCACCTTGCGCCACAGGCTCATTATCAGCATCCAGCACCAACATTTCTTCATTGGCGCAAGCCAGCCCAATCGGAATCGTATCTTCCATATCCTCAGGTAGCTCAGGCACATGGTAATAGGTGCACACGTTTGTCTCGGTGGGACCATATAAATTGCTAAATTTCTTATCCGACCATAGCTTCATCAATTCCCGCAAATGTTTGGTGGGGAATACCTCGCCGGCAAAGAGGACCCAGCGCAATGCGCTCAAATCGCGTGCATCCAGCGCACCTCGCTCCATCAACTGAATCAGGGCAAACGGCACCGTGTAAGAAACCGTAATTTTTTCATCCTGCAACAGTTGGGAATGGCTGGCCGGAAATTTGGTGATGTATTCAGGAATAATTACGACCGTTCCCCCGGCCAACATGGTGGCAAATAAATCAAACGTCGAGAGGTCAAAATGATAGGGGGCGTGGTTGGTGACCCGATCTTCATGCGTCAGGCCATATTCAGCACAGGCCCATTCCGCAAAGCTCAGCGCACTGCGATGCGTGTGCATAATGCCCTTGGGCGTTCCAGTTGAGCCGGATGTGTAGAGGATATAAGCCAAATCTTGCTCAATAACGTGAATGTTTGGTTTGTTGTGCAGATCAGGATCGGTCACCTGCTCCCAAGGGATACAGGTCACATCCAAATCATCTTGCTGCCCCACGCCAATCAGGCAGCTCAGTGCCGTATCGGCCACCATGCTGCGCACCTGGGCCAGCTTGTTCTGCTTGGTAATGACCACGTCAATCTGGCAATCTGTGATGACGTAGCTGAGCCGCTCAACCGGGGCAAATGGATCCAGTGGCACGTACGCAGCACCGGCTTTCATGATGCCATAAATGGAAACGGCCGATTCAATATCTTTGTTAATGTAAATACCGACGCGGTCGCCCCGCTTCACACCTTGCTGCTGCAACAAATAGGCCAGATTGTTGGCCTGCTGCTGCAAGGTAGCATACGAGATGCCTTTCCCGTTGCAGCGAATGGCGTCACGCTCGGGATATTGTGCGGCCGTTTTGTCAAGTGCTTGTGGCAAGGAATAAATCATCTCTATAACCCCAGTAATCTAGAAATAATGTTGCGCTGAATGTCCGAGGTGCCCGAGTAAATCGTGCCCCCAATCGCGTCGCGCAGGTCGCGCTCAATCTCAAATTCAGTCATGTAACCGTAGCCACCCAAAATCCGAATCGCATCTTGACTTGAAGCAACATATGCCTCGCTCAGATACAATTTGGCCATAGCAGCTTCCATGGTGGCGGTTTTCTTTTCCTTTTTTAGCCAGGCAACCTTATATAACAAATTACGAGCCGTTTCCAGACGCACTTTCATATCGGCAATGCGATTAGAGATAGACTGGTATTTGCCGATTGGCTGCCCGCCCTGCTTGCGGTCACGTGCATAGCGAATGCATTTTTCCAACTGGAACTCCATCGCGCCCAAATGACTGCCTAAAATACAGCTGCGTTCCCATTCCATAGAATGGGCAAAGATTTTGGCACCGCCCCCTTCACGCCCCAGCAAGTTTTCTTCAGGTATAAAGCAATCTTCAAGAACCAGCTCTCCCATCGGCGAGGTGCGCAGCCCCATCTTTTCAATGTCGCGACTCACGCTGAAGCCAGGCGTGCCCCGCTCCACAATAAAGGCCGTGATGCCCCACATCCCCAGGCTAGGGTCCTTGGTGGCAAAAACCACAGCAAGATCACAAATGGGGGCGCTGGTGACAAACATCTTGGTGCCGTTCAGGCAGTAGCCGCCATCGACTTTTTCATAGCGCGTGCGCAGGCTGTAGGCGTCAGAGCCGGAATCGGGTTCTGTCATGCCGTGGGCGCCAATAATTTCGCCACTGATAAGCCGGGGCAGATATTTTCTTTTTTGTTCTTCGGTACCGACTGTTAAGATGGGGTGCTGTACGCTCCACATTTGCGCGTTGAGGGCAAAGCTAAGGCCATTATCACGACTGCCATAACCCAGTCCTTCCATGGTTAGCATCGTCGTGAGGATGTCCATGTCAGAACCACCGTACTCTTCAGGAAAGGAAAGGCCTAAAATGCCGAAGTCGGCACATTTTTGCCAATTCTTACGGGAGAATTCACCCTCTTTGTCTCGTTCAACCAATCCCTGATTGAGTTCTTTTTGGGCAAATTCTGCCACTGAGCGTTTAAATTCCAGTTGCTCATCACTCCAAGAAAAATCCATGTGGTTTGTACTCTCTTTTACTCTGTTAGTTGGTCTTATCTAATTGTTGTTGAGTTGAAAAAATGGCTCGCAACAGACGAGATCGTCTATGTTTTGTCCAGGTTTCAGACTAAGCGAAAAAACTTTCAAAACAGCTTACAGGGTAATGTGATTTTGCATGATCGGGATGTTAGCCATATTGGGGAATCTCAGATTAAAACAAAACCTGTGATTGATTGCCGCACCTTGCAGCTATTTGGTAAAGAAATCGCCTAATTTCAGTCAAAAGTTTACGGCAGCAATGATGGTTTTAGATAGCAGTACCAGACTGAATTCAGGCTAAAGTTAGCATCGTAAGGTTTCGTTTTATCTTACGGCCGTTTCCCACCAACCACCCGTGCTAGACCTGCCTCTTTGAGGAAAAATCAAGACAAGATACGAAGATCTGCTACGTGGGCATCATGGAGCTGGAGATAGCTACGAGGTTGGCAGAGTAAGCGGGGAAAATCGACCGACTGCAAATCTAGCGGGGCAGCGTGGGGGCAGCGTGGGGCCAGTATCGGGCAGCGCTACAATGAACGTTGGGCTGTCTGGCAGGTTTGGCGAATGATTTGCCATACGGCCGTTGGTTCCTCATGCAAATAAAAATGGCTACCGTCAAATAAATGCACCTCGCCGGGCTGCGTCGTATGCTCATGCCAGGGCAATAACATCTTGGGCGGCACCAATGGATCGGATTTACCGCCCAAAATAGTGAGGGGACATGCAATTGGTTCACCCACCTGAAACTGATACTGTTCATAAATGGCAAAATCGGCGCGCAGCAGGGGCAGCAGCAAAGTTAACAGCTCCTCATTTTCCAAAACGGCCGTTGGCATCGTGTCCAAATCTTGCAGGGCCGCCACAAATTGGGCGTCATCCAGATGATGCATGGGTGGCAGCTTGTCCGGCAGGTGTGGCGCGCTGTATCCTGAAACAAACAGATGCTTCGACACAACGCCATCGCTTTGCAAGCGACGAACCAGTTCAAAAGCAATCAATGCGCCCAATGAATGCCCAAAGAAAGCAAATGGTTTGTCTAGAAACGGCCGTAATGCCTCCGAAAGTGCGTCTAGCAAAGGGGTGATGGTGGTAAACGGCCGTTCAAAAAAGCGCGTTTCCCGTCCTGGCAGCTGTACCGGCACCACTTCGACTTCGGGTGCCAATCCGGCCACCCAATCCCGGTAACTGCCGGCTCCGCCGCCAGCATGGGGCAGACAAAACAGCCGCAGCACAGCGCTATCATTGGGCCGAACGTAGTCAATCCATGGCGACTCAACCATAAGTAATCGGGGAGCGTAAGGAATTTATCTGGTTGCGCAGCGCCAGCGCTGCTGCCCTCGCTGCTTCGGCAAAATCTTCACCACCAGAAGCATAAATAATGCTGCGGCTGGCGCTAATAAGCGGACCAGCAACAGCGTCGGGGCCATGTTGAACGGCCGCAGCCAAATCCCCCCCCTGCACGCCAATACCCGGAATAAGAAAGTTGGCTTCCGGGGCTAGCTGGCGGGCAACAGCCAGCTCCTCAGGATAAGTTGCGCCAATCACGCAACCTTTATGGCCAGCCGTTTCCCAGGTTTGGCTCTGACGCAGCACCTCAGCCGACAAACCTTGTGCCTGCCGCAACGCCCCCTGAAAATGGATGGCACTTGGGTTCGAGGTGCGGGCCAAAATGTAGACGGCCTTGTCCGGGCGCTTGGCAATCATGGGCAGCACCGCATCGGCCCCCACAAACGGATTCACCGTGACAGCATCCACCTGCCATTCGTCGAATAGGCCGTTGGCCCAGGCCGCCTGGGTATGGCCTATGTCCCCTGTTTTGCAATCCAGCACGATGGGTATGTGGCGCGGAATGTAGGCGATGGTGCGCTCCAGGGCAATGACTCCGGCAGCCCCCCACTGTAAATAAAAACCAAGATTCGGCTTGTAGGCACAAACCAGATCGGCCGTGGCGTCGATAATGGCCCGATTGTAGGGCAAAATGGGTTCATCCCACTTACGAAAATCAACCCGAAGTCGCTCCAACACCGGGTCCAAACCCACGCACAGCCAGGAATTGTTTTGTGCTTGAACAGCTTTTAATTTTTCCAGGTAGCTCATGCCCCATATTTTACCGAATTACGGCACAACAGCGAACGTCTAATCGGACGCCGAATTGGAAGAATCCGACTCATCTTCATCGGCGTCTGAAGATTTGGGGCGTATGAGGCTGCTCCACTGTAATTTGTTCAAACCTGAAACCGTTTTATCGGCTACATCATCTTTGTCCCGACTGAGAGCGTAGAGGGCAACGGCCGTTAAACAGAAGGCCAAAAAAGCCAGGGCAAAGAAAGCCACAATCAGTTCATTTCCACCCATTTGTGTTCTCCCTGTATTGGTTACGGCCGTTACTGCTGCTGAAGCAAATTTCGATTAACGGACACTAACGACACGAATTTGCCTTAGCTTAAGTGTTTCGCGCCCATCTCATCATCGGACAAAATTTTTGGCGAAACACTCTTTGGCCCTTTCATAAACATATCCTCCCCAAACGGCTTCACATGATAGCACATGCGTTCTAAAACCTCAACAAATTTTTTGTCGATTTGCCATCAGTTAAAAATTTTGGCAAATTTAGTGCCGAGTAGTGCTGTTTTCCCAAAAAAGCGTGCCGGTTTAAGTATCATCTTCAGCATTCCCCTGCTATAATGGCAAACACGGTTACAACTATGGCGGTTACAGAAGAACCCACAACGCCGGAAGGCACCCTAATAGAAACTGAAGAGCCGGGTCTAGAAGCGTCACCAGAGCTAAATGGCCACGGCCTATTGGACCGCTTGCGCTTTTGGCGGCGGGGACAAACCTGGCTGGAAATTGTCGGCTACCATGTAGAAGATATTCAGACCGATCAGCCGGTGGCCATCCAGGAAGGTGCCACCCTGGTGGGCAATGTTTTTGCCCCGCGCCTTGTTGTGGGCGGGCTATTGACGGGATCGGCCGTTTGCCGCGACATTCGGGTAGAAAAGAAGGGCCAGGTGTTGGGGGATGTGTTTACCGTGGCGCTCACCATTATTCCCGGCGGCAACATCAACGGCTGGATCAGCAGCGTCGATGAAGATGATTATGCAGCATTGGCCGAAGACGGCCGTCTCCCCGAAGACACCGAATTCAGCAAACAGGAAAATGGCGGTGACTATCCCGAAGGGCAGCTGCTAAACCGCAACGAAGCCCAAATTGAGGCACTGCATCATTTGCAGGCGCAAGCGGCCGTCGCCCTGGCAGCGCGGGCTGAACTGGAGCAAGATTTTCAGCGACGCCTTACCGAACTCGCTGGCGAATCGACCAATACCATTGCTAACCTGAAGCAGGAATTGACTGATTTGCGCACGGAGTTGGCTACCAAACAAACGCAGCTGGATGAAGCTCAGGAAGCGCTGCGGCATCGCAAGAGCCAGGTAGAGCGGCAGGCCAATGAATTAGGCATTGCCCGCGATCTGATGACCGAGCAAAATGACGAGCTGACCAATTTGCGCCAGCAGCATGCCCAGCTGCAAAGCACACACACCCAGCTGCAAACGGACAAAACGGCCGTTGACGATGAGCTGGAAACGGCCATGCGCAAGATCAACACCTTACACGACCGCATCCACAGCCTGGAAGTAGCCCACAAAGCCAGCCTGGTGCACACGGCCGAACAGGAAGAATCTCTCATTCGCTGGCAAGAGCTGGCCGAAATCACCGAAAAGAAAGCCGCAGACCTGGAAGCAGAACTGCAAAAAGTTAAGCGGCAAATTGAAGAAAACAACAGCATTATCGAGTTACAGCGGGAACAGCGACTTGCTGCTGAAAAAGAGCTGGAAAAAACGCTGGACGAGCTTGCCTTGCTGCGTGAGAAAAGCAAAGATCCGTTGGCCAAGGAAGCGCAATTGGCCGAAGCTGAAGCCAAAATCACCAGCCTGGAAGCAGAATTAGCAGATGCTGAACATGCGCATTTTGAGCGCGTTTTGTGGTATAAAGCGGAGCTGGAAACGAGCCAGGCGGCAGCCACCGCGGCGCAGCAAAAGGCAGATGAACAGGCCGAGATGCTGGCCAAGCTGGAAACGTTGGTTCAATCTCAGCAGGGGACGGTGACCGAATTGCAAACGGCCGTTGCCGACACAGAGGCAACATTGGAAGCCAAACAGGCCGAATGGAACGCCCTGCACGAGAAGCTGGTAGAAGAAAACATGGGTCTGCAAGCGATGATAAAAGAGCAAAAAATGCAGCTGGAAGGCGACGAAAACGAACTGAATCGCATTCTTAGCCAAACCAATGCCCAGGGGCAGCACCTGGCCGAAATTCAGGCCCGGCTGGTGGAGCGGGAACTCCAGCTGAAGCAGGCCATTGCTCAACTCAAGCAGGCCCGCGGCATGATCGAAAAGCAAAACCAGGCAATCAAACAAATTCAACAAAAAGCCGGCGAACGCATTCGCGCCCTACAAATACAGCTGGGCAAGAATTAATCAACTAACCCACCCGCGCCTGCGCCGGATTGACAGTTGTGCCTTAAAGGGAGAAGAAGTTGTCCACAATTGAACTGGCCGTTATCGGCGGCAGTGGCCTCTACCAAATGGAGGCTCTGACTGAAATTGAAGAACTCACCATTTCTACACCATTCGGCAAGCCATCCGATGCCATCTTAGTGGGAAAGTTGTACGGCCGTCGCGTTGCCTTTTTACCACGCCACGGCCGGGGACATGTGCTTAGCCCCAGCGAAATACCCCATCGTGCCAACATCTTTGCCCTTAAAACGTTAGGCGTACGCTACATTGTCTCCGTCAGCGCCTGCGGCTCGCTGCGTGAAGATTACGCCCCCGGCCACATCGTGGTGCCAGATCAGCTGTTCGACCATACCAAAGGGCGGACCAGCTCCTTTTTTGGGCATGATCTGATAGCTCACGTCAGCGTCGCCCAACCCCTTTCGCCAGAAATGAGCCAGGTCATTGCCCAGAGCTGCCGCACAGCGGGCGGCACAGTTCATGAAGGCGGCACGTTTATCACCATTGAAGGCCCGCGCTTCAGCACCAAAGCCGAATCGCACCTGTACCGGCAGTGGGGCATGAGCATTATCGGCATGACCACCTGCCCGGAAGCATTTTTGGCCGCCGAGGCAGAAATCGCTTACAGCGTGATGGCGCACGTCACCGATTATGATGTATGGCACGAAAGCGAAATGCCGGTAACGGTAGAAATGGTGATGCAAACGGTTCAGCAAAACACCAAAATCGCTCAGGATGCCATTGGCCAAATGGCAAAAACGATGGGCGAGTGGGCCGGAGATTTTCCGGCACACCACGCGCTGAAAGGCGCCATTATCACCGACCGCAGCCGCATCTCGACCCAAATGGCGCAAGATTTAGCCCCACTCGTTGGCAAATATCTGGATTAACAGCAGCCACCCCGGTTTTATGCGCAGCCTCTCATTTTCCCTCAGTGCCGACAGTGAACACGGCCGTTCCGAGCCAATCCTGCTCCTGTTAGCGGCTCTGTTTGTATTTAGCAATGCCCTGGCGCTGGGTCTGGCACGCGACGGCCGCATTGATGGCAGCACGCTTTGGGGTCCATTGTGCTGGTTGGCGGCCCAAGGAACGGCCGTCTGGCTGCTGCGCAAATATGCCCCGGAACATGATCCTTTTTTGCTGCCCCTCATCGGCCTGCTCACCGGCTGGGGCATTGTGCTGCAAGATCGGCTGGCCCCCAACTTTTTGCTGCGGCAGGTGGTGTGGGTGGTTTTGGGCACGGCCGTCCTCGTGGGCATTACCCTTTTGCCGCGCAATTTACGCTGGCTGCGCCGCTACCGCTACACGCTGCTGCTGCTGGGCATCGCCCTGCTGATCGCCACGCTGCTGTTTGGCATCAATCCCACCGGGGCCAGCGTGGCCCGCTACTGGCTAAGGCTGCCAATTCCCTTCCTCACCCCGGTTTATTTCCAACCTTCAGAGCTGCTCAAGCTGCTGCTGGTCATCTTTTTGGCCAGCTATTTTGATGAGCGGGAGGCGATGTTACGCTTGGCGGGAAACGGCCGTCTCCAGCGCCTCTCCTACCTGGCGCCGCTGCTGCTGATGTGGGGCTTCTGCATGATTTTGCTGGTATGGCAGCGCGACCTGGGCGCGGCAACCCTTTTCTTTATTTTATTCCTCAGCCTGCTTTATCTGGCTACAGGCGACTGGCGCATTGCTACTGGCGGCGTGGGGCTGCTGCTGCTGGCCGGCATCTTTGCCTATATTGCCTTTGACCTGGTCACCTTACGCATTGACGCCTGGTGGAATCCATGGCCCGACGCCGATAACCGCGCCTTCCAAATTGTGCAGTCGCTTTACGCGGTGGCGGCCGGTGGCATTTGGGGCCAGGGCATTGGGCAGGGCTTTCCGCAGTACATCCCCGTGGTGCACTCTGATTTTGCTTTTGCCGCCATTGCTGAAGAGTGGGGTTTGATTGGTAGTTTGGGCGTGATCGGTTGTTTTGCACTGCTGGCGCATCGCGGGATGCGGTTGGCGTTGTTGGCGGAACGGCCGTTTCGCCGCTACCTTGCTGCCGGAATTACCATTTTGTTGGCAGCCCAAGCGTTTCTCATCATGGCCGGTGTCACCAAGCTGCTGCCCCTCACCGGCGTCACGCTGCCCTTTGTAAGCTACGGCGGCAGTTCTATGCTCATCAGCCACGTCATGGCCGGTTTGCTCATGTATCTATCAACCAAAACCCGCCCAATTTATTTGTAAATAGCCCACCGATAAACGCTGACCAAATCTGCGTCATCTGCGTTTATCAGCGCCCAATTTTTTATTATGAATAACCATTCCTCTCAAACCCACCTCCACAAAATGCAGCGCGCTATTCTGCTCGGTTTTTTGGCCGTGGCGCTGTCGCTGGTTTTTTGGAGCGTGGTGCGCAGCGAGGCGATTCTGGCCCGCGATGACAATCCCCGGCTGGTAGAGGCTGAACTGCGCATCCAGCGCGGCCGTATTTTAGATCGCAACGGCACCGTGCTGGCCCACACCGTCGGCGAACCTGATGCACTGGTCCGCACTTATCCGTTTGAAACGATTGGGCCGGCGGTGGGCTATTACAGCTTCCGCCACGGCACGGCAGGCATCGAAGCCGGCTTTGATGAGATTTTGCGCGGGGAAAGCGAGGAGTTTACGGCCGTTTTCAACCAACAAATCCTGCACACGCCACAAATCGGCCGCGATGTGCAGCTAACCCTGGATGCGGAACTGCAAGCCACGGCTGAATCATTGTTTGGTAGCGTCCCAGGCGCCCCACATGGGGCACTGGTCTTATTAGAAATCGGCACGGGCGACGTGCTGGCCATGGTAAGCCATCCCGGCTACAACCCCAACCGGCTCGATGAAAATTTTGATGCACTGGTACAAGATGAAACCGCACCACTGCTCAATCGCGCCGTGCAGGGGCAGTACCAACCTGGTCTGGTGTTGCAGCCGTTCATCCTGGCCGCTGCCCTGGATCAGGACCGCATTCAGCTGGAGGGTGCGGTATTAAATGCCAATCGCCCTGTCCCGGTCAACGGTGAAGTCAAGCGGTGCCAAACCACCCCACCAGAGGAAGCCACCTGGGCCGATGTGCTGCACCATCGCTGCCCTGGCCCCATGCAAGACTTGGCCAACCTGCTAGGCTTGGGCGGGCTGGACAATATTTTCATGCGCTTTGGCTTTACCACCCAGCCAGAGCTGCCGCTGAACACAGAAACGGCCGAACTTGAACCGCTCTCCGATCCTTTACAAGCAGGTATCGGGCAGGACAACTTGACCGTCACCCCTTTGCAGGTAGCCTTGGCGCTGGCCACCCTGGGCAACGACGGCCGTTTGCCCACACCGCGATTGGTAACGGCCGTAGAAGACGAAAACGGCATCATGCAGGCGCAACCACCCGCGCCCACCGCGGGTGATGCCGTCACCGGTCGGGCTGCCCGCGCCATTCGCCAGCTGCTCAACAAAGAAGGCACGCTTAGCTTTGCCATCTCCGCTCTATCTGGCCCGGACAGCCGCAATGGCTGGTATCTGGCCCTTACCCCAGCTGACCAGCCGCAATATGCGATTGTTGTCGTGGTGGAAGACAGTGAAGATTTAGAGGTGGTTCATACAATTGGGGTAGGAATGGAAACGGCTGTTATTAACAGCACGGCTCCATAAAGTAGTTCATCCGGGATTTGATTATGGATTTAAGCAGACCAGCCATTGCCCTTTGTATGGCGGGCACGCGACTGGAATTTCAAGGACGGATCGATGAGGCGCGGCAGCGGTTTGCTGCGGCGTGGGATTGCGCCACGGACGACTATGAGAAGTGCATTGCCGCACACTATGTCGGTCATCTGGCCCAAACGCCGGCGGATGCACTACTCTGGCACCAGACCGCTCTGGATCACGCTCGCCACGCTGAGGCTGCATTGGTCGAAAGCTTCATGCCCTCACTCTACGTTAACCTGGGCCATGCCTATGAACAAACAGGAGACACCGCCCAGGCGAAGCATTTTTACGATCTGGCGGCAGCGTTGGGGTTGGTTCATCAGAGGGAGCAGCAATAGCGTTCAAAAGACTTAGGAACTTTTGAACTTTACATGGTGGAAACCATCTGCCGTATTAACCCAAAAACTGATACACATACCCCGCAACTACCGCCCCAATCAGGGCAAAAGCCACGTAGAGCACAAACACCCGGCGTGAAGCCAACTGCCAAACGGCCGTCATCGCCGGCAGCGTCGTGGTAGGGCCAGCTACCAAAAAGGCCAGTCCCGCTGCCGGATTCATCCCCTGGGCCAACAAGCCGCTCACCATCGGCAAAGCCGCCAGGTTGCTGGTGTAAACCGGTACGCCAATAAGCGCAGCAAACAAAATCGCCAGCGGATTCTGCTGCCCTAGCAAATTCGTGATCCATTCCGCCGGCACGTAACGAATGATGAGTGCCTCTAAGACAAAGGCCAGCAGCATAAAGCGCAGCACCAGCGACGTCGCGGCCCACGTTTCCTGAATGAGCTTCGTCTTGAAAGGTACAGGTGCGGCACAGCTGGTGCCACACGTCGGTGCCTCCTCTTCAGCGGAAATTGCGCAAACGAAGTCACCAGAGCAGCCCGATTGCTCAGCCACTTCATGCGTTGGCGAACCCAGGCTGATGCCGCTGGTTGTTGCCAGGATGCTTTGTGAGGGTGCCAGTTGGCGTGCCCAGGCCACAGATTTTTGCCAGCCTGCCACAAAACGGTCGGTGAAGGAGACAACCGAAACAGATTGGGCCGAGGATTTGTCTCGCAAAATCTTGTCGCCCAACCAGTTGCGGTTAACGGCAAAGTGAGTGATGTAGCCGGCGGCCAGACTAAGCGCCAACGTAGCCGCCAACCGCCAGACGGCCATGTTCCAGCCAATGGTGGCCACGCTTAAAAAGAATGTTTCCGGATCCATTGACGGGGAAGCAATCCAGAAAGCCATCACCGGGGCCAGAGGCACGCCACCGATGAGCAGCGCTGCCACCACCGGAATCACCGTGCAGGAACAGAACGGGCTAAACGCGCCAACGGCCGTTGCCAACAAAATCGCCAGTAGCGGCCGGGCCGTAAATGCTTTCTGAATATATTTTGATGCCCCAGAAAGCTGCACGGCCACCGCTACCGGAATGGTGATGAGCAAGTAGGGCCAAATCTGTACCAGGTTATCCACTACAAAATTAAAAAGAAACCGTAATTCACTGAACATGATCTTATCCTTTATCGTATTTTTACGATTGTATTAACCAAAAAAAATTTACGCTATACAGGTGCAACGCACTTCCCTGGTGTGAATCGCAGCAAAACCCGCTAAGGGAAGTGCGTCGCACCGCTGCTACAAAAAATTAGAAAATATCGCCAACTTTCTCTCTAAACCAGCCAATGTTTTCCTCGTGCAGACAGTAACTCGTGGCTGGACCCTGTACCGTGCCATCAATCCAGCCTGCTTCACGCAGCACCTTTAGATGTTGCGAAACAGTTGCCTGGGCAATTGGCAGATAATCAACAATGTCGCCGGTGATGCAGGTGGGGTGCGTCACCAGGAACTTCATAATTTCAAAGCGCGTGGGATTGCCAATTGCTTTGAACATTTTCACCAATCTATCCTGCTCCGCGCCGGCGATGTCCAACGTGCAGCAAGGTTCTAAAATCATTTTGCTTTCTTCATTCATATTTCTTTCTCACATATTTTAGCTTTATATCGTAAAAATACGATATTACGTACTTTAACGGAAATGCACTGTCTTGTCAAGATAATAAATTCATTTGGTAGGTCAGAAGTTGTCATGATGGCGGAAACACAGGAAAATGCCCCATGAGTAAAATTATGGATCTGGAAACTGTTCTCGACAACCATGTTCAGGCAATCGGTGGTTATGCTGTGGTGGAAAAACTGCACAGCATAAAAATTGGGTTTCACCTGGTGGAGCCAACTTTTGCCGTGGACGGCATGTACTGCGCCACGCGCCAAAATCAGATGCGGGTTGATATTTTGGCCGACGGCGTACGCGTTTTTTCCGAGAGCGTAAACGGCTCCCAGGGCTGGCAGCTGCGTCAAAACGACGAAACCAGCAAGCCAACCTCGCCAGCCGGAACCCGCGCCTTGCAGCGAGGCATTGAAAATCACCTGTTTGGCTTGCATGAGCTGCCTGCAGGCGGGCACACGCTCACTTTGCAAGAGCAAGAAACGATTGACGAGACCGACTATTTTGTGATCCGGCTCAATTATGCAGATGGGGACGCCGCCTGGCGCTATATCAACGCCGCCAGCTGGCTGGTGGAACGCAGTCGAGTTCAGGCAGCACTACACCCGGACGTTGATCCGACAGAAACCACGCTGGAAACGCACTACGCTGATTTTCGTGAGGTAGATGGGCTGTTACGGCCGTTTCAAGATACCCAAATCGATTTAACCACCGGCGAAACGGTGCAAACTACCACTGTCAAAACAATTCGCCTGAATCCCTCCTTCCCTGACGATTACTTTGCAGCTCCCTAGCAATGCAAGAATGCTGCTTAAGGGTTTTCGGCTTGAGGAATCGCGATTTGGAAATCGCGGCTACTTCAGCGATGCCAACGGCCGTTGCCCACCTAACCAATCTGTGCGATAACTGCACAACGATTCACAACAGATCCATTGCAGGAGAGAAACCCCATGAAGATCAAACATTTGACGCTGGATGAATTGGAAGCGGGTTTGGCAGACATCCGCCAGTCGCCGCAGGACGGTGGCGTACTAGAGATGATTGTCAGACGGCCGTCTACCGATGAACGTGAGCTGCTGCATGAAGGGGAGTTGGATACGGCCGTTGGCCTCGTCGGCGACAATTGGCAGGCACGTGGCAGCCGCCACACACCTGACGGCTCCGCCATCCCCGAAGCCCAGCTGACGCTGATGAACAGCCGCACCGCCGTGATCGCTGGCCGCTGGCCGGGGACCAACTATTCGTCGATTTTGATCTCAGCGAGGAAAATTTGCCGCCCGGCACGCAGCTAGAAATTGGCGATGCGATCGTGGAAGTAACCGCCCTGCCCCACAACGGCTGCAAGAAGTTTAAAGCCCGTTTTGGCCTGGACGCCCTAAAGTTTGTCAGTGCGCCGGTAGGCAAACAGCTCCATCTGCGCGGTATCTACACGAAAGTCATCAAGCCGGGCACCATTCGCATCGGCGATCCCATCACCAAAATGTAGAAATGTTGCCAGGCGACAACCTTACGCCCGCCCCTCCTGGATACGGCGGATACCGTCCTGGTCCAAAATCAGGCGCAGGTGGCGGTTTTCTTTGTTGACGCCCGGCTGCACCGTCTTGTAGCGGGAAATCAGATTGACGTGATACACCTTGTGGCACAGTAACGAGATCAGTTCACCATTGCGAATGACAAACCGCTCCTGTATCGGCTCCGCCATCTTGTTGAGAAAGTGGCGGATATCAAAGCGCAAAATATCGTTGATGCCGGTAATTTCGGGGAAGCCAGGCAGCACCTTTTCGGCATCTTTTATTTGCAGCTCAATCTCTTTGGTGTAGCAAATGATGTGCTCTCCCCGCCCTTCATTGGAAATCTCGGTGATGTGGTCCCGGTTGCGGGCGCGCATCACCGACAGCGGCACATCATCTTCGTCAATGAAGCGCACTTTTTCGCGCAACACCCCCAGGCGATGCTGCCCATCTTGGGTGCGGATGATGATGCGCCGGTCAAACAGATAATTTTCCAGCCGTTTGGCAAACACAATACGGCTGATCTCTTTAATGCGATCTTTGAACATGTAGCCAATGACCAGGGCAATGAAGAAAGGCAAGGTGAAGTTACCGTATTCATATTGAAAATAGAAGGCAACGGCCGTTGCAAAAACCATCGCCAACCCTGCGGCAAATGACAAAATGAGCTGTTCCCAATATTGTCCGTCTGGCTTCACGTCCGTATCCAAAAAAAGTACGCTGGAGGCATACTTCTTCAAAATCGAAGCGCGATAAAGGTACGTCTCATTGTCGCTCCCCTCAATTAAAATTGATTCATAGCCGCGCGTTTTGCGATATTTGGTCTCACGCGTCGTTAGTTCGCTTAGCGCGTGTTTGTAATCTTCGCGATTGGTCTTCTTTAGATATTCATCCACAATCTGGAACATCTCCACGGCGCTTTCTTCAATTAAAATACTGAGCGATTCATCAGTAAACATGAAGGCAGTGTAGACAGCCGGGGGCACGTTGGGCAAATTAAAGTCAGCCAGCAAAGTGCGATACCGCTGAGTAACGCGGGACGCCTCGGAAATAAACTCATCAACCAAATTGTGGACCAGATAATGGGTTTTGCCGTGGGGTGTGGCCTGCACTTCGGCCACGCGGCGCTCAATGAGGATAAAATGCTCACGCAAAGCACTTTTGAGCATGGCGCTGAGCAGCTTCATTTGGGTGATCAATTGTTCATGTGCCGCGGGATCGCTCAACCAATCGGTGCTGCGCACCATTTTCTCGATGATGCACAGGGGCGAGCGCTCGCCCTCAGTGAATTCACGCAGGTTGAGGCTGGGCGTTTTCAGGCGGATGTGGCTTTGCACGTCCTGGTAAAACGTCTGTTTGGCATAGGTTTGCGGCGTGATGCCCAGGCTTTGCGGCACAAAAAAGTAGGTGGCAATCTGGTAGCGTGTTATTTGATCGGCGTGCAGTTCATAGTCCAGCTTGATTTCAATCTGGTATTGATCATGATGCTTCACCGATTGCTGGATTGTTTCTAGCATACGGTTCCTCTAAAAATGGTTAAGTCTGTACCTGTCATTCTGAAAGCGCCACACCGCGCACGGCGTTCTATGAGTAAAGAAACGGCATCTAAATGGCCTTGTTTCTGAGTAACGCAGCGCAGCGCAGTGAAGAATCCCTCTCAGCTTTCTTAAGCAAAGCCCTTGCGGCGAGCAGCGGTTAAGAAAATTGTAAGCCCGTAGGGATGCTTCGTTTCACTCAGCATGACAAATGTTGATCATTAGGGATGCGAAAAGATCGCGGGTTGTGGTCTATCCATTATTGCCTCGATTCGTCGGGAAATTAATTTTGCAGAAAATCAGGGAATGGTGATTAATTGATTGGCAGGTACGGCCGTTTCTTCCCACACCCCATCACGCCATGTTACCCGCACCCAGGCCGCCTCGTCAAATTCACCCAGCCCCACGTGCAGCCGGCTGTCTTCCGAAGCCAGGTAGCTGCTGCCCACCAACCATTCGCGCATCAGGGAACGGCCGTCGGGCAACACCACCTCAACCACCGCACCGGGATAAAAACCATCGAGCTCAATTTGCAGCCAGTTGCCCGGCGCATGGTTGTTTTGCAGCAGCGCGGGCACGCCGCCAATAGTGTTGATGGCCACGTCCAGATCGCCGTCGTTGTCGTAGTCGGCCATAGCGCTGCCGCGGGCCAGCAGCGGCCCGACGCCATCTTCATGCAACCCCACCGGGCGCGTCCATTCGCGGAACTGGCCCGGCTTGCCTTCCTGCTGCATGTTGCCGTAAAAGCGCACCAGTTCGGCATCGCTGGCCAGGTTAGAGACGGGTACACGACCGTTTACCGTCATCAAATCAATATCGCCGTCCTGGTCAAAATCGGCGAAGTGGGTGCCCCAGCCGGTCATGTTGTTGCCCAGGCCGCTGATGCCGATGCGGTAGGTGCTGTAGCGGAACACCAGCTCGCCCCGCTCGTCAATTTCGTTGCGATAAAGGGCGTTTAGTTCGGCTTCCCAGTTGGTGACAAACAGGTCAAAACGGCCATCGCCGTCATAATCGCCGCCGGTCACACCCATGCCGCTGCCGGAGTCGCCAATGTCGGCCGTCAGGCTTAGATCTTCAAAGTGGAACCCGGCACGGCTGCTGTCGAGAACGGCCGTATACATGCGGTTCGGTTGGCCATCGTTGGCGATGTACAGTTCGAGACGGCCGTCGTTATCCAAATCACTAAAAATGGCCCCCAAACCGCGCTCTTCCCGTTCCAGGCCAACCAGATCAGTCACTTCGCGGAAATTGCCGTCGCCGTTGTTCACATACATGCGGTCCGGCAGGCCGTAATAATCCTGCGGGAAGGCGCCGCTTGGATGAGGGATTTTGTGTTCCAAATCAATGTACGCCGCCACAAACAAATCGGGCCAGCCGTCATCGTTGAGATCGGCCACGGCGGAGGCACTGTTCCACTCGGGGGCAGCCACGCCGGCGGCAGCGGCGCCTTCGACAAAGGTGCCGTCACCCTGGTTCCACAGCAGTTGGTTCGGCCCATCGGCGGTGACGTACAAATCAGGCCAGCCGTCCAGATTGAAGTCGGCGGCGATGCAGCCGTTGCCGCGCAGCGCCAGATCGGTGCCGGTTTGGGCGGAGACGTCGCTAAACTGCCCCTGCTCATTGCGGAAAAGGGCATTGGTGGGTAGGCCGCCGTTGTCTTGCCAGTAGGCGCGCTCTTCTGTGGCATGGCTGTTCACCAGGTACAGATCGAGCCAGCCGTCCTGATCATAATCGATCCAGCACAGGCCCGCGCCCATCATGGCTACCGGATCGGCCGGAATGCCGGTGCGGAACGCGCCATGCTGGAAGTTCAGCCCCACCTGCGCCGCCACGTTGCTGAATTGCAGCGGGGTGATTTCGGTGGGATCGGGCGAGGTGTCGGAAACGGCCGTATTGCCCCCATCCGCCACGCCCGAAGGCACGGTGAGGCCGGTGGGTACCGGGTCCAACGGGAAGCCGCTGGGCACCGACTCGGGAATAAAATGGTCCAGATCAGCCGCTGCCGGATCGGTAAGTGCCAACAAAAAGGCGACCAGATCACCGATTTCCTGGTCGGTGAGGGGCAGGCCGTTGATCAGTTCAGGGGAGGCGGTGGTGAGCTGATCGTCGGGATTGTACGGCCGTACGCTGCTGTAAAATGCCGGCGGCAAAAATTGGCTGGGATCGTAGCTGCTGGCCATGCTGTGAATATCGGCGTGATGGGCAATTACCAGCTCCAGCGTAGGGTACGCCCCACTGTGGAAATAAGGCGCGGTGAGTTCCACGTTGCGCAGCGATGGTGTGCGGAAGGTGAAGCGGTCGCGGGCGTCAAAGGTGGCCCCGGCACGGCCCCAATCGTCGCGACCTTCTGGCCCCTGCCCTTTGCCTGGTCCTAGTTGCGGCACCAGCAGGTTGTGAAACTGCAAATCGGAGAAGAGATCACCCGCATGGCAGGCGGCACAGTTAACGGCCGTATTGCTCTCGCCATAAAAAATCAATGCGCCGCGCTTTTGCTGCTCAGTCAACGCGGAAATATCCCCGGCTAAATAATCGTCCCAGGGTGCATCGGTCATGATGAATTGGCGCTCAAAGGCGGCGATGGCGGAGACAACGGCCGTAATGTCTGGATTCGGCGTGCCAAACAATGCTTCAAACTGCTCGGTGTAGCCAGGGTACTGCACCAGGCGTTCCATCAGCTCGCGGCGGATGCGCTCTGGCGGCAGGTGGCCCAGCGTGGCCCCGGCCATCTCGTGCAGGCTGGTAACGGGGAACATCGCCTGGGCAGCCAGCGCATCGGTGAGCTGGCGCTGGTTGACATTATCCTCCAGCGTGGTAATCACCCCGGCGTAATTTTGCACACGGCCGTCCCAAAACTGCACCGGCAGCAGGGCGCTGTTCAAAATAGTAGGCGAGTTGCGCGGCACAAAGGCACCCACAAACGGATTGTTCACCGTGAGGTTCTCTTCCTCAGCGCCCAGCATCACGGTTTCCACAAATTCACGGTGGGGTCCCAGCCCCTCGCCGCCGGTGCCGATGGGCAGGGCACGGCCGTCGCCCATGGCCAGGGCGGGATGATGGCAGGTGGCGCAGCTAATGTTCTGGTCGCCGGACAGCACCGGATCGAAGAAAAGCTGCTGGCCCAACTTCACCAATGCCGGATCATCTTCCGGGGTGTCGAGGCCGGGATACGGCCGTAAGCCCTCTTGAGCAATCACATCTTGCAGCACAGTATCCAAATCATCAAATTCCTGGCGCGTGGTGGAAACGACCGTGCTGTTTTCATCCGGCGCAGACAAATTTTCCGGCTCCGGCAGGCCCCAGTACAGTTCTACGATGTCACCCTCAAACACCTGGCTGATCAGCAGCGAGCCGTCGGCACGGGGCAGCACCGAGGTGGGGAAGTTTAACCCTTCCATCACCAGCTCCGTCGAGCCATTGGCAAAAACGCGGCTGAGACGGCCGCTGTTGGCCTGGTAACCCATGCCGCTGAAGCAGGAGGCGTCGGGCCGGAACTCAGCAAACTCCAGCAGCCAAATCGTACCGTCTGGCCCTCGGGCCACGTCGATGGGCAGGTTCAGCCCGTCGCTGACGATGCGCTCGTTGCGGTTTTCATCGATGGCTACCAAACGGCCGCTGCCGGCAGGATATGGGCAGCCGCCAAACAGGGTTACAAAATATTCGCGGCCAATACGCTCGATGCCCGTGGGCACCGGGTCAATGCTGCCGTTTTCAATTTGGATGGATGAGAAGCGGTGGAAAAAGCGCGTCGTGCCGTCTTCATTCTGTTTGGCCACGCCGTTGCCGCTGGCGTCACTCACCACGGGCACGCCGTTGGGATCGAAGGTCATGTCAAATGGGTTGGTGAGCTGGACATTGTTGAGCGGCAGCATCTGGCTGCCCAAATCAGCGGCGGTGAAGGGTTCAGCAGGTAGAGAAGAAACGTCGGAGACAGGCAGGGTATAGAGGTGACCCAGGTTGAAGTGGGCGGTGTAGAGGGTACGGCCGTCTGGCGACAATTTCACAAAGGGCACGCCGGACAAATCGCCGGAATCTCGCCCGCTGGGCAGGCCACTAATTAACCGGCCGACTTCGCCGTCTGGTGTAATCATGGAGACACCTGCCGAAAAATCGTTTTTGCCGGTGCCTTCTTCGGCCACCAGAACGGTGCCGTCAGGCAGTTCGGCCATCCCGGCGGGGTTGAGCAGGCCATTGGCAAACTGGCGCATTTGCAGAGTGGGCTCTACTTCTGGCTGGGGTTGGCAGGCGGCGATGAACAACAAGAGGAACACAGAGAGACACAGACCTGTACTGAGCAGCGTCGAAGTAGAAGACGCAGAGTTTCGCAGAGAGGCTTTAAATATTTGAGTTCGGTTTTTCTGAGGCGTATATTTGTTCATCTTAGACCTACCTAACCAGGCAAGATTGGTCCAATCTTCTTAGCGTTTAAGAAATAAATCGGGTAATTCCCAAGAATCCTGACTTGTCATTCTGAGTGAAAAGCTGACGCTGTCAGCCAGAATCCCTCTTAAGAGAGGCATGGCTCAAACAGGGTCAAGCTTGAAGGGATTCTTCGCCAAAAGCGGCTCAGAATGACAATTGATGGGCTATCCATTGAAATTACCTAAATAATTTTTTAACCTACAACGAGATTGGACCAATCTACAGAGTCAAAAGTTATTTACGAACGAACCCCTAACAGCCGATCCGGGTAATCTGTTATGATGCCATCAACGCCCCAATCGATCAACCGCTGCATGGCGTCAGTCTCGTTGACGGTCCAGGGAATGACCTGCAATCCTTCGTCGTGGGCTTTGTTGATAAGTTCGGCCGTCACATCCCGCTGGTTGGGGGACCAGATATTAAATTTGTAGGCGGCGTACACATCCAATTTGGCTTCACCGCCGGTGGTGAGGGCCGCCAGGCGAATCTCGCTATCCAGCTCGCGGATGGTGCGGAGGGAGCGATGGTCAAAGCTTTGGATAATGACGCGGGGAGTGAGGGAACGGCCGTTTACAATCTCCAAAATCGCCAGTTCAAATGGTCCCGCTTCACCACCGGTAAAGCCATCATCAATGTACTCAGGATGATCTGGTTCACGCTTGGTTTCGATGTTGAATTGCACATTGGCAGCATTGCTGCGCTGCGCCTCGGTTTTGAGCTCGGAAGTGGCATACTGCTCCACAAAATCAAACAGTTCAGCCAAAGTCACAATGCGGTAATCGTTTCCGGCTAAGGGCATGGTTACGGCCGTTTGCGTCGGGAAACGGTCTTCGTCGCCATTCAAGTCGCAGCGGTACGATTGCACCACCGACAGCGGCTGCTGGCTGATAAAGATGCGCCGCAGTGGATTACGCGGATCAGGCGCTTCAGGATCGCCTGGATCATCAGGCAGGCGGCATTTGCTATCGTCGATGATGGGATCATGCCACACCACCACTTCACCATCCTGGGTGAAGTGCAAATCCAACTCCAGCGTGGTCACACCCAGGTCGAGGGCGGCTTCAAAGGCGGGCAGCGTGTTTTCCGGCAGCAGGCCGCGCGCCCCGCGATGCCCTTCCACATCAAATCCAGGCGGCAAGTTCCCCGTGCCGATGAAGGCAAAAGTTGTCACGTCAGAGGCCATTGTTTCTGGCTGTTCCGTCTGGCCAGATGCACTACAGGCAAAAAGGACAAGTGGCAGCATGAATAAAACGATCTGTTTTATCCACCGCCGGCACAATGTTTGCATTCGTTTCAATCTGGACATGATCGTAGGTCAATTTTTAAAAATTGACCCACAAAAAGGCTGCCCAATCAAAAAGATCGGGCAGCCTTTTAAACTAAAACCGGGAGATTATTCGAAGAAAGCGTTGTAGTCGGCCAGTTCCTGGTTAGCCCGTTCGGCGGCGATGTCCAGGGCTTCCTGGGCCGTCATGCCGTCGTCCAACACAGAACTGTACGCTTCCACAATGAGGCGACGAATTGCCGGGGATGGTCCCGCACGGCCACCTAAAACGGCATAGTTGACGCTGCCGTCATCAAGTACCGTCTTGGTTGATTCCAGCTGATTAATGGCGGTAACAAAGTTCGGGTTTTCATCCCAGAAAGCAGCCAGTTCTTCATTGCCGCTGATGTCGGTGCGCACCGGGAAGTAGCCGGTGCCAGTGTGCCAGGTCACCTGCTGTGCTTCTTCAGCCATGAACTTCATGAACTGCCAGGCAGCTGCGTTCTCAGCATCATTGCCGGAATCGAGCAGCCAAAGGGCAGCGCCACCGATGACCACACCATTGCGGTCGCCGGCGCTGTCAGCATAGGGGATGAACATGGTGCCAACTTCAAAATCGGCCCCATCCTGCAAACCACGCGTACCAGCAGTGGAGTCGAACATCATGGCGGCTTCACCGGCCAGAAATACAGTGTCGGTGTCAGTCCAGGTGTTACCCAGGTTGGGGGAGTAGCCATCATCGATCAGGCCGGTGAGGAAGTCGAAGACCTCCACGCCAACACCCTGGTTGAACATGACTTCGGTGGCCCGCCCGGTACGGCCGTTGTCATTGTTGTAGTAAAGTCCGCCGCTGTTGGCCAAAATCTGCTCGAAGTACCAGCCAACCTGGCCCAGGGCGATGCAGTATTCGGTCACACCACTTTCCTGGATAGCGTCACAGGCGGCCAGCATTTCGCTAAACGACCAGCTTTCGCCAGTGGGTGGCGGTGATACGCCAGCTTCGATAAACATTTCGGCATTGTAGAACAAGATGGGTGTGGAGCTGTTAAACGCCATCGCCACCATGCCCTCACCATCACCATAGTAATCGGCAACGGCAGGCACAAAGACACCATCATCATAGCTGTCTTGCGCCATGAGCTGGTGCGCAGCGATGAGACGCCCGGTGTCAATCATCGTCTGAGAAGCCAGATCGAAGTTTTGCACGATGTTGGGCGCGGTGTCGGTTTCAAAGGCAGCCAGTAGCGCATTGTAGGTGTCGTCGTAGCTGCCCTGGTAAGTGGCATTGACCACAATACCATCCTGGCTTTCATTGAAGCGGGTCACGAGCTCGTCTACCACCATGCCCAGGTCATCGGCCATGGCGTGCCAAAACTCCAGGGTAATGACTTCGTCAGCCATCGCTTCTTCTTCGGCAGCTGGTTCGGCGTCTTCGGTGGTGTCGGCTGGTTCATCGGCCGTATCTTCCGTGTCGGCTGTCGTGTCTTCAGTGGTGTCGGCTGGTTCATCGGCCGTGTCACCGCCGCCGCAAGCAGCCAGCACCAGGGCTAGCACCAGCAGCAGCATCCAATATTTAAGCATTTTTTTAGACATAGTTCCTCCAGTTTAACTAACTTGTGCGCCACAAAATCGCGGTCGCAAAACTTTTCAAAAGGGATACCGAATGGCAATCCCCAAACACCAGACACATCCCGGGTTAGTGCCCGATGGTGAAAACAAATTTAAAAGGTGCGACGCACTTCCAGGAGAGCTTTTGCTGCATTTTGCCCTGGTTCAAGTGCGTCGCACCTTGATTATCCATTAACCTTTCAGCCCCGTCATGGCGATGCCCTTCACCAACTGCCGGTTCGCAATCAAGAAGATCAGCAGCGTGGGCAGCAACACAATGACCGCCCCAGCCATCAACGCGCCCCAATTGGTGCCGCGCTCCTGGTTGGCCAGGAAAAAACGAATGCCAATCTGCACGGTGCGCATGTTTGTTTCATTGGTAATGATGAGCGGCCACAAATATTGGCTCCAGGCACCTAAAAAGGAAAAAATGGCAAAGGCGCTGATTGATCCACCACTGAGCGGCACCACAATTTGCCACAAAAAGCGGAAATTGCTGGCCCCGTCAATTTGGGCTGAATCATGCAAATCTTTGGGCAGCGACAGGAAAAACTGCCGCAGCAAAAAGACACCAAAGGCGCTGGCCAAAAAGGGCACCGTCAGGCCAAAATAGGTATTGGCCCCCAACGAGTTGCACAGGTCGGTTGCTCCGCTAAACAACAGAAGGCAATTTTTAGGCAGTTCACTAACCAGGACGAAGTTGGGAATAAAGGTGAGTTGAAACGGCACCATGAGGCTTCCCAAAATCAGATAAAACATCAGGTCACGACCCTTAAACTGTAAAAATGCGAAGGCGAAGGCGGCCAAAATACTAAAAATGACCTGGCAAATCACAATCACGCCAGATTGGATAAAGCTGTTTAGCAGGTAACGGCCGAATGGCGTTGCGTTCCAGGCCGTGATGTAATTGTCCAATGTCCAGTCTCGCGGCAACAGCGTGTGGGGATTGGCGGAGATGTCTTGCAGCGATTTGAAGCTGGTAAAGATGGCAATAATGATTGGCGTGGCCACAACTAACCCGATCACAATCAAGAAGATTTGCATAGCCAGATCGGTTCTGGTTATCTTGCGTTTAGGTCTGGGGGTAGGCATGGGAACTGTCATGAGTAATGAACCCTCCGGCCAAAGCCTCTAAATTGAACGACGGTCATCAAAATAATCAGCAGAGCAAGCAGGTAAGCCTGAGCCGAGGCGTAACCCCGGAAGGGTGTTCCTACAAAGGCATCGACAAAAATAGCGTAAATCATGTTGGTGGTAGCCTGCCCTGGGCCACCGTCGGTTAAAATGTTGATTTCGGCAAAGGTTTGCAGGCTGTTGATGACGTTGATAATAACCAGAAAAAAGAGCGTAGGCGACAAGAGCGGCAGGGTGATGTGGCGCACGCGGTGCCACAAGTTGGCCCCATCCACCTTGGCCGCTTCGTAATAGGTGGCATCAATATTTTGCACACCGGCCAAGGCAATGATGACGTTGAAGCCCAACTGTCGCCAGACAACGGAGAGGATAACGGCCGTTAATGCCCAATCTTTTGATGTTAGCCAGTTCACCGGCTCAAAACCCAGCAGGCCAATCCAATGGTTCATGTAACCGACCGCCGGGTTGTACATCCAGCGAAAAATGACCCCGGTGACGGCGCTGCTGATCACAATTGGCACAAAAATAAGCAGGCGGTGCAGCCAGGAAAGCCGCCGCAGCGGGTACGCCAGGGCAATGGCCAACGCCACGGCAATAACGATGCCTGTGGGCACGGTGCCCAGCGTAAACAGCAGCGATACCTTGAGATTGTTGTAATATTCGCCGCCGGTGATGAGCTCATTCCAGAGGCGCTGGTAATTTTCCAGGCCCACTTCCCGCACCACCCCGCCAAACGGGGCAACACGCGTCAGGCTCATCTGGAAGGAGCTGACAATCGGCCAGAAGACGAAGATGCCCAAAATAAGGAGTGTGGGTGCCAGGTAGATGTACCCTTCTAAATTTTTGAGGACCTTTTTCAATGCTTCCTCCTTCTTAATTAGCGCCAGCCAAGTTCTGAACAAAATTGCCGATAGCGTGCCTTGAGGGAACGGCCGTCTTTCGGCAAAAAATAATCGACATGTGATCCATCACGCAGATCGTTCCAGCCTTGGGTGAGATTGGCAGCCAGCCAGGCAATGCCTTGTGAGGTTGCCTGCTTAACTTCTGGCCGTAATACCACCCGCTGGGTCAGGTTCGCCAGCCGCTGGCACAAGCCATCCAGCGCTGACAGGCCACCCGTAATGCGAATCCGCTTCACGCTTTGCCCGGTGTTGCTCATCGCTTCCAAATTGATGGCTATCAAAAACAGAATGCTCTCCACAATGGCCACTGCTTTCTCCGGCAAGGTGGTGTCACCTGAGCCATTGTCCAAAAAGTACGGATTTTGCTCGCTCCGCCAAAAGGGAGAGCCCAACCCGCCAATGGTGTTGATGAACACCGGCGGGGTTTTTACTTCATTGAGCCATTGTTCCAAATGGGCGGACAGGTCCGATCCACCCCATTGATCGGCAGCCCACTTGATAGCCGCCCCGGCCCCGTTGACGGTACCTTCCAGCAGGTAAGTGACGTGCGCGTCACTGCTGTTGGCAATGCTGGCCAGCAGGCTGGGATGGTACATGAGCTGCACGCCGGTGGAGAGCAGCACAAACGCGCCAGTCCCCACGTTGACAATCAGCGTGCCGTCATCCAGCTTGCCCGGGCCGTGGATGGCGGCGTTTTGGTCGCCGTTTACGGCCGTTAACGGAATCTTTGTGCCGCGAATGTTGCCAAAGTAAGATTGCGTCGGCTGGCAGTCCGGCAGCAGCTCGCGGGCAATGCCAAATTCGTGCAGCAGTTCCGAAGACCATTGGTGCTTCTGCAAATCCATCAGCTGCGTGCGCGACGCGTTAACGTGATCGACTATGCTGGGCTGCCCCTCGACCAGATTGGCGATGACATACGCGGCCAGGGGGCCAAAGATGAGCTGCTTGTTTTGCAACGGCCGTTCCAGTTCCGGGCAGTTATCCAACATCCAGCGCAGCTTGCTGGCCCCATAATGAGGCGACAAAAAGAGGCCGCTCTTCTTTTTGATGGCCACGCCTTTGCTGGCCAATGGCAGCAAATATTCAGCGGCGCGGCGGTCTTGCCAGCTAAACACGGGGGTCAATGGCTCACCTGTGGTCCGGTTCCAGGCCACAATGCTGGAGCGCTGGCTGGCCAGCCCGGCGCAGGCGATGCCCCGCTGCTGCACGATGGGCTCGGTCAATACCTGCTGCATGACCTGGTGAACGGCCGTTCTGATTTCCAACGGATCCTGCTCGATTTTGCTGCTGCTAAGCTGGTTCAGGGCAATCGGCTCATCGGCAAACGCCAGCGCATTCCCGGCAAAATCATAAGCCGAGGCGCGTACGCTCAACGTGCCCACATCTAATGCCAATATCAACTTGTCCGTTTGCTGCGTGCCTGAAACCGTCATGCAAAATACCGTGCCAGGGAACTGTTTGGGTTTCTCTTCCAGTCGCCTCTTTATTACCAACAACCTGCTGCCATTGCAAGAAATATCACAGCAGTTGCACAAATTTGCAGAACATCGCAAAATTGTGCTGTAAATCTGTGCAAACGAATGGCGCTACTGAAAAAACTACAGATTTCGCAGATTACACAGATTTTTTCTCTGGATTTCTCTGCGACTCCGCGCCTCTGCGTTGGCTTTTTTCAGTGGACTCGCGAATAATTATGGATGCTAAACAAAAACAGCTAGAAAACGCCCTGCACGCAGCGCAAATGTATTATTACCAAAACCTGCCCATGAAAACGATTGCCGCCGAATTGCAGGTGTCCCACTCGACCATTTCCAGGCTGTTGAGCTGGGCCAGGGACCAGGGACTGATCGAAATTCGCATCAACGATATTCGCGGGCGGGCCGATTCGCTGGAAGAATCGATCAAGCTGCATTACAAAATTCAGAGCGCGCAAATTGTGCCCGTGCCGGAAGTTGCCGGGGAGCAGGCCTGGCAGGAGCGCGTCGCCCGAGTTGCCGCCAGCCATCTCAACCAATTCATAGAATCCGGCATGATTTTGGGGGTTGCCTGGGGTGGCACGATCAATCGCATTGCCGCCAATCTCACGCCAAAGTCGTTGGTGGGCGTGCAGGTGGTGCAGCTCAACGGCGGCGAAATTGTTTCCAATCCCAGCGTCAACCACGCGGGTTGGCTTGTGTCGCAGTTTGCCAATAATTATGAAGCCAAAGCCCACCTCTTCCCCGTCCCTACCTTTTTTGACTACCCGGAAACCAAACAGGCGCTGTGGCGCGAGCGTAGCATTCAGCAAATTTTACAGCTGCACGAGCAGGCCGATATTTTGCTGTACACCATCGGTTCACCGCGGGGGCAGCTGATGAGCGCTACCTACATGGGCAACTATTTGCAGGAAAAAGATTTTGTGGAGATGGAGCGGGAAGGGGTGGTGGGGGATATTGCCAATATCATGATCCGGCAGGATGGCAGCTACAAGGGGATTCCGCTAAACGAGCGCGCCTGTGGGCCTAAATTGGAGCTGTTCCGCAAGGTCGGCCGTTCGATCTGTGTGGTGTCGGGGTACAATAAGCTGGCCGGGCTGCGGGCGGCGCTGGCCGGTGGCTACGTGACCGATCTCATCCTGGATGAGCCGACGGCGCACAAGCTGGTTGCGTCCATTTGACACCAGGACTGGCAGTCCTTAACTGTTACTTGCCACGCCGTCAAAAGATCAGGACTGCCAGTCCTCTCTACGCGGAGAGGTGGCGTAATTTGTCCGGGTTGATAACGCTGTAGATGTTTTGGATACGGCCGTTCCCCACATCCATCGTCATTACCCCATACAGCTCTTCGGCGACGTAAATAAACAGCGCCGGCTGCCCGTTGGCCTGCCCAATCTGCACCGAGGAATCCGCCGGAGCCTGGCGCGTGATGCCCAGCATGAACTGCGCCACTTTTTCTGCCCCGATAATCGGTTTGCGCGCCGCGTGGACCTTGCCGCCGCCGTCGGAATATTCCACCACGTCCTCAGCGAGTAAAGTCATCAGGCCGGACATGTCGCCATTGGTACACGCCTGCATAAACTCATTGAGCAGCGCCGTCTGGTCTGTGGAGGATGGCTCGAAGCGGGGCCGTCGCGCCTGGATGTGCTGCCGGGCGCGGCTGACAATCTGGCGCACGTTGGCCTCGTTTTTGCCGATGATTTCGGCTACTTCGGTATACTCATAGGCAAACACCTCGCGCAGCAAAAATGCGGCTCGCTCGGTTGGCGTCAGGCTTTCCAGCAAAACCAGAAAGGCGGTAGAAAGAGAATCAGACAAGGCAGTCATTCCTTCGGCGCTGGGGCCGGTTTCCGTCACCAGGGGCTCCGGCAGCCAGGGACCAACGTACGTTTCCCGCTGGACCCTGGCCGAGCGCAGGTGATCGATGCACAGCCGGGTGACAATCGTGGCCAAGTATGATTTGGGTGAATTCACCTCGGCCTGATCAACCTTGCGCCAGTGTAAAAACGTCTCCTGCACCATATCTTCCGCATCCATGACGCTGCCCAACATGCGGTAGGCGATGCTGAAAACGTAGGCGCGGTATTCGGTGAAGGTGTCTGTCATAACGGTATTCGGTATTCGGTGGTCGGTAATCGGTAAGCCGTGAATGGTTCACCGATAACGGATTACGGATTACCGATTACGGACAACCGCTCACGGGTCAGCTGTGGTGACTCAGCCAAAATCCTCCGGGCGGCTTCGCGGGCGCTGGTGAAGCTGGCTTCGGCCAGCCAGCCGGTGGGGCCAATCCAGTCCCCAGCCAGGAAGATGCGGTTGGTCAGGGCGACATCGGGACGGCCGTTCAAACCACCTTCAACCGCCAGCGGCGTGCGGTTAGCCACGACCATGTTAGGCAAAAAGCGTTGGTGCACCAGGTGCTGCCGCCAGCCGGGCTGCATCATTTCCAGCAGATTTTCCAGCGAGCCGCGAAAATCGCTTCCATTTTCCTCGGGACTGAGGTAACGTGCCACCTGAATCAGGGCTCCGCCTTCAGGGGCCAGTTTGGCCACGGCCGAATGCACGGAAAGATAGGTCGGTTCGTCCACGCCCAGCGCCAGCACATTCTCAGGCTGGGGCAAATGGTTGAGGGCCACATCCAGTGTGGCGGCGCGGACGGGCACGGCCGTTTCCGCCTGTTCCTCCAATAATTCGCTGGGATAGAGGGAGGCGGCCGTTTTGGGGTCCACCGCCAGCAGGACGGTGCCGGCGATTAGGGATGACGCATCGTCGAGAATGATCTCAACGTGGAGATCGGTTTCGTGAACGGCCGTTACCCGCACACCGGTTTCCAGGATCACCCCTCCCTCTTCAGCCCGCCGACGCAGGCCATCAACCAGCACCTGCCAGCCACCATCGACATACAGCACCGGCTTGCTCAGCGACATCTGGAAGATGCGCAAAAACAGGCTGGCGCTCATAAGCTCGGGGGCGTTGATGTAGGTGGTGATGCGGCTGATGGTGTGCAGCAGGTCTTGCAGCGCCACAGAACTCGTTTGCGCCGCCACCCATTCTTGCCAGGAAGTGTGATCGGCCGTTTCCGGCCTGGTGCGCACCAAACGGGTCATGAGTTGGGTCAGCGCCAGCTTTTCACGCCAGGTGAGCAGCGGCGTTTTCAGGATGGTGCCGGGGGTGACGGGCAGCGGGTAAAGCTGCCCGGCCTTGTCTAGCAGCGTGCGCTGCACGTCTGGATTGCCGCTGGTGAAGGGCACGTTCAGTTCGGCCAGGATTTTGAGGGCTTCGCCGTTGCCGTTAAGCGCGTGCGGCCCCAGGTTAAAGTGGAAGCCGTCACGCGTTTGGGTGGTGGCCCGCCCCCCCAAATGGGCTGATTTTTCCAAAATTATCACTTGCCGACCGGCGCGGGCCAGGTAAACGGCCGTTGTCAATCCGGCCAATCCACCACCAATGATAATTACGTCGTGTGGTTTGTGTCTGTTTAACATGCGTCTACTCCTTGTGTCTACAAATTCATAGGCAGACAGGTCTGATCATCTGCCTTTATAACTGTAGACGGGAGAGACGGCCGTTTTGTGACAGGGAATGAAAATTGGTTGGATTTTTGGGGGATGCGTGAGGCGTGATGAGGCGTTTTTGAGGAACTACTTTATTTACGCGCTAAGCATGTTAAAATGAAGCAAATCGGCTTAAGGAGGTTAAGATGACAACCGTAATCATTGATGATGAACTCATTCGAGAAGTACAGCGGGTAGGCCAGCACCAAACCGAACAAGAAGCTGTAGATGAAGCTTTGCATGAATATATTGCTCGTCGGAAACAATTACAGATTCTAGAGCTGTTTGGCACCATCGAATACGAAAAAGAGTATGACTACAAGGCCCAACGCAGCCGCGCATGAATGTACTCGTTGATACCTCTATCTGGTCGTTGGCCCTGCGCCGAAGACAGCCTTCAGATGATGATCCATTTGTCGCTGAATTTAAGGAGCTGCTTGGAGAACTTCAGGTGGCAATTATTGGCCCAATCCGTCAGGAAATTTTGTCGGGCATCAAAGAACAACCTCAGTTCGAAAAGCTGCGCGAGCGTTTACAAGCTTTCACTGATTTGCCTCTACTTCAAGCTGATTATGAACGGGCCGCTGAATTTTTTAATCGCTGCCGCAGCCAGGGAGTACAAGGTTCCAATACGGATTTTTTAATTTGTGCCGTAGCCGAACGGTATGATCTGGCCATTTTCACAACCGACAATGATTTTCTGCACTTTGCCCAACATATACCGATTTCTTTGTACACTCCCTCAAGAAGTTGATAACCAAAACGGCCGTTTCCCACACAACTTCTGCCAGCGATACGGCAGTTCCTCTCCAAACCATTTCCGTCACCCAACACCAGCACAACGCGTAGAAAATCTGATAATAGGAGCACCATAGAGGCGCGTGGGGTGCTCGGCAGCGGCCAGACGAACCTATGAAGATATTCACCTATGACGACATCACCTTCCCCCTGCCCGCAGGACACCGGTTCCCGGTCGAAAAGTACAGCCTGCTGCGCCGGCGCATAACCCTTGATAATGGGTTGGCCGGTACCGAACTACGCAGGCCTTCGCCAGCAACCGTACCCCAATTACGCCGGGCCCACACGGCCGAATACGTTGAACGCGTTTTGAACGGCCGTCTCTCCCCCGGTGAAATCCGTCGCATCGGCCTGCCCTGGTCGCCGGAACTGGTGGGGCGGGTACGCCATTCGGTGGGGGCGACGACGGCCGTTTGCCGGTTCGCGCTGCGGGAGGGTATTGCCCTTTCCTTAGGCGGCGGCACCCATCACGCCTGCCGCGACGAGGGGCAGGGTTTTTGTGTGTTTAATGACGTGATGGTGGCGCTGCGGGTGATGCAGGCCGAGGGGCGCCTTCGTCGGGCTCTGGTTGTGGACTGCGACGTCCATCAAGGCAACGGTACGGCCGAAATTGCCAGCAACGACGATTCGATATTCACCTTCTCCATTCACGCCGAAAAAAACTTCCCCTATCGCAAGATTCCCAGCGACCTGGACATCAGCCTGCCGGACAAGACCGGCGATGACGCATACCTGGCCGCGCTCCGCGGCGGGCTGGAGCAAGCGCTGGCAGCGGCGCAAGCTGATCTGGTGGTCTATCTGGCCGGTGCCGACGTCTATGAGCGGGATCGGCTGGGGCGGCTGGCCCTGACCAAAGCCGGCATCGCGGCGCGCGACCGCTTCGTGCTGGGGTCGTGCCGGCAGGCCAATTTGCCCGTCGCCATAACAATGGCCGGCGGTTACGGCATTGATATTCATGAAACGGTCGATATCCAGTTCCAAACGGTGCAGATTGCGCTGGAGGGGTATTTTCACGCCAGGTAGGCGCTAACTACTTTCCCACACAACTTTTGCTGGGGAGACGGCCGTTCCTCCCCAAACTATTTCCATTACCCAACACCAGCACGTTCAGCCTGGAAGAGTGTGCCACAACCGATTCATTCTACTTATCCGTCAAGAAACGCAAGGCAATTAGTTGACGTCCATCCCCAAGGTATACTAGGACAATATTATCACTTGCTGTTACAAGATATTCGTAATGACCAGAACCTGACCGGATTCCACTTGGCTCGAAATGTAGGGTGCCTAGAGTTTCCCCTGTTCGAATGTCAACGGCCATTAACTGAGCATCTAAAGCGAGATCCTGTCCCCAAACACCTTCTTCTAACTTTATAAAATACACGACCCCGTTACTAACAGCTATATTACTAATTACTCGTCTTTGATTCCACAATGTTTCGCCAGTGTTTCCATCTAAAGCAGCAGCCCCGCCTAACTCTCCGCTAACTGCGTTGCCAATTAATATCAGTTCATCTTCGAAAACAAATTGTGGGAAACTGGGGAGGTCATGGTCCCAAACTATTTCTCCACTCTCTATATTTACGCTGCGTAAAACCGGACCTGCATCATAAGTTCGTAGATACTGGATTTCTTCTCTAGCAGATAATAAGTCTTGTTGTTGAGGCCCATCTATTTTTTGACCTGTATCAGTGTTGACATGATAGAGTCCTGGGCCAGCATCAATGACCAACATATTTTCAACAATTCTATTGATGGATACGCCCCATGAGCCGGCAAATTGCTGCCTCCAGACTTCCTCAAATGATTCGATATCATAAGCTATAATTTGCGCTGCTCCCCATAATTGCGTTGGCCCAGCGATTTTCTGTGTGGCAGATTGACTTATATAAATATGTTTCGAGTTAAGCCCCTCAAGCGTCTGAAATTTTCGCAACATTTGTTGCCATTCGATTCCACCAGTAAGCAAGTCTAAACTAACTAAAAACTCGGGGCTATTGTTCTCCAAACTACCTGAGAAGTACACATTGTTTTCTGTGCTTATCAAGCAAGATTTACATCTAATAAAAGCCGCTAAACTCCACAGCTTTTCAAATTGAGAATTAATAGGAACGTTATGACTTAGTGAGGCAGATTTCCATTGACGTATACTAGTTCGGTAAGTAAACCACTCAACCATTGGCGAGATACAGGCGACCACTATTGTGAGTAAAAATACGGCAAGCAAAAGCAATCGCCCTTTGCGAGAAAAGATTTGAGGCATAGTCAACACTCCTGACGCGTCCCTGCTGTGGTGCGGTCTTCGGCCAACTTGAAATCCTACCTGGCTGCGGCATGGCGTCCCGCCACGCCGCTTACACTGCAATATTGTACTCTTGAATTTTAGCATAAGGTTGTCGGCTACGGCCGTTTCCCCAACCCCATCCACAAATTCCACAAACTGACACGAACGGGAACGGCCGCTTGTCATTCCCGCGCAGGCGGGAATCCATTAGATTTGTACCGTTCACCTCTGGATGCCTGCCTTCGCAGGCATGACAGTTGATGTTTTACGGCCGTTAAAAACTCACCATTCCCCACCCACAATTCACAATTCACTACGGTCCAGCCGCGGGCACTAAAAACTCGCCAACCGCCCAGCCTTCGGTGCCGTCGTCCAGTTGGAGCTGCCACCAGAGCCGGTCGTTGGCCTCATCCAGTTCCGGCCCGCCGATGACCAAAACCAGCGTGCCCTCATCGACAACCTGAATTTGGGCATTGCTCGTGCTGGGACCGCCGCGCAAATTGATGCCAAAGCCATCGGTGTTGGCCACGTTCGCATAATAGCCAACGGTGACTTCCGGAGGAGCAACGGCCGTATCCGGCGTCGGTATCGGCGTGAAGGTGGGAATCGGGCTGGGCGTGGGCAGCGGCGACGTTGGTGAGGGAATCGGGCTGGGTGGCGCGGTCAGGATGATCAAGGAGGGCTCGACGGGCGCCGCTTCCAACGGGGGCCGGTCTAGCAACGAGTTAACCAGCGCCAGAGCAATGGCGATGCTGACAATGGTGACCAAAACGCCCAGGCCCAACCAGCGCCAGGGGATTGGCTCCTGGCCATCCTGTCGCAGGCGGCGGGGGCGCTTCTCTGGCGAATCTTTTCGCTTATTCTCTCTGGGGTCTGGAGGAATTTGGTATCGGGCCATTAGGCGGCTGATTTTACCTCCAGCACAAGTAAGGTCAAATCATCAAAGGGAGCGGCATTGCCCTGCCATTGGGCCACGTCGTTTACAATATGTTTCACAATTTCGGCGGCCGATCTTTGCTCACAGGCAGCGGCGGCGGCGGCCAACTGCTGATTGGAATAGCCCTGTTCCGCTTCATTGACGGCATCGGGCACGCCGTCGCTGAACATGATCAGCCGGTCGCCCGGTTCCAGGTCAATGGTCTCTTCGGTCAGGGTCAAATCAGGCATCATGCCCAGGAAGCGGTCGCCGCCGGGCAGGGGCATCACCTCTCGACCGGGGCGGATAAGGAGCGGCCGTTCGTGAGCCGCCCGAATGTAGGTTAACTTGCCACTGGGACGATGCAGCACGCCGTAAAACGCCGTCAAAAAAACCTCATCATTGTTGGCAATGTCAAACATGCCTTTGTGCACCGCCAGGGCCACCTCCGCCGGGGAGAGCGACTGCTGCCCCTCGCGCAAAAAGAGGGTGCGCGTCACGGCCATGAACAGCGCCGCATGAAAGCCTTTATCGGCCACGTCGGCAATGAGCACGCCGACATGTTCCTCATCAATTTCCAATACATCGTAAAAATCGCCGCCAACCTGGCGCGCCGGTTCCAGGTACGCAGCAAAGCCGTAGTCGGGGAATTGGGGCAGATCCTGCTGCAACAGATTGCGCTGCACCTGGGCCGCCAGCTCCAGCTCACGCTCCACCCGTTCTTTCTCGACCAGCCTGGCCTGAGCTGCTTTTAAATCGGTGTACGCTTTTTCCAGCGCTTCGTTTTTGGCCTGCAAATCTTCAATATAAATGCGGTCCAGATTACGAGCATTGGACAAAATGCGCTGGAGCAGCAAATTGGCCAGCGGGGGGCTGTTTTTGACAAACTCGTCAAACGCCTCTTCAGTCACTTCCAGCACGGTCGTCGGGGTGATGGTGACGCAGTTGGCGGCGCGCGGTGAATCGTCGATGAGGCCCATCTCGCCAAAGTAGCCATTTTTGCCCACCATGTTGAGAATGCGCTCTTCGCCATCCTCCAGCACGCGGATGACGGCCACGTTGCCCTTGACCACCACGTAAAAGACGTGCTCCACCTCACCCTGGTGGCACAGCGTCGTGTTGGGCGGATAGTCAACGCGCTTGGCCACGTGACGCAGCAGTTGCAGCGTTTCTTCATCTAACCCACTGAGTGCCTGGCGAATAACGGCCGTTGTTCCTGCATCCATGAAAATATCCTACCCTGAAAGACTCATTCGATTTAGTTTGATTGGGAAATTAGAGACTGGAGATTATTTGGAGTCTTAGAAATTAATCGGGTAATAATCTAGCCTTGTCATTCTGAGTGAAACGAAGAATCCCTCTAAGGATGGCATGGCTCAAACAGGGTCAAGCTTGAAGGGATTCTTCGCCAAAAGCGGCTCAGAATGACAATTTATGGGCTATTTGGTGAAATTACCCAAATAATTTTTTAACCTACAATCAATCTCCAGCCTCTAAACTCTAGTCTCCAAAAATGCCAGCAATTTAGGCAGCGGCCAGGTGTTAACGATGTGCTCGGCCGTGGCCCAACCGCGTTGGGCAGTGGCGACGCCATAATGCAGCAGGTCAAAGTGATCCACGTGGTGGGCGTCGGTGTTGATGGCCAGCGTCACGCCCAGCTCCACGGCACGGCGCACGTGGCTGTCGCGCAAATCCAGCCGGTGCGGGTTGGCGTTGATTTCGATGATGGTTTGGCTGGAAACGGCCGTTTGCAGCACCAACTCCATATCCAAATCCGCCCCTGGTCGGTCCGGCAGCAGGCGGCCGGTGGGATGGCCAATCATATCCACGTGCGGATTCTCTAGCGCGTTCATAATGCGCATCATCACCTGCTCGCGCGGCTGGTTTAGGCTCACGTGCAGGCTGGCAATGACAAAATCCAGCCGGGCCAACACGTCGTCCTCATAATCCAGCGAGCCATCGGCCTTGATTTCCATCTCCGTACCGTGCAGAATACGGAAATCTGGCCCCATTTTTTCGTTGGCCGCGGCAATCTCCTCAGCCTGCTGCCACAGCCGCTCTGGGGTTAGGCCGTTGGCAATGCCCAAACTTTGCGAGTGGTCAGAAATAACAATGTATTGCAAACCGCGCGCCTGGGCCGCTTGAGCCATCTGCAAAATTGTCATTTTGCCATCTGACCAGGTAGAGTGCATGTGCAAATCGGCCACAATTTGCTCGATTTGGATCACGTCAGGCAGCTGGCTTTTTTGCCCCGCCTCAATTTCGCCACGATCTTCGCGCAGGGTGGGGATGATATAGGGCAGGTTGAGCACTTCGTACAGTTCTTCTTCGCTGGCGCACAAAATTTCTTCGCCGCCATCGGTGGGGGTGAAGGCGTGTTCGTTCAGGCTGAGTCCTTGCTTGAGGGCCAGTTCGCGCAGGCGCACGTTGTGGTCTTTGCTGCCGGTAAAATAGGAAAGCAGCGTACCCCAGCGCTCGGCGGGCAGCACGCGCAAATCGACCTGCATGCCATTGTGCAGCACCACGCTGGATTTAGTCGGTCCGTGCCCAGAAATGGATTCCACGCGAGGCATGTTGACGAAATAGTCCATGATGGGCGCGGCTTCATCGGCAGCGACGAGCAGGTCCACATCCCCGATACTTTCTTTCATGCGGCGGAGGGAACCGGCAACGGCCGTTTTCTGCACGCCGGGCAACTGTTCCAACTCGGCCAAAATCTCCTGGGCCAGCGGCCACGCCTCGCCAATCGGCGTGCGATCATCGCCATGCCGGGCCAACGCCTCAATCGCTTTCACCAGCTTGGCCTCCGATTTGGCTCCCAGGCCCGGCAGATCGCGTAATTTACCGGCTTGAGCTGCCTTGTCTAGCGCGGCCAGGGTGGTAATGCCCAGCGTTTCGTACACCTGCTTCACCCGCTTGGGACCCAGGCCATCGACTTTGAGCATTTCCACCAGCGTCGGCGGTATTTCCTCAGACAGCTTCTCGTAAAACGTCAACTTGCCCGTAGTGAGCATCTCTTCAATTTTCTCGGCCAGCGTTTTGCCAATGCCGGGAATGTCGGTCAGCTCACCGGCCTCATACACCTGGTTGATGTCGCGGCCCAGCTCCTGAATGGCTTCGGCGGCGCGCCGGTAAGAGAGTACGCGGTGGATAATATCGCCGCGAATGGCCAGCATATCGGCCACGTCAGCAAACAGTTTGGCAACTTCACGATTATTCATGGGCGCGATTATAGCAGCAGTGGGGAAGGTGCAAAATGCTGCGTGGTGGATGGACAGCCTTCACGCGTCATTCCGAGGAGCTATACGACGAGGAATCTTTCGCCCTCGGACGCGGAAAGATTCCTCACTCGGTTCGGAATGACATCTGCTGCATTATGCTTCAAGCTGATTCGACGCGTTTTCAGGCATTGGCAATGGCTTTCGCCGGTACACCGTCAGAATGGCTGTCCCCTAAATGTCACTAAAATAACCTTTTATTAAAGTTGTTTGTCAACTACATAAAGCCATGCTACCATTATTAGCCTCACTATTAACCTCGACATTGTGGCTAACATTGCAACAACTTTACTTCAAATTCTCAATTAAGGAGGAGAATATGAAAAGCACCCGTAAATGGACAATTTTAATAACGCTTTTCCTCGCCCTGAGTTTCTTTATTGCTGCCTGTGGCGGCACAGCAGAAACGCCCGACGAGGAACCGGCCGCTGATGATACGGCCGTCACTGATGACACCGCTGAGGATGTCACTACGGACGAAGAAGAACCCATGGAAGAAGAACCCATGGAGGAAGAAGAAGCCGCACCTGAAGAAGAACCCATGGAGGAAGAGCCCATGGAAGAAGAAGAGATGGCCGAATTTGAACCCATGTCTGTCGCTGCAGAAGATTGTGATTATGGCGGCAAGATCAGCTCTATTGAAGCCGTTGACGAACTCACGGTCGTCTTTAACCTCTGCAAGCCCGACCCGGCTTTCCTGGCTAAGATCGCCTTTATCCCGTTTGGCATTCAACCAGCAGAATATTTTGATGCCACGGGCGGCACGGGCGAAATCCTGGAGCGTCCCATCGGCACCGGCCCGTACATGGTTGATGAATGGGTTCGTGGCGACTCTGTAATCTATCGGCGATTCGAAGATTATTGGGGTGAAGCGGCAGCGGCAGAAACGGCCGTTCTCCGCTGGAATCAGGAAGGGGCGGCACGTCTGGTAGAATTGCAGGCAGGCACTGTTGATTACATCACCAATGTTAGCCCTGACGATTATGAAGCTGTGGAAAGTGATCCCAATCTGGTTTTGATTCCAGACTTTAACCCGAACATTCTTTATCTGGCCATGACCAATACGTTTGAGCCGTTCAATGATCCATTGGTGCGTCAAGCTGTGGCCATGGGCATTGATCGCCAGCGCATTGTGGATAACTTCTTCCCGGCCGGTTCAGAGGTTGCCTCTCACTTCACACCTTGCTCCATTCCTGCCGGTTGCGAAGGTGAAGATTGGTATGAATTTGATCCCGAGGCGGCGCGCGAGCTGTTAGCCGAAGCAGGCTACCCCGACGGGTTTGAGACCAGCATTTACTACCGGGATGTCTTCCGCGTTTACCTGCCGGAACCCAGCATTGTTGCCGTTGAATTCCAGACACAGCTGCGTGACAACCTGGGCATCGAGGCAGAAGTTGTGGTTATGGAATCTGGTGAATTTATTGCCGAATCGACAGACGGCCGTCTTGATGGCTTCTATCTGCTCGGCTGGGGTGCAGACTACCCCCATGTCACCAACTTCCTCGACTTCCACTTCGGAGCAAATAATCCTCAGTTCGGCGATCCGCATCCAGAAATCTATGAAATTTTGGAAGAAGCATCCCAAATTGCTGATCCGGCTGAAGCCGCTCCTCTCTACGAACAGGCCAATAATGCTATCAAAGAGCTGGTACCGATGGTGCCAATCGCCCACGGTGCTTCGGCCAATGCCGCATTAGCCGGCCTGGAAGGAGCTTACGTCCCGCCATTTGGCGCTGCCCAGTTCTATAAGATGAATCCGGGCGACGATACCCTCGTCTTTATGCAAAACAACGAACCCATCAGCATGTTCTGTGCTGACGAAACGGATGGTGAATCGTTACGGCCGTGCCAGCAAGCGCTTGAAACCTTGCTTGAGTACGCCGATGATTCCGGTGAAACCGTGCCTGAACTGGCAACCGAATGTACCGGCAACGCAGATGCTACTGTTTGGACATGCACCCTGCGTGAAGGCGTCTTGTTCCATGATGGTTCCACATTGGATGCAAATGACGTTGTTGCAACCTGGGCCACAGGTATCGATGCAGCTAATCCAAACCACGTTGGTAACACCGGTGGCTTTGATTATTACTCCTACCTGTGGGATGGTTTGATCAACGCGCCAGAAGAGTAAAATGAATCAGGAAGTTAAAGCTTCATAGTTAAAAAAATGCGGGATGATGTTTTGATAACGACCATCGAAACATCATCCCGCACTCATTAGTTTTCGTTACAACCGGATTTTCTATGGTTCAATACACATTTCGACGCATACTGCTTTCCATTCCTGTTCTCTTTGCGGTCTTACTAATCACCTTTGTAATGGCTCGTTCAATTCCGGGTGATCCTTGCAAAGCAATTCTTGGTGAAAAAGCAACTCAGGAGACTTGCGAACTTTTTATACGCAATCATGGGTTAGACAAACCGATCAGTACGCAGTTTTTCATCTTTTTAGGTGGTCTGGCTCGTGGTGATTTGGGTGAGTCAATCCGTTTTAGCCGTCCAGTTACGCTCATTTTGGCTGAGCGCCTGCCAATGACAATTGAACTCGGCGTATCCGCTATGATTCTGGCGGTTTTAATTGGGATTCCTGTAGGAATTATTGCCGCTGTGCGCCGAAACTCTTTGGCTGACGTTGTAGTTATGATTGGTGCAAATACAGGTATTTCTATTCCCGTATTCTTTCTTGGGCTTTTACTCATCTACCTGTTTGCTGTCACATTGAGAGACACGCCATTTGTTCTGCCACCGTCTGGTCGCTTGTCGGCCGGCGTCGTCCCAGTCCCTTTTTATGAGCTGTGGGAGTGGCAGGCGGAAGAGGGCAGCTTCAAATTTCTACTATATGAGTTTATTGCCAATCATTTCATTTTTAATGCTTTCATTACTGGTGATTGGGAGTTGTTCTGGAACGCCCTTAAGCACCTTACTTTGCCGGCAATTGCCCTCAGCACAATTCCCATGTCCATTATCGCCCGTATGACCCGCTCCAGCATGCTGGAAGTCCTGGGGCTCGATTTTGTTCGGACAGCAAAAGCCAAAGGGTTACCACAACGTTTAGTCATTCTCAAGCACGCTTTTCGTAATGCGCTGCTTCCTGTTGTGACGATCGTGGGATTGCAACTAGGTGGTATTTTAGGCGGCGCGGTCTTAACCGAGACCATTTTTGGCTTGGCAGGAGTCGGCCGAAGTGTTGTAGAAGCAACCTTTGCCCGTGACTTTCCTGTGCTTCAAGGTTTTGTCATTGTCGTTGCCTTCATTTACGTTCTCTTTAATTTGATTGTAGATTTATCGTACGCTGTTTTGGATCCAAGGATCCGTTTGGAATAATAAAATCATTATGGCCTCAGTCGCACAAATACCTGATGACAATATTGCTGATATCCAGGACTACAAGGCGAATAGTTTGTGGCGCCTAACCTTGCGCCGAATTCTTCGACAACGCTCAGCTATCGTGGGAATAAGTATTCTGGCTGTTATTGCATTTCTCGCGATTTTTGCACCTGTAATCGCTCCGTTTGATCCAACAGATGTCTTAATTGGCAAAGAAGAAGGAATTAGAAAGCGTCAGCCTCCCTGCATTCATTTATTGGGATGTGATGAGAATCAACCGCAACATCTTCTAGGCACCGACGGCAACGTAAGAGATGTCTTCTCGCGGATGCTTTACGGAGCGCGCGTCTCTTTACAAATTGGTTTTATCGTTGTAACGGTAGCGGCCGTTTCTGGCACGCTGTTAGGCGCTCTGGCCGGTTACGTTGGGGGCACGATTGATAATATCATTATGCGAATAATGGATATATTTCTTGCATTCCCATTTTTGCTGCTAGCTATCTCTATCGTTTTTGTTCTTGGTCCGGGTTTGACCAATGCGATGCTGGCAATTTCCATTGTGAGCATGCCGGGCTATGCTCGGGTTGTCCGTGCGGCCGTTTTATCGATCCGGGAAACAGATTATGTAGAAGCGTCTCGGGCGATGGGTGCCAGCCACTTTCAAATATTAATCAAACGCATTTTGCCCAATGCGGTTCCGCCGCTGATCGTTCTGGCAACACTTGGCGTTGCCACCGCTATTTTAGATACGGCTGCTCTCTCATTTCTGGGTCTAGGAGCCCAACCGCCCACACCAGAATGGGGTACCATGCTTGGCAGCGAACGGAATCAGCTTTTCAGCGCACCGCATCTGGTGTTTGTGCCTGGCATTGCCATTTCCATCACGGTCTTGGCATTTAATTTGCTGGGAGACGGCCTGCGCGATGCGTTGGACCCACGATTAGTCAATGCGGGAAGAGACAAAGGGTAATCATTCTGGTCGGGAAATCATCATTAATTGTGGTCGATGATCATGATCATGGACCTGGTGGGAAACGGCCGTTTCCCATCCATTTTAGCTTTTTGCCAACATCTGCCTCCAAGTAGTACCAATTTCCAATTCCTCCTTTGTAAACACACTGCAACATGACATAAATCTTGTTGACTTTACTTAATGTGAAGCTATAATGTTATTATTATGTCTCCTTTTCTCAGGATGGTGCAGTGGTTGCCAGACTGGTTTCTCATCTGGATTCAAAATCAGGTAATACCAGCTTTAGGACTGCAACCAAAGATAATCGCCATCAGCGTACTGAGAGGCATATTTGATTCATTTCTGTTTATTATGCTGGTTACCGGGCTGCTGGCTGGTGGTCGCTACTATTTAGAAGGCCAATATGCGCTACCCAGCAATATTCAAGAAACAGTCATCAAATGGGCACCGATCGCTGATCACATTGCCCGTGAAGCTGACATCCCGCGCGAGGTGCCTTTGGTGCTGTGGTATAAAGAAAACAGCATGAAGGCAAGCAACCCTGAAAACTGTACTGGAATTATTGGGGCTTATGATTTGGTACGTTCTGGTGAACGCCCGTGTTTTACCCCGGGACCTATTTCTGACCTGGAAGTGAGCGAACAATTAGCGGTTGCCGCCGTAGAATTCAAACAACGCTGCCCCGAAATTACGTACCTGACGCACGATCCGAATACGATTAAGCGGTGTTATTTTGCCTACAATGCCGGTGCTGGTGCAGCGTCACGCCTGGATGCAAATGAATCTGCTTATGTGATGAACAACTTTGATGACAATTACGCCAACATGATTTATTCCGATGTTGAGTTAGGCACCGTAGCCGTGACGTCGTTGGGTGCCTGGCCCACCCATTTGGCTTTTCAGAGCCTGATCGTGACGCAGATGGATATGGAGGAACGGCCGTTATCCTTATCCATCTTAAACATCAGCACCCAAATCTATGATCTGGGTACCCAGGCATGGCGCGAATTTGCCGGCCTTTCTACAGGGAATGGTGAGATGATGGCTTTGCCAAACGGCCGTTTCCTAAATGATGCCTCATGCTTGGATGAACCACATAAGCTAGGCCGGTACAGTCTGAAACCCCGGCTAAATCCCGTCTCGGAATCGCCGATATTGACCCAGGACGTGCATGGCTGCAACTACAGCTTACCGGGCTTAGACATTTCCAGCAGCAACCGTTCAGCTATTTTGCAGGCACCCATGCCGGGAAATGTAACAACTTATACTGACCAATGGTACAACAGCACCATTCGTATTGAGAATGATGAATGGGTCGTCTGGCTACTGCATCCGCGTTCATACTTTGTTGACGAAGGACCCGTAACGCGCGGCCAGGCTGTGGGCGTGATGGGAGCCGTCGGTTACGCAACTGGCCCCCACGTTCATTACACCATTTACGATAAGGTAAACGAAACTTTTGTCGATCCCGCCGGTTTCTTACCTTAGGGTGCGTTCACACATAACCTGTGTCACGGAAACGCATTCATAAGGGTTGCCCACTCACCAAAACAAAAGTTGAAAATGGGCAAATCCTTAACCACGAAAACAACTGTGCAGAGCATCAAAAAACGATGCAATCATTCTAGCTATGCATAACAGAAAGGAGTAGAAGATGGATTTTCTGGAGCTTTTAAAATTTGCCCCGCTAATTTTAGGGTTTGCCTTCATTGCATTTTTGCTGTTTCGTAAAGACCCTTTTAGCTCTTTCAATCTGGGTAAACTGATAACGTATTTTATTGGGGTGGTTATTACTTTCTTTGTTGTCGGTTGGCTTGTTGATTCATTTGTTTTTTCCTGGGCCAATGATCGGCTGGAAAACGCAGATAGCTCTGTTGAGTTTCAGGAATTTAAAGATCGCAGCGAACGTATTATTGACAACTCCTTTAACGAGGAAACAAACACCACGGTTTCCCAGCCCCGACCAACCGTAGTCATAAACCCCGTTCAGGTCACAGCCACGCCACCACCCGGATCAACAGATCCAGTACTCCGTCCAGAAGCTGGCCCGACACAATATACTATTGTCGCCGGAGATACATTATTTGGCATTGCCCAACGGTACCACACCACTGTAAATGATATTATGGTTGTAAATGGGCTTACGTCACATACCATTATGCCCGGACAGGTGCTGAATATTCCGGCACCTTCAAAATAAACAGAACACAGTTAGCCAACGATGAGCAAACGGAGACGCCAAGAAGTAGGAACAGGATTTTTAGGGCTGCTAAACAGCTACTGGCATCGCTTGCCCAGAAATTTTCGCTGGAACATCGAAGACACCTTTCAGCCAGAAGCGCTTGAGGAGCGACTGCTGCCCAATGAAGAGCCTCAGCTGGAAATTCGCATGGCCTGGTATCGTGACATTATTGGGGAGATTGTCTTCCACTATTTCAACTATGTTTTAGGTGCCGCGCTATTGTTAGCTTCAGGGTTGCTGCTTTATTCCTTATTTAAAGCGACATTCTCACCTTATTTTGCTTTCGCTCCGTTTGTCCTACTTGTTATCCTGATTGTTTATGGCATTTTGGAACGCATCGAATATCGGCAGTGGCGATTGTTAAAAACCAATGCGCGCCTCATCATTTCACTGCCACAGCCAGGTTCCCGTTTTTTGGTCGACAATATTGAGCTAAAAGGTCTACCCCAGGTTGTTGATACCAACTGGTCGCGAAACCCAGTGTGGCGCGTCTTTCAATTTGTAACCGGGGCACGAGATCTGTATCTTAGCCTGGCAGCGTACCGCTTTGTGGAAGGCACAGCACGGGTTGGGGATGCACTCATTATTCCAGACGTCATGCCAGATGATGTATTTGCCCTAAAACGGCTCATCTTCACCATACCCGCAGGCGGACCACAAAAAGTCGTCTTTCCCTCACCGCAACAAGTGGTTTTCCCGGAACCGCAAAAGGTCATTGCAACTGACGAATTTGATGACGAGGAAGACGAAGAGTAATTTGAAACCGACATTGATTAGCAAAAAAGACCTGGCCATGCGACCAGGTCTTTTTTCATTTACTCATGAGTGGGCAGGTAATTTAAGGAATCAATCTAAAAGAGAAGTGTCCCCTTCGTAAGGCTCTACGTCGGTTGCTTCCGGCCCTTTGCGAGTTTCCTCAACATCATACAAAACCCATTGGCCTTCCTGAATTTTGCCCGGATCATGAACAGTGTTGGATTTGTGGAAAAAGATTTCTTCACCCCCACCGCGCATAATGAAGCCATACCCCTTTTGGCTGTTATACCATTTCATACGGCCGAGATACTTCCCGGTCTGCGGATCGATTTGAATCGTATCGGGCATCTCAATCTCATCCTCCTCGTTTTGGGAAGCGGAAGAAGATCCAGAGTTCGATGTGTCTTTGGCAGATTCCAGCGGTGGCAGCGTGGGCACAGCCATATCCAGGTCAGCCAGGGAAGCAGGCTCTATCGGCAAACCCGCCTGTTCCAGCTGGCGCTGCATTTCAACTGTAAAAATAAATTGATTTCCTTCCTCATCTGTCGCCCATTGATCCTTATAATTCATGGTGAAAATCTCCGTTGGCCAAGTATGCACATAGCATTGGTTCTGTATTTTGTCAGCTTAATTATAGTCTAGATTTTACTTTTTTTTCTTTTTTCCGCCATTAGGGGAATCAATGAGGGAGAGTTGTTGGGGCATGACGGCCGTTTCTTCCTCATCATCAACAGCGTCCGGGCGGCTAATCATGCGCAAGGCCCCGGTGATTCGGTTACGCTGGCCAATGGTCATCACGGCACGTGGTTTCACGGCCCGGCTGCCCAGGTACGTCTCTTTCAATTTTAATTTCTTGGTTGAGCCGATGCCGGTAGTAATAAGAATCTGCGTATCTTCAGTGCCAATCACTGCAGCCACCACCTCGGCCGCATCTTTGGGCAGGTTAACATTGCGCACGCCCTGGCCATGCCGGCCCTGTGTGGGATATTCGCTCATGGCGGTGGCTTTGGCCAGTCCATTGTCGGTAATGCTCCACAAATAGCCATCCGGGTCCACCACAGACATCGCCACAACACCGTCGGCCTCGTTCGCCAGTTTGATACCATACACACCACCAGCCGGTAAGCCAGACGGCCGTACTTCATCTTCCTTAAAACGAATGGCCTGCCCAGTGGCGGTGACCAACATCACTTCTTCCTCGCCAGAGGTTAGTTCGGCCCAACCCAGCGCATCATCATCCGGCACGTTCATCACCACAAATGGCTCCGAAGTGATGCCGGGCAAATCTTCCACGCGCACCCGCTTCACCACGCCAGCCAGCGTCGTCAGGAAGACATAGCCGGTAGCGTTCCCTGGCAGCACCTGGGCCGCTGCCAAATGGTCTCGTCGCGACAGACCAGTCAGGTCGGCCCAATGCGTACCCTTGCCCAATTCAACAGCCTGCGGCAGTTGGTAAACGGGCAGGCTCACGGAACGGCCGTCTGCGGCAAACAAGTACAAAATATCCTGCGTATTGGCCTCCAGCAGGGCAAAAGGCTGCTCAGTGGGTTTCAATGGAATACGCACCATCTCCGGCGATGTGGTTCGAGCCACCGTCCCTTTCTCGCCAATCATCACCCACACCTGCTCATCTGGCAGCAGGTCAGACGCTGACAGGACTTTCACGTCACCGCTGTCAAGAATTTGGGTACGGCGTACATCCTGGTACTTTTCCTTCACTGCTAAAAGCTCATCTTTGATTAGCTCACGCATCATTGCTGGTTTAGACAGCAACTTTTCCAGATACTTAATCTGGTTCTGCAATTCCTTGTGCTCATCCTGGATTTTGCGCCGTTCCAGCGCTGCCAGCCGCCGCAGCTGCATGTCCAAAATCGCCTGGGCCTGCATCTCGGTCAGCTTAAACTGCTTGATGAGATTATTCTTGGCCGTTTCCACCGTGCGCGAGCGGCGAATCAAATCAATGACTTCGTCCAAGTTATCCAGCGCAATCAGCAACCCTTCCAAGATATGAGCCCGATTGCGCGCCTTCTCCAAATCGTATTCAGAGCGCCGCCGCACAATCTCCTGACGATGGTCCAGATAAACGCGCAGCGCCTGTTTGAGCGTCAGCACACGCGGCTCGCCGTTCACCAGCGCCAGCAGCGAGATGCTAAACGTGCTCTGCATCGGCGTCAGGCGGAACAGATCGGCCAGCACATCCTCCGGCTCTACATTGCGCGTCGTTTCCAAAATGATGCGCATCCCGTTGCGGTCTGATTCATCGCGCAGGTCGGTCAACCCTTCAATCTTGCCGTCCCGATGCAAATCGGCGATACGCCCCAGCAAATTAGTCTTGTTGGCCTGGTAAGGCAGCTCGGTGATGACGATGCGCGACTTGTTACGCCCCATCTCTTCCACATGCGCTTTGGCCCGTACCGTTACCCGGCCACGTCCGGTGGCGTAGGCGCTGGCAATGGCGTCAGACTCTACGCCCTTCTTTTCGCGATAGCGAAATACCAGGCCACCCGTAGGAAAATCAGGCCCTTTGATAAAGTGCATTAGATCAGATAAGGAGATGTCATCCAGATGCTCCCATCGGTCCAGCATATAGGTGAGGGCATCAATCACTTCACCAAGGTTGTGCGGCGGAATGCTGGTAGCCATGCCCACGGCAATACCGGAGGCGCCGTTGACCAATAAATTGGGGATGGTGGCGGGCAAAACGGAGGGTTCACTGAGGGAGTCGTCAAAGTTGGTGACAAAATCGACGGTCTCTTTGCCGATGTCTTCCAGCATGTCAAAGCCCATGTTGGAGAGGCGGGCTTCGGTGTAACGCATAGCCGCGGCAGCATCACCGTCAATCGAGCCGAAGTTACCCTGCCCTTGCACCAGGGTATAGCGCATGGAGAAATCTTGTGCGAGACGAACCATGGCATCGTAGACGGCCGTATCACTATGCGGATGATATTTACCCAGCACCTCGCCCACCACGCGCGCCGATTTTTTGAATGATGTATTCGGCCGTAAGCCCATGTCATACATAGCGTACAAAATGCGCCGCTGCACCGGCTTCAGGCCATCACGCGCATCCGGCAGCGCCCGCGAAACAATCACGCTCATCGCATAGCTCAGGTACGATTCACGCACCTCGGAATCAATGTTTACTTGTTTTACCAGACCAATTTCCATATCGTTTTACTTTAAGGGCATCGTTTTTGAAATATTTGTTCTAATTTAGAGGCTAAATATAGGCAATTTAGGCCATACTGTCAAACAAAAAAAGGCGCTATTTGCAGCGCCTTTTATACTCTGTTGGAATTCTTTAAACAACTTTATGCGTCAAGATTTTCGATGTAAATGTCTCCATCTTCCACTTTGATTTCATAGGTAGGGATGGGTGCAGTGGCAGGCAAAGCTAAAACAACCCCCGTTCGAATGTCAAAACAAGCCCCGTGGCGCGGACACGCAATCGAATAGCCGTCTAAAGGGCCATCTTCCAGAGGGCCATCGTCATGAGAACATAGATCAGCAATGCAGTAAAATTCGCCGTCCACGTTCAAAATCATAACCGTTTCGTAATCAAAATCGTGGAACTTTCTCTCCCCCGGAGGAATATCCGCAACACGTGCAACTTTTACAAACTCAGTCAAAACAAAATGTCCTTTGTTTTAATTGTCATGCTGAACGCAGTGAAGCATCCCTAAAACCCTCAAATAGCGCTGACTTTATTCGCAGAAAGAGGTCATATCTAACAAAATTTAGAGGGATTCTTCGCTCCGCTCAGAATGACATGTAGCATCAAACGAAAACCTTCCTCATTCTCCGTTATCGACACTACGGAGCTCTTCAGGATCGGGCATGCCGTAGGCACCGGCTTTGAGCACCTTGAGTGAAAGCAAGGCACATTTAACCCGAGCCATGCTTAGCTGAACACCAACCAGGTCAAGAAGCTCCTCTTTGTCGAAGTTGCGCACTTCTTCCAGCGTTTTGCCCTTGATCTCTTCGGTGAGCAGGGAAGCCGCGGCCTGGCTGATGGCGCAGCCGTCGCCGCTCCAGGCAACTTCGGCCACACGCTGCTGGTCGTCCAGCTTCACCTCGATGCGGATAACATCGCCACATAGCGGATTGTCTTCTTCGTATGACCAATCGGCCGTTTCCAAATGACCATGATTGAGCGGGTGCTCGTATAGGTCTATGATTTGTTCGCGATAGATACTTTCGTCCATAATTTTTTGAGGTTAGAGATTGGAGACTGGAGATTGATCCAGACTCTTTTCACATTACTTGTTTAGCTTACAGTTCATTTACAACCGGAAAATCTTCTTGGCCCGGTTGAGGCTTGCGACCAGCTTGTCTACTTCTTCGGTGGTGGTGTGAATGTAAAAGCTGGCCCGCGCCGATGAATTGATGCCCAGTTCATGATGCAGTGGCATGGCGCAGTGATGCCCGGCGCGAATGGCGATGCCGTCTTTGTCCAGCAGCTCGGCAATATCGTGGGGATGCAATCCCTCAATTGTGAAGGAAGCTACTCCACCCCGCTGCGCAGCGGACGGACCTAAAATTTGCAGCTTGTCTACTTCGCTGAGCGCTTCCAGCGCATAGTTGGTAATGTACTGCTCGTAAGCGTGGATGTTTTCCATGCCCAGTTCGGTGAGATAATCAACGGCCGTTCCCAAACCAATCCCCTCTGCAATACCGGGCGTGCCCGCCTCAAACTTGTGGGGCAGTTCATTCCAGGTGGAGCCTTCCAACGTCACGCGGCGAATCATGTCGCCGCCGCCCATGAAGGGCGGCATTGCTTCCAGCAGATGCCGCTTGCCGTGCAAAATACCGCTGCCGGTAGGTCCACACATCTTGTGGCCAGAAAAGGCCATGAAATCACTGTCCCACGCCTGCACATCCACCGGCAGATGCGGTACTGCCTGAGCAGCATCTACCATGGCCAGGGCACCGACACTGTGAGCGGCGTCAACCAGTTGCTTGACCGGGTTGACCGTGCCGAAGACGTTGGAAACGGCCGTAAAACTAAACAGCTTCGTCTTTTCCGTCAGCAGTTGCGGCAGTTTTTCCAAATCCAACGTGCCATTAGGCAAAAAGGGCAGGTGCCGCACCACCACACCCCTTTCCTCAGCTAAAATTTGCCAAGGCACAATGTTGGCATGATGTTCCATCGCCGTAATTAGAATTTCGTCGCCAGCTTTCAAGTTGGCCCGTCCCCAGCTATAAGCCACCAGGTTAAAGCCTTCGGTGGCGTTACGCACGTAAATCAGTTCGGCCGGATCAGCGGCGTTGATAAAACGGGCAATGCGTTCGCGTGCCCCTTCGTAGGCGTTAGTTGCCTCTTCGCTAAGGGCGTGAATGCCGCGATGGACGTTGGCATTGGTCTGGCGATAGTAGTCGTTCATCGCCTCGATAACCGGCAGCGGCTTTTGTGAAGAGGCGGCGCTGTCCAGGTAAACCAGCGGCACGCCAGGATACACTTCTTTCTGCAAAATAGGAAAATCGCTGCGGATTTTATTGACGTCTAGCATAGTCAAGATTGTAGTCCTGATAAAATGATGTGCAACTGCCAATTGTCACGACATATCATGCACATCAACCAACAAATAAGGTAATAGGGTAATCAATCAACAAATGGGCGAGGCAGGTGGTGAGAGGCTGTTTTGTTTGGCAACGGTTCTACCCACCTGCCTCGCCCCTACCGATCACCGATTACTGCTTACCGACTACCGGCTCTTCGACGGATTCTCAATCGGCACGCCGACCAGATTGCCCCATTCGGTCCAGGAGCCATCGTAGTTGCGCACGTTGGGGTAACCCAGCAGGTAGGTCAGCACAAACCAAGTGTGCGAACTACGTTCGCCGATGCGGCAGTAGGCCACCACGCTGTTGTCGGGTGACAGACCCTGTTCTTTTTCGTAGATGTCGCGCAGATCTACGGCCGTTTTAAACGTGCCATCATCAGCCACTGCCCGGCTCCAAGGCACATTCTTGGCCCCTCTGATGTGCCCACCGCGGAGCGCGCCTTCTTGGGGCGAGCCGGGCATGTGCAGCAGTTCGCCGCTAAATTCTTGCGGGCTGCGCACGTCTACCAATGGCTGGCTGGCCTGCACATGGGCCAACACCTGGTCACGGAAAGCCCGGATTTTGTAATCGGTGCGGGCGGCAGGTTTATAGTTTGTTTTGGCAAATGATGGCTTTTCTTTGGTCAGCTCACGCCCTTCATCGATCCATTTTTTGCGGCCGCCGTCCATCACGCGGCAGTCGGCATGGCCAAACAGCTTAAATACCCAAAAAGCATAGGTAGCCCACCAATTATTTTTGTCGCCATAAAATATAACTGTTGTGTCATTGGCAATGCCGTTGCGGGACATCAGCTCGGCAAAGGCCGCCTCGTCCAAATAATCACGGCGGACCGCATCATTCAGGTCGGCCACCCAATCGATGTGAACCGCATTTTCGATGTGTCCCGTGCTATACAGCAGCACATCCTCGTTGGATTCCACCAGTCGAATTTTGCCGGTTTTGTCTAAATTGTCTGCCACCCACTGGGTCGTGACCAGCACATCGCCATGCACATAACCTTTATTATTGTCGCTCATTCTTAGCACTCCTGTTTTCTTTTCTGAGGTGTGTATAAACAAATCTTCCGCAAGCTCCGTTTACGGATGCCGCCTGGGACTCAACCTGCGGGAGGTTGGATTCGGGGAACAAAAAACGGTGGTCGTGCCATCCGTCCTGTTTGCGTAGGCGAGAGGCAAGACCACCGTTTGCCAGGGTCCAATCCAAGGGGCAAGCGGTTAGATCATTCCTCTCGCCTGGTACACAAGCACCGGTACCCATTAAATTGAACGTGGTTGTGAATCATTTTGTATTTTTGCCACAGAGGACACAGAGCAATAAGAGCAATCTCTTTTTTCTCTGTGATCTCTGTGGCTTAAAAATTTAGCCGATTTTTTCGACGATGCGGTCGAAGATGCGGTTGCGGACGCCCTCAAACGGAATCCGGCGCATGAGCGGGTCGAAGAAGCCCTGAACGGACATTTCTACGGCCGTTTTCCTGGGAATACCACGACTCATCAGGTAGAAAAGCTCTTCCGGATCCAACTGACCAATAGCCGATGCATGGGTGCAGACGACATCGTCGGCCTCAATTTCCAGGCCAGGGATGGAGTCGGCACGGGCGGTTTTGTCCAGCATCAGGTTCCGATTGGCCTGGAAGCCATCGATTTTCTGCGAGCCGGGCAGCGCTTTGATCATGCCCTGCCACACGGTGCGGGATTTTTCGCGCAGCGCCCCTTTGTAGAGCAGGTCGCTGACGGTGTCGCCCGCATTGTGGTTTTGCTGTGTATCCAGGTCCAGGTGCTGACGGCCGTTGGTAAAGAAAATCCCCGACATGCGGCCCCAACCACCGGGCTTGTCCAGCTCCAGCGTTTGGAACGCTTTGGTCAGGCGGGTGCCCATCATGCTTGTCACCCAGTCTAGCTTGCCATCGCGGCCGACGCGGCCCCGTTCGTGGTTAAACTGCCACATATTCTGGCCAAAATCTTGCAGGCCAGCGTAAATCAGATTGGCATTGTCGCCCACCAACAGCTCGATTACGCCGTTGTGCAGCCCCGCGGCATCGCTGTCTTGGGAAGCATACTCGTCCATGAAGATCGCTTCGGCACCTTCTTCCAGCACCACCAGGGTGTGGGTAAACGTTTTGCCGTTCACCGACCAGAGTACGCTGTGCAGCGGCGCTGCGGCCTTCACGTTTTTGGGCACATACAGGAAAGTGCCGCCGCGCCAGAAAGCGCCGTGCATGGCAGCGAATTTGCCTTCGCTCACTTGTACGCAATCGGTCATGAAATATTTCTTCACGAGATCGGGATGTTCGGTTACGGCCGTATGCATATCGCAGAAAATAACACCCTGTTCCTTCAAGGCGTCGCTAATCCGGTACTGGCGCGTCACGCCATCGATCTGCAAAATGTTGCCGCCAACCTCTTCACCGGTGAGTTCTTTACCCAGGAATTCTGGGATTTCCCAACTGGTCGCGGCGTCACCGTTCACCGAAGGGCCAATCTCATCTGGCTTAAAGCGGCGGATATTGGTACGTCGCCATGCCTCGTCCGTGGTGGTAGGCATGGGCGTATTTTCGTAAATTTCAAACGCCTTGAGTCGGAACTGTAACATCCAGTCCGGCTCATTCAGCGTTGCGGATAATTGTTTAACTGCGTCTTGTGTAAATGTAGTCATCATCATTTCTAATGGTTAACTGTAAACGGTAAATGGTTAACAATTAAAATTAACCATTTACCATTTTATTACCCAATCGAGCCCTCCATCTGCAATTGAATCAAACGATTCATCTCGATGGCATATTCCATTGGCAGCTCTTTCACCAGCGGCTCAATGAAACCATTTACAATCATGGAGGTAGCAGTTTCTTCATCAATGCCGCGGCTCATCAGGTAGAAGAGTTGCTCTTCACCCACCTTGCTCACCGACGCTTCGTGGCCGATGTTCACATCTTCCTCTTCAATTTCGATGTAGGGGTAGGTGTCAGAACGGCTGGTTTCATCCAGCAGCAGCGCATCGCAAACCACGTTGGATTTACAGTGGTAAGCGCCCTTGTTCACCTTGAGCAGACCACGGTAGGAAGAGCGGCCGCCATCTTTACTAATCGACTTGGAGATGATGCGGCTGGTTGTGTTCGATGCGGCATGAACAACCTTGCCACCGGCATCCTGGTGCTGGCCCTTGCCGGCAAAAGCGATGGACAATACTTCACCGTGTGCCCCTTCGCCCGTCATGTAAACGGCCGGGTATTTCATCGTCACTTTGGAACCCAAGTTGCCATCGACCCACTCCATGGTGGCATTTTCTTCAGCGATGGCCCGCTTGGTTACCAAATTATAGACGTTGTTTGACCAGTTTTGGATGGTGGTGTAACGGCAGCGGCCACCTTTTTTCACGATGATTTCTACCACAGCAGAGTGCAGCGAATCCTCAGAGTAGATGGGCGCGGTGCAGCCTTCAACGTAATGAACGTAAGCACCTTCATCAATAATGATGAGTGTGCGCTCGAACTGGCCCACGTTTTTGGCGTTGATACGGAAGTACGCCTGGAGCGGCATCTCCACATGGACCCCAGGGGGTACATAGATGAAAGAACCACCGGACCAAACGGCCGTATTCAGCGCCGCAAACTTGTTGTCATTGTGGGGAATAATGGTGGAAAAATATTCTTTTACCAGCTCAGGATATTTGGCCAGCCCATCATCCATCCCCAAGAAGATAACGCCTTTCTCTTCCAATTCCTTCTTAATGTTGTGGTAAACCACTTCAGATTCGTACTGAGCCGCCACGCCTGAGAGGAACTTCTGCTCCGCTTCCGGGATACCTAGCTTGTTGAAGGTATCTTTAATGTAACTTGGGATATCTTCCCAGGTATCACCATCGCGCTCATTTGGTTTGATGTAGTAAAAAATGTCCTCGAACTTAATACCGCTCAAATCTGCACCCCAATCGGGCATCGGCCGTTCCAGGAAATGCTGATACGCCTTCAGGCGAATGTCCAGCATCCATTCCGGCTCATTTTTACGGAGCGACATGGCGCGAATCAGATTTTCGTCCAGCCCCTTTTCGGCCTTAAAGAAATAATCTTCAACGTCAGAGAAACCGTATTTTGTAGCGTAATCCTGGTTGACCAGGGAAACAACTTCTTCTTCACTTAGATCTGGGTTAATGTCTAGAATGTTTTCTGCCATATTAAGCCTCCTCAAGAGTGCTATACTTTTCGCGAAGCCAATCGTATCCTTTTTCTTCCAGCTTGATGGCCAGTTCAGGACCGCCACTTTCTACGATACGGCCGTCCATCATAATATGGACATGGTCTGGCTCAATGTAGTTCAGAATACGTTGGTAATGAGTTATGACCAAAGCGCCCATGTTGAACTCCTGGCGCAGGCGGTTTGCCCCTTCAGACACGACGCGCAGGGCATCAATGTCCAGGCCGGAGTCCGTTTCGTCCATAATGGCGATTTTCGGTTCTACCGTCGCCATTTGTAAAATTTCTACACGCTTCTTTTCCCCACCGGAGAAACCTTCATTTAGGTAACGACCAGCAAATTTGTGGTCGATGCCCAACATATCCATTTTCTCCTTGAGCAAACGACGGAACTGGGGAATAGAAATCCCTTTGTCATCCGGGTCTTCTGCCTGACGGCGCGAATTAATGGTTTGGCGCAAGAATTTGGCTAAGGTAACGCCAGGAACGGAAGCGGGGTATTGAAAAGCTAAAAACAGGCCGGCGCGTGAACGCTCATCGGCTTCCATTTCAAACAGGTCTTCACCACCCAGGATAACCTGGCCGGCAGTGGCTTCATAAGAGGGATGTCCCGCCAATGTGTAGGCCAATGTGCTTTTGCCAGAACCGTTGGGCCCCATCAGCGCATGGACTTCTCCTTGCTTAATCAGTAAATCAATCCCCTTCAAAATAGGTTGATCACCTATGCTTACGTGTAAATTTTTGATTTCTAAGGCTATTGTCATCGTTCGTTTTAGTCTCCTGTCGTGTTTCTGTGCAATCTATACGTTGCCCATATACGATGAAAAATTATAACATAGGCAGATAGCATCGTCAATTATTATCATAAATATGATAAAAATAGCATAAATTGACAATTCAGTCTGGCGTTGTTATACTTTTTGACAAATTTTTGTGGGAAATCTGGCTAAAATGCTGTAAAAGTAGGCAAAGGATTTTATCGTGAAATCAGTAACAAGCAAGGGTAACCAGAGCACACGGGACCTCATTCTTCATGAACTCAAAGCGTCTGCCCAATGCAATATTGAAGCATTGGCCGAGGCTGCTGACATCTCCCCGGTTACTGTACGTCATCACTTGAATGCTTTGCAGGCCGAAGGGCTGATTAAAGTGGAAAGTGTACGGCGAAAGGTGGGACGGCCGTATTACGTCTACAGTCTCAGCGAAAAGGGAAATGAACTGTTTCCCCAAAAATATTTCAGCCTCACCAACCGTCTGCTGGAAGAGCTAAAAGATCGTCTGCCGCCGGAAACTGTTAATGAAATCTTCATTAGCCTGGTAGAACGGATGATGGAAGAGCGTGAGGGCGAGTTTGAAGGTTTACCGTTCGAAGAACGGCTCAATTATGTGATAAACTTACTGGGCAAAGAAGGCTTTTTGGCCCGGTGGGAAAAAATGGGAGACGGCCGTTACCAAATTATCGAATACAGCTGTCCGTACATTTCGATGGGCCAGCAGCATACCGAGGTGTGCACACTGGACAAACAGCTAATGATTACTGTGCTGGGAACGGCCGTTGAGCAGCACAGCTGCATGTTACACGGCGATGACTGCTGCCAATTTACACTGCCGTTACGGCCAGCAGATATTCAAGTAAATTCATAACAATAAATGCGCCTCCTGAAAAACCATCACAGGGGTGCAAAAACGCAGAGAGAATCGAACGAAAAATCTGCGTAAATCTGCGAAATCTGCGGTTTTTTCAGTGAAACCGCCAAATGGAATTAAGGAACAAAACAATGATTGCCAATAAAGAAGAAGAACTGATTGAATCTCTACGTAGCGTTATTGATCCGGAAATTGGATTAAATGTTGTGGAATTAGGCCTGGTGCGCAACCTGGACATTAACGAAGAGACCGATGCGGCCAATATCACCATGATCCTCACCACCCCATTCTGCCCTTACGGTCCGCAAATCATTGAGCAGGTGCGCATGGTTGGCGGCCAGGTGATGGAAGGTGGCGTTTCCGTAGAAATTGGCACCGAATTGTGGGACCCCTCCATGATGGAAGAAGGGGCCGGTGGCGACTGGGGCTTATTCTAAACAATCGAAATTATGCAGGTGCGGCGCACTTGCCCGACGTGAAGTGCAGCTAAACTCGCTAAAGAAGGTGCGTCGCACCTCTGAAACCTGTTACCGATAAGGCTCCCGTAGTGGGAGCTTTTTCTTGTCACGGCGACGCCACAAGAACCGCTCGTAGAAGAAGCCGGTGGCGTTGGCGGCCTGGGTCAAACAAAGCATTCCGGTCAAAATGTAAGCCCGAATATCACGGGCCATCGTTAAGGGGAAGCTAACCAACTTTAGGTAGAAACCGGGTGGTTCCAGCCGCACAACCTCTTGTTTACGCTGGCTGCGCAGCCAACGATACAGCCAGGCGCCCCGACCATAGTTGAAATGCTGCCGCCAAAACGTGAACGGCCGTAAATCATGCTCATGCAAAATAACTGCCCGCGGCCAATAGATCATTTTATAGCCATGATCCAGCCAACGGTCACACAACTCACGGTCTTCACCGGCCGCTAGAGGCATTGTCTCGTCAAAACCACCTATCTGCCAAAACAGGTCAGCCGCCACGGCAAAATTGTTTGAGGTAAAAAATAAGGCGCGTGATTCCGTCTGGTTGTAATAATGGTACAAAAAGTCAATGAGAAGCTGGCTGGTGATGGAAAACGGATTGCGTGGCAGGGCATTTCTGGTGTAGCCACCAATCATTGCCTGCGGATTATTCTCTAAACCTTGCGCCAAGAAAGTAAGCCAGGTCGGCGTTGGCGCACAATCATCATCCGTAAACGCCAGGTATTGGCCCTGGGCCAGCTTTGCCCCTGTATTGCGGGCCACAGACGGCCCCAGATTCGGCTGGCGATGATACCGCAGGGGCATCTCGTTCTGAAATGGCGCAACCACCGGTGCCAGCGAAGTGGAACTGCCATCATCAACCACAATCACCTCAAACTGATCCGGTGGATATTGCTGCAAAGCCAGGGCTGCCAGACATTGGCTGAGCAGCTGCGGACGGCCGTACGCGGGAATGATAACAGAGAAAAACGGCCGTTTCTCACTCATAACGTTTCCTCATCAAGCAGCCAGTGGGAAGGTGGCGCCAGCACGCCTTTCTCCCCCACACCCTGGGTCACCAGCAGCGGGTAGACATGCCAATGGTAATCGTAGGCGTGGGACCAGTTCGCCTCGTACAAACCCACATCTACAAAGTAAGCTCCCTGCACCAAATCAAGACGGTCTAGCACCAATGAAATACGCCCTTCCCCCTCCTTTTCACGAAGCTTTATTCCACCTGCCTCCGTATGCGTGTCAAAACAAACAAAGCCATCTTCCCGGCTAACGGTCACGCCAACAATGGGCATTTTGATGGGTGTCGGGGCCTGGTAAGTGATTTCTACCTGCAATGGACTGCCACTTTCCATTTCAGAGACGGCCGTGCCATCTTCATCAAGCAGGCGAACGGCCGTAATCTCCATTTCCAGCGAGCCAAAACGATTCTTGTTAATTTGCAGCGTTGTGCCCGAACTGGTGTGCAGGGTTGGGGTCACCGCCGGAGTGCGGCGGCGCGTTTGGTCAGCCATGTCGGCCACATACTGCCCCACCACAATTTCTGGCTCGCCGTGGGCCACCGTCTGTCCTTGCCGCAGCCACAGCACCTCATCGCACAATTTCTGCACCTGATCTGCGTCATGAGAAACCAGCAAAATGGTGCAGCCAGCAGCGCGAAACTGGGCAATCCGGTCCAGACATTTACGCTGAAACGCCAGATCGCCTACGGCCAGCACTTCATCAATCAGCAGCACATCGGGATCAATGTGAGCGGCAATGGCAAACGCCAGCCGCATTTGCATCCCGGTGCTGTAGGTGCGCAAAGGATTGTCAATAAAATCTTCCAGCTCGGCAAAAGCAACGATGTCATCAAACCGCTGGCTAATCTCCTGGCGCAGCAAACCAGAAATGACGCCGCTGATGTAGGTGTTCTCTCGCCCTGAGAGATCGGGATGGAAGCCGGCACCCAGGTCCAGAAGGGCACCGATACGGCCGTTTACCTGAATACGGCCGTTGTCTGGCTGCCCCACGCCGCCAATCAGGCGCAGCAGGGTCGATTTGCCCGCCCCATTCTTGCCAATTACACCCAACATTTGCCCCTGGCCAATCTGGAAGCTCACGTCACGCAGCGCCCAAAACTGGTCAGCAGCGCGCAGTAAGTTAGGGCCTTTCACCACCAGCTCGGCAATCGTGTTGGGTCTTTGCGGATGATAGGTGCGAAACTTCTTGCTGACGTTTTGCACCGTAATGGCAGCAGACATTTACAGTTCCTCTACAAAGCGGTAGCTGGTTCGCAAAAAGAGTTGGTACCCGACAACCAACAATCCCAGCGACCCTGACAATAAAATCAGCAGCGTTACAAAATTAGGCGCCTGACCATTGATAAAAATCGCCCGATAGGCGTCAAGCAGCATCAGCAGGGGATTCAGCTTAAACAGCCATTGAATTCTTTCTGAAAAACGGCCGGCATCATAAAAAATGGGGGTCAGATAAAACAGCAGCAGCAAAAAGACGTTCAAAAGATGCTGCGTGTCGCGGAACATCACATGAAAAGTGGCCACAAAATAGGCCAGGCTCAACGTGAATAGAAACTGGAGCACAATGATCACGGGCAACCAGAAAACGTTTGGGGTCAGCACAATGTTGGTAAACAGCAAAAAAAGCAGCAAGATGGGCAGCGAGAGCAAAAAATGTATCAGGTTGGAGCCAACGGTTACCACCGGCAGCACAATTGGCGGGAAGCCAGGCCGACGAATCAGGTCGCGGCCTTCCAGAATCACCGTGGCTGAAGCCGTGAGCGAGGCATTGAACCAACCCCAGGCCAGCAGGCCGGTGAAGAGATAGGCAGGATAATTGGAAATATCCAGCGGCAGCAGTGCCTGAAAGACAAAGCTAAACACCAGAAGCTGGGTAAATGGGTTTAGCAGCGACCACAAAATGCCCAAAATGGACCCCTTGTAGCGCAGTTTGATGTCCCTGGAAATCAATTCTCGCATGAGGTCGCGCAGGTAAAGCCAGCGGCGCGAGCTAAAAAAGGCGCCCACAATTTGCCAACGCTGCTTTTGTCTGGCCGCAAGATAACCGCCTGACAGCACAACCAGACCCAAGCCAAGCCACAAAGGCCAGCCCCAACCAGGTGCCCGCGTCACGAGTTGCTGCATCTGAATGGTGAGAGACGGCCGTATCTCAACCACCTCACTCTCCACCGCCGTAACTTGATAATCAGCTCCTTGATTGGTATCCCACACCTCTACCCGCTCTGCGCCATTGTCAACAAACGTTTGAAAAACATAATCCAGTTGGGTTCTTTGGGCCACCGGCACCGTTACCGAGAAGCCATCCTCCCCAGGCGACATGGGCGTGTACAGCAGGCCGTCCACTAATTCCGTATCTGGCGGCCAATATTGCGTCGGCAACGACTGCCAGCCATTGATCCCCCACACCAGGTTAACGGCCGTTGCCCCCGGCAGCCGGTAGCGAATCTCTTGTGTGGTAACGGCCGTTTCTGCCAGGTAGGTACGCTCATCCACGGAGAGACCGGACTCATGGATTACCGACTCATTTGTGCCCACCAAAATCTGGTAATCTTGCCCATTTTGCGTGTCCCATAGGTCAACCGGAGCATGCTGCTGGCCTTCCGTCACCTGAAAAACGTAGTCGAGCGCGGTTTCCGGCGGCACTTGCACCTCGGCCACAAATGTTTCCCCTTCTTTTTGCATGGCCGTTACCATGAGGTTGTCGATGACGGCCGTTTCTTCACGCTGAGATGCTGGTGGCAGTAGCTGCCAGCCATCAACACCCCACACCAGTTTAACGGCCGCAGCCTCCGGCAGTCGATAGCGGATCACCTGCGTCACCATTGGGCCGGCGGCAACAGCAGCATCCATTTGGGGCCGATTGGCAAACAATGATAGCTCGACCCCGTAGAGTGGAAACTGTTCGGCAGTTTCGTAAAGAGCAGTTAATCTTTGGGCCACCACACCTTCTGTATCATTGCTGTTAGCCTGGACCAACCAGACACGATTAGCATCAGCAACCAGCTTGTCTATCTCTCCAAGATCGCGGTACTGTTCTTCGTCCGTATAGGAAGTGGCTAGATCAAATGGTAAATCCAGCGGCACCTGGCGCATGTCGTTGCGTCCAAAATAGTAGGCAAAAGCATTTTCCCTAATGCCGCCAGGATTGAACACAATCACGTCCCCAGCTTGCCCTTTGTCCTCTAAACGAGCGGCAACCTCGCGCCACTGCTGCTTGTCTACAAAAGCGTAATAACGACTGACACCCATCAACGAGGTGAGAGCAATCAAAACCAGCAGCCCGTAACGCAGCGATGGCCAGCGGATGTGCCCCAGCGCCGCTGCCACCAGCAGGTACAATCCCAGGGAAGCAGCAATGGTGTAGCGCGGAATCAAAAATGGCACGATGAGGCGGGAGGCTACAAAGGGCACAATTACTGGCAAGATCAGCCAAAGGAGTAGGAGAAGATAAACGGCCGTTCTATCCTGCCAAATTGCATGCACCCCGGTCTGGTTGAGTGAGGAACGGCCGTTCACCACCACAAACAAAACAAGTCCAGCAAACAAAAACAGCAGCAGCGTCGATTCAGACGCATAATCCAGGGCCGTGCTCCACAACGTGCCCACCGTCGGCACCGGAATCCAAACGCCAGTCGCCTGCATTGCCTGGACTTCCAGCAGCAAATAGCGCAGCCAGGGGGCAAACAATAGCAGTGTCGCTGCTTGAAGCGCCACCCAGCGCTGCCAGGTTAACGGCAGTACTGGCCGTCGTTGCCAGTACATGAAGAGCCAAAACAAATTTTGCGCCGCCACAATGAAGACACCAAAAAAGTGCGTATAAAGCAGCACCACATTTACCAGCACGTAGCCTACGGCCGTCCAGCGCGAAAACCGTTCAAACAACCTGACAAACAGGAACATTGAAAGCAAGACCAGAAGCACCATCAAGCTGTAAGCCCGGGCTTCCTGGGAAAATTCGATGTGAAACAAAGAAATGGCCAGCAAAAAAGCGCTCAGCAGCCCCGCTTGTCGCCCCAACAGGCGGCGACCCAGCCAAAACATAACCGGCAGAGACAGGGCGCCAAACAGGGCCGAAAGAAACCGTAACGCCAGCTCCGAATCGCCGAAAATCTCTACCCAATAATGAAGGAGAATGAAATAAAAAGGGGGATTCTTAAAAATGCGGTTGGCCAAAATGCCCGGCAGCGAAAGTCTGGCAACGGAAATGGACGTCCCTTCATCAACCCATAAACTTTCCGCGCCCAACCCGTAAAAACGCAGCGCAGTGCCCAGCAGCAAAATGACAATGAAAAAGATCTCGGCGCGCAGGAGCGTAAAAATCTTTGACTGCCAGCCAGACGCTGCTTGATTTTGCTCGCTGGCACCAACCACATTTGGTATGCTCACGGTCGTGCCCCTTTGCTGTTAGCACCTGCACACAGGCGGTTAAGCAGCGAGGTGGGATCCGTTAACGGCCGTTCCAGCAAAGCATGTTGCACCACCGCCCGGCATAGATCAAAATCGGCTGCCTGCGTGAGCGCCGCGCGCAGCCGTTGTGCCGGGATACGTCCGGTCTCGGTCGGCAGCGTCACCGTCGCCACCGGTTCGCCCGCCACGGTCAGGGTTATGGCGGCCTCAGCCCCATTCACCAATAAATCGGGTGTTGGCTCGGCTAACGCCAGGGTCACGTTGCTTTCAATCTCCCGGGTAGGCAGCTCGCCCCGCTCCACCATCGCCTGATCGTAGAAATAAGCAGATGGCCAGGTGGAGCGCCGCCATACCTCTTGCAAAAACAGCTGCCAGCCAACTTCATTCCAGGCGTGGGTCCAAAATGCATCCGGTTCTGCCGGCGGCACCGTGCCAAGAAGCAGCGAGCCGCGCCACAAGGAAACGCTCGCGTCGCCTTCTGCCTTCTCCAGCTTAGGGAAAAGATGGTAAGCAAAGTACCGGCCTAAAATCGGCCAGGCAAACGCCTGTGCAATCTCTTTCACGACGCACTCGGTAGTAGCGTTTTTGGTTAGTGCCACCGCCCCCAAATAGGCACCTTCGAGCAAGACCTCATACCGGCAAACGGCCGTTCGCCGCGGCGGAGAAACAAGCACAATCGGCTCAGACACCTCCACAGCCATGGCCCAGGTACGCCCAACTGTACACGGCCGTTCCCGAGGCGAATGCTCCAAAATGAGCCGTTCCAAATGACGCAGGGCGGGCTGAACCAGATCCGGCGCCTGAACCTGTTTGGCCAGGGCCGACAGGAACGCTTTAACCAGGCCATCTATTTTCGGCCAGAGCAAATCCCAACCGTCAGTGCCCATGCCATGCGGCAAAAGGGCCGCCTCAAACAAAAAAGCCGCTACGTGCTCCGGATCGAGGTCTGGATAACTATCGTCACCCAGCAGCGCCAGAAACGGCCGTGGATCTTCTCCGCTGCCTAGCATCAGCCCAAACGGCCAGCAAGCATAGCGAATGCGAGCCCCAGCAGCCTGGGTAGACGGCATCCCTTGTGGGTATGGCGAATCGGCAAACGTCGGATCTGGCCTGTGCGCCTGGTTGATGACCCGCAGACCAACGCGAAGAAGCCTTACGCCTTTCAAGGAAACAGAACCGGGACGGGTGCGATACAGTGCCAAAACTTCCCGTACCGCGCCAAATCGTGCCCCGGCACGGGCAATGCGCTGCCAAAAATCCCAATCCTGGCAAGACGCCAACGAGGCATCAAATCCGGAAACGGCCGTTACCAACGCACCCCGCACCACACAGGCATTCGGCTGAAAAACACACCGTTCGGCAAACAGCGGAAATAAATCCGGCGCGTCAGGCGCAAAGTGAGGCTGGTCCCAACTGCCATCCGGGGCAACCCGGTGCCAGCCGCAGTGCACAGCATCCAGGCTGGCATCTTGCCGCAGCGCTGCCGTCATTTTTTCCAGATGGGCGGGCAGCAGCCAGTCGTCGGCATCCAAAAACAACAGCCACTCATGGCGAGCCTGGCCAATGCCCTTGTTGCGCGCCGCGCTGCCGCCGGCATTGGCCTGCTGCCACAAGTGAATACGGCCGTCTTGCTGTGCATAGCGCTGCACAATTGCCGCCGTCTCATCCATCGAACCATCATCCACCACAATCAATTCCCAATGGGGCATCGTCTGCGCCAGCACAGACTCAATCGCCGCGCCAATGGTGGCTGCCGCATTGTAGGCTGGCATCACAATAGAAACTGGCAAAAACTCATTCATACCATGTCCAATGGGTCACTTTCACCTCAGCTCTATCAGGTCGGTTTCGGGGGAACGGCCGTTTTCACCAACAGCAGCGCCGCCAATCGGATTTGCACCAGGGCCATTCAGCCGCCGATGCTGGCGCACCGCCCGCCAAAAAGCCAGCGGGCCAACCAGATTCCCCCAAATTTCCAGCAAAACCAGCCGCAGCGAATAATCCTGACGGCCGCGCACAATTTCCCAAATGCGGCGCACATGCCATCGAGGCAAGTCCCACAACAGTTGGCGAATCACCCGCCGGTCGCCGTCCGTCACCAGCGTGCGCAGCTGGTAGCTGGTCTGGCCCTTGTTGTAATTGTAAAGCTGCTGGCGCAGCGCCCGCATCGTTGTGCGGTGCTTATGCCAGACGTAGGCCGCCGGCTCATAATAACAAATATGGCCGGCCTTGAGGATACGGTAAAACATGTAAATATCTTCGCCGACGCCGGTTGGCTGCCCTGGCCCCAAAGTCTCATCAAACATGCCGGAATCTGGCAGCACGCTTTTGCGAATGGCCACGTTGGCCGTACCACCCAGATCCCAGGTGTGTACCACATGTTTGGGCGAGCGGAAAAAACGTTCGTCAAAAAGGCGCGGCCGGTAACCGCGCCCCAATGCGCCATACTTCTCAAACATTTCCTGGCTTTCGTTTTCCATTTCCAAAGGCAAAACCAGGCCGCTGACGCACATCACCCGCTCGTCGGCAAAAGGGGCCAGGATGCGGCTAGGCCAATGAGCTGGCACTTTCACGTCGTCATCAATGTAGGCCACAATGTCGCCTTTGGCGGCGATGAGACCTTTGTTACGGCCGTATGCCACCCCGGGCCGCAGCTCTGCTTCATACCGCACTTGCGGAAAGTCGGCCACCACCGCTTCGGTTTGCCCCGACGCCGGGTTATTGTCCACTACAATGATCTCCAACTGGTGGCGGCCTGGCTCCAGCGCTACCAGCGTTTCCAGACACATCTGCAAATCCTGGGGGCGATCGCGGGTGCAGACCACAACGCTCAAGAAAAAGCGGCGGCCAGTTTTAGGTGACAAAGCAGGCAGCAGATCGGCCAGCTCCGGCTCTGCGGCCCATTCGGCACCTGCCTGGCGCGGCGCGCAGCCAACCGCCTGGGCAAAATCAGGGGCGTGCACATCTTGCCCTTGCAGCAGCTGCTTGCCCAGCTGGCGCAAAATTTCGCTGCGTAGTTGAATGGCCAACACCGGGGTGCGACAGTTGTCAATCACCACCTGGCCGATGGGAATGCCATGCCGCCGCACAATCGCCCAGACGGCATCGTATCTGGCAGCATCGGCGACCTGAGTGGGCAACGGCCGTTCCAAATCAATCGCCACTATCTTTGTCGGCATCAGGTAGGCTCTCCCAACAGTGGCGGCAGCGGCTGCTCGCCAAACTGCTGCTGGATGCGGCGCACGTGGCGGCGTGACTGCCAATACGCCAGCGGGCCGCGCAAAGCGCCCACCGCCTCGACCATCACCAGCCCGCGCGGATACCCTTTGGGGCGACGCAGCAGCCGCTTGACAAACCAGCCACCAAACCAGAGCGTAGCAAAGGTCAACGTGCGCCAGCGCATTGGGGCATCGTCAAAAAAGGTTTTGGTCCAAAAAGCGTACACACCCCGACCAAAATCATACAATTGGTCGCGCAGCTTCTCGTAAGAAGGACGATGATAATGCCAGATTAGCGCCGCTGGCTCATAGACGAGGATGTAGCCCGCTCGCAGCGTACGGTAAAACATGTCGTGGTCGCCCGCGCCGTGTGTGGGCGTGCCCACGTCCAGCGCCGGGTCAAAGTCGCCGATTTTGGCGAACAAACTTTTACGATAAGCCATGTTGCAGCCGGTGCCAAACACCCCGGCTCCCAATGGCCAAAAGCGCCAATGTTTGCGCATCCCCATCGTGTAATAACGGCACTCAAAGCCCCGGCCAAAACCACCATACTCTTCAAAGATGTTCTGTGCGGCCGTTTCCCGCGCCGCCGGGGCCACCAAACCAGTTACACACATCACTGCTTCATTGGCAAAGTGACGGGCCAATGCCTTGACCCAAAGGGGATCAACGGCCACGTCGTCATCGGTGTAGGCCACGATGCTGCCCAATGCTTCGCGGGCGGCGCAAATTCTAGCCCAGTTTAGGCCGGGGCGCGGCTCCATCACATAGCGAATTTGGGGGAACTCGGCGACCAATTTGGCGGTGGCATCATCTTCCGGCGCGTTGTCAATAATGAGCAAATCCAGCAAGTGAGGCGGATAATCCAGCTCGACCAATGTGTTGAGCGTGCGGCGCAGGCTCTGCGGCCGACCGCGCGTGCAAATGGCCACGGTGACATGCGGCAGCTCCTCGTCGCCATTCTCCAGCAAATGATCCGCTTCGCCCAACAGTGACAGCAATGCCGCCTGATTCAACTCGGCGAACAGCTGCTGCTCAATGACCGGGCGCAAATATGACTCCTGTAAAAAGCGGGGGCTTTTGGCCTCCACCCAAACATAGCCGATGGGGTGATCTTTTTGCCGCACCAAAATTTGCAGGTGCGAATAACGCGCCAAATCCAGATGATCCAGAGTAGGAAACGGCCGTGTCAACTCCACCGCCAATACTTTAACGGCCAAGCGGTTCACCTCCGTTGCGGGCAGCCATCGGCTGCTTAAGCGTGAATTGGCCAACTTGAGCCGAGGTCCGGCGCAGCTGCCGTCGCCCTTGCCAGTAAGCCCAGGGGCCACGCCAGCTGGCCCGCCAGCCGGCCCAGGCCAGGGCCGGCGTCAGGCAGTCACTGCGGGTCAACGCCGTCCACAGCTGCTGGGGATAATAACGCAGCCAGAGGCCAAGTAACATGCGTACGGCCGTCCAATCCCCCTGCATGCCCCATTTTGCGTAAGCGGCGGCCGTGCCGCGGCCATAAGCAGCGCTCAACCGGCGGGCCGCTCCTGCTTCCCGCTGGTGCCGGTGCCAGACGAATACGGCCGGCTCGTAGATGAGCGACTCGCCAGCTTGCAGTAAGCGGTAAAAGATGTCGATATCGCCACCCGCCTGGGCAGGCGATCCGGGATCCAACGCTTCGTCAAAGCCACCTATCTTTTGCAAGGCTCGACGACGAAAGCTCATGTTGGCCCCCACGCCAAGCTGCGGTGCCTCCTGGCGTTCGGCTGCGCCAAGAAATTGGCGGCGGGCAAAACCACGACCCAAACCACCCAGGGCTTGTTCAAATAGTTGTTGTTCAACCGTTTCCAGTTCAGCCGGTAAAACCAGGCCCATCACGCCTGCCACTGTTTTGTTTTGAGCGTAAACGGCCGTTAACGTCGCCAACCAATCCGCAGTCACTACCACATCATCATCCAGATAGGCCACGACTTCTGCCTGGGCCGCCGCCAGCCCCCGGTTGCGCGCCCGGCACAATCCAGGGCGCGGCTCGTGCAAAAACTGTGCGTCAAATTCGGCAGCGATGACTGCTGTCTGGGTCGGATTGGCACTGTTGTCGACCACAATGAGCTGGGTTAGGAACGGCCGTATCCCCACCAAACTGCTCAAACAGGCGCGCAAAGCATCCGGCCGGTGCCGCGTGCAAACAATCACGGCCAAAGAAGGCGTCGTCTGCTCATTTTGCTCAGACCCGCCTGCCGACGAATCCGGCAGCTCAAGATTTTTCGATAGCTGCTGCAAACGGTGCTGTGAAACAATTTCGCCCGGCGCATGTAAATATTTTGTCTCCAGCGGACGCTTACCAGCTTTGAAAACTAGCAGCAAATCATTTTTGGTCGGATTGGGAATATCGGTGAGGGTTTTATGATCGCAATCAACGGTAGTTACTTCGGCTGCTGGCCAATTTTGCTGCTGGCCTGTTTTGGCCCGGTACCGCGCCTGTAAATAAGCCCACGGCCCGAGAAAATTGCCCGCTGCCTCCAAAAAGGTTAGCCCAAGCGGCACACTGTCCGGGCGATTGGTCAAGCGCTGCCAGACATGGCGCAGCAGCAGCACAGCCTGCTGCCGGCACAATCGAGAGACCTGCCCTTTCAGCGTGGGTTCTTCAAACCACACTTTGCTCATGAGGGCAGTGAACGTTTTGCCGTAGGCCAGAAATTGTTGGCGGGTAGCGGCGGCAGTGGGGCGATGTTCATGGTAAACCAGCAGCGTGGGATCGTAGACGGCCGTAAAACCCGCCAGCAGCAGTCGGCGAAAAATATCCAAATCGCCGCCGCCCCCGGTAGGCATCCCCGCATCTAATGCCTCATCAAACAAGCCAATGCGATCAAACACGCGGCGCTGAAACGCCATGTTGCAGCCGGTACCTAAATGGTAGGGATGAATGGGGAACCAGGATCGCTGATCATTCTTGGTAAATCGGTCGGGGTGTGGCCCGCGGTCAAAAGAGAAACGAGCTTCAAAATGGCGCTGGGCCGGTGTATCCAGCCCGGTGGGCAGAACACGTCCTGTCACACAGTCCACGGTTTCATCGGCAAAGGCGGCTTGTAATGCTGTTAGCCAATTTTCACCAACCAAAACATCATCGTCAATGAAGGCGATGATTTCACCTTTGGCGTGGCGCACGGCCGTATTTCGCGCCACATCAAGCCCAGGACGAACTTCACGCACAAACCGTGCCCCAACTTCCCGGGCCAGATGAAGTTCGGCGTCGCTTGTTGGCGCACTGGCTACCACCAACAGCTCGCTTTGCTTATTGATTTGTGGTTGTAGTGTGGCCAGGCACCGCTGTAACTGCGTCGGTCGGTCACGGGTGCAAACAGCAATCGTCAAAAACATAAACCTATACTTTTAAGCAGTTTACTTGGGACCTGTAATGACATGGTTGCAATGATTTAGCCCAAAACCCCGAGCCACAGCGTAACAAAATCAGCTTACGGTAGGGCTTACACGGTACGAAGGCGTATAATGGCGGTATGAATGGATTAAACGGCCGTATTTCTCATCTGTTTACCAGTCTGTTCCTGGCCGTAGGCGCGGTTGTCTGGCTGCTTTTCCTGCCACAGCGCTTGCATTCACAACCTGCGCCGCTACCCCAAGCCAAAATAGCGTCCGACCTGCTGGCTGAAATCGAAGGCAACCAGCCCGGCCAACCGGTGCGCTTTATTGTTGATTTTCAGGAAACGGCCGTTTCCACACTCAACCTTAAAGGTACAACCGAAACGGAACAGCGGACCAGTCTGGTGAATCAGCTGCAGCAAACGGCTGCCGCCAGCCAGGCCAAAACACTCGCCACGTTGAACAATCTGGCAGCAAGTGGAGACGTAACGGCCGTTCGCCCTCTGTGGATTGTGAACAGCATCGCCGCCACCGGAAATGTTACGGCCGTGCAGGCCATTGCCGGCCTGCCGGAGGTAGCCCAGGTACGGCTGGATATCGTCGTGCAAAAAATTGACCCTAGCGATGTGCTCACCGACACGCTCCTGGCCGTTAACGCTGCCGTGGTCACCGGTCCAGTTGCCAGTTGGGGCATTGAGAAAATCAACGCCCCCGCCGTCTGGCACGGGCTGGGCGTGGATGGCAGCGGCGTCACCGTGGCCATTATGGACACAGGTGTAGATTGGCAGCATCCGGATTTGACTGAAAACTATCGGGGCAACCAGGGCGGCCCGGTCGATCACAGCGGCAGCTGGTTCAACGCCGTTTTCCCCACAGACACCGTCCCGGTTGATAACATTGGGCATGGCACGCACGTGGCGGGAACGGCCGTTGGCCACAATGGCATCGGCGTAGCGCCAGGAGCAAACTGGATCGCCGTCAACATCGCCGATCCATTTGGCTTCATTTGGGAAAGTGATGTGCATCGTGGTTTTGAATGGCTGCTGGCCCCCAATGGCGATGCTTCATTGGCACCAGACGTGGTCAACAATTCCTGGGGCAGCCCAACGCCTCATACAGCATTTGTTGACGATATTGCTGCCCTGCACGCCGCCAACATTAAAGTTGTCTTCTCCGCGGGCAACAGCGGTCCATTTACCGGGACGGTGGGCTACCCGGCCGGCAATGCCAGTGTGCTGTCTGTCGGAGCCAGCGACGAGATTGACGAAGTTGCCTGGTTTTCCTCCCGCGGCCCCTCGTACCTGACAGAAGAACAAAAGCCGTGGCTGGTTGCGCCTGGCTGGCAAATCTGGTCGGCCCAGCCAGATGGGGCGTATGCTTTGTATAATGGCACCTCGATGGCCGCGCCGCATGTTGTAGGCACCCTTGCCCTGCTGCTGAGTGCCAATCCCAGCCTGACGCGCACTGAATTGAACGAAATTCTGGCAGAAACGGCCGTTCCCATCGCCCCTATCCATCCCAACATCAACAGTGGCTGGGGCCGATTAGACGCCTACGCCGCCGTCGCCAGCCAAACAGCCGGGGGGCAGCTCACCGGGCAGCTTTTGGCCGATGGCGTGCCCTTGCCCAACGCTGTGGTGACCATCACCACCCCCTCAGGCGCGCAGCTGCCCTTTGTGACGGATGAGAACGGCCGTTACACAGCCAGCCTGCAAAGCGGCAGCTACACCCTCAGCAGCCAGCCGTTTGGCTACACGCAAACGACCATCAGCGGCATTGTGATCATCAATGGGCAAACCGTTACGCGCAACATTGCGGTCAGTTTGCTGCCCAATGGCCGAGTTGAGGGGATTGTGCGGGCCAGCAGCGGCTACATGCCCCTGGCTAATGCCCAAATTGAAGTGGTTAATACGCCCATCACGGTGATGACCGATGGCAACGGCCGTTTTGACATCACGCTCCCCACCGGCAGCTATGAGCTTATTGTAACCAAAACCGGCTACCAGCAGCAGCGGGCGAGCGTGTGGTTGGCAAGTGGAACGGCCGTTGTGCAATATTTCTTCCTGGCCGATGCGCCCACCATCCTGCTGGTAGACAGCGGGCACTGGCATTTCAGCAGCCAATCGGCCTTCTACGGCGAGGCGCTCACCGCGCTCAACTACAGCTTCGACACCTGGACCATCCGCAATCCCATCGCCGACGTGCCCCGTCTGGATGACTTGTCGCCGTACGACTCGGTCATTTGGTCCAGCCCCCTGGATTCCCCCGGCTACCTGGGCCTTGGCAGCGTGATTACCGATTATTTGGGCCTCGGTGGGCATCTGTTCATCAGCGGGCAAAATGTGGGCGCATTTGATGGCGTGGGGTCAGGTACACAACTGTGGTGGTACCGGGATTTGAACGCCAATTTTTTGGGCAAAACGGCCGTTACCAACACCATCTCCGGCAGCAGCGAATCGCTTTTTAACGGGCTGTCGTTTGACCTGAACGGCGGCAGCAGCAGCAACAACCAGGGCGCACCAGACGTTTCCAGACCCCGCCTGGAAAATTATTCCGATCCGGCGTTTGTTTATGAAGACGGCCATGCTGCCGGGCTAACCGCCGGTTACTGCACCCCGTTCCGGCTGGTTTACCTGGGCTTTGGCCTGGAAGGCGTGTCCGACGCTGCCGATCGGGCCGAGATTTTGCGACGCAGTTTTGTCTACTTCGACCAGCCGCGTGAACAGTTGGGCGTGCAGTTTTCGCCGAAGGCCATTGACGAACTGGCCATCCCCGGCGAGCAAATGTCGTATGCGCTCAAAATCTTCAACCGCAGTGAAACCGTCACCGACACGTTCACGCTGTCTCTTTCCGGAGTCGATTGGCCAACTAGCCTGCTGACCAAAACGCTGACGCTGGGACCGTGCCAGACGGGGCAAACGGTGCTGTCTTTGGACATTCCACCGGATTTGCCGCCGGATGTGGTGGAACGTGTGCAGGTAACGGCCGTTTCTCAAAACAATCCCACCATCAACGCCCAGCTTACGGTACAGCACAAATCCCCCGGCAACATTTTGTTTGTCGACGACGACCGCTGGTACGACCAAACTGACGAATTGACCGCCGCGCTGGACAGCATGGGCCTTCGCTACGATACGTGGGACACGGAACACGCCGCTGCTTCGCGCAATGGCCCGCCGCTGCCCCTGCTGGCTCAGTACGATTTTGTCATCTGGTACACGGGCTACGATTGGTTCCAACCGATCACCTCTGCCGAAAACCAGGCGCTGACAGCGTACCTGGCCCAGGGCGGTCGGCTGTTCCTCACCAGCCAGGATTTTTTGTATTACCATCACCGAACGGCGCTGGCGAAGCATTATTTTGGCGTGGCGGAATATTGGGAATCGGTGGAACCGACGCAGTTAATTGGTGCGGAGCATACGGCCGTTGCCCCTGAAGCCATGCCGCCCATCCTGCTAGATTTTGAACCTTACCAAAACCACGGCGACGGCATGGTGCCCGCGCCGCACAGCCAGCCGTTCTTCTGGCACGATCGGGCACTGCCGGCTGGAACCGCCACCGCCGGCGACAATTGGCGCGCTGTCTTTTGGGGTGTGCCGTTTGAAACGATCAGCCCTACGCAGCAGGCAGACGTGATGAACCGGGTAATGGGCTGGCTCAGCGACTTAGGTGATTCCAGCTTCACAGTGGATCAGCGGGTGGGGCAAATTGGCGCACCGCGCACCTACACCATTACCGTGCGGCAAATGGACAATGGCCTGAGCAATTCCGTCTGGCTTACCAACACCCTGCCTGCCTGGCTGCAAATCGACCTGGATTCGGTGACGGGTGGGGCAGTTTACAATGCGGCAGCGCGGCAGCTTACCTGGTCCGGCAGCCTGCCTGGCGGTGGCAGCCACGTTATCACCTACCAGGCGGCAACGCAAGGTTTACTGCCCTGGGGCCACATGCTGGAAAACGTGGTGGAACTGCACGACGGCCGTCACGATCTCACTTTTACGCGTAAGGCCACCAGCTGGCTACAGACGCCAAATGTGGTAGCGACGATAACGGCCGTTCCTAACCAGCCGCTCGCCGCCAACATTTTTACCTACACGGTGGGGCTGCAAAACGTGGGGCTGGTCCCCTCCAACGAAATTTCTACTGTGGTAAGCCTGCCCAACTCTTTCCACATGATCACCGACACGCTAACCAGCAGTGCCGGCAGCGCCGCCGTGGGCGACCGGCGACTGTACTGGAGCGGTGATTTGGCCGTGGCTGAATCAGTTACGTTGACGTTGGTGCTGACGCGGGAGATGACGGCCGTTCCCCAATGGGTTGCGGCCACGGCGCTGGTTGATGATGGTGTCACTACGCCTGCCTTTTTTATTCAGTGGGAACATCTGCCCGTTTACACTCAATTTTTGCCGATCATTTCGCACGTAAAAATTCCGTGAGTATCCCAATAACAGTCCTAATGGCCCATGCGTAATCCCTATACAAAATCAAGCGAATCGGATATGATCCCTGAGAGATAAAACCGTTTAATTGCGAAAAATGCTTTAGAGGCAAAGATGCTGAATAACACCATGCAGGACCATGTAAAAATTGCTTATGTTGAAGACGAGCCAAGTATTGCGCAACTGCTTGTGAGCGGCCTGGGGTTGTTTGGCATCGAAGTAAAACCGGTCTTTATGAGTGCTGAAGATTTGCTAAGCAAAGTCGAAGGCCCTGAACTGGCCCAGGTCGATCTATTTTTCTTTGATATTCGCCTGCCCAAGATGACGGGGATGGAGCTAGCCTACAAATTACGCGAGCATGGGGAGGAACGGCCGTTTGTCCTCGTGAGCGCCTGGCCTCCACCCACAGAAGCAGATTTAAAGAAAATTGGGGCCGAATTCCTGCCCAAACCATTCGACTTCCCCGACGTTATTCAAACCATCCAAAAGTTGACAAAACAGAATGGGCAGTAGGTCGGTGTGCAGTGATCAGTGCATCAGTAATCATTGAATCCACTTTTTACTTTTCACTCATCACTTTTCACTCTACCCCCTACCCAGACGACGACACATCCGCCAACCGCGCCCCGGTAAGTTTGCGCAAATCAGCTGGCGCCAGCTTAATTTGGGTGCCACGCTCCCCGGCGCTTATGTAAATTTGCGCCCGCTCTGCGGCCAACTCATCCAGATAAATGGCAAATCCTTTGTTAATCAGCGCCAGCGGCGAAATGCCGCCTACTTGCAGACCGGTCATTTCTTCTGCTTGCTGGTGCGTGGCCATCTTCAACTTTTTGACATTGATCAGTTTGGCCAGCTTTTTCAGGTCAAGCTGGCGATTGGCGGGAATGACGACGAGGAGCGGTTTTTGCGGGGAACGGCCGTCTTTCGGTGCAGCCACCACCAACGTCTTAAAAACCTGCTCAGGCGGCACGCCCAATTGAACCGCGATCTTTTCCGCGTCTCGCTCGCTGGCATCATACGTTATCGCTTCGTACGGGACCTTTTTGCCTTCCAACAAACGCATCGCCAATGTTTTGTTCACCGCCATGCCGCTACTCCCCTGACAAATACCCCAGCTCACGCATGGCATTACGCAGCGGTGAATCATCAGTCAGCACCATGGCCCCGGCACGCCAATCGCCGTTGCCACCCATAAAAAGATAGCGCGAATCGGCGTGGGTGCCATCCAGCGGAATTAACAGTTGGGTGATGCCATTCATGCGCACCCGCGTGTTAAATGAAATATCTTGCCCATAGTACGATTCAATCACCAGCTCTTCTTCCGCGTAACGGCGCAATGTTTCATCTGACAAACCAATGGAGACCAGCGCATTGTTATCAAAGCCATTGGCAAACGTTTCGGTTAGCGCTTGAGATAGCTCGGTGAAGCCTGGCGCGCCAGGTTGAAGGTCAATTGTTTGGCCATAATTCCGCACCAGAATGCGCGTTGGCTGGAAAGTTGGCTGAACCGGGAGAAACCAAAAAATGTTGCCGGTGTTTAAAGCATTGATTGCCCAGAAAATAAGAAGAAAGACAAACACTAAAATGAGAAGCGGCTCGCGCAATTTAAACTTCGGTAATGTTTCCATTAAAACTATAATCCTTTAGGAAATTGAATCAGAAATGTGTTTCCTTTAACAAACTTTTTTATATTTTGGTACTCTTTCCTTAAAATACGCCATTAATCATTTAAGAAAACTGCCTATAATAGGGGGTATGAGGAGAACGACTAAATGAGCATTGCAACCCCAGATTGGGTAAAGGACGCTGTATTTTACCAAATATTTCCCGATCGTTTTGCCAAGAGCGGCCGTTTTGGCCAAAATGGCTACCTGCCCAAACCAACCAACCTACAACCCTGGGGGTCTACGCCAACGTTTCATGGGTTTCAGGGCGGTGACTTGCTCGGCATCACCGAAAAATTACCCTATCTGCAGGATTTAGGCATCAACGCTATCTTTTTGAATCCTATCTTCGCCTCGGCTTCTAACCACCGCTACCACACGCATGATTATTATCACGTCGATCCAATCCTGGGCGGCAATCAGGCCTTGGCCGAGCTGCTGGCTGAAGCCCACAAGCGGGACATACGCATCATTCTGGACGGCGTTTTCAATCATGCCAGCCGGGGCTTTTTCCAGTTTAACCATCTCATGGAATGCGGCCAGGAATCACCCTACACCGATTGGTTTAATGTGCACGGCTGGCCCGTGAACGCCTTCCAGGAAGATCAATCGCCCAATTTTGATGCCTGGTGGGGCATTCCTTCTTTGCCAAAGTTTAATACCAACACGCCAGCCGTCCGCGAATTTCTTTGGCGGGTGGCAACCCATTGGCTCAAGCAAGGCATCGATGGCTGGCGGCTGGACGTGCCCAATGAAATTGACGATGATGATTTCTGGCGTGAATTTCGTCGCCGTTGCAAGGCGATAAATCCAGAGGCCTACATTGTGGGCGAACTGTGGGGCGAGGCCACGCGCTGGCTGCAAGGCGATCAATTTGATGGCCAGATGAATTATCTATTTACCAGGGCGGCGCTGGGCTTCTTCTCGGGGCATAACATGGACCAAACGGACACCGTGCGAATGGGATACGGCTACATTCAGCCGCTGAACGCTACGCAGTTTGCCACCGAGCTGGATCGGGTTTTTAACAAGCTGTATGATTCAGAGATTGTTGTGTCGCAAATGAATATGCTGGGGAGCCATGACACACCGCGCAATCTGACCATTGTCAGGCATGACAAGACGATATTGCGCCTGATGTACCTGTGCCAGATGACTGTTCCCGGTGCGCCCAATATTTATTACGGCGATGAAATTGGCATGTCTGGGGCGCATGACCCGTACTGCCGAGGGGCTTTTCCCTGGCATGATGAGGGTAGTTGGGACACAACTCTGCTGGAAGATATTAAGCAGTACATTCAGCTAAGGCATGAATCGCCAGCGTTGCGCCGGGGCAATTTTCGCATTATGTATGCCAATGAGCACGTGATCGTTTATAAGCGAAAGTATCGGGGGCAAACGGCCGTTATCGCCTTTAACCTGGGTGATCATGAAGAGATCATTATTGCTCCGCCCGGCTTTGCCCTGCATCTGGAAGAAAAGTTAAATCCAGATGGCATCCCTTTTAAGGCAAATTCCACAATAACATTGCCGCCGAAAAACGGCCGTGTCTGGATTGATCACCTTGATTAAATGGATTATTCACTTTTTTCGTATCCTTAACGGCGTTATGGTTTGAGAATCGCTATTATTTGAAGATACCGGTTATTATCTCAGGTAAACAGTCTCTTTTTTACCCGAATATTTGATGGGAAACGGCCGTTTACTTGAACCAAACTGCGGCACAGTTTAATATAGACGTTAATCGAGAAAGTAAGCCATCGTCGTTTTACTTAAGCAGTTGGCTTATATGGAGCCATTACATGCACACGCCGCAAAAATATAATCCGGTTTCCTAATAAAAAAGGTAGACACCCTATGAGTAATGCCTCAGTAAGAACTCCAGTTGATCCCAAAGACGCCTACATTCTTGTCGTTGAAGATAATGTTTCCAACTTTGTCCTCATTGCCCGCCTGCTAGCCTTTATGGGCGTGCAAAAATGTGAATGGAAAACAACCGGCTGGGGGGTCGTGGATTTTGCCAACACGATGTCCCGCGTCGATCTTATCCTTATGGACCTGCGCTTGCCCCACGAAGATGGCTACGAAGCGCTCAAACAAATTCGCACCGATCCCCATTTGCAAAACACGTTGGTGGTTGTGGTTACGGCCCATGGCAGCAGCGCCGAGATGCAAAAAGCGCGCGAAGCTGGTTTTGATGGCTTTTTATCCAAACCATTGGATGCGGATCGCTTCCCCGAGCAGATCAAGCAAATCCTAAGCGGGGAGTCTGTGTGGGACTTGGGAATCTAAACCCTTTATGCTTGCCTCATTAAATCTTCTTAAAATCCGGACAGATGATGTAGAAACGCAGCGCAAAGGTGCCCTGCTGCAAGGCTTGATTGTTGCTTTAATTGGCCTAAGCATCGTCCGGGCAATTTTTGAGATTTTTCAGCCAGCTGAAATATCCCCACAGGCAGCCCTCGGCCAAATTATTACCTCCACTTTATTTGGCATACTTTGCCTGTGGGTGGTCCGCACGGGCAACATTCGTCTGGCAGCCCACCTCTTTTTTGCCGTTCTTAACACAATTTTTTTTGTCCTGCTTATTACAATCTCCAGAAACCTGTTTTTCCCCTACCTGATGCTTATTTCAGTTGTGGCCATTGCCACGCTGGATTCAGTCCGTGCTTCAGTTTTGTACAGCGTTATCACGCTTACGGCCGTTACTTCATATTTCATTCTGACAGGTACACTTTCACTGCTGGCAGTTGTGGAATTTTCGGTGACGTGCCTGGGTATTAGCATTGTGGCCTGGGCTACATCAGACTATTTACAGACCGCGCTGCGCAACTCTAAAACGCTGGCGGGCGAGCTGCTTAACCAAAGCAATTTATTGCAGCGGCGCGCCCAGCAGCTGCAATTTAGCGCCGAAATCGCCGAAAAAGGCAGCAGTTCTCTGGATTTGGCCCAACTTTTACAGGAAACGGCCGTACTCCTCAAGTCGCAGTTTAGCTTTTACCATGTCTCCATTTTTCTCACCGATCCCAGCAAAACAGCCCTGCATTTGCGTGAGGTAGCCACCGACGTTCATATCGATTTGATCAATTTGCAATATAAACTGCCCATCGATAATCACTCCGTTGTGGGCTGGGTTGGTCTGCACCGAGAGCCACGCATTGTAGACGATGTGGAAACAGACGAAGCATACAAAGAAGAACCATTTTTGCCTCACACCCGCACAGAATTGGCGCTGCCTTTGGTGGCACGAGGTGAACTGCTGGGTGTACTTGATGTTCAGGGCGACCAGCCAAACATCTTTGCCCAAGAAGATATCGCTATTTTACAAATCATTGCCAACCAGATTGCCATCAACATCGACAACGCGCGACTGTTTGCTAAAACAGAATCACGCCTCAACGAAACGCGCATTTTGTATGAATTTAACACGCTCCTCTCCGGCACCTTAGATGTGGGTGAGCTGCACCGGCGCTCAGCACGCGCCTTAACCACCTGGCTGCACGCTTCCCGCTGCATCATTTACTCTTGGGACAAAGAAGAGGAAACCGTGACGGCCCAGGTTGACTTTATTTATGATTTGGTAGCCGGGTCTATTGACCAATATCTGCTTGATTTGCCCACCTATGAGCTGACAGAGCGGCACAGTATGCACAAGGTACTGACTTCCGGACAGCCTAAGGTGTGGCGCTTAGAGGACATCCAACTCGACGAGATTGAACGGCAGCACCTGGAAGCGATTAAGCTGTCCAGCTATTTAGATATTCCCCTGGTACGCGGCAAAGATACGCTAGGAATCATTCGCCTCTATCGCAATAAATCGCAAGGAACGTTTACCGACAGCGAGATTCAACTGGCACAGGCGATGGGAAATGAAACGGCCGTCTCCCTGGCCAACGCCACACTCACATCAGAATCACAGGCCAGAGTAGCCCAGCTCAGCTCGCTGAACCGGCTCAGTCTGGCTTTGTCAGAAGCCCCGGATCTGCCACAAGTTTTCAAATCCACCAGACGGGAAATTCTCTCCCTCGTAGAAGCGACCGGTTTAGCCATTTTCTTGCTCAATGAAAAGCGTACGCGGTTAAACTGGTTATATCTTCATGATTATGGTGAAGAAGTTGATTTGTCCAACATCCCGCCGCTCACCCTGGATTCAGGTTTTAGCGGACACGTTGCCCGCTCCCGTTCTCCATTGCATATTCAATCCACGCCAGAAAATCGTGCCAAATACAATTCTTTCCAGGTCGGCAGCACTGATGATGCCCACGAATTTTGGCTCGGTTTGCCGCTCATTGTAACCAATGAGCTTATTGGCGTGCTCTCTTTACAAAATCTGGAGCCGTTTAGCGACCGCGACATTGAACTATTGACAACCATTGCCGGTGCATTGGCCATTGCTATCAACAACCTGCTGCAATTAGAGGCTATACAAAAAGCGCTCAATGTTCAGTTCCAGCAGCGCCTGCAAATTCAAACGGCCGCAGAGGTCGCTGCCGCCGCCACAACAGTTTTGGAACAAAACACGCTGGCTCAAGGGGCGGTCGAACTCATCAAAGATCGGTTTAATTTGTATTACGTGGGGTTGTTCCTGGTAGAAGATAATTATGCCGTGCTGAAGGCCGGTACCGGTGAGGCCGGCGAAGCTCAGCTGGCCGCCAAGCGGCGACTGGAAGTTGGCGGACACTCTCTCATCGGTGGGGCAACCAACGACGGTAAGCCCCGCATTACCCAGGATGTGACGACAGACCCGGAATGGCTGCCCAATCCCCATCTACCAGATACCCGCTCAGAATTAGCCCTACCCCTACGGGTGCGGGAGAGAACGATCGGGGCGCTGACGGTGCAAAGCCTTACGCCCAACTTGTTCACTGACGATCTGATTGGGGCGCTGCAAATTATGGGCGACCAGCTCGCGGTTGCTATTCAAAACGCGCAGTTGTTGGCCAATGCCGAAGCACGCGCCAAACGGCAGGCACATCTAAATGAGATCAGCGCCCAGCTGCACCAATCAGCCGATGTGGAAACGATTGTGGGGATTGGCCTGCGCGCTTTATCCAAACAGCTTAAGGGAACGGCCGTTGAGCTTGAGCTCGGCCGCCATACAAAAACATCATGACCCAGGCAGATCACATAGACAGCCCAGACCAACCCAATACCTCTGCTTTTTTGGACACCAGCTTGCCTAACGTGGCCCGGATTTTTGACTACCTGGTCGGGGGCACAGCCAATTTTGAAGTAGATCGCCAGGCCGCGCAAGAGATGCTTAAATTAATGCCATCGCTGCGCAAATGGGTGCGGCTGCGGCGGGCTTTTATTCAAGAAGCCGCCCAGCTTTTGCGCCAGGAAGGGTTTACCCAATTTCTAGACATTGCCTCGGGGATGCCGTCTGATGACCACCTGCACACCATTGTTGCTGACAGGCGAATTGTGTACAGCGACGTCAATCCTGTGGCGGTGAGTTACGGCCGTAGTCTGTTTAGCAATCACGAAGATATTGCCTACATTCGGGGGAATGCCCTGGAGCCGGAAACCATTCTAATGACCCCTGAGGTTCTTAAACTTATCCATCTGGACGAGCCCGTTGCCATTGGGCTGAATGGCATTCAGCTTTTTATTACGCCGGAGCAAACGCAGCGTTTAGCCCACGCCCTGTACGAGTGGGCACCCAATGGCTCCAAGCTGTTCCTGGTTTTCCAAACGCACGGCGAAATGGATGATCCTGAAGGATATTATGAATTCCTAGAATTATGCCGCCGGGCCAATTTACCAATTCGCCTAAACACGCTGGAAGAATCTGTAGAAATCCTCAAGCCGTGGCATCCCAGTCTGGTTGAACCCATCACCCAATTTTTAGGGCTGCCCGCCGATTTTATTACCGAAGACGACCGCTCAGGCATCGATATGGCCTTTTATGCCGCCTTTTTTCTGAAGCAAGAGTTTGCAGCCAATTAACCAATGCAAGAACAAAAGCACGAGCAAGACACAGCCACCATTTGGGGCGCTGCCGTAAACGAACTGGAAACAGCTCTTTACAACGCCTTCATTCGGCACGCCATCGATAATCGCGGAGTGCTCACCTCGCCGCGGCGCGGCCGGCAAGTGGCCAGCCAAATTTCGTCTTTGGTGCAGCAATACCTGGCATTCGAGGCCAATGAATCAGATATTACGGCCGCAGCCACCCAGCTGGCCGAACAGGGCATGGCCATGGTCACGGCGACGCAGATGATGCGTGTTCTGCATCGCGCGGAACATAATTTGGTGGATACGGCCGTTGCCCGCCGCCTCAACGATTTCCAAATTCTCTTTCTGGAAAAGGTAGCCAACGCGCGTGAAATTGTGCAGCAGCGCTTTCAGGAAACCGCCCAAACTGCCTTACAGCGTGCCCTGCACACCCAGCTAGAACAACAAATCTCCCTGCACGAACTCCAAAAACAGCGCAATGCCAATCTTAACCAGATTTTGCAGCTGAATGCCCGGCTTAGCCAGGCAAACGATGAAGCCACGCTGCTGCGCGAAGCCGTAACCGGTATTTGCCAGGCGTTGGATATCACCAACGTCACCCTGTTTGAAGCCCTGGAGCCACCAGATGTGTGGCGGGTCATCACCACCACTGCCCCCTTTCTGAACCAGGGTGATAATGCCCCGGCCAAAACTGCCGATATGCTGGCCACAGCGTTTGGCAAAGACGGCGAAGTCGTGCGCGCTTACCAATCTGAAGAAGGTGACGATGGCATCTCTGTGGGCATTATTTTGCGCGTGGGGCAGCGGCTTTTAGGTGCCATGGTGGCCAACCACGGCAGTCTGGCCACCGAAAGTTACGAAGAATATCTCATTCTGGTGCGCACCTTTGCCCAAAACCTGGCAGCCCTGTGGCACAATCTTTATTTGCTCAACGAAACCCAGCAGCGCGCCCATGAACTAGAAATATTGCACGGCCGTTATCTGGACAGCATCTGGAACACGCCCGAAGCAACCTTACAAGCCCGCGCCGACGACAGCAGCCTGAACATTGTGCGTGAAGTCACAGAGCAAGCAGCGCCACTGCCGACAGCACAATCAACGGTTTACCCATTACAACTTGGCGACAACAGCTTTGGTCAGATTCGCATCCCAGGCCTGGAGAATTTGTCTGAAGAAGAGCGGGACTTTGTACAAGACCTGATTCGGGAGATGGGCAGCGCCCTGAACAACGCCCAGTTTGTGCAAACGACCCGCGCTTATTCCAACCAGCTGCGCCTGGCGTCTGAAGTTTCCCGTGCCGCCAGCACCATTCTGGATCGCGATCAGCTCATCCAGGAAGTTGTAGAGCTAATCCGCTCGCGCTTTAATTTGTATTACGTTGGCCTGTTTTTGGTGGACGAAAAGGCCAATACGGCCGTTCTCCGCGCCGGTACCGGTGAAGCAGGTCGTCTGCAAATTGAGCTCAACCACAGCCAGGAAATTGGCGGCGGGTCTATGATTGGTACGGCCGTAGCCACCGGCGAGGCCCGCGTCGAACAAAACGTGCAGCAAGCCACCGCCTTCAAACCCAATCCCCTGCTGCCAGACACCCAGGCAGAATTGGCCCTGCCGCTCAAAACAGGTAACAAAGTCATCGGTGCCCTTACCGTGCAGAGCAGCCAACAAGGCGCATTTGCCAGTGAAACGGTCACCGTTCTGCAAAGTTTGGCCGACCAGCTGGCCATTGCCATTGAAAACGCCAACCTGTTTGCTCAAACAGAAAGCACGCTTGACGAAACAAACCGCCTGTACACCGCCAGCCGCCGCATTGGGCAGGCCACCAACGCCTACGAAATCTACAAAACGCTGGTCGATTTTGCCCGCAACACTGAAATCGCCCAGGTTGTAAAAATCATCATCGCCGATCCAAAAGCACCAGATTTTGTCATCATCCCCGTCGCCTGGAGCTCAATTGATATTGAGATTGAGTCAAACCTGCGGATGCCGCGCGAGACGTACAGCTTTGGCGACAGGCTCATCGATACCGACGTTCTTGTTGTGGCCGACGCCCAGGCGCAATCGGGCATTGATGAACATTCCCAACAAATGTTTGTGCAAAATGATCTGCACGCCGCGGCCTTGATCCCCATTTACATCGAGCAGGAATGGTTGGGCACGCTGGCTTTAGCGCACAAAAAGCCAAATGCGTTTGCCAACGCCTCCCTCCAGCCTATGCGCACGCTGGCCGACCAGGCAGCTACTATTTTGGCCAACCAACGGCTGCTGCGCCAGACAGAGCTGCTTTATCGCATTGGTCGCGCCCTCAACCAGGCCATCACCCGTGATGATGCCCTGGATATTGCCGTGCGCGAGATTCAAGCGTACACCGGAGCGTATCAGTGCCGTTTTGTCAACTATAAGCCAGGTGCAAGCAGCGGCAGACTGCTGGCAAACTCCAGCAGCCAGCGCGTCGATAAGAATGCCCATCTGCCGCTGACGGGCGATTACACTTTTGAATATCTCAGCCAAGAGCAAAAGCCGCTGCTGCTTTCACCGCGCAATGATGCGCTCCCCAAAGAGACAATCGAGCAGCATGTAACGCAGTTTGGGGCATACGCTTCCTTGCTCATTCCGGCGGCCAGCCAGCAGGAGCTGCTGGGGTATCTAGCTATTGATTCGGTGAGTGGCGAACGGCCGTTCACTCGTTCCAACATCATCTTTGCCCAAACCGTTGTAGACCACCTCACCACCCAGCTAGAAAACGTTAAGCTGCTGGATGAAGCGCTGCACCGCGCCCAGGATTTGATAACCCTGAACCAGGTACAGGCCAACATCTCGCGTGCGCTGGATTTGGAAATATTGGCCAGAATCATCTATGGTGAGGTAGGACGCCTGCTGGATAACACCTGCTTCCAACTGGCCCTATACGAAAAAGAAACCAACCAATACCAACCCGTCCTTACGATGGTTGAAGATAAACCTGTTGCTACCCAAGAACGCACCCTTTCACTGGACGAGCCGCTGTTTACGTTTCTCAATCAGGACAAGCCGCAGCTGCTGGATGCCCACGCGCCGCTGGCCCAGACGGAGCAGTTTGCCCAGAACGGCCGTACAACCCAATCAAGCCTGTGGGTGCCCTTGCTCCAAGATGGTGTGCCAGTCGGCCTCATCAGCGTGCATTCTTACGAACCGCTTGCTTATGGCGAAAGCGACACGCAGCTGCTGCGTAGTATTGCTACCCAAACCAGCCTGGCCATTGCCAATGCACAGCTGTTCCAGCAAACCCAGCAGCAAAATGAAGAGCTGCGCGAACTGGACCAACTTAAAACCCAGTTCCTGGCCAACATGTCCCACGAGTTACGCACGCCGCTTAACTCCATCATTGGCTTCTCGCGCGTGATTCTCAAAGGGATCGACGGCCCCACCACCCCTGCCCAGGAAGAGGATCTGCAATCAATTTATACCAACGGGCAGCATTTGCTCATGTTGATTAATGAGATTTTGGATATGGCCAAAATTGAAGCCGGTAAGATGTCGCTCAACTTTGAAATGATTAATCTGCATACGGCCGTTGCCCCAGCCCACGACACCATGCGCAGCCTGATCAACAGCGAGCGGGTTAATTTTATTTGGGACGTGCCCGAAGATTTACCGGAGATTGAAGCAGATGCTATCCGTCTCCGCCAAATTTTGTTGAATTTGTTGTCTAATGCCGCCAAGTTCACTGAAGATGGGGAAATCCACCTGTATGCCTATGCCGATGATGAGACGATCCATATTAAAGTGAAGGATACAGGCATTGGCATCGCCCCCGAGGATTTTGATAAGCTATTCATGCCTTTTGCCCAGGTTGACACGTCTAATACCCGTACGTCGAGTGGTACAGGTTTGGGTTTGCCCATCACAAAATGGCTGATTGAAATGCACCAGGGTAGTATCAACTTTACCAGTCAACCGAATGAGGGCACCACCTTCCATGTCATTTTGCCGGTTCGTCAAAACAAAGACAGACCGACAGAAATCCCCCTCGTACAACCAACCACCGACTCCATCAATTAACCATTAGCATAGCAATTTAGAACCAAACGGTACTTTTTGCCCATTCGCTAAATTCATGCTTTATTTTCAAATGGGTGGGTACTAAAGATGTAACGTAAGCACCTTACCTCAAACTTAGCCGTATAAGTCGAGGAGATTTCTGTAATGAGTAGCATAAAAATTGTATGTCGCGCCTGTGGCGCTAAATTTGATTTTGAACGGCCGTTACCCACCTGCCCCAACTGCAACAATCAATGGCTGGATGCCGAATATGAACTGACCCATCCGCAGCAAAACGGCCATCTGGCCCAAAAAGGGCATGATTGGCTGCGCCAGCTAGACAAACGCGGCGCAACCCTGTGGCGCTACCGCGAACTGCTGCCCATTCACGATGATGAAAACATCATCACCCTCGGCGAAGGCTGGACGCCTTTGCTGCGGGCCCACAATTTGGGCCTCATGCTGGGTCACCCCAACATCTACATCAAAGATGAGCGCCAGGGGCCAACCGGCTCATTTAAAGACCGCCAGGCAGCGATTGCCATCAGCGTCATGAAAGAGGCAGGCATCAAAGAAGCTGTTGTTTCATCTACCGGCAACGTAGCCATTGCTTATTCCGCCTACAGCGCCCGGGCCGGCATCAAAATGTGGGTGTTTGTCACCAGCTCGGTGCCCGCCGACAAAATGCGTGAAGTGGCGCTGTACGGCTCTGAAGTCATTAAGGTTGCCGGCACCTACGATGAAGCCAAACGCATTGCCGCTGAATTTGCCACCAGCAAAAATCTATTCCTGGATCGGGGCATCAAAGGCATTGCCGCTAAAGAAGCGATGAAAACATTAGCCTTTGAAGTCGCCGAACAGCTGGGCAGCATCCACGCCGGGCAAAGTTCGACTATCCTCAACGGCAGCCAGCATCGCTGGCGCACGCCAGATTGGTACTTACAGGCCGTCAGCGGCGGATTGGGTCCGGTCGGCGTGATGAAAGGGTTTGCCGAATTAAAACGGCTGGGCCTGGTAGAAAAAATGCCCAAAATGGGTCTGTTCCAAACCAGCGGCTGTGCCCCCATGGCCAGCTCCTTCCACAAAGGGCTGGCCATTGCCGAAACGGTAAAAGAGCCGCGTACCGACATCACCACCCTGGCCACCGGTGCCCCCGGCGAAGCGTATGAAGTGCTGCGAGAGCTTATTAATGAATATGGCGGCACAATTGATGCCATCACCGACATAGAGGCGTTTAGCGCACTCCATCTGGTGGCCAAGATGGACGGAATTTCGGTGGAACCGGCAACGGCCGTTACCTTTGCCGGCCTTTTTAAACTGATTCGTGAAGGTAAAATCCTGCCCCATGAAACCGTCGTGCTCAACTGCTCTGGCCACACCTTCCCCGTCGAAAAACATATCATTGGTGACCAGTACACGCGCGACATGACCCTGCCCGATACTGGCGAATTGACCCGCAGCAACCGCAGCCGCGAAGAAGGGCTGCTCACCGCCTTAGAAGAGCTGGACGACCGCGTCCAGCGCATTACGATTGTGGAAGATCATTTAGATGCAGCTCGGCTCATCCGCCGCATTTTGCAGGCACAAGGAGATTTCCTGATTGATGAAGCCCATGACGGGCAGACCGGGCTGCAGCTAATTCGCGAAACCCGACCCAACCTCGTCATTCTGGACTTAATGATGCCCGGTCTGGATGGCTTTGCCGTGGTGGAAGCCATGAAAGCCGATCCCGTGCTAAAAGAAACGCCCATCATTGTTATTACCGCCAAAGAGCTTACCGATGACGAAAAGCAGCGGCTGGACGGCCAAATTAAGGCATTGCTGCAAAAAGGCTCTTTTATGGATTCGGACTTGTTGAACGATATTCAAAAAGCTTTACCTTAGCTTTCATGCACAGCAAATGTCAGGAGCAAAAAAGTATAAAAAGAGGGTGAATTACGGCCGTAACGTATCCCCCTTTTCTCCTCCCAGTACAAACGCACCATTCATTTCGCTTGTCCAAAAGCCAAAATAGGACCACAATGTGAATTGCAAAAATATTGATATCTATGGCACAATAATCGCGCTTGATACACACTAACTTGGTCAGCTAACTATATGTATATGGACAAAACAACAATACCGCTTGCAAAAATCTTGTACATCGAAGACGATCCCGCCAGTCGCCGGTTGGTACAGCGCGTGCTGGACAATAAAGGGTACGATGTGGTTGTAGCCGCCGATGGGCTTGAAGGCATTTCCATGGCCCGCGAACACCATCCCAACCTTATCCTAATGGATATCAATCTGCCAAGCATGGATGGTCGTGAAATTACCACGCGTCTACGCAGCCTGCCTAACTTTTCAGACACGCCCATTGTGGCCCTAACCGCCAACCACAGTCCGGGAAGCCGTGAACTGGCCCTGGCCGCGGGTTGTACCGGCTTTCTTACCAAGCCAATTGATGTTTCCATATTCCCCAACCAGGTGAATGCCTACCTGCACGGCCATGCCGAGCCCCTCTCCAAAGAAGAGCACAGCGAGCATCTCCAGCGGCATGCCCAAAATCTGGTGGAACGGCTGGAAAGTAAAATTCATGAGCTGGAAAGCGCCAACAAACGACTGCGCGAACTGGACCGCCTCAAGAGCGATTTTATCATCATGGTTTCCCATGAGCTGCGCACGCCGCTGACCTTAATCAGTGGCTACGCCCATTTGTTGGATGAACAGGTAAAGCAAACCGATAATACACTGCCCGCGGAAATGGTCTCCGGCGTGGCCGAAGGGCTAAATCTAGGCGTTACGCGCATGCGGGATGTGGTGAATGAAATCATCAAAGTTGCTCGCATTGCCTCCGGCACGCTGGACCTGGCTTTAGGCCCCGTGCGCATCTCTGAAGTTGTTCAAGATATCTTTGAAGAGTTTGGTGAAGTGTGCAATAAGCGGCGGCTCAATGTGCAAATTGGGGATCTCTCCAAGCTGCCAATCGTCCAGGGGGATGGCGAACAGTTGAAGTCGGCTATTTACCACATTTTTAGCAACGCTGTAAAATACACGCCAGACGGCGGCAGTATTTTTGTTGTCGGTCGTGCTGTTGGTGATACGATTGATTTGATTATTCAAGATACCGGTATTGGCATTCCGGACAGCGAACATCGTCGCATTTTTGACCAATTTTATACGCTGGGTTCTATTGAGCACCACTCAACCAGCAAATTTGCTTTTCAAGGTGGCGGTTTAGGATTAGGGTTGGCCATTGTAAAAGGAATTATTGAGGCACATAACGGCCGTGTTTGGGTAGAGAGTGAACGACGCGATCCAGACCAATTCCCGGGCAGCACCTTCCACATTTTGCTACCTTTGGAGCAAGTAAACCAGACTGTAGAACTTTAACTTCAACCGTACGCCAGAACGATTAATCCGGGCTCTTACCCATCCTGTATCCTTGCCGACTCACCCATTTTCATACATACCTGACGCGCCTAACGCTCGTTAGCCTATGTGTTTTCCAATTTGTCATTTGTTCAGTTTGTACTGTAATGGAGAAACATGGCAACGCCACCCGGCAAACCCTCAGCAGTAAGCGTTCCAACAGAAAAAGAACCTGAGGAAACGTCTGCTCAGGCTAGCAGCCAGCAGTGGAGTTTAGGACTACTTTGGGGATTGTTATCACCACTCTTTTTGGGCATTGTGCCTATTTTGGCCAAAGTGGCTTACGCGGCCGGTGTCAACGTCCTCACCGTAGTTGCATTTCGAACGGTCATTGCGGCCGTTTTTTTGTGGCTGGGGATGCTGCTGTTCAAACGTCAGCTCATTCGCAGTTCACTGCCGGCCGTCCTTAGCAGCATGATCGCCGGAGCCATCAATGGTCTGGGCTCCATCTTCTTCTACACCAGTCTAACCCGCATCGACGCCTCTCTGGGCCAATTGGTCAACATCACCTATTTGGTGTTTGTAACGGTTTTTTTGCGGCTGGCGGGGCAAACCATTTCCGTGCTCACCATTTTTCGCACGATCCTGACAATTGGCGCGATCTACCTGCTCACGCGCGGGGGCGCGGGGCCGGCAGATTGGCTGGGGGTAGGCATGATGCTTGTTGCCGCCATCACCTATGCCATTCAGCTGGTGCTCAGCCAGCGCATTATGCTGGACATACCTGCACCCACCATGACGCTGTACGCCATCACTGCGATGGCGGCCGTTGTGACCGTGGCCTGGTTTGTCGCCCCGGTGGATCTGGCGCTGGTTAGCACAGACGGCTGGCAGGCGATTGGTTGGATGGCCCTGGTAACCGCGCTTTCTCGCCTGACGCTCTTTTTGGGGGTCAAAGCCATGGGCAGCATTCAAACGGCACTGCTGGGTGTGTCCGAAGTGGTGGTAACGATTGTGATTGCGGCCATTTTTCTGGGTGAGCGTCTAACGTTGCTGCAATGGGTAGGTGCGGCTGTTTTAATGGTAAGCATCTTCCTAGTGCGCTTTGAAAAAGGCGTGCCCCGCTTCATCGACTGGTGGCAGTTCCTCTGGCGCCGTTTTTTGCCAAAGAAGTAATCATCCGTTTTCTTCCCCGTTTAAATGATGCGGGAAACGTGATGCATGAGAAAATTCAGTCAGTTTCACGCATCACGTTTCACTTCATGTTTGTTGTACCGGTTCCAGCGGCACGTCAGCCACCCTGGGCACCTGATCCTCCGCCTGTCGGGTAATGAGCAAGGCGGGACGGCTGTGCGTAAAGTAGCTCCAGGCCCACTGCAAAAAGACAATCAGTCGGTTCTGGAAGCCAGCTAGGTAAAGCAAATGAACAATCCACCAGAGATGCCAGGCCAGCACGCCCACCAGCCGCAGCGAGCCGATTTGCACCACGGCCGTTTGCCGGCCAATTTGCGCCATGTCACCCCGATTTTTGTAGCGAAACGGCCGTGCCGTTTTGCCGTTCCAGCGGCGTTGCAGCAGCTTCGCCACGTACAGCCCCTGCTGAATTGCCACCTGGGCCACGCCGGGCAGCGGTTGGCCGTCTTCATTTAAAACGTGCGCCAGATCGCCAATGACAAAAATGTTTTCATGTCCCGGCACGCTCAAGTCTGGCAGCACCTGCACCCGGCCCGTGCGGTCCAGTGACGCCCCCGACGCTTCGGCCAGCGCTTCACCCAGCGGCGACGCTTTGACACCCGCTGCCCACAGCACGGTTCGCGCCGGGATAACTTCTTCGTTGGTTTCGGCTTTGAGCGTGACGGTGGTGGGGGAAACGGCCGTTACCCGCGCCTTGGTGCGCACCGTAACCCCCATTTTCTCTAAAGCCGCCGCCGCCTTTTGCGACAATGTCGCATCGTAGGTGGGCAAAATGTAGTCGGGCGACTGCACCAGGATGATGCGAGCATCGGCCGGATTGATGCGGCGGAATTCGTGGCGCAGCGCTTTGTGGGCCACTTCGGCCAGGGCTCCGGCCATCTCCACACCCGTTGGTCCACCACCGATGATGACAAACGTCAGCCAGGCGCGCATCGTTTCCGGGTCCACAGCCCGTTCCGCCATTTCAAAGGCAGACAGCACCCGCCGTCGAATCTCCAAAGCGTCTTCCACCTTTTTAAGGGGGGGTGCCCACTGCTGCCACTCGTCGTTGCCAAAATAATGGTAGCCCGCACCCGCCGCCACAATGAGCGTGTCGTAAGGCACGGTGCCATCGCGCAGCAGTACTTCCTGTTTGTCAACATCGAATCCGGTCACTTCGCCCAGAAGCACGCGGGCATTTTGCTGCCTTTTAAACAGCCGACGCAGCGGCGAAGCAATATCGGCCGGAGAAAGATGGCCAGTCGCCACCTGGTAAAGCAATGGTTGGAATAAATGATGATTACGGCGATCGATCAGCGTCACCTCAACAGGTGCCCGCTTCAATGCCTGGGCGACGTTCACGCCGCCAAAGCCACCACCGACAATTACAACTCGTTTTGGGTTCATTGTTATGCCTCCTTGCAAAAATGAATCTGCAAGCAGCATATTGTTTTAGGGAGTAAAAGTGATCCACCGAAGGGATGAGCAGGGGGTGGATTTAAGGTTGAATTAAACCAAGCTCCTGGGCGCGGGAGACCGCCTGGACGCGGCTGGAAACGCCCAGCTTGCCGTAAATGTTGTTGACGTGGGATTTTATGGTGCTGAGGGCCACAAATAGCTCCTCAGCAATTTCCCGGTTTTTTAGGCCAGCGGCGATGAGATTAAGTACCTCTAGTTCGCGTTCGCTGAGAGGATCAATAAGAGGCTGTTGGCGTTCTGGCTGGAGTTTTGGAGGAACGGCCGTATCCACGCCACCACCCGCTTGCATCACAGGCGCAGGCAAATTGGCCTTCAACCAATGCACCACTTCATCCACCCCCATTTCAGATGTAAAAGGAAAGGTCTCCGGATTAACGTTGGCCGGCAAAAACGGCTCCACCTGTTCTTTTATAATCTGTACACCCAGGGGATGATGGTAAACGTAATGCAAAACGGCCGCACCCCACGGCTCCTGCGAGAACTCTGTGACGCCAAAACGGCCGAATGCCGCCAGCACCTCCAACGTCTGCGGCACCAGTTGGGTTTTGTGCGCTTCATCCAGCGCCCGCCACAAATAATGGTAGGCCAGCTCGGTGCTGCCGGCGCGATCGGCCATAATGCCCAGGCCTTCCAACGTTTGCACCAGGCCGCCCCGATCGCCATTTTCCTGATAGATGGCCAGGCTTTGCTGATAAAGTTGCTCAGCTTGAGCAAAATCACCCTCCTCTGTGGCAATCTCGGCCAGCGAGCCCAGGGCAAGCGCCATGCCGCCCGTATCGGCAAACGCTTCGCGAATGTCGTACCCGGCCTGGTAATGCTGCCGGGCAGCGGCCAAATTCCCCCGCAGGCGCATGATCGTGCCCAACTGGTTGTGGATAGATGCTAAAAACCAATGATTTTTTGCCTGGGTAACAGCATTAAGGGTGCTCTGCGCCAGACGATAAGCTTCGTCCAAATTCCCTTCATGCAAAGCAGCGCTGATGAGGCTGTGGCCGGCGTAGGCCAAATTTTGCCGGTCGTGGCGCGCTTCGGCCCGCTGCCACGCCTCCTGCCCCAGTTCAATGCCACGCTTCACGTCCCCGGCAATGACGGCCAACAACGAAAGCGGTGCCAATGGGTCCGTGCCGGCACCGGGCGGCGGCAGCTTGTCCAGCTTTTCATAGAGGGCTGCGGCCGTTTCCGCCATTTCCGTTGCTTCAGCAATGCGGCCAAAGCGCATTTCTAACCAGCTGGCGCAGGTGAGCAGTTGGGCCAGGGCGCAATCTCGTGCAGTGGAAGGGGGTGCTTGTTGCAGGCTGGTAACGGCCGTCTGGAACATCCCCACCCCTTCCCGAAAACGGCCCTGGTATTGGAAAAACGTGTGCAGTGCCGTCGCCGCCTCTTCCAAAGCAGCTGCATCCTGCTGCTCCGCTGCCCACCGCCACGCCACCCGGATATTTTTGAGTTCTTCAGCCACCTCCAGCACCATCTGCTTTTGCGCGCCGCCGGTCATCGGTTCAAAGCGATCGCGTAAAAAGTGGGTGAAGGTATGGGCGTGACGGTTCAGGATGTCGTGATGCTCCTCGGGGAATTCAGCCAGCTTTTCGTAGGCAAACTGGCAAAGGAGTTCGTGGATTTGGTAACGGCCGTTTTCCTCCAACCGCAGCAGCGATTTATCTACCAGCGCCGACAGCACCGGCAGGGAAGCCTCGGCCACAATCTCGGCCACCTCCCGCCGGAAACCGCCGCGAAAAACAGAAAGCCGGGCAAAAACTTGCTGCTCCTCTGACGATAAGGTTTGCCAGGAATAGGCAAAAACCGCCCGCATGCTGCGATGCCGCTCTGGCACGTCACGCAAAGCCGTGGCGAGAAAATCCAGGTTTTGGCGAATCTCTTTGACAATGTCGGCACAGGTGAGGGAGCGCAGCCAGGAGGCAGCCAGCTCCAGCGCTAGGGGCATCCCCTCTGTCAGCCGGCAAATCTCGATAACCATTTCAGCCTCATCCTCCAGGGAAAAATCCCAGCGCACCTGACGGGCTCGTTCAGCAAAGAGGGCTACGGCATCACAATCCTGCCATGCTGTCATTTGGCGGCTGGTGGGTGTGAGCAAGCCCGTGAGCGAGTACACCCATTCGCCGCCTAAATTGAGCCGCTCACGTGAGGTAACCAGGCATTTTACCTGGGGTGCGCCGGCGAGGAGTTGGGTGAGAACGGCCGCACCTTCCAGCAGCTGCTCAAAATTGTCCAACACCAGCAGCAATGTTTTTTCAGCCAGATAGCTGCCTACCTGCGCCAGCGGCTCACCCTGGCCGGACAGAGAAACGCCCAGCGCGTCGGCAATGGTCGCAACAAGCAGTTCTGCCGACGACACCGCCTGCAACGGCACAAAAACCACCCCATCGGCAAATTCAAATTGCACAGCGTGGGCCAGTTCAATCGCCAGGCGTGTTTTGCCCATGCCGCCTGGACCAACCAGCGTCAACAGACGGCAAGCCGGATCGGTCAAAAGGCGCGTGGCCTCCTGGCATTCACGCTGGCGGCCAATAAATTGGGTCAGATGCGCAGGCAGATTAGACAAAATTGTTGATCCCTGTTTGTTGGTGGCTGCGAATTGCTTATCGAGCGCCGATTCTACCATCTCTTGAGAGATTGTCAGGGGGTATCCCTTACGAATTCCACCCCCCATTCCACCCTTCGGTGGGTGACGCTCCATCCCCTTGGCCAGTATGCTGGCAGCAACTTAATAACACGGACCGGCACGTAGGTGCCCAGAAGGAGATAAACATGATTACTGTGGATTTAAACAACCTGGATTTAACCGAGTTCAGCGGCAAAGAAAAAGCCGGACTGCACTGCCTGGCAACTTTTCCGCTTTTTGGTGCCCACGGCAGCGAAAACTCGGCCACCGTCTATTTTGAGCTGGAGCCGGGCGATGCGCTGGGCTGGCACACAGACAGCGTGGAAGAACTGCTGCTCATCCTGAAAGGCGATGTAGAAGTCAGCGTCGGCGAAGAAACAGGCAAGCTAAAAGAAGGGCAGATTGCGCTGGTGCCTACGATGGTGCGGCACAATTTGCGCAACATCGGCAGTGAAAAAGCGCGTGTGTTGGGCTTTTTTGGCAGCGCCAACTTTGTGGCCACCTTCGACGAGGTCTGGCTGCCCACAAACTCGAACATGGTGGATACGGCCGCAATGGTCGCCCAGGCTGCTTAATTTAGAAGCAACCGCAAAGGCGCAGAGAACGCAGAGTTAAAAAAACTCCGTGTTCTCCGTGTCCTCCGCGGTGAATTCTTTTTCAGGATGGATGAGATGAACGATTTAAGCCCAAAAGAAGTAGTGTTGGCCTTTTTTGAGCAGGTTCGGACAGGCAAAAATGTGCAGGCGGCATACGAACTGCTGGCCGAAACCCATCTGGCGCACCAGGTCGTTTCCGGCTGCGAATACGCTATCACCCGCACCCCGGCCGACTACGCGGCCCACATCGCCGAGATGCACGCTACCTATGGTGATTTCCGCCTGACGGTGGAAGAGCTGCTGGCCGAGGGAGACAAGGTATACGTGCGCTGGCAGCAGCAGGGCGTGCATTCTGGCCAACTTTTTGACATCGCGCCCACACAACGGCCGCTTAGCGAACGAGCCAGTGCCGTTTACCGGGTAGCCCAGGGAAAAATCGTTGAGTACTGGATTCAGATCGAAACAGACGGCGTGCGGCGGCAGTTGGAAAGTTTTTAAAGTCTGCCATTTATAAGAGATCATGGAGGAATCCCCATGCAACCACAATTAGTTCTGACCATCATGGACAATTTCGCCACTGAAGCGTTTAACCAGGCAGTGCGCAAGGGAACGTGGCGCGCCATTGTAAGCTGGTTTACCAGACAATGTAACTGCTTGCTGCCACTCGATCGGGATAAGCTCAGGCGCATCATGCGCGGTCAGCGGTACCTTGGCCTGCAAACCGTGCCGCTGGACCAGATTGTGGGCAGTGAAGGCCGGCACCAGGAATTCGACCGGGCCTTTTTCCCCCGCCAGACCCACACCATGGAGCGCTGGCTCAGCCTGGCCAAAGCACACTATCAATCAGTAACGCTGCCACCCATTAATCTGATTAAGGTGGACAACAACTACTTTGTCACCGACGGCAACCATCGTATTTCGGTGGCACGGGCTTTAGAACAGCAGTTTATTGAGGCGGAAGTGGTGGAAGTTTTGACAGCCGTTCCCTTCCCATCACCCTGCTAACATTTTTTCGCCCTCTTCACGGGGCAGTAGGGTTTCAGTCGAACGGTCGTACATCAGCAGCGGGCAAACTCTGGCAGAATAAATTCATCGTATTATCAAGCATTTGGTATTGGAGTCTCGAACATGAAACATTATTTATCACTATCTATATTTTTCATTCTGCTGCTGGCCGCCTGCCAACCCACGCCAGCCGATGAGCCATCACTGCCAACCCTGATGCCCACCAACATCACCGTTGAGCCAACGCCCACGTTGGCTGAGGCTACAACTGAACCGGGGGAAGCTACGGCCGTTCCCACCCAATCCGCTACGGCTGAATCAACGGCCGAACCTGTGCCAGCAACAGCCACACCAACGCAGGCACCCGTTTCCAATCCACAGTTTAGCAACCTGGCGCTGCTGCCTAACCGGGCCAGCCTCAGCGCCGGCTGGCCGCAGCCGTACACGCCCATCGCCACCGATGAGCTGTACGCGGTGTGGAACTATTCCGGCATGACCGCCGCTGACCAGCTGGAGCGACTGTGGTATTACAACGGGGATCTCTGGTTGGAGCGCAGCGAAGCGTGGGATATGAATAAATATGGGGCAAACGGCCGTGTCGAAGACATCTACGTTTACGATTACGAACCCAATCTGCCCCCCGGACATTACCGCGTCGTGCTCAAGGTCAACGGCGTTGAGCTGGCCAGCGCCGAACACACCATCCCGGCCAATACCGTTGGCCCTAAAGTGGAGCCAAACAGTGGCTTCACGGCAGCGGTGCAGAATAACAAGACGCTGGTTTTGCGCCGTGTGGATGGCACCACCGCCTCCTGGAACTCTTTTGGCGACATTGTCGATTTTGCCTGGCTGCCCGGCGGGCAAGGCATTGTGTACACAGAGCAAATTGTGGTCAATGCCGAACTGCCGGGTACGCTGGGGCTGCGCCACAATCTGTGGTTGCAAAACGTCGTCACCGGCCAAAAGCACCAATTAGGCAGCACCGATGAAGATTTGCACACACCAATTGTCTCGCCAGACGGCCGTTACCTGGCCCTCTACTCCGGCACGCTGTACGGTGACGCCTGTGGCGTGGATGCCGATCTGCACATTATGGAGCTGACGGCCGATTTACAACGCGCCAACCTCATCGACCTGGCCGATTTTAGCGGCTTCCCGGTTGTGGCAGGCGCTATCCCCCAGCCAAACCTGTGGGGTCCTGGTGATGGCCCCGCTGAACCCATTCCCGGTAAATGGGTAGACGGCCAAACATTAGAAGCCAGAGTCATCTGGATTTGTGCTGAGACGAAAGCACATGGCACCTATCAACTGGATATTAACGACCGTACCGTTGAAAAAGTAGCCAATCTGAATATCCAATAATTTTCCTTTTTCCTCCTCCTCCCTGGCCGAGTCAGATATTCTGGCTCGGCCTTTTTAATTTCTACCCATCCCACAGCTTCCAGGTAAGATTTTTTACGCCAATGACGTCATACATAGGCGGCATTCGGTCTTTATCTAATGCTTCAATGAGATTTCGTTGTATCCTACACGTTCCCGGCTATAATGAAACTGTTTGCGGAAGAGCGAGCAACTCATTACAAACATTAGCAACTTGCACTAAAAAGGATATTTCTCGCGATAATGGTTACTGAATTGATCAATGGCAGTGATGTATTTTCCGTATTGGCCGACGAATGGGATGATTTGGCCCAGCGCGGCATGACCGATACCCCTTTTCAAACGTTAGCTTACCAAAAAGCATGGTGGACCCATTTGCATCCGGAAAACGGCCGTCTCCACACCGTCACCGTGCGCAATGAGCAGAAAGAGCTACTGGCTATCGCCTGCTTCTATAACCTGGAAGGCACCCTCTACTTTAACGGCTGCGTGGAAGAAACCGATTATTTAGACCTGATCGTCACCGCCGAACACGCTGAAACGGCCTGGCAAGCGATCCTCGACTGTTTGTGTAGCCCCAACTTTCCCGAATGGCATGGTATTGATTTATGCAATATTCCTGAGACCTCACCAACGCGCACCATCCTTCCCCAAGAAGCGCAGCGGCGAGATTTTTTGTTTGATGAGCGGGTCAATGAGGTATGCCCTGTGATTCACCTGCCCGATTCATTTGAAGCCTATCTGGATGGCATCGACAGTAAGCAGCGGCGCGAGATTAATCGCAAGCTGCGCCGCGCCAGGGGTGCCGTTGCCGAACTTGTGGTAATCAGGCCAGACGATGATGTGGATACGGCCGTTACCGACTTCCTCGACCTGCTGCAAAAAAGCACCTTTGAAAAGCGAGACTGGCTCAACGAAGGTCGCCGCGCCGTCTTTTATGATGCCGCCCGCGCCGCGCAAAAAGCAGGCACACTCCAGCTGCTCTTCATTGAGGTACGCGGCAAAAAAGCCGCTGGACTGTTCAACTTCGACTACAACGACCGCATCTGGGTCTATAACTCCGGGCTGGACCCCGAGCTGTTTGGTGCCCTGAGCCTGGGCGTGGTGATTACGGCGAAAGCGATTGAACATGCCATTGAAAACGGCCGTGCCACCTTCGACTTCCTGCGCGGCAACGAAACGTACAAATACCGCTTCGGTGCCGAAGACACCACCATTTACCGGCTACATTTGGAGCCCAATTCCTAAACCCCCACTGGAGCAAACCGATGACACAAGCAGCCAAACCAAAAATCCGACGCGTTGCCATGCTTAGCGTACACACCTGCCCCCTGGCCATGCTGGGTGGCAAAAAAACCGGCGGTATGAACGTCTACGTGCGCGATTTCAGCCGCGAGCTGGGCCGACAGGGCATCCTTGTTGACGTTTTCACCCGCTCCCAGGATGATTGCGCCCCCCGCATTGTGCACGATTTGGGTAGTGGCGGCCGCGTCATTCACATTCCTGCCGGTCCAGAAAAACCAATCCCGGTTGACCAGGTGGCAGATTATCTGGATGAATTCACGACCGGCGTGCTTCACTTCGCTGCCAGCGAAAACATTCAATACGACCTGATCCACAGTCATTACTGGCTTTCCGGGCTGGTCGCCGACAGGCTGCGTAATGCCTGGCACACGCCAATCGTGCACATGTTCCATACCTTAGGCCACATGAAAAACAAGATTGCCCAAAGCGACAGCCAGCTTGCCTCCGCAGCCCGTCTCGCGGGTGAATACCAGGTCATGGCCCTGGCCGACAAGCTTATCGCCGCTACACCTGCCGAAGAAGCCCAACTCATCGAGCTGTACAATGCCGATCCGAGCAAAATTGCCATCATTCCGCCCGGCGTTGATTTAGAGCGGTTCCAACCCATTGCCAAAGACGTGGCCAAAAAGCGGGTGGGCATCCCCTGCGGCGACACCAATATTTTGTTTGCCGGCCGCATCGAGCCGCTCAAGGGCATCGACACCATGCTGCGGGCAATGGCCCTCATCCAGGAACGCCGTCCTGAGGTGCTGCACAACGCCTGCATGGCCATCATCGGCGGCGATCCCTGGGCCGACGACCTCGACGAAGAAATGGCGCGCCTCCAGCAGCTCCGCACCGATTTGGACATCCACGATTTGGTTACTTTTCTAGGAGCCAAAGACCAGGATTTGCTGCCCAACTATTATGCCGCTGCCGAAATGGTCGTCATGCCCTCCCACTACGAGAGTTTTGGCATGGTGGCGTTGGAAGCAATGGCCATGGGCACGCCGGTTATCGCCTCAGAGGTCGGTGGCCTGGCGCATCTGGTGAAACATGGCGTTACGGGCTACCATGTGCCCAGCCGCGACCCGGAAGCATTAGCCGCCCGCATTTACGAACTGCTCTCCAACCAGGACTGCCGCCAGGTGCTGGGGCAGCAGGCCCGCGAATACGCCCGCCGTTACGATTGGGCCAATATTGTGGACCGTATGATTTCGGTTTATGAAGAAGTTGTGGCGGGAGAGTTGGTCCGTTGAAAATAAGACAAAAAGGATGGCGACAGCTAAAGTTCATTGCCATCCTTTTGATTCTTTTTCTGCCCCTTTATTTCTGGTTTCTGGTCAATCTCTACCAGACTGCCATTCAAATACCCAGAGAATGGAAACAATTTAGAACACAAGAAACATCAATTCTGAATGCTCTGGATAAGTTTTCATCTGAAAATCAACATTACCCCGAAACCTTAGCTCAATTACTCGAGCCGTCCGTTTGGCAATCAGAAAACTGGTCTTTTCGGTATGGCACTGACGACAAAGGTGGATACATTTTGCAAGCCGACCTGCCAAAATTATGGTTCAGTTGGCCAACGCGGAGAGTGTGTCATTCGCAGCAGGATGATTCTGTTGCCTGCAATTTCTATTACATTTGCTACTCTAGACAGGGTGCACAATGGCTCAGTGATCCAATTCAGGAAAACGAGCCCGGTCGTCCATTGCTAGGAACTAGCGGCGCTTCCCCGTGTGTAAGCAGTAGTTGAGTCATTGAAGGTAGCTGCGGCCGCCTCTCAGTCCCGAAGGGCTGTTCTCCAGACCAAGCCACCTGGTAGCACAGTTGCGCATACATGCGCCGACACCGACCACAGCTAGAGTAATTGTCATTCCGAATGAAATGAGGAATCATTCATCTCGCTTGATTAAAAGATTCCTCACCCCTGCGGGGATTCGGAATGACAGCTCCCCTATTCTGGTTCAATCACCTCAAGGCCACCCATGTACGGCCGTAACACCTCCGGTACCACAATCGATCCATCCGCCTGCTGATTGTTTTCCATAATGGCAATCATTACGCGGGGCAGCGCCAGACCGCTGGCGTTAAGCGTATGTGGGTGGCGCAGCTTGCCGCCCTCCGTTGGCCGGAATTTGATGTTCGAGCGCCGCGCCTGAAAATCCTCCGAGTTGCTGATCGAGCTGACCTCCAACCATTCGCCACAGCCCGCCGCCCACACCTCAATGTCATACGTCTTGGTCATGGCAAAGCTCACGTCACCCGTGGCCAAATCCACAAAGCGGTAGCGAAAACCGAGCGCGTCACAGATGTCCTGAGCGTACCGCTTCATATCTTCCAGCACTTCATAGCTCTTGTCGGGATGGACAAACTGGTACATCTCCACTTTGTCGAACTGGTGACCGCGCTTGATGCCGCGCACGTCCTTGCCGGCGCTCATCTTCTCGCGCCGCCAGCAGGGCGTGTAGGCCACGTACTTCAGCGGCAGGTCGGCCTCGTCTAGAATCTCGTCGCGGTGCAGGTTGGTCAGGGCAATTTCGGCCGTGCCCAACCACATGAAATCTTCCTCGGCATCCCGATAAATGTTGTCGAAGAATTTGGGCAGCTGCCCGGCTCCTTCAAACACATACGAGCGCACCATGAACGGCGGGTAAATCTCGGTAAAGCCATGCTTTTCCAGGTGCGTGTTAAGCATGAACTGGATAAGCGCCCGCTGCAAACGCGCCCCAGCCCCGCGCAGCACGTAAAAACGGCTGCCGCTCAACTTTACCCCGCGCTCAAAGTCGATGATGTCGAGCTCCGTGCCTAAATCCCAATGTGGCTTTGGTTCAAAATCAAACTGCGGCTCGGGCGCACCTTGCGGCTCGTGGAACACGTTGTGCGCTTCGTCCGGACCGACAGGAACGCTCTCGTGGGTCAGGTTGGGCACCCACAGCAGATTCTCGTTCAGGCGCGCTTCCACTTCACGCAGTTCCTCATCGTGGGCCGCAATTTTGTCGCCGATTTCGCGGGTTTCGTCTTTGGCCTGCTCGGCATTGTTTTGTAATGCCGCTACCTGGGTGCGCAGCGCCTCAACAGGCTGGCCAACATCTTGCCCGGCTTCGGCGCGGCGCAAATCAGCTTCCATCTTCTTCAGGCTGCCCATCCAACGGCCGATTTGTTTCGAGCTTTCGTTCCGCTGGCGACGCAGTTCTTCTACTTCAAGCAGTATCTCACGGCGACGGCCATCATCGGCCAAAATTTCATCGATGGGGGCCTCAACGTTGCGCTTGGCGATCTGTTGTTTGACCCATTCCGGTTTCTCTCGTATCAAGTTAATATCAATCATCAGGTTCTCCTAAACAATTTAACGCAAAGGCGCAGAGTAGGGGTTAGGGAAATTTAAGCGCGCTTTGCATTCATTGTAGCCGAGGATTCAATTCCTCGTTTTGCGCGCTAAGAAAGCGCGGCTACGGTTTTTGGCAAAAGTTATGGACACATTACCCTGCTAGAGATAGAGGTGGCAACGGTGGCAAAACGGCCGTTTCGTCCCCACTTAGCCTGCTTTTGCGAAATCTGCAATTTGTATCTCATCACAAACCTCCATCTGAAACTAAAAAGCCCCCTCGTCTGTTTCCAGGACGAGGGGGCCCGTGGTGCCACCTGGTTTTGCCGGTAATCTGTAATCAGTGAATCAGCAATCAGTTTTTTACTGATTACCGGCCACCTATTTACTGAACACTGGCCTCAAAAAAGCTGTAACGGGCTGACCCGGCTGGCCTTGTTTCGGCAGCGACTCTAGAGTGGATTTCCGGCTGGACAATCATTCGCTTACACCGTCCGCGAACTCTCTGGGGATTGTGACGGCCGTACTTGTCTCTTTCATCGTCGGTATGTATCTTGTTGAGGGGCATTATAGCTGGGCGGGAAACGGCCGTCAACCAAAGAAATATTCGTGGAAGTCGGCAACGGCCGTATATCCAATCTTCTCGTAAATATGGTTCGATACAGGATTACTTAAGTCTGTGAACAGCGTGCAGAACTGGTAACCTTCGTCCAGCAGCTGCTGGCTGAGCGTGGCCACGCAGGCAGTAGCGTAACCGCGACCGCGCAGTTCGGCCGGCGTGTACACCAGCGAAATGGTGATGCCGTGCCGCGTCGGGCGCGCTTTGGCGGCCATCGTTACCGGCTCACCTGCTTCATTTTCCCACAGAAACAGATCGCCATTCTGCATTTTACCCCGCGCCAACAGCTCGGCCGATTCTAAATCATCACGAATGTTGGCATCTTCATGAAATGCCTGGACCCAGCCAACGACGCGCTCAAAATCATCGGCATCGGCTAAACGGAGTTGGCCTGGCGGTAGCGTGAGCGGCTGCACCTGCCGTAATTCAAAAACGCGCTGCCTCATGCCCGGTTGAGGGGAACGCCTGCCCTGAGCGGAGTCGAAGGGGCCGTTCCGCTTCTCCCACAGCGCTGCCCAGGCATCAGCCACGTTGGCCGGCCCCAGCACCGCTGGCACCGACCAGCGGCTTTCATCCAGCGTGTCCCACAACGCCTGCACCACCGGCTGGCAATCCGACAAATGACTATACAAGATCATTTTTCGCGGTGGGGTCATGACGGCTGCGCCAACCAATTTCCCGTCATCCTCAACCACCGCTAAAAACGGCCGATTCCGCCGCCGTGGTGCGCTCTGGCTCAGTCGAAAGACGATCCCCAGCATGAGCCCATTTAACACTTCAAATGCTTCGAGATAATTGAGTGCGTTATCCAAAAAATCATTCGGGTTCTTAAACAACCTGACGTTCATTTCATTTCCCAACGCCGCCCGAACGTAAACGTCCGGGCTAGATATGGAAGCCCCATAGGGGCTTTACACAACTAGCCGAGGGCTTTAGCCCCCGGCGATCTGGCCGATCACGATCGCACATCATTCACAAACTGCCGTTCATACAGTTCACGATACAGTCCCTCTTGCGCCAGCAAATCTTCGTGAACACCTTGCTCAACGATACGGCCGTCTTCCACCACACAAATCAAATCGGCGCGACGAATGGTGCTCAGCCGGTGGGCAATAACGATGGCCGTGCGCCCTTGCAGCAAGCGCTCCAACGCCTCCTGGATCAGCGCTTCGGTTAGCGTGTCTACATTGGCCGTCGCTTCGTCCAGAATCAGCAGGCGTGGATCGGCCAACACGGCCCGGGCAATGCAGATGAGCTGCCGCTGCCCCAGCGAAATGTTCACCCCGCCCTCCAAAATCTGTGTCTCGTAGCCGTCCGGCAGGGCAGCGATAAATTCGTGGGCGTTGGCCATTTGAGCAGCTTGGGTGACGGCCGTATCCGCCGCTGCTGCATTGCCAAAGCGAATATTTTCCCCGATGGTGCCCGAAAAGAGGAATGGGTCCTGCGACACAATGCCCGTCTGCGCCCGCAGCGATTGCTGCTGCACCGATTGTACATCCATGCCGTCGATGAGCACCTGCCCTTCGGTGGCGTCGTAAAAACGGGCAATCAGGTTGGCAATGGAGCTTTTACCCGCACCCGTTGGCCCCACCAGAGCCACTGTCTGCCCGGCGGCGATGTGCAAGTTGATGTTGTGCAGCACCTGCGGCGTCTCCGGCCGGTAGCGGAAGGAGACATCTTTCAGCTCAACCTCACCGCGCACGCGCGGCATTTCTGTTGCATCGGGCGCGTCGGCTACCGTTGGCTCCGTATCGATCAGGCGCAGCACCTCTGCCCCGCCGGCCATGGCCGACTGCATCGTCGTGTAAAGCTGGCTCAGCTCCTGGATGGGCTGGAAGAAGCGGGTAACGTAGGCCAGAAAAGCAACCAGAACGCCCAGCGTCACCTCGCCCCGACTTACAGCCACGCCGCCAAACCAGAGCACCACGCCTGTAGCCAGCATCCCCATGAACTCAATCGTGGGCAAAAACACAAAAGAAAGAGACATCGCATCGACGTGGGCGTCCTTGTTCGATTCGTTGATTTCGTCGAAGCGGGCCTGGGCTACCTCTTCCTGGGCAAACGCCTGGATGACGCGCATCCCGGCAATGCCTTCGGCCAGATCGCCCACCACGGCGGCCACGCTGGAGCGCGTGCGCCGGAAAGCGACCTTGGCCCGTCGCGAAAACAGTACCGTCACCAATATCATCAATGGCAAAACGGTAAAAGTGATCAGCGCCAGCCGCGGACTCATCGAGAGCATGACAATAATAATGCCCAGAAGCACTAGCAAATCGCCAATCAACGTCACCAACCCCTGCGACAGTAAATCGTTGATAACGGCCACGTCGTTCATCACCCGCGAAACGGTGACACCAACGATGTGCGTGTCGTGGTAGGCCAGCGGCAGTGCTTGCAAGTGACGGAACATCCCCTCGCGCAAATTGGCTAAGACGCGCTGCCCCACCCAGCCCAGCAAATAGCGCTGCCCGGCAGACGCACCGTAGAGCAGCACAAACGACCCGGCAGTATAAATGGCTACGCGAATTAAGCCATCTGTATTGCCCTGAGCAATGTGCTCGTCGATGGCGATTTTGATCAAGTATGGCACCAACAGCGTCATGCCGGTAGCGATCAACATTAAAAAGGTGGCGATGGCCATGTAACGGCCGTATGGCTTCAAATAGGCCAGCATCCGCACCACCACCCGCTGATCGAATAGCTGCCCAGCCTCTTCCTGGCCGAAGCGGTGCAATGCCCCGCGTGGCCCCATGTTGGGACCGGTTGATCCGATTGAAAAACTCATAGAAAACCCTTTGTTTTTAAATTTTCAGGTGTTCAACTGAATGACAAGTGGGCTACTTGCTCACTTGTTCACTTGAAAACTTGACCACCTCTCTCTCCTGCGGCCGCAGCTGCTTATTATAAATCTCTTGATAATGGGCCGATTGGTTTAGCAGCTCATCGTGCGTACCGCGGGCCACAATCTCCCCTTTTTCCAGAACCAAAATCAGGTCGGCGCGGCGCACGGTGCTCAGGCGGTGGGCGATGACGAAAGTGGTACGGCCGTGCATCAAATTCTCCAACGCCTGCTGAATCAAGCGCTCCGTTTGCGTGTCCACGCTGGCCGTGGCGTCGTCCAAAATGAGGATGGCCGGATCGGCCAGCAAGGCCCGGGCAATAGCGATGCGCTGCTTCTGCCCGCCAGACAGCGTCACGCCGCGCTCGCCTACGTGCGTCTCGTACCCCTTGGGCAGCTCACTGATGAAGTCGTGCGCCTGGGCCGCTTTGGCCGCCGCGATGATGTCCGCTTCGGTAGCATCCGGGTGGCTGAAGGCGATGTTTTCGCCAATGGTGGCGGCAAACAGCGTCGTCTCTTGCAGCACGATGCCCATCTGGCTGCGCAGCGAGGCCAGCGTCACCTGGCGCAAATCGTGCCCATCGACCAGCACCCGCCCGCCGGTGGGATCGTAAAAGCGGGGCAGCAAATTCATGATGGTCGATTTGCCTGCACCCGTTGCACCAAGCAGAGCAATCACTTCGCCTGGCTCGGCAGCAAAGTTGATATTTTTCAGCACCCGATGCCGCTTCAGGTAGCCAAACGACACATCCTCAAACTGCACCTTGCCCATGATTTTGGGTAGATCAAAGGCATCTGGTGCGTCATCCACGTCGGGAATCTGGTCTAGAATCTCAAAGATGCGCTCACCAGAAGCCGAGGCCATGATAATGGCCGGCAGCACCAGCCCGATGCGGCGCACTGGCGTGGTGAGCTGGCCTAAATAGGTGGTGAAGGCCACCAGTTCGCCCAGCGTCAGCGCGTCTTGCGTGACCAGCCAGCCACCGTAGCCAATCACGGCCACCGTGCCCAGGTTGGCAATCAGGTCCATCATCGGGATGTTGATCGCCTGCAAGCGGGACGACAGCGCCGAGAGGGAAAACCACGTTTCGTTTTGGTTCACAAAACGGCCGATTTCCGCATCCTCCTGGGCAAACGCTTTGACCACCCGCGCCCCGCGCAAATTTTGCTCTAAATAAGTCGTCAGTACCGCCAACTGGTCCTGAATCGCCAGGGAAAGGGGGCGGAAGCGGCGGCCAAAACCCAGCGAGCGCCAGACGAGCAGCGGCATGGTGAGCATCACCAGCAGCGCCAGGTTGGGGCTCATGACGAAGAGGACAACGGCCGTTGTCAGCAGCAAAAACGCGCCGTCGATGATGCGAAAAGCGGCCCGCCCGGTGAGGAAGCGAATCCGCTCCACGTCCTGAATGGCGCGGGAGAGCAGTTGGCCGGTTTCGGTGCGGTCGTGGTAGGAGAAGGGCAGGACGGTGAGTTTGTTCTGGATAGCATTGCGCAGGTCGTAGGCCACGGTTTGCGAGGCTACTTCGGTCCAGCGCCCCTGGAAGAAGGTGAAGATACCCTTGACCAGTGTCAGCCCCAGCAACGCCAGGACTGACCAGCCCAAAAAGCCAATCTCCTGCTGGCGGATGCCACGGTCGATGATGAGCCGGATAAATTGGGGAATGACCAGGCTCAGCCCGTTGATGATAATCATGGTGGCGTAGGTGCCGATGACGAGGTTGCGATACGGCCGTAAATAACCAAACGCCCGCCACAAAATGCGCCAGGTATCGCGGTCTCCCCGCTCCACCACGGGCACGTCAGGCGTTTCTAGAGGTGTGTTGATCGATGTCATAAACTGGAACGTATCACGAAAAAATGATTTGGCAAGCAGGGAATATTACTATTTTGGGGTGAATACGGCCGTTATAAACAAAGGCTCATCTCCCCGGCAATTGTTCACTTTTCACCAGCCTGTTTTGCTTCCAATTGCATTAGCATTTCAAGCGCCTGCGCTTCAGACGGAGCTTGCAAAACATTGTTACTGGCAAACGCTTCTGCGTCAGGATAGCTAGACTGTCGAATTCGATCAGCTGCCTGAACCAGATCATATTTTGTGTGCTGCAAGGCAATCTCTCCGTCCAGCAAAAGCCAATCCGCCCTGGTTTGGCCAAACGGCATCCCTACACTGCCCGCATTAACCACGCGCGCGTTTCCAACTGTTCGCTCAAACTGCATGTGGGTGTGGCCACAAACAACCAGCGAAGCGTTCACTTCCTTAAACCAGGGCAGCAATTTTTCTTCCGGCGTTAAGCGGGTGAACACCTGGATATCGCTGCGAGGCGTGGCGTGGCAAAACAGGACCTGTCCCCACCCCGCCACCTCTAGCGTGACGGCTGCCGGCCAACTGGCTACGAACTGCTTGTGCTCAGGCGTCAATGTTTTAGCCAGCCAATGGGCTTCCTCGTCCGCCCGTTCTGAAAGGCCGCCAGGCGGTTCACCAACCAGAACGCGCAAAACCTCCGATTCGGCATTGCCACGGATGAAATGTGGGGGGAGCGTGATGCTTTGCAGAAGCTGCAACGTTTCATTGGGCAGTGGGCCAGCCACAACATCGCCACCGACAACGACAGCATCCACCGCCATATGCTCAATCACCCGGAGCACGGCTTCAAGTGCCGGTAAGTTGCCATGAATATCGTAAACGGCCGCAACACGCATCTCAATCACCCCCTTTTGCCGCCTGACGCTTTACCAGCGGGTGATCATCATTCAGCTGGAGCAAATCCCACAAGTTGCCGTACAAATCTTCAAACACAGCCACGGTGCCATATTCGGCTTGCTTGGGCTCGCGGACAAAGTTGATGTCTTTGGCAACCATGCTGCGGTAATCGCGCCAGAAGTCATCCGTGTGCAGAAATAAAAAGACCCGACCGCCCGTTTGGCGACCAATGAACGGCTCTTGCTCCGGCTTTGCGGCGCGGGCCAGCAAGACGGTTGTTCCGCTTGAGCCCGGCGGGGCCACCACCACCCAGCGCTTGTCCTGTTCTGGCTGGTAAGTGTCTTCGATGAGTGTGAAATTGAGTTTCTCCGTGTAAAAGGCGATGGCCTCATCGTAGTCACGCACCACCAGGGCAATATGAATAATTTCTTGTTTCATTTTGCAGTCGTTACCTTAAAAGAATGGGACGCTGATAAACACTGATTTTTTGTTTTCAATCTGCGTCAATCCGCGTTTATCAGCGTCCAATAATTTCAGAAATCATGGAAGCGATATCTTGATCGATGTCTACTACGATAGCTGTGGTTGGGTCTGGTTCTTCCAAAGCATCAAACTGGCTTTGCAGCATCTCGGCCTTCATGTAATGGCCTTCGCGGTGCTGCATGCGCTGCCAGATGAGATCGAAGCTGCCTCTGAGATAGACAAAAATGACATTTTCCTGGCCTCGTTTTAGCCGCTGGCGATACTTTTCTTTGAGGGCGGAGCAGGCGAGTACGGCCGTTTCCCCCTGCCCCAAATGTTCTGCCATCAAATCAGCCAGACGGTCCAGCCACGGCCAGCGATCTTCGTCGTTGAGCGGAATGCCCTGGCTCATCTTGGCTACGTTTGCGGCCGGATGAAAATCATCGCCGTCGTAAAAAGAACAGTCCAGCCGCTGCGCCAGCGCCTGACCCACGGTAGATTTGCCGCAGCCAGAAACACCCATCACCACATACACGCGCCCCGATTCAAGTTTGCTCATCACTGACCGACTCCTCTACTTGTTCAAGGCCTAACATTTTTAAATCGTCTTCATCCAGATAACGCTGCATGATGCGCCACGCGCCCCAATACGTGATGAGAGCGGCGGCAGTAAAGGAAATAGTGAGGAAGGTAATACGCGGTAAAAGCAAACTGGCCAGCAGGATGCCAATCACGACAAGGGCGACCAGCACACCCCAAAAGGGATGGGCCAAGGCTACGCGCAGTCCATTTTTGAGCAGGCTGCGCAGCGGTTGATCCAGCGTCACGAGCAATGGCCAGGCATACACGTTGACCACAACAAGAAACACGCCAAACAATACGGTGAGCGTGAAGGCCGGAACCGCAATAAATTGCTCAAATCCCATTCCGCGAATAGCCAGCAGGTTCAAAACGATCAGCCCACCCAAAACCAGGTCGATGATGCCCATCATTGTCGCTTTGAACCAGTAGCGCCGGACGGCCGTCCAAAAGCTGCTCAACGGGGCATTCGGTGATTGTCCCCGTGCCCACGGTGCAACCGAAGCAAATAAAGCGGCCGTCATCGCCGGAATGGTGACAATCAGCAGCGAACCAAACAGCCAAAACAGGTTCAACAGAACAAAATTGGCAATTGGGTTTAATCGCTCCAGCCAATCGAGAAGAGGGGAACGGCCGTTTGATCCAGACTCCAACATTTAAGTTAACAGCACCAGATGCAATTCACGCGGTCCGTGCATCCCCATCACAAGCTGCATGGCGATATCGGCCGTGCGGCTGGGGCCGGTGATGACGGCAATGTTGCTGTGCTGTCGCGTCTGCTCCAGTCCAGATACTTTTCGCGCCGCCCACCAACTTTCTAAATCGGGCACAATCTGGCCAGCGGTGAGCACGGCAATGTGAATGGGGGGGAGGAGAGACGAGGCGCGGAAACGGCCGTTACCACTCATCAGCACCAAACTCCCCGTTGCCGCCAGCGCCGCATCCACCCCGGTGATGCCCACGCGGACGTCGGCATCCAGCCCCACGCGGCTGACGTTGGCTTTGTCCAATGCTTCAGGCAGACCGGGGACAGGGATGTGAGCCAGGTCCCAACTGGAGACGGCCATATCCTCCCCCACAATTTGCAAAATCTCAGCAATCGCCGCTGCTGGACTGCTAGCCTGATGCACCACGCAGGCCGCCTTTTCTGCTTCCTGCACAAAGCGGGCCTGCAACGCCACTGGCGAGGTATCGCTGAGGGGGACGACTTTTTGGTGGGCTGTAGGTGGTGTGACGGCGGGGAACGGCCGTTTCGCCTGGCGCAGCTTGCCTAAAATTTCCTCTCGACTACTCATCATAGTTTCTTTAATGGGACGCAGATTGCCCTGATTTATCTGATAAAAATGATCAGGGCAATCAGGAAAATCTGCGTTCTATTTTGATTCGTGATAAAAATTCGCGGATACTCATTTTTCTTGCTCCTGCCACAGCTGGTGAAACGATTTGGGCGCAAATTTGGGCATCGTGCGATATTTCGTCCAGCCGCTCAGCGGCCCCGGCAGCGACTTGGGCTTGAGCAGATTGGTCGCCCTGGCCGCTATCTTGCCGCCAAAAACAAAGCGCCCTGGCGAGCGGTTGCCAAAAGCCCACGCTTTCATCCCTATATTCCAGACGGTGTCCCCCTGACCGCGCTGCACCAGCTCATGGCGCAAATCCAGCAGCATCCGGGGGATGTCGATGTCCACCGGGCAAACCTGCTTGCACATGCCGCACAGGGTGCTGGCGTGCGGCAACGGGCTAGCGTTTTCCAATCCGGTGAGCAGCGGCGTGATGACTGCACCAATCGGCCCGGAATAGACCCAGCCGTAGGCGTGGCCGCCAGCCACCTGATAAACGGGACAACCGTTCAAACACGCGCCACAGCGGATACAGGCTAGCGCTTCGGCATAATCCGTGTTGTAGATTTGGGAACGGCCGTTATCCACCAAAATCACATACACATGCTCCGGGCCGTCAGGCTCATCGGAACGACGCGGACCATTCACCAGATGCGTGTAGACTGCCAACGCCTGCCCGGTGGCGCTGCGCGGCAGTACCTGGGTCAGCAGAGCGTAATCGGCCACGGTGGGCACGATTTTTTCGATGCCGACCAGCGCCACATGAACGCGGGGTAGACTGGTGACCATACGGCCGTTCCCCTCGTTCATCACCAGCCCAATGGAGCCGGTTTCGGCCAAAATAAAGTTGCCGCCGGAGACGCCCATATCGGCGCTCAAAAATTTTTGGCGCAGCGTTTTGCGGGCAAAGCGGGTCATCTCATTGACGTCGTCGGTAGGTGGCATCGCCGCTTTTTCGATGAGCAAATCGCGGATGCTTTCCTTCGTTTTGTGCACGATGGGGGCCACGATGTGGCTGGGCGTTTCGTCGCCTAGCTGCACGATGTATTCGCCTAAATCCGTCTCCAACACATCAATGTTGGCCGCTTCCAGCGCGTGGTTTAGCCCCACTTCCTCGGTCACCATGCTCTTGCTTTTGACTACGGAACGCACGTCGTGCCGCTGGGCAATGTCCAACACATGCTGGTTGGCTTCAGTGGCGTCAACCGCCCACAGCACCTCGATGCCATTGGCCTGCATGTTGGCTTCAGCCTGCTCCAGCAAATCGGGCAGGTTGTTGAGGGCATGCCGCTTGACAGCCGCCGCCTGCTGCCGCAGCATCTGGCCGTGCTCCTGGCTGACGGCATACATAGATGCCTGCCGCTTGGTGAAGGCGGAGTGGGTGCCGGTGGTCACGGCCGTTTGCAAATCCACATCATTTATCGCAATCCGCGCCGTCGGGATAAAATTGTTCGACTGAACCTTCATAGCATACACTTACCCAAAGTTCTAGAAAATTTGCCGCGGAGGACGCGGAGAACACGGAGAAAAAATGTCAGAATCAATCTCTGCGCTCTCCGCGGTGAAAAAAATCTGCTTCTATTTTTTTCTTTTCTGTTGGATACCTTCGGCCAAAACGTCGGCGATGTGGCGCACGGACGGCCGTTTACCCTGTTTCTCCAGCCCGCCATTCATGTGCATCAGGCAGCTGATGTCGCCGGTAACCACGCAGTCGGCACCGCTGTCAATGATGTGGGCCAGCTTTTTGCGCAGCATTGCGCCGCTCACGTCGGCCATCTTCACGCTGAACAGGCCGCCGAAGCCGCAGCAAATTTCACTGTTGTCCCATGGTTGCACGGTTACGTTCTCCGTGTTTTCCAGCAATGTTTCGGCGGCGTCCTTTAAATTGAGCAGGCGGAGTCCGTGACAGGCGTGGTGGCAAACGGCCGTTTGCTGTTCCGGCAGTTGCGCTTGCAAATCGGTAATGCCCAGGCCATCAACGATAAATTCGCTGAATTCCCAGGTAAGGCTGGCCAAGCGTTCCGCTTCGGTCAACAACATAGGCTCGTCGGCAAAGAGGCGCGGGTATTCGTGGCGCACCATCGCCGCGCAGGAGCCGGACGGGGTGACAATCACCTCGGCCTCGCGGAACGTTTCGATGAAATGGCGGGCCACCTGGCGTGACTCATCCCAGTAGCCAGAGTTAAACGCCGGCTGGCCGCAGCACGTCTGCCCCGCCGGAAAATTAACCGTCAGGCCGAGATGTTCCAGCACCGCCACTACCGACATCCCGGTTTGCGGCGAAAGCATATCGACCATGCAGGTCACAAACAGCGAAACCCGTTTCCCTTTTGGCGATGGTCTGTCAATCATAGTTTGGTCCGTTGCCAGCAAAATTGTCGTTTGACGAGCAAGAAATTAATCAACTGATTTCCTCAAAACACCTAATCTTGTCATTTCGACCAAAGGGAGAAATCCCTGAAGCTACAGTCAGATTATGAATTGGCTGGATTTAGAGGGATTTCTCGCCAAAAGCGGCTCGAAATGACAAATAATGGTTGCTTGCTGTTCGCCAATCATTTTCTGAAAGAGCTAAAAGTCTCTTGAAGTCTCTGCCTGTTTAACGTAAGAATGCTTCGTGCAGGCCGCCATCGACGCTGATGATTTGCCCGGTAGTTTTGCTGAGCTTGCTGCTGGTGAGCAAATAGGCCGCCTCAGCCTGGTCGGCCAGAGTGATAGGCGCTTTGGTCAGCGTGCGCTGGGCATAGAAATTGGCCAGCTTGTCGCGCAACGCCTCGGTGTCCTCACTTTCGTCGAAGGCGATCTCGTACTTCGTCAGCGAACTGATGACCCGGTCACGGGGGAACATGCTGCTGCCTTCCACCACCGTCGCTGGAGCCAGACCGTTGGCCCGCACCAGCGGGGCCAGTTCAATGGCCAGTTCGCGCACCAGGTGGTTGGCGGCCGCTTTGCTCGTGTCATAAGCCACGGAGCCTTTTTTGGCCACGGCCGCATTCACGCTGGTCGTAAGCACAAGTGTACCCGACAGCCCCTGTGCTTCCCAAATCTTGCGTGCCTCATCGGCAATGAGGTAGCCACCTTTCACGTTGACGGCAAAGGTTAAATCCCATTGGGGGTCGGTGATACGGCCGTCTTTCGTCGGTGGCACAAACACACCGGCCGTCACAATGATGTTGTCGATGCCGCCATAAGCCAAAATCACCTGATTCAGCATGTTTTGCACCGATTCGCGGTTGGTGATGTCGGCGCGCAGGCCAATGGCCGGACCACAGGCGGAGATGCCCGTCCCGGCCACGCCGATGCCCATGCCGTATTTGTTGGTGAGTTCTGCGGCCGTTTCCTGTGCTGCTTCCTCGTTTAAATCCACACAAACCACATGCGCCCCTTCCTGGGCCACGCGATGGGCCGTCGCTTTGCCAATACCGCTGCCCGCTCCCACGACGATGACGACGTTGCGCGCTAACTCTTTTTCTGGTGGCATGCGCTGCAACTTTGCTTCTTCCAGCAGCCAATATTCGATGTCAAACGCTTCCTGGCGCGGCAAGCCCTGGTATTGGCTGATGGCTTCGGCAGCACGCATCACTTCGATGGCCAGGGAGTAGAATTCGGCTGTGACGCGGCTCTCGCTTTTGTTTTTGCTCCAGGCAATCAGCCCCACACCAGGAATGAGAATCACGGTCGGATTGGGATCACGCATGGCAGGGGAATTGGGATGTTTGCACGCCTCGTAATAAGCAGCATAATCCTCACGATAACTGGCCAAACCCGTCTCCAGCTTATCCAGCAGCGCCGCAAAATCTTCGGTTTGCGGATTCCAATCCACGTAGAGCGGCTTGATTTTGGTGCGCAGAAAATGATCCGGGCAGGAGGTGCCAATCTCCGCCAGACGGACTGCATCGTGACTGTTAACAAATTCGAGCACGCTGTCGGTGATGTGCACGGTGCCGATGAACCGCTTCTGTTGTGATACCATGCCGCGCAGCGTGGGCAGGAGCTGAATGAGCAGCACTTCCCGCTCGGCCTTCGGCAGCGATTGGTATTTGGCACCGCCAAACGTGGCTTCTCCTTTGTCACGAGCTGCGATAAATTCGGCCGCTTGTTCGATGAGCGTCAGCGTCAATTCATAACATTCCTTGTCGTCATCAGCCCAATTAATCAGGCCGTGCTGGCCCATCACCAGCCCTTTGAGCTTAGGGTTTTTTGTGGCCATCGCACCCATCACCAGTCCGAGGTCAAAACCGGGGCGCTGCCAGGGCACCCAGCCTACTTCGTCGCCGTACACTTCTTGGGTGAGCTGCTCCTGGTCTTTGCAGGCGGCAATGGCAATGGCGGAGATAGGATGCATGTGGTCCACGTGCCGCGCCGGAATGAAGCCGTGCAGCGGCGTGTCGATGGAGCTGGCGCGTGGGTTGAGGTTAAACGTGGTGTGCGGGTACATCGCCACCATTTGGTCCTCAATTTCCGTTTTGACGCCCTTTACTTCGGCCGCGTCGTAAATTTCTTGCAGTGCCAGCAGCTTGTCCATGTAAAGCGAGGCGAAGTTGGCGCGGGTAGAGGTGCGCAAATCGCCGCCGGAGCCTTTGACCCAGAGCACGTCCACTTCTTCGCCGGTCAGCGGGTCGGTCATCATCACTTTGGAGGAGGTATTGCCGCCGCCTGTGTTAGTGATGCGCTGATCATCGCCCAGAATGTTGGAACGGTAGCGCAGCCGCTCGACGGGATCGAGCTGGTCGGCAACGCTGTCGTCCCAGTTGTAATCTACGTGTTTGAATTGTTTGTTTGACATTTTTTCCTCTTCATTTACACAAGCCCAAAGGCCTGTTCTAAGTCGTGTATTTCTTTGTCGCCGATGGGAACGAGCTGGCCAAGAACGGCCGTATCAATCAAAGACCGTGCACTGTATTCGGCCACTTCCAGGCGATCAAAGGCATTCAAAATATCCGTGCCTACCGTCAGAACGCAATCGTTCTGCACCATCAACACCGGCGTGCTGAGCGAGATCATGTCGGCTACGGCTTCGACCTTCGTGTAAAGGGTCTTGAACGGAATCAGGGGGATATCGCGCAGCAAAATGAAGCTTTCCGGGATGGTGCGTGAATCGAAGTTGGCGGCGGTGATAGCATAAGCGGTGGCGTTGGGGCATTGGGCGGTCATTACGCAGTTGATGTCAGCATGCCGGGCGTAAATCGCCTCGTGCAGCCGCACCGCCCGGCTGGGCAGCTTGCCCGCTTCGCGCACCCCGCTGCGGATGAGGACGACATCTTCGCCAGACAACAAACGCCGGTCGTGCCCGGTGGGCGTGATGAGGAAGCTGGTCTCATCCAGCCGTGCCGAAACAACGCCTTCGGTGCTGATCATCAGGTGACGGTCGTAGGCGCGGGTGGTGATCTCCACAATTTGCTGGCGCAGTTCGCGCTCGCGGCTGCTGTGCGCTGTAGGCACAAATTCGGGCAGCAAATTGTGACGCTGGTCAAACAAGTTTAGCGTGGGATCGGCCAACGTTTTCACCTCGCCCAGTGCCCGGGCGCGAATGAGGGTGCGGGCGCAAAAGTCAAGCGTTTCCAGACGGTGGAAGGCGTCCAGCAGCGTGGCCCCGGCGGCAGCCATGCCATGATTTTCCAGGATGACGATGTTGTACCCCTCGGCAAAGGTGGCAGCGATGCTCTCGCCCAGCATCTCACTGCCGGGCAGGGCATACGGTGCGTAGCCGACCGGTCCACAAATGCGGTTAGCCTGGGGAATGATGTGCGTTTCCGGCACCTTGCGCACAATGCTGAAGGAAACCAGCGCCGGCGGATGGGCGTGGACGATGGCGTTCAGATCGGGGCGCAGTTTGTAAATGGCGCGGTGGAACGGAAATTCTGAAGATGGCTTGTGTGGCCCTTCGATTGTGCCATCGGTTCGCACCAGCATCATATCTTTGGGTGTCAGCTTGCCCTTGTCGATGCCGGAGGGGGTGATCCAGATGTCGCCGTTGTCGTCCTTGATGGAGAGGTTACCGCCGCTGAGGGTGGTCATGCCGTTGTGATAAATGCGATTCATGATGGCGACGAGTTGGTCGCGGGGGTGTAAGAGTTGGAAGTTCATAATGTTTATCCGCAGATTGCGCAGATTACGCAGATTTTTGGCTTGTTTGATGGGCGAGTTGTTGGTATCGGCCGTATGCTTCATCCCACACGGCCGTATCCACCGGCTCGTATCTTCTTAATTCATCCATCTCGGCCACAATTTGCCGCGCCTGGGTCAGGTCGGCGATTTCGCCAAGGGTGATGAACTGCACCAGGGCGTTGCCAATCACGGTGGCCTCAATGGGTCCGGTGACGACGGGCAGGCCGGTGGCGTTGGCTGTGAGCTGGTTGAGGAGCCGGTTTTGTGTACCGCCGCCAACGATGTGCAGGGTGGAAACAGGTTGGTTAGCCACAGTTTGTACCAGTTCCAATACTTCACGGTAAGCCAGCGCCAAACTTTCCAGCACACAGCGCACCACCGCACCGATCGTTTCGGGTACAGGTTGATTGGTCTGGCGGCAAAAGTCACGGATGCGTTGCGGGTGATCGCCGGGTTGTAGAAAAATGGGATCGTTGGGGTTGAAAACGGCCGTTAATGGCCTTGCCTGCTCGGCCAATTTCACCAACTCGCTATACGAATAATTGTCACCAGCGGCGGCCCAGGTGGCGCGGCACTGCTGCAAAATCCACAGTCCTACCACGTTCTTCAGCAGGCGGTACGTGCCGTATACGCCGCCTTCGTTAGTGACGTTGGCGGCCAAAGCTTCGGTTGTCCAAATTGGATTGTCCACTTCCAAGCCCACCAGGCTCCAGGTGCCGCTACTGATGTAGGCAAAATCCGGGGAGGTGGTAGGCACAGCCGCCACGGCACTGCCCGTGTCATGGCAAGCGGGGGCAATGACCGGAATGCCCTCGTAGCTGCCTAACCGGGTGCCCGGCAGCACAATCTCGGGGAAGATGTGGCTGGGAATGCCCAACTTATCGATCAGCGCCGTGGCCCATGTGCCGGTTGTCGGGTTGAACAGCTGCGTGGTCGTGGCGTTGCTAAATTCGCACACCTTCACGCCGGTCAGCCAGTAGTTGAGCAGATCAGGGGCAGTCAAAAATGTGTCAGCAATTTGTAACTGGGGCGAGCCGGATTCGACCAAACTGAGCAGCTGGTAAAGCGTGTTGATGGGCATGAACTGGATGCCGGTCTGGGCGAAGATGTCGGCTTTGGACACTTTTCTGAAGGCTGTTTGCATCATGTTGGTAGTACGGCCGTCCCGATAATGCACCGGATTACCAATGAGGTTCCCCTGACTGTCCAGCAGGCCAAAATCCACCCCCCAGGTATCCACACCAATGCTGGCCGGTTTCAGCACCTTGCCCTTCTCAATGCCGATTTTAATGTCATCCCAAAGCCGCAAAAAGTTCCAGTGCAACGTGCCGTTGAGGGTAACAGTGGTATTGGGGAAGCGGTGTAATTCCTGGAGGTGAAGGGAACGGCCGTCAAACCCCACCGCCATCACCCGCCCCGATTCGGCGCCCAAATCCACCGCCAAAACGGTTTTGTCAGCCATAGTTACTCTCGATGTGACAAAACTTGATTTTCATAGGTACGGATTTCATCCATAAACGCAAAGCCTACCGGGACATTTCGCTGCTGACAATATTGGTCCCAGACCGCGCCAAACGGTAAGCCTTTCAGCTCTTCCAGCAGGGCCAGCCGGGCAGTGAAATCCCCGGCATTTTCAAGTTCGCGCAGTTGGTCAATTGGCTCCAGCAGAGCCATGAGCAAGGCGCGCAGGGCGTTGCGCGTACCGATGGTCCAGGCCGCCACGCGGTTGATGCTGGCGTCAAAGAAGTCCAGACCGATGTGAACACGGTCGAGGAAATTGCCGCGCACCAGTTCCTGCATAATTGCTTGCAGTTCGTCTGTCAGGGTCACCACGTGATCGCTATCCCAGCGGACCCCTCGGCTGACGTGCAGCAGCAGTTCCGGCACGTGCAGCAGCACCGAAGAAATCTTGTCGGCAATGGTTTCCGTAGGATGGAAGTGGCCGGCATCCAGGCAGAGCAGCGTTTGATTTTTAACGGCATACCCCAGGTAAAATTCGTGTGAGCCAACGACATAGCTCTCTGAACCAATGCCAAACAGCTTGCATTCAACAGCGTCCAGGTTGTGGGCCGGATCGAGCGGTTTGGCGAAGACCTTGTCCAGCGAATCTTGCAGGCGCCGGCGTGGGCCAAGGCGATCTACCGGCGTGTCTTTGTAGCCATCGGGAATCCAGACGTTGGTGACCGCCGGCGTGCCCAATTCCTTACCAAAATAAGCGCCAATCTCCCGACTGGCAATGCAGTGTTCAATCCAAAATTGGCGGATGCCCGCGTCGGCATGGGCCAGGGAGAAACCATCGTCGGCCAGCGGATGAGAGAAGCAGGTGGGGTTGAAGTCCAATCCGTGGTTGTTGGCTTTGGCCCAATCAACCCAACCGGCAAAATGCTTGGGCTGAATCTCGTTGCGCGGCACTTTTTTGTCAGTTTCCAGGTAGATGGCGTGCAGATTGAGCCGGTGCGTGCCGGGGATGAGGCTGTACGCTTTGTCCAAATCCTGGCGCAGTTGAACGGCCGTACGCGCCTTCCCCGGATAATTCCCCGTGGCCATAATGCCACCGCTGAGTCCGCGATCCGGGTCCTCAAAGCCGCCCACGTCATCCCCCTGCCAACAGTGCAGGCTAATGGGGATTGTGGCTATCTTTTCCAGAGCAGCATCTGTATCAACGCCAAATTCAGCGTATCGTTCTTTTGCCAGTTCGTAAGTTGCTGTTACTTTATTATTCATCGTAATAATTTAGTCGAGATGGAAAACTTCTTCCAGCTCAATGAATGATTCATCTGGTCTTACATTCTCTTCAAAATAGGGTGCCATAAACTGCTGCCAGCGCGTGTTGACTTCTTTTTCTTCCATTAAAGCTTGGGCCTGGGCCAGACTGTGAGGTGTTTCAAAGTAGCCAAAGAGACGGCCGTCTTCATGCAAAAACAGCGTGTAATTGTGCCAGCCGGATTCTCGCAGCGCTTCTTGCATCTCCGGCCACACATGTTTGTGGTGCTCTTTGTATTCATCTAGTTTGTCATGCTTGACTCTTAACAGAAAACCAACACGCTTCATCAGAACTTACTCCAATGTTTGTGGAAAGCAGATTGCACAGAGGCAATATACATGCCTACATCTCTGTGCAATCTGCCACTATCATGCTTTAATTCTAGAAGTCAAAGTCGTCGATATTATCTGCACTGAAGATGGTGGGCGGGCCAAGCAGAATGGTGCCGTCATCGGCAATGGTGTAGGAGCCGAGCTTGCCGGCCTCGAACGTGTCGCCAGGTTCACCAGCAATCTCGCCCGTGGCAATGGCGTTGAGCGTGTAGATGGCCAGATAGCCCAGATCAGCCGGATTCCACAAGGCAAACTGCGGTGCAGCTCCGCTGTTCACGTACTCACGCATCTGGTTCGGCGTGCCCAGACCGGTCACAAACACTTCACCAACCCGGCCGGCGTCCTGTACGGCGCGGGCAGAGGCGGCAATCCCTACCGTTGTGGGCGAGATGATCACTTTCAAGTCAGGATAGGTTTGCATCAGGCCGATGGCTTCATTGTAGCTTTTCTCATCTTCGTCATCGCCGTAGACGGTTGCCACCAATTCGAGACCTGAATATTCCGGATTTTCCAGCTCCTCTTCCATGAACCCAATCCACTCATTTTGGTTGGGTGCAGTTGAGGTAGCGCTAAGGATTGCGATTTGGCCTTCACCACCGGCGAGATCGGCCGCCATTTGAATTTGCACGTCGCCAATACCTTCAGCCACTGCCTGGTTGATGTGTACGGTACGGCCGCCTGGCGAAATCGCTGAGTCCCAGGTAACCACCGGGATACCGGAATCGATGGCTTCTTGCCCCGTCGGCACCAGGGCATCGGAATCGTTGGCCGAAATGGCCAGCCCATCTACATTTTGGGCAATCAGAGAGTTGAGCAGCTGAATCTGTTCGGTGGCATCGGCTACGGAGGAACCCTGGTAGGTTACCGTAACGCCCAGCTCACCGGCAGCTTCCTGCGCCCCGACATTGGCGGTGTCAAAATAGGGATTGCCCAGGTTTTTAGGCACCAGCACGTAATTGCCGCCGGCCTCATCCGCAGGCGCTTCCTCTTCCATTTCTTCTTCAGTTTCTTCGGCCGCGGTGTCGGCACTCTCTTCTGTGGTTGTCGTTTCGGCATCCGTGTCGGCGTCGGTATCGGTATCACCACCACAGGCAGCTAAGGCAACGAGCATAGCCAGGAGCAGGAGCAGGGAAAGTAAATGTTTCTTCATCCTAAGTTATCTCCTCTTCTTCTCCAATGGGGAGAAGTACAAAAAGGTAAAAGCAAACGAAATTCAATAAAGGGTATGACTAATCTTCTTCACGTTCTGCTATCTGCGTATATCATCACCTCCTTCTAGGTATTTATTGATTCAATATGGGGACACGTGACCAAAAGAAAAACCAGATAAAGAAGGCGATAAGTGCCAGGAGGATTACGGCCGTAACCACACCACTCAACTGCACCTGACCCCTTCTCTGCGATATCTGCCGGGCCGCATTAGGTAACAAAATGGAGAAAATCAACAGCAGGCCAACGGCAATGCTTTGTACCTGCCCCTGCACATTAACCAGCCCCATGCCAAAACGCATCAGGCCAATGAGAACCAGGGCCAGAATCGCACCGATCATCGTGCCGCTGCCGCCAAAGATGTTGATGCCGCCCAGAACAGTGGCGGTGATGACCGACAGTTCCAGGCCGGTACCCACGTCTGGCCGCGTGCTGCCAAAGCGAGCGGCGATAACAATCCCGGCCAGCGCGGCCATAAACCCGGACAGCATAAAAATGGCCATCTTGATGCGCGCCACCGGCACGCCGGAGTATCGCGCGGCATCTTCACTGTTGCCGATGGCATAGAGATACCGGCCAAATGTCGTCTTGTGCAGCACCAAACCAAAAATAATGGCAAAGAAAAGAAACAGAACGGCCGAAAAAGGCAGACGAATCTCGCCCAACGTGCCCTGTCCCAGGAAGGTAAAGGACGACGGATAACCGGTGGCCGCCTGGTCGCCCAGCAAGGCATAGGCAATGCCGCGATAGAAAGCGTACGTGCCCAGAGTGACAACCAGGGAAGGCAGTTTGATCCGGGCCACCAGGAAGCCATTCAGCGCCCCGCCCAGCACGCCCAGCAGCAGCGCGGCAGCGGCGGCCACCCAGATGTTTACGCCCTGAATGTGCAAATAACCCAACAGCGAGGCACACATCGCCATCATCGAGGCCACGGAGAGATCAATGTTGCCCGTGATGATGATGAAGGCCATCGGCAGGATCATCAGGCCCATTTCCATGAAGTCGGAAGTGGCCCGCATCAGATTGCGCGTGTTCAAGAAGAAGGGCGAAAGCTGTGAGTTGACGAGCACAACGACGGCGATCAAGGCGATTAGCAGCCATTCCCAGCGCAGGAAAAAGTCGGCTAGCTGTCGTGTTGGTCTGGTTGGCTTTGTGCCGTTCCTTTCATCAGTGGCTGCGTTCATGACTCCTCCCCTGTGCCGCCAAGCTGCTGCAAGCGACGGCGAATGGTTGAATCCACTATCACCGCAATTAGAATCAGCAGACCCTGAGCGGCAAGCTGCCAGAATGGGGAGATGCGCACCAGGATAAGAGCATTTTCAATCGTGCCCAGGAGAAACGCCCCCAAAATGACGCCGATGACGGTGCCGCTGCCGCCAAAAATGTTGACGCCACCAACAACGGCCGCTGCCACCGTTTGCAGTTCAAAACCCAGCGCCGTATTGGTTTGCGCCGACTCAAAACGAGATGCCCACAGAACGGCCGCAAGCCCCGCCAGCAATCCGGAAATCACGTACACCATAAAAAGCGTGCGTTGTACGGGAATGCCGGCCACGTTGGCCGCATCGGGATTACTGCCCACGGCATAAATATCCCGGCCCGGGCGTGTGTAGTTGAGAAATACGTAGACGGCCAGGGCGATAACGGCCGCAAACAAAATAATGTTGGGGATGCCCAGCGGAGCAGCTTTGGCCAGCGCCCGGTAGCCGTCTGGCATTTCAAAGGAGTTAATCCAGGTGCCGCCGCTGTACAAAAAAACCATGCCGCGATAAATGCTCAAGGTGCCCAACGTGGCAATGATGGGCGGCACTTTGCCCACGGTGATGATCAATCCGTTAAAACTACCCAGGATGGCACCCAGCAGCATCCCCAATAGGATTGCCAGCACTGGCGACACGGCAGGAAAGGCCACCACTGTAAAGGAAACCATCATGGCCACCAGGCCGATGGTGGCGCTGACGGACAAATCAATGCCCCGGGTGATGATAACCATCGTTTGTCCCAAAGCGACAATCGCCAGAATGGAAATGTTGAGCAGGATGTTGCGGAAATTTTCCGCGGTGAGGAAGGCAGGCGTGTCAATGCTCACGATGACAATGAGCAGCAGGATAAAGATGATGATGCTCAGCTCGCGAAACCTGACCAGTGTCAGAAACAGGCTGCGCGATTCAGGTTCATTGCTAGTGGTGGCGTTCAAATCAATTCTCCCTGAAAATAATCCACAGATTACGCAGATTTCGCAGATTGGTTCGAAAAAATCTGTGTAATCTGCGGACTTTTATCCATGATCGTTTTTGTGCGCTCGCTCATCTTGTTTTTTCCCGGCAACAGCTTGCACTGAGCCAGTCGAAGTGGCCGTTGCCGAGGCCATCAATTTTTCCTGCGTTGCTTCGGCGCGGCTAAATTCGCCAGTAATGCGACCTTCGCGCATTACCAGGACTCGGTCGCTCATACCTAAAATTTCCGGCAGTTCCGACGAGATCATCAAGATAGCCACGCCCTGGTTGGCCAGATCGCTCATCAGCTGGTGAACGGCCGCTTTTGTGCCCACATCGATCCCCCGCGTCGGTTCATCCAGGATCAGAATGCGCGGGTTGGTTTCCAGCCACTTGGCCAGGACCACTTTTTGCTGATTGCCGCCGGAGAGCTCTTTGGCTTTCTGGGCGATGCCGGCGCTTTTTACTTCCAGACGCTGTGCGGCCGTTTCCGCCACCTTCTTTGCTTCTCCTTCGCGCAGCCAGCCGGCTGTGGCAAAACGGGGCAGGATGGGCAGGGTGATGTTGGCCGCCAGGCTCATCGGCAGCACCAGCCCGTGATGCTGACGATCTTCCGGCACAAAGGCCAAACCCAGGGACATCGCCTGCTGCGGGCTGCGGATGGCTACCGGCTGGCCATCGACCTGGATGGAGCCGGAATCAACCGGCAGAATGCCAAACAGCGCGCGGGCCACGTCAGTACGGCCTGCGCCAATCAACCCGGCCAGGCCCAGAATTTCCCCGGCGCGCAGCTTGAAGCTCACATTTTCGAACTTGCCCTTTGCCGTCAGGTCGGTTACCTCAAGCAAGGTTTTACCCACAGGTGCTTCTTGCTTAGGAAACAAATCGTCCACCTGCCGCCCCACCATCATCTGGATCAGGTCTTCGGTTTTTACATCGGCCATCTCGCGCGTGCCGACATATTGGCCATCACGCAGGATCGTGACACGGTCAGCCACGGCAAATAGCTCTTCTAAACGGTGGGAGATGAAGATAACGGCCGTACCCGCCTCACGTAACTGGCGAATAATGCGAAACAGCTCCTCAACTTCCGTCAAGGTCAGGGATGAGGTAGGCTCATCCATAATGAGAATTTGGGCATTGAGGGAAAGGGCGCGGGCGATTTCAACCGTTTGCTGCTGTGCCACGCTGAGGTTACGCGCCTTGGTCCGCGGATCGAGCCTGACGCCAAGCTGCTGCAATAGATCGCGTGCTTCGCGATACATCGCGCCCCAGTCAACCCGTCCACCCCGCGTCGGCTGGCGGCCGGCCATGATGTTTTCAGCAATATCCAAATCGGGAAAAAGGCTAGGCTCCTGGTAAATGGCACCGATACCTTGCTGCTGCGCCTCACGAGGGCCGCTGAAGCGCACGAGTTCACCATGCAGGTAGATTTCACCACTGTCGGACTGATGCACGCCGGTCATCGTTTTAATGAGCGTGGATTTACCGGCCCCGTTTTCACCAAGGAGCGCATGAACTTCGCCGGCGTATGCTTCCATATGAACATTATCCAGCGCACGAACACCGCCAAAGGATTTGGAGATTTCTTGCATCTGGATAACTGGCGTTGGTTTGCTCATTAATTAGAACCCGCAAGTTTTAGCTTTTTTGTTGTTTTCTTTGTTGATTTTTGAGGTTTTTTGTTATATATTGGCGGTATCCTAGCATACGGGACAGAATACGTCAATAGAATTTGTCGATTTTGCCCAAATCTCGCCAAATAGCAGCATCGGTATTGCACAAAACAAAAAAACCGCGATCATCTTATGCAAAATCAAGGGACAAACCGGTAACAATGATGACAAAATACGAACGCCGCCAGTCAATCATACGCCTGCTAAAGGAGCAGCCAGGCGTTAAAGTTGCGCGTTTGGCAGAGGTTCTAGACGTATCAGAAGGAACCATTCGTAATGACCTGACTGCCCTGGAAAAACAGCAGAAGCTACAGCGAGTTCACGGGGGGGCGGTTTTAATTGATGATGCGGCAGACGGCTCCCCAACTGTATCATCGCCACACATCATCAATGCCAACATCAAAAAGCGCATTGCCCGCTGGGCTGCAGAATTGGTAGAGGATGGCGACACCATCCTGCTGGACGCCAGCACCACCGTACAATCCATGGTGCCCCATCTGAAGGAACGCCAGCGATTGACCATCGTAACCAATGGCTTGGAAACGGCCAGGCAGCTGGCGCGCCAGACGCAGCACACCGTTGTGCTTGTGGGCGGAATGCTCAATCGCAGCGGTAACGCCACGACCAGCCTCATTGGGCTGGAGATGCTCAAAAACCTTCACGTGCGAACCGCCTTTGTTTCTTGTGTCGGCTTTGATTTAGAAACCGGCCTGACGGAGCGGTACATTGAAGAAGCACAGCTCAAAGAGGCGATATTGGCTTCCATTCCCCGGATTGTAGCGTTAGTTGGCTCCAACAAAATTGGCACGGTAAGCACCCTGCCCTTCTTAGCCCCGGAGCAAATTTCCCACTTTTTTACAGACAGCGACGTTACCCCTGAGTTCATCGAGCAGATGCAGCAGGCAAACATCAACCTGACGATTTGCGGCGAGAATACCGTGCGCTCATTTACAGTTGATGGAGATAAACCCCAATTTACAATTGGCTTTGCCAACGAAAGTGAAGAGTTGCCTTTTGCTGTTGATGTGCGCCGCAGCCTGGAGCGTACGGCCGCAGATTTGGGCAACATTAATCTGGTGGTGGCGGACAATCGCTTAAGTGGCGAGGAAGCGCTGCGGGTAGCCGACCGGCTGATTCAGCGCAACATTGACCTGGTCATTGAATATCAGATTGATTACAAAGCCGGCAATCTGATTATGAACAAGTTTCAGCAAGCAGATATTCCCGTCATTGCCGTGGATATTCCCATGGTGGGCGCAACCTTTTTTGGCGTGGACAATTACCGAGCGGGGCACATGGCTGGTGTGGCGTTGGGCGAATGGGTGATGGGAGAATGGAACGGCCGTATCGATCACCTCCTCGTTTTAGAAGAACCCAGAGCCGGGTCGCTGCCCGAAGCCCGCATTCAGGGGCAGTTGGACGGCCTGCAAGAAGTTATCGAGCAATTGTCTGCCGAACACATCCAGCACATCGATTGCGGCAATACCAGCGCCATCAGTGAAAAAGGGGTGGCAGAAGCCCTGCAAAGGATGCCCGATAAGCATCAGATCGCCATCGTTTCCTTCAATGATGAAGCGGCATTAGGTGCTCTGCAAGCCGCGCGGAATGCTGATCGTGAGGCGGATGTGGTGATTGTGGGACAGGGCGCAGACCGTTTGATCAGAAGCGAAATTCGCGATCCCAAGTCACGCTTGATTGGCTCAACCGCCTACATGCCGGAACGATACGGTGAAAAGCTAATGGAATTGGCGCTTAAGATTTTGCGGGGCGAATCGGTGCCACCGGCCGTTTATATGAACCACGTCTTTATCGACGCCAACAACATCGACCGGTATTATCCCCCGGTTGATTGAACCACCTTGCTTTTGTTGACGGCAAAGTTGTATTGACCGGAGCTAATGTGAAGCACGGCCGTTTCCCCTTCCTGCCCAATCTGAGAAATGCCTTCTACCTGATCTAAAGGCTGTCCCTGTTCGGTAATGTTCTCTACTGCTGAAGCCGGTAAATGTACGACAGCTTCTGTGTTTGGCGGAATGGTTACAGTCAGTTGAAAAACCTCGTTTTCGAGCGTCCATTTGGATTGGATACGGCCGTACATCGAATCAAGCGCGGCCTCAGCATAAGTCAACCCCCCACCTGGCTGCGGCTGGATCAGAATTCGCTTATACCCCGGCACGTTAGGATCAATGTCAATGCCCGCCACCACCTGGTAAAGCCAATCGCCAACAGCCCCATAAGCATAATGGTTAAATGAATTCATCCCCGCATCCTGAAAACTGCCGTCCGGCTTGATACCGTCCCACCGTTCCCAAATCGTCGTGGCTCCCTGCTTCACCGGATACAACCAAGACGGGTACTCTTCCTGGTTCAGCAGCTTGTAAGCCACGTCTGTATAGCCATGACGGCTCAACACGTGGCACAAATACGGCGTGCCCACAAAGCCGGTTGTCAAATGATAACCACCGCGGCGTATCTCCTCTGCCAGCCGTTTGGCAGCCAGCGGGCGCACTGACTCCGGCAGCAGGTCAAAATGCAGGGCCAATACATAGGCCGTTTGCGTGTTAGGGCCAATGCGACCGGTGGGCGTTACAAATTCGTCGTTGAACGCTTTGGTCACTTTTTGGGCTAAATCCGCATAACAGTCTGCATCGCTGCTTTTGCCTAACAGCCGGGCTATATCTGCCAGCAGACGAGCACTATAGGCAAAAAAGGCCGTGGCAATCAGCTCATTGTTGGTTACCGGCGTGGGCAAACGATCATCCTGGCCACGATAATCCAGCCAATCGCCAAATTGAAAATCGCTGCGCCAGATAGTGTCTTCATCGGCCCGGCTGCGCATGTAATTGACCCAACCGGCCATGCCTTCATATTGCTCTTCTAACAAACGTTTATCACCGTAACACAGGTAAATCGTCCAGGGGCAGATGATGGCCGCATCCCCCCAGGCGGCCGCACCTGCGCCATCGGCCGCGCTTAATTCGCCGGAGCCGGTTTTGGCAATGACGTCCGGCACCACAAACGGCACGCTGCCGCTGGGCAGCTGGTCGGCGCTTAAATCGCGCAGCCATTTGGTAAAAAAGCCGGCAACATTCATGTTGAAGCAGGCGGTACGGATGAAGACTTGTGCATCCCCGGTCCAGCCCAGGCGCTCATCGCGCTGCGGGCAGTCGGTGGGTACATCGACAAAGTTGCCTTTCTGCCCCCAAACAATGTTGTGCTGCAACTGGTTGATGAGCGGGTTGGAGCATTCAAAGGAACCGGTTGTTGGCGTATCCGAGTGCAGCACAACACCGGTGAAGTTTTCCGGCGCAGGTTCGCTGGGAAAACCCGCTACCGATACATAGCGAAATCCCTGAAAGGTGAAACGGGGCTCAAAAACTTCATCGGCATCCGGAAGACCTTTTAAAGTATAGCGTACGAGTTGGTCCGCAATTCGCAGATTTTCGGTATAGAGGTTGCCATGCTGATCCAGCACCTCAGCATGGCGCAGCGTGATCGTCGTACCCGCCGGACCGCGAACGCGCATTTTGACCCAGCCGACCATGTTTTGGCCAAAGTCTAGAATGGTTTCGCCTTTGGGCGAATGCAGGATTTGTAACGGCCGTATCGCCTCCTGCCGCGTAACCAATGGCCCAACCTGGGCCACAACATTTTCTTTGGGATGATCCAGCCGGCACACGCCGTGCCAATCACCGTCGTCATATCCAGTTTGGTCCCAACCTGGCTTCTCCAGCTGGGCATCATAAATCTCCCCCATGTAAATATCAGACATTTGGATCGGGCCAAGCGTAGCGCGCCACTGTTCGTCACTGGTTATGATTTGGGAACGGCCGTCTCCATACGTCAGCTCCAATTGCAGCAACAGTGCCAACCGTTCACCATATAAATTACGCTCTCCCGTGAAGCCCATATAGCCGCGATACCAACCGTCGCCCAGAATCGCCCCCATAGCATTTTCACCGTCACGCAGTAGATCGGTCACATCGTAAGTCTGGTATTGCAGACGATGCTGGTAGCTGGTCCAGCCAGGGGTTAGAACAGCATTACCCACTCGCTGCCCATTTAATCGCAGTTCGTAAAGTCCCAAACTGGTGACATAGAGGCGTGCAGAGACAAGATCATTATCTACATCGAAGGTTTGGCGCAACAGCGGGCATGGATGTGGCCGACTGACGTCTTCGTCCCAGTCTGGGGTGATCCAGTCAGCCTGCCAATCGCTGCCGGCCAGCAAACCCATTTCCCACCAGGCTGGGGAGCTTTCAGCTTGCTCGCCGCGCTCATCCCAGACCCGCACTTTCCAATAGACACGCTGGCCGGAGACCAGCGGCGGACCATCATACGGCACCTGGATCGATTGATCAGTTTCAACTTTTCCGCTGTCCCATAAAAGCGCCTGGCCACCGGCCAAACTGGCTTCTGAGAGCGCAGCCCATATTTGGTAAGCCGATTGGTACACACCACGTCGCTCGCTCTGCATTTGCCAGCTCAGACGAGGTTGAAGCACATCAATTCCCAGGGGATTGATTTGATATTCACAGGTTAAGTTTGAAATAATTGTAGTAGACATGATCAACACTTCCTTAAAGTGTTCTCCGGCTTTTTTATGGGTGAATGTGTGGGTTCGAAATCAGCAACTTAGGATGCGTTCACAAGTAGCTTTTGATAAGGAAACGCATCCGCAAGGTTTGCCCGTTCTCCAAAATCTAAAGTTGAAAACGGGCAAACCCTTAGCCTTTGATCGCACCACCTATCATCCCCGATACAAGCTGTCTCTGAAAGAACAGGAACACGATGAAGGGGATAATTGTCATGATCACCACATCGGCGAAAAGCAGGTTCCACTGCGAGCTGAACTGGCTAATGAAGCTGAACAATGTGAGAGGCGCCGTGACGTTTTCCGCTCCCGGAAGAAAGTAAAGCGGCCCGACAAAATCGTTGAAGATGGTCACCGAGGAGGTCACAACCACTGTCACAATGGCCGGACGCAGCAAGGGCAAAATGATGGTGAAAAATACACGCATTGAAGATGCCCCGTCAATCAGGGCTGATTCATCAAGCTCTCTGGGAATGTTATTCATGAACGTGCGGAAAATCAGGATGGCAAAGGGCATCGTGTAAGCGACATCAACCATGATCATGCCCAAGAGGGTTTTATAAAGACCAATCCATTGCAGAAAGAAGACCGTAGGCACAACGGCCGGTGGAATAATCAGCCCTGCCAGCATGAACGAACCCACCACCGAGGCCAGCCGGTCGCTGCGCCGCTGCATTACAAAGGCGACCAGCGCGGAAAACAGAACAATCAGCGTGACAGAACCAACGGTGAGCAGCGTGCTGTTCCACAGCGCCAGAACCATGCGATTGTCGCCAAAAGTCATCACTTCCCGAAGGTTTTGCCACAACTGAAACTCGCTCGGCCAGCTGAACTGCAAGAGAGCGGCTTCCTGACGTGTCTTGGCCGCATTCAGCAGGATAAAGATGAACGGCACGATAAAGACAACACCAAAGGTGACGAACATGGCAACATCTGTCAAGACGCTCGTAATGACCTTGCGCGCTCTCATAGTTCAATTTCCTTGCGGTTGAAGTAGCTCATGAGCGGATAGACAATGATGGTAACAAGAATGAAAAGCACAACGTTACCGGCGGTTGACAGACCATAGAAACCGGCCTGATACTGTTTGTAAATCACGGAGGTGAGGACGTCTGAAGCAAAGCCAGGACCGCCGCGGGTCATGGTCCAGATCACATCGAAGGTCCGCAGTCCGCCGATAAATGACAGCAGGATGACGGTGAAGGAGGCGTTGCGGGCCATGGGAATAATGACGTGACGGAATTTCACCCAGAGTCCCCCTTCCAGCCGGGCAGCTTCAAAATATTCTTCGGGGATCGATAAAATACCGGCCATAAATATGACCGTTGCGATGCCCAGGCCCTTCCAGACATCAACAATAATCACCGAATACAGTGCCAGATCCGGATTCCCCAGCCAATTTGGCTGCGGCAGCCCGATAAAGCCGAGGGCTGTGTTGATTAGTCCTGTTGATGGCTGCATGAGCATAGAAAAGGTGATGCCGACGGCGACGGTACTGACCAGTACCGGAAAAAAGGTGATGCTCCGGAAAAATCCCTTGAACCGAATATTTGAGGTGAGCAACATGGCCAGCGGCAGTGAGATAATGACTTTGAGGCCGCTGGTGAGCACGGCATAAATGATGGTGTTCCTCAGCCCGGAACTAAGCGAAGGATTGTTAAAAAAGGTGACATAGTTGTCCAATCCGATGAAAGTTGCGTCGAACAGCGTCCAGCGGGTCAGACTGTAGTAGAATGCCATGGCCGTCGGCACAAGGAAAAACAAGCCGAACACAATTGCCGCCGGGACGTAAAACCAGTTCGGATAAGTGTGCAAGACTGCCCGTGATCGAACAGGGGTGGACATAAGAACTCCCTTTCAGAAGCTTTATGTTTTCTGAGGGCCGGCGATTTACTACAGTCGGCCCTCAGAAACATAAAGGGTAACCTTTAAACAGAGCTGATTACCACCCTGGCAAACCAAGCTGCTGCGCTTGCTGCTTAACATCTTCATCGTAAGCCGCAGCGGCTTCTTCGGCCGTCATCTGGCCGGTGCCAACGGCAACCAGGAGATGCTCAAGGTTGGGGCCCTTAACCGGAGAGAGGAACTCCAGCGCAGGAGCGGAGTTACCAGAGTCGATGTAAGCCGCGATATCCTGTACGGCTGGCAGAACATCATCAGGTAGCTCGGCACCTTTCACGAGGTACGGGCCTGAGGGTGGCGCATTCTCATTGAGTGCCGCGATGGCTTCAGGGGAAACGGTAAACGCCAGAAAGTCCTTGGCTACTTCTAGTTTTTCGCCAGTGGTGGTCTGGGGAATGTAGTTAGCTGAGAGCATCCAGATGGTCGCCCCATTCTCATTGGCGGACGGGCCGGGCTGGGCGAAGAAACCAATGTCGTCCGCCTTGTCGGGGAAGTTCGTGGCGATGGTGGGGAGAGCAAAGGACAACATCGGGTAATGCGCGCCCTCGCCATTGGCAAGCATCTCCAACCCTTGATCGAATGTCGCTGTCGCATAATCCTGCTGGTACCATTCTTTTTCGTAGCCTTCCTGCACGTATTCAAAACCGGCCAAAGCCGACGGGGTTGTGGCATACTTGGCCTCATTGGCCGTAAATTCTTCAGCAAAGTTGGGGTTGGCCGCCTGAACGTTGTAATAGTCGGCCAGCACGAACAACTGCGAAGTCCAGGTGTCGCCGAAGGTGGCAATAACCGGTGCGATACCCGCTTCCTTGATCACCTCATTGTTGGCGGCAAACTCCTCCCAGGTCATGGGCACGCTCAGCCCCAGGTCTTCATAGACCTGCTTATTGTAGAGGATGCCACCACCCATTGACGACTGGTTTGGCACGCCAAAGATCTGCCCATTCTGTGATACGGTCTGCTTGAATGCATCGTCAACGTTGTCCATGAACGGTTCATTGGTTAGGTCAACAAGCGTCTCTGACGGTTGCAGGGCCTGGAGCAGTGAACCAGCATTGTACCAGAAAACGTCGGTCATATCGCCGGTGGCCAGGCGCGTCTTGACGACGTTGTCGCCATCGCCACCCTGCGGCCGATTTTCAATTTCAATGGTCACGTTGGGATGCGATTCCATATAGGCATCGGCGAGCGTATGGGCTATGAGCTGGTCGGCCTCGCCATCATCAACGAGGTAAGTCAGCGTAATAGGTTCGACAGCTTCCTCTTCTACGACCGGCTCCTCGACCGTTTCACTTTCGGCTGATTCGTCAACGGCCGTATCCACCGCATCTTCAACGGGCTCATCGGCCGTTTCCCCACCACAACCTACGAGCAGCAGGGCAAAGATAGCTACTAACGTTAACAAAAGAAAATGCTTTTTCATTTTTCTTCTCCTTTAGACCTTTTTGTAAAAAACCTACTTCTATGACTTTAAGTAAAGTTATTTTTAAAAAACCGTGCGCCGAACTGCACGTCCAGCGCACGGTTCAATCTTTATGACAGGTTATCGTTTAATGTCCCACATGCCGGTCACGCGGGAAGACACGAACCGTTCGGCTCATCAAATCACTTGACGAAGACGAGGAACCAACGTGTACCGTATATCTGCCGGTCGGGGTCACCCAGCTATCGCTGCTTGTGTCCCAGTAAGACATCGGATGATCAGAGGAATCTGGGTCAATAACGATCGTTACCCACTCACGCTCACCTGGCTCCAGCGTCACCTTGACCCAGCCAACCAGACGCTTCGGTGGCTCACCCAACCCGCTGGGCAGACTGAGATACACCTGGGCGATCTCACTTCCGGCTACCGGGCCGGTGTTGGTCACACCAAATTTCACGAGGATGGATCGGCCTTCTTGCACACGGGAAGTGACCTGCAGGCGCGAATACTCGAAGGTGGTGTAAGAGAGACCATAGCCAAAGGGGAACAAAGGCTCGATCCCCTGGGCATCGTACCAGCGATAACCCACTTCGAGTCCTTCGCTGTACTCTACCTGGCGAATGCCATTTTCATCGACGATGCCTGGATACTGCGCTTCTGAACCGGCCGTAGGTAGATCTGCCTCGGAAGCGGGGAACGTCTGCGGCAGTTTGCCAGATGGGTTGACATCGCCCCACAGTAAGGCGGCAATGGCCGGACCCATCTCCTGGCCAGCATACCAGACTTCGAAGATGCCTTTCACCTCGTCGATCCAGGGCATCAACACCGGGCCGCCGGTTTGCAGGATGACGATCGTGTTCGGGTTGGCGGCGGCAACAGCAGCGACGAGCGCATCGCCATCGTTATCCAACGACAAATCTTCCATATCGCTGCCTTCACCCTGGGTGTAATAGCCAAAGACAATGGCTACATCGGCACTGGCGGCCGTTGCTGCCGCTGCTCCAAGATCACTGCCGTTGTCGAAAACAACGGTGCTGCCATCGACGGCGGCACGAGCGGTTATGCCGACGAGCGGCGTTTCTATGCGGCTACAGTCGGCGCCTGGACGGCTGGTGCCACAGGCGGTTTCGGCATTCACACCATTCGTTTCGGTGATTACGGCCGTTGGGCCAATCACGGCAATCGTGCTGGCAGAACTATCCAGCGGAAGAATCCCATCTTCGTTTTTCAGCAGGACCGAGCCTTCTTCGGCAATACGCTGAGCCACGGCCTGATTTTCTGGTGTCGAGACATCAGGCAGCCGTTCCGGCGGCAAGGGATGATCAAAGAGCCCGGCGGCAAAGTGCGAGCGCACAACGCGGAAGGCCGCTTCGTCAATCATTGCTTCCGTAATCTCGCCGGAATCAAGCAGCGCGTGTAACGTGTCCGGGTTCAAAACACGAGCACCCACCAATTCCTGATCAAAACCGCTGTTAAGCGCGGCACTGGCATCGTAAACGCCAAAGAAGTCAGATACGACCCAGCCTCGGAACCCTATTTCCTCTTTTAAGATACCGTTAAGAAGCGTGCCGTTTTCACAGGAAAATTCACCATTAATCTGGTTAAAGGCGCACATGACGCCACCGGGTTCACCTTCTTTAATGGCGATCTCGTAGGGCAGCGTGTAAATCTGGCGCAGGGTGCGCTCATCCATATTTGATGAACTATCCCGCCGATCGAGTTCCTGCTCATTGGCCGTGTAATGCTTGATGACCGCTTCAACAGGTGCTTCTGGATTGTCCTCTTGCATACCGCGAATATGCGCCGCAGCAATGAGACCACCGAGAAGTGGATCTTCACCCAGGTATTCAGAGTTGCGGCCCAGGTATGGAACACGACCGCTGGCCAAACCGGGAGCAAGGAGCACATTGTTCATTTTGTAGAAGGCTTCATAGCCGTGGGCTTGCCCTTTCAGCCGGCTCAATCCCTCATCCCAGGTAGCCGCCAGGCCGATTTGGGCCGGGAAAGCCGTGGTATTGGTGACGCCACGAGACGTAACGGCATTGGGACTATCAGTGTATTGGATAAACGGGGCACAAGGTACCTGGGGTGGCACTGTGTAGGCGGGGACGCCAAACCCACCACCAAATTCCGTCTGTTCTGGATTGTTAGCAGATGGTTCGACGAGCCAACGCATCTTTTGTTCCAGGGTACTGGCATCTAGCAGCAGATGGGCCCGCTGATCGGCCGTTAGTGATGTGTCCATCCAGGGACATTCATTGAGGTCGTATTCGGCCGTTTCAAGCAAAGCCTGAGACCCCGAAGATGCTGATGCCGTGATGGCAAAGGAAAACACAAACGCCAGGGTAAGGGCCACAACCAAAAAGGGAAGAATAAGCATTGTTCTGATTCTAAGAGGAAACCGTTTGTTCATTTGTCATTACCCTCCGCCTAAACTTGCGTTCAGGCAATTAAGGCATACGGCAGCAGCAAATAAAGGAGATATGGTAAACAAACCAGTTTCGTGTTATAAAAAACGATGAGCGAAGCCCCCGCACGTAAAGTGCCAAGGGGGTTTTGTTCATCCCAATGGGGAGATACTGTCGTCTGCCAAGATATGCAGTATCTCCTTTTTTATTAAGTACCTATCCAAATATTGGCCACAGAGTGCACAGAGATTTTTGAGGATAGTCTCAAGTTCTCTATCTTCTCTTTTTCCTCTGTGGCTTTTTTGGATAGATTCTAAGTAATCGGCCGAATCTCTTCGGTTTTCTCTTAAGCTGTGAGCCGATTACAACACGATGGTGCTGCTTCGTAATGCGGTTCTGTAAACTTAAAGTAGAACACAGTCAGCAAGCTCTAACCATCGTCACCTCCTTGTGTCATAAGGACCGGAGCCGGGCCTGTTGATTCGCGTACAATTAAACGAATAGGCATATCTACCCGCTGCACAGGCCGATTCGGTTGTTCAATACGTGCCAGTAAAAGCCTGACAGCTTCCTGTCCAAATTTAACGGCATCTTTGGAGACGGTTGTCAGGCGCGGCACAAGGTAATTAGCCATAGGGATATTGTCGTAACTGACCAGGGACAGATCGGTTGGCACCTGTAAGCCGAGATCGGCAGCAGTCCTCAGTACGCCAACGGCAAGCATATCGTTGATGGCAATCAGCGCAGTAGGTCTTGAAGGAAGCAGAAGAAGTTGTAGTGCAGCCTGATAGGCATCTTCAATGGTGGGGCCACATTGGGCAATCAGCTCCGGGTCAACCGGCACACCGGCTGCCTGCAAACATTCCCGGTATGGAACTAACCGATCTTCGGCGAGAATAGGTGGAGCCACCCCATAGATCAAACCAATCCGGCGATGCTCTAAGGAGAGCAAATAAGTCATGATTTCCTGGGTTACAGTGCGGTAGTCTGACCACACCGAGTCGATATTTTCGGTAGGCTCACCTATTTTGACAATGGGAAGCTGTCGCTTGATAAGCTGTGACAAGGTATTGTTGACTTTTTTCGTCTGCGTGGTGAAAGATCCTTGCAATATGAGGCCATCAATTCTTCGCTGAGCCAGGTCTTGTAGTGTGTCATCTTCATATTCTTGGCTGAGCGATGTACTGGAGAGAATGATGCGGTAACCATGAGCGCGGGCTTCTTGCTCTATTCCATTGGCATATTCCCAGAAGTGGGGATTACGGATGTCGGGGATGATGGCTCCGATGGTTCGTGTGCTGCCGGAGCGTAGAGCTTGCGCGCGGGCGTCTGGCATGTAGCCTAGTTCGGCTACGGCCTCTAATACGCGCTGGCGGGTTTCTTCAGAGATGGGGACACGGCCGTTTGCCAGACCATTAACCACATAGGAAACAGTCGCTCGGGAAACGCCGGCTCGTTTGGCCACATCGACTTGCGTGGGTCGTTTCATAGACCTGAGAACCTGTTTCGATTTTGAGCCCTCTTCCTTGTTTGCGCCCCTCGCTCAAAATCGACCTACAAGACAGTTCATTTGAGGATTTACACGTGCCAATTTACACGTGTAAGTGACAGTTTAGCATTACTAAAGTCACCTGTCAAGCCAAGTTTTATTTTCTTGTTGCGGTCATTAAAATGCCGTGTTTGGCGCGTAGGGTGACGAGGGCATGTTCCTCAATGGGATGCTCGGGAACAAGGTGCAGGTGGAACTTTTGCAGCACCATCGGCAGGATGATGATACTCTCCATGAGGGCAAACTGATCGCCGATGCATTTGCGTGCACCGGCCCCAAAGGGGATATAGGCGTAGCGATGTCGTGCCGCCTCTTGCTCGGGGGTGAAACGTTCAGGGTCGAATTTATCCGGGTTGGGCCAAAAAGCAGGATGGCGATGCAAGGTGTAGGGGCTGAGAGCCACAATGGCACCGGCCGGAATATGGTAGCCACCAATTTCATCGTCGGCCAAAGTGTGGCGGCTGATGGACCAGGCAGACGGGTAGAGGCGCATCGATTCTTTGATGACTTTGTTGCTGTATTCCAGTTGGGGGAAGTCGGTGATGGTGGGGGAACGGCCGTTCAAAACCAAATCCAGTTCCGCCTCTATCTTCTCCACAACTTCCCGGTGTTGGGCCAGCAAATACCACAGCCAGCCGAGCGTGTTGGCCGTGGTTTCATGCCCGGCAATGAGCAGTGACATCACCTCGTCCCGAATTTGCACATCGTCCATCGCCTCACCGCTATCTTCATAGCGCACCTGGATGAGCATATCCAGCAAATCGCGCTGCTCGCCATGCGGCCGTTGGCGACGTTGTTGAATGAAGCCATACACAATCTCGTCCAGCACCTGCAGCATCTCTTGGAAGCGGCGGCGCTTGGGCTTGGCAATTTCGATGAGCGTATTCACCGCATCCCCAATGCGATGCGATTGCTCATCGATATCGTAGCCAAACAGCGCCCGCGAAACGATGTTCAACGTTAGCGTCATCATCTCGCTGGCAATGTCGAACGGTTCATTTTGGGCCGCATGGGCGTCAATTCTGGCCAACGTTTCATGGGTAGCCTCGACCATCAGGTCGGCAAAGTTGGCCAGATAGCTGCGGTGAAAAAACGGCTGGATCAGGCGGCGCTGTTTACGCCACAGTGGATTTTCGCTGGTGAGCAGCCCTTGCCCGGTGAGGGATTGCAGCATGTATTTATTGAGATGGGTCTCTTTGGTGTAGTTACGGCCGTTGCTCACCAACACATGCTTCACAAAATCGGGATGATTGAGCAGGTACGCCTGTTCCGGCGTGGCCCGATATTGCACGATGTCGCCGTACTCCTGGGTAAGCTGTAAGAAAAAACGATGTGGTGCGCGCACCAAGTCACGAGCACCACCTGAAAAAAAAGGAGCCTTTTGCAGGTTTCCTTCGACTATGCCATTGGTTTTTGAAGTCATTACTTTTTAAGAACACACAAGATCACAACTTGGTTTCTTGCCTATCAAATCCTACAGGTTAATAAAATTTACCCGTATCATACCTGATGGAGAAACGAAAACCCAAGAAAAAAGCCCAGCAACAAACGCGGGTATCACCACGGTAAACCGTGATTGAACATTAAAAACGGCAGAATTGGCGCAAAAGGATTCATCGTGCATACTGGTAAGTTCGCCAAAACATTCCAGTAGGA